>JBFWYC010000004.1:0-161001 GCA_050186805.1 Hyphomonadaceae bacterium
CCAACGCCAGTGATCGTTCAGCGCTTCCCACATGTCCGACGTGATCGCGGTGCGGATCGCACGCGCATTGGCGCGCGCCAGCGCACCGCAGCAGCGGATCGATGAGCGGTTCTCTGCATCGATTAGGAGGCGCGCGATGATCCGCGTATCGGTGACGCTCGGGTCTTCGCCGAGATCGGCGGCGCACCCGGACGCGCGCGCGACGGAGCGCCACTCCGCGCCCGCGCCCGGCAGCATGGTCATGCGTCGCCCCATTTCGATCAGCCGCGCGGTAGCGTCGGCGCGCTCAATGTAGCGGCCCATCCAGAAAAGGTGTTCGGCGGTGCGGCTCAGCATGGGCTCATTCCGACAGCACCCATGTGTCTTTCACGCCCCCGCCTTGGCTCGAATTGACGACCAGCGAGCCCTTGGTGAGCGCCACGCGCGTGAGCCCGCCTGGCGTCAGCCGCACCTGCTTGCCGACGAGGCAGAACGGGCGGAAATCGACGTGCCGGCTCTCGATGCCATCGGCCGTCACCACAGGCGCGGACGACAGTTCCAACGTCGGCTGAGCGATGTAGCCATCAGGATTGGCCAGAATTTTCGCGCGGAACGTTGCGATCTGCTTTTTGCTCGCGTGCGGGCCGATCAGCATGCCGTAGCCGCCCGAACCGTGCACCTCTTTGACGACCAGCTGATCCAACTTTTCGAGCACGTAGTCACGCTGGTCCGGCAGCGCACAGCGCCACGTATCCACGTTCTTGAGAATGGGCTTTTCGCCGAGATAGAAATTGATCATCTCCGGCACGAACACGTAGATCGCTTTGTCGTCGGCGATGCCTGCGCCGGGCGCCGAGCACAGCGTCACGCCGCCAGCGCGATAGACGCTGAACAAGCCCGGAACGCCCAGCAGCGAGTCAGGCCGGAACGAGAGCGGATCGATGTAGGCGTCATCGATGCGCCGGTAGATCACGTCAACACGCTGCGGCCCGCGCGTGGTGCGCATCCAAACGCGCCCTTCATCCACGAACAGATCGCTCGACTCGACAAGCTCCACGCCCATCAGGTCGGCGAGGAATGAATGTTCGTAGTAGGCGCTGTTGAGCGGCCCCGGCGTGAGAAGCACGACTGTGGGCTCACCCTTGCACGCAGGCGGCGCGGCTTCCTGCAGCGTGCGCTTGAGCATGGTCGGATATTCGTCGATTGGATCGACGGCGCAGGCCGCGAACAGCGACGGAAACATCCGCATCATGATTTCGCGGTTCTCAAGCATGTAGCTCACGCCCGAGGGCGTGCGGCAATTGTCCTCAAGAACCTGAAAGTCGGTCGCGTTGGTGCGCACGATATCGACGCCGACAATGTGGCTATAGATGCGCCCAGGCGGATCGAAGCCGGCCATTTCAGGTAGGTAGGCCTCATTCTGGTAGACGAGCGCTTCCGGGATGATGCCTGCGCGAATGATCTCACCGCGATGGTAGACATCATAGAGGAAGGCGTTGAGCGCGCGCGCGCGTTGCTTCACGCCGCGCGAAACCTTGCGCCACTCGGACGCGCCGAACACACGCGGAATGAGGTCAAACGGTATCAGCCGTTCGGGATCGCCGCCTTCGCCATAGACCGAGAATGTAATCCCGATCCGCCGAAACAGCGCCTCGGCCTCCGCCTGACGCTGACGCAGGGCGTCCTCACCGATGGATCTCAGCCATTCGGCGATCCGTTCATAGGGCGCGCGCACGCCCCCATCGGCCCCTCGCATCTCATCGAACATGCCGCGCGAGCCTCGGCTGATCCTGGGCGAGCGAGAACCGTCGCCGCTGCCGGCGCCCTTGCCGCCGCCGCCGCTGCCGTTTCTTTGGGCGCCCATGCCGCGCCAGCGCTCAGGACCGGTCGCCGAAGGCGCCGATCAGGCGCGTGGCCCAATCGCCGAGCGCATCCCAGGCCTCACCGCCGCCGTCGAACCGGCCCAGGCGCACCACGACCAGATCCTTTGACGGCACAATAACGATGATCTGGCCCTCATAACCCTGGGCGGAAAACGCGTCGCTCATGCTGCTATCGGTGATGAGCGCTCGCGAAGGGCGGCCAGGGCCGCTGGCCGGCGTCAACCACCATTGCGCGCCATAGGTGTCCGTGTTCGAGGCCGGCCCTGGCGTGCGGGCGAAATCGACCCAGCCTTCCGGCAAGACGCGCTCCCCATTCCACTCCCCGTCGCGCAGATAGAGATAGCCGAAGCGCGCGAAATCCCGCCCCGTCGCCCAGATCAGCGAGCTGCCATAGAACAGGCCCTGCGGATCGAACTCGACGACGGCGCGCATGCCGATGCGCTGGAAGAGCGACGCTTCCATCCACCCGCGCATGCGGTTGCGGCGATCGGTTGGGCTTTGTGGATTGGGCACGATCGCACGCGTCAGTGCGTCGGAAATCAACAACGTGCCGGCCGAGGTGTAATTCCAGTGCGTGCCCGGATCGTGAATCAACGGCAGCCGTGACGCCCAGCGCGCGGTATCCATGCGACCATCGCCGAACAGCATGCGTGCATTGCCGCCGAAGGCGATATTCTCGGCGGTTTCCAAATAGTCGAGCCCATCCACCATCTGCAGCCATTGGCGCCAAGTGATGGAGGCGCGGCGATCGCCGGCGCGCCAATTGGGGTTGCCCATCGGCGCGTCGATCGAGACCCGCCCTTGCATTACCGCGGCGCCGACAAGCGCTTGGGTGAAGGATTTCGCCATCGACCAGGACACCAGGCGCGTGTCGCGCGAATAGCCCTCCCCGTAGCGCTCGAACACAAGTCGACCGCCTTGCACGATCACCACGGCGCGCGTTTCGCCCATAAGCGGATGTTCGCCCGCGAACGCTTCGGTAATGGCGAGGTCGAAGGCGGCGCCATCGACATCGTCCGCCAATGGCGCCGTCTCCCAGTCCTGACCAGGCCAGGCGACCCCGGCAGGCTGCGGAGGCAGCGGATGCAACGCCTGCGCGCCGGCTGACGTTGCGAAAGCCAAAACGGCCGCGATCAATGCGCCGCGCAGCATGACGTCTCCCCTCGGCTTCGCTATGCTCGGCATGAGCATAGGGGGAGGCGGCGGTGTCGCGCAAACGCTGGATTTGGATCGGCGCGCCGGTGATCATCATTTTGATCCTGGCCAGTGTCGGCTTCGCCATGCGCGACCAGATCGCTTACGCACGCGTCGCCACCGGCTACGCGGCCAAGGAGACCTGCTCGTGCCTCCATGTAAGCGGCCGCACGCTCGACAGCTGCATGGGCGATTTCCCTGCCGAGGCGCGCAACAACATCACGATCGCAGCCGAGGGCGATACTGTGCGCGCCAGCGTGCTGTTTGGCGCGATCGCATCGGCGGCGCGCTATGAAGCTGAATACGGCTGCGCGATCATCCAGTAGCTAGATCAACCAGCCATGCGGGTTGGGCACCGGTTTGCGCATGATGCCGAGCACCAACGCAATGACCGCGCGCACGCAAGCCCAGATGGTCACCGCGATGTAGACAAAGATACTCGCCACCGCGAGGGCGCCGTGGATGTAGCCGAGCGCGCTGCCGAGCAGCCACACGGCATAGCCGATGATCAACGTGCGCACCGCATGCTCATGATGGGTGTTGGCCCAGGGCATGGCTTGACCGCGGTTCGAATAGGCCAACCCAATCGCCGCGATCGCCACCACCAACCCAGCGAGCGACCACGGCAACGTCGTGAGAAGCAGATTGCAGACGAACGCGGCGATGGTGAGCATGTGCACCAGCACGACCTTGCCGCGATGTGTTTTTAGCCCGAGACCGCTCTGTTGCGGGCGGACGGGCTTGGGGCGGCGAAATGGGGTGACGTTGTCGGACGGCATGGCTGAGATTTAGGGGAAACCCCGCCATCGCATCAAGGCGGCCTCGGGACGCGACCGCAGGGACGAAGCGCGGAGGGTCCCACGCTTCGCCCGCACGCGCTCAGAGCTGGCGCATCAGCATGTCTTGCGCCGAGGCGATGTCGAAGAGCCCCTTTTGACGGGCTTCCGCGATCTTGCCCCAATAAGCCTTGTCTTCCGCCAGCGCGGTTTGGATGCGGTCGAACGACGCGAGGTCGTCACATTCAGAGAAAAACACCAACGCTCCCGTTGGCCCGCTCATGGTTTGCCACACCACAGCTCGAGTGACGCCGGGCAATTTTTTGATGTGAGCGGACATATCTTTCGCGAACGCCAGCGCGGCCTGAGGATCGCCGCTAATCCGGATCGATCTGCCGAAACCGATGGTCATACGTCTCTCCTGCGCACGGCTTGCGCCCGCGCGTTGGCGCACGCCGAAAGCGCGCGCGATTGAGTTCAGTTGAGGGCTTCTTGCGCCAATGACGGCGTAGCGTTTTGGAGGCCCGGCAATCAAAGGTCGGCGCACATAGCGTCGCCGCCCCCGGGAACATCAGCGCGTTCCCTACGCCTCGTTTCGCGGACGGTAAAGCGTCGCGCGACAGCACAGAGGAGAAATCTGAGTTACAGATTCAACAAGTGCGGATCGCCGCCTTGCGCTGCAATATTCACGCTGATCGCGCGTTCCTCCGCGAAGCGCGGCAGGTAGTTCGGCCCGCCGGCTTTTGGTCCTGTGCCCGAAAGTCCCGAGCCGCCAAACGGTTGCACGCCGACGACGGCGCCGACGATTGTGCGGTTAACGTAGCAATTGCCCGCCGGAACCGCCGCGCGCACCGCTTCCGCAAAACTTTCCAAGCGCGAGTGCACGCCGAGCGTAAGCCCGTAGCCCTTGGCGGCCAGTTGGGCGCCGACGCGCGCGATATCAGTCGGATCGTAGCGCACGATATGGAGGATCGGCCCGAACACTTCCTTGTCGATCTGATCGAGGCTGTCGAGCTCAACCACCGCCGGGCCAAAGAAATTGCCGCCCAAGTCGCTCACGTCGATCTGGCGCAGCACGCGCGCTTCCTTTGTCATGCGTGCGACATGCTTGTCCAAATTGGCCTTGGCTTCGGCATCGATAATCGGGCCAATGTCGGTGAATGGATCGGCGGGATCGCCGATCACCAGCGTGTCCATGGCGCCAAGCAACGTCTCGATGGTCTGATCCGCGGTTTCGTGCGGCAGGAAGAGCAAACGGAGCGAGGAGCAGCGTTGGCCGGCGGAATTGAAGGCCGAGACGATCACGTCATCGACGACTTGCTCCTTCAGCGCAGTCGTATCGACAAACAGCCCGTTCAGGCCACCGGTTTCCGCGATCAGCGGCACGATGGGGCCATCCTTCGCGGCGAGCGTGCGGTTGATCAGGCGCGCGACTTCCGTCGAGCCGGTGAAGGCAACGCCGGCGATGCGCGGGTCGGCAACCAGTTCGCCGCCGACCTTGCCGTCGCCCTGCACCAGCTGAAGCGCTTCGAGTGGCAAGCCAGCTTCGTAGAACAGCTTCACCGCCGCCTCAGCGATCCGCGGCGTCTGTTCGGCGGGCTTGGCGACAACTGTGTTGCCCGCCGCAAGCGCGGCGGCGAGTTGACCGGTAAAGATCGCAAGCGGGAAATTCCATGGGCTGATGCAAACGAAGACGCCGCGCCCGTGCAGTTCGAGGTGATCGGTCTCGCCGGCCGGCGACGGCAATTTGACCGCGCCGGCGAACAGGCGCTCGGCTTCGGCGGCGTAGAAGCGGCAGAAATCAACCGCTTCGCGCAGTTCATCGATGGAATCCTGCAGGTTGCGGCCAGCTTCGCGAGCGATCAGCTGCACCAGCGGATCGTGATGCGCCTGCAGCGCATCGCCCATGGCGCGCAAGATGCGCCCACGCTCAGCGCCACCGCGCCCGTTCCAGGATGAGAATGCGAAAAGCGCGGTCGCGACCGCTTCGCCGGCGTCTTGTTGCGAGATGGAGCTCGACCCAGTGATTGGCGAAGCCAAAGCCTCGCGATCCGCTTTGATCGACAGATCGCGACCGGTGGAGTTGCGGCGGCTGGCGCCGTAGAGCTGCGACGGCGGCGGCAGGCGTCGGTGCCGATGGGGATTAGCCTCCAGCGTGGTCATCGGATCGGCGGCGACGACATCGGGCGAGACGTCGTCATCCAGGAACGAATGCACGAAACTGGTGTTGGCGCCGTTTTCGAGCAGACGCCGCACTAGGTACGGCAGCAGATCTTCGTGCCCGCCGACAGGCGCATAGACGCGCACCGGCAATGGCGTTTCGAGTGCTGCGTAGAGCGCCTCGCCCATGCCATGCAGGCGCTGAAACTCGAAATCGGTTCGGCCCGCCGTCTGCGCCATGCGGCGCACCGCAGCGACAGTATGGGCGTTGTGCGTCGCGAACTGCGGAAAAATGGCGCCGGCGCGCAATAAGTCACGCGCGCAAGCAAGGTAGTGCACGTCGGTCGCGGCTTTGGTAGTCCAAACGGGAAAATCCGGCCGACCCATGACTTGTGCGCGCTTCACTTCGCCATCCCAGTAAGCGCCCTTCACGAGCCGCGTCTGGATCGGTGCGCCACGGCGGCGTGCGAGCGAAGCCAGCCGCTCAATCAGCGCGCGCGTGCGCTTCTGATAGGCCTGGATCGCCAGCCCCAAGCCTTCCCAGCCTTTCAGCGATGGCTCCAGCGCAAGGCGCTCGAACAAGCGCAAAGACATGACCAGGCGGTCGGCCTCCTCGGCGTCGAGCGTGAGGCCGATGTTCCAGCGCTTGGCGCTTTCCGCCAATTGCAGCACACGCGGATACAGCTCGCGCATGACCCGATCTTCTTGACGCGCCTCATAGCGCGGATGCAGCGCCGAAAGCTTGACTGACACACCGTTCGACGCGTGCGGACCGAGACCGCCCGCGGCTTCGCCAACCGCATCGATAGCGTTGGCGTAACTCTTCAAATAGCGCTCGGCGTCTTCATTGGTGCGCGCGCCCTCGCCAAGCATGTCGAACGAATAGCGGGTCGCGGCGCCGGCGCGGACCATGTTGGCTCCCCGCTTCAGCGCTTCAGCAATGTTGCGCCCGAGCACGAATTGCTCGCCCAGGATGCGCATCGCCTGCATGGCGCCGGCGCGCACAACCGGCTCGCCGGCGCGCTGGACAATGCGCGCGACCACTTCGCCCGCCTCGCCCTTCATCTCTTCCGGCATGTTGACGATACGCCCGGTCAGCATCAGCCCCCAGGTCCCGGCGTTGACCAGCCAATGATCGGACTTGCCCAAGTGCTCGGCCCAACGGCCGGTGCTGATCTTCTCCGCGATGAGCTTGTCGGCGGTGTCTTCATCTGGGATGCGCAACAGCGCCTCGGCCAGGCACATCAGCGCCAAGCCCTCTGCGTTGGAGAGGCCGAACTCTTCGAGGAAGCTTTCCATCACGCCTTTACGGCGCTTAAGGCCGCGCGCCCGCGTCACCAGCGCTCGCGCTTCCGCGGCGACGCTGGCGCGCGCGGCCGGATCCAGCGGCGAATCGGCCAGAAGCGCTGCGACGGCGGCGTCCTCCTCAATGTATTTCAGCGCGTCGAGCGCGTCCCAATCGATGGCGGCGGCGGGGTGCTGCGTGGGGGCTGACTGCATGGGCGTCCCTTTGCGCGCCTTGGGCCGCGAGGGCAAGGGCGCCTCTCGGGCCTTGCACTTCAGCGTCCCCCGTGGTCAGAACCGCGCCCGTGAGCACCGACGCCTCCGCCCCGCCGAGCGCGGCTGCGAGCCCTCAGGGCGCGCCCGACACGCCGCCGCTGGCGCACAAAATCCTGCTCGTGACCGATGCCTGGGAGCCCCAGGTGAACGGCGTCGTGCGCACCCTCGCCAACACCATGCGCGAACTGCAAGCCATGGGCTGCGAGGTCGAGGTGATTTCACCGGCCGATTATCCGAACACGGTGCCGCTGATCACCTATTCCGAAATCAAGCTGGCGCTGGGCGCGCGCGAGGATGTGGACGACCGCTTTCTCGCTTTCGCGCCCGACGCCGTCCACATCGCCACAGAGGGGACGCTGGGCTGGGACGCGCGCGCGGTCTGCCTGAAACACAAGTTTCCCTTCACCACGAGCTACCACACCCAGTTTCCGGAGTACGTCACGGCGCGCTTTCCGTGGATTCCGCTCTGGGCCGGCTATCGCTACATGCACGCCTTTCATGACAAGTCGGGGCGCGTCATGGTGGCGACGCCGACAATGCAGAAGCAGTTGCAGCTGCAGGGCTTCCGCAACACCGCGATTTGGAGTCGCGGCGTCGACGTCGAGCTCTTCCACCCGAGCAAACGCGGCATCGACGGCGGCGTCTATCCTGCCGATCTGCCGCGCCCGATCTTTGCCTATGTCGGGCGCGTCTCGGTCGAGAAGAATATCGAGGCGTTCCTCAAGCTCGACCTGCCCGGCACCAAGGTTGTGGTCGGCGATGGCCCTGCGCGCGATGACCTGATGGCTCAATATCCCGGCGCGATTTTTCCCGGCTCGAAGTTCGGCGAGGAGCTGGCGCGCTACTACGCGGACGCCGACGTCTTCGTTTTTCCGAGTTTTACCGACACATTCGGCCTCGTGATCCTAGAGGCGGCCGCCACCGGCACGCCAGTTGCGGCCTTCGTTGCGCCGGGCCCGCAGGACATTTTGCCAAACACCGGCGCGGGCGTCGTCGATATGGACCTGCATAAGGCGTGCATGGAGGCGCTCAAGTGCGACCGCGCTGTGGCGCGCGCACTGGCCGAAAGATACTCGTGGCGCGCCTGCGCGGAAGATTTTCGGCGTAATCTCGAACCGCTGCCGAAGGAAGGCAAACGCCGCTTCTGGCACAAGCTGCGCGATCTGCGCGCCCGCGCCAAGGAGCGCCGCCGGATCAAGCGCGAAGCCAAGCGCGCGCTGCGGGAAGCCGGGCGCGGCTAAAGCCGACGCCCGACACGCTCACCACTTGATCCGCTTGCGCAGGCGATAGCGCAGCCAAATCGCAGCGCCATTCAGCAAGAGCGTGATGGCCAGCAACACAAGGCCAGCTGCGGCGGCGAGTTCAAGGAACTCCGCCTGCGGGCGCGAGGTCCAATTGAACATCTGGATCGGCATCACGGTGAAGTCCGCGCCGAGCCAATGTGTCGGCGACCAGCTTGCCACGGCATCGCCCCAGCTCGCGACAGATTGCACCGTCGAACCGTGCGGCAGGTCCAACGTTTGGCCGGCAGTCACCGGCATCTCGCTGAAATCCGGCAGCACGACTACGCCGTCGTGCTCAATGCGGACGGTTTCGGTCGCTTCCGGATTTACCGGTGCGCCGTACTCGTCGAGCACACCGATGGTTTCGAACATCGCGTCACCCGGACGCGTAATCGGCAAGAACGCCACGAAGGTCAAACCGCCGATCAGAATAAGCGGCGCCGTTTCACCGATGGCGCGCGAAAGCCCGATGATCACGCCAGTGACGACGCCGGGCAGCGCGTAAGGCAGCACGTGATGCTGCGTCGCCTGCCATTTGGTGGCGCCCACCGCGAGCGCGGCGTGGCGAATTTCCTGCGGCACGCTGCGCACCGCTTCACGGGTGGCGACGATCACCACCGGGAGGATCAAGAGCGCCAAGGTAATGCCAGCGGTCAGGATCGACTGACCGAGACCTAAGACCTGCACAAACAAGCCAACCGCCAGCAAGCCGAAAATAATCGATGGCACGCCCGCCAGATTGTTGACCGCGATTTCTATGGCGCTCGTGATCGGGTTCCGCGGCGCATACTCTTCCAAGTAGATGCCCGCCAGCACGCCGATCGGAATGGCAAACGCCGCCGTCGTGATGATGACGAGGATCGATCCGACCCAGGCCGAGAGGATGCCCGCCTCCGCCGGATCGGCGGAGGGGAAGCTCATGAAGAATGCGGCCGTCAGACGATGGCCGCCATCGTTGATCAGCTCGCTGACCAAAGCGACAAGGGTGCCGAGACCGATGATGGTGGCGACGATGCCCCAAATGACGAAGCTTACGTCCTTGAAGCGGCGCCCGGCCAGTCCGGGCGGGTGCGCTGTGATATCGCGCGCGCGTTCGACATCGACGGCAGCCATTAATAGGCCTCCCGAAAGCGCCGCTGCATGGCGAACGCGATGAAATTGAAGATCAGCGTCAGCACCAAGAGCGCGAGGCCGGCGGCGAAGATGCTCTGATACTCAAGCGTCCCGAACGGAATATCGCCCAGCGCCACTTGCGCGATGAACGCGGTGACCGTGGCGCCCTGTTGCGTCGGCGACGTCACGATTTGCGGCAACTGCCCGCCCGCGACGACGACAATCATCGTCTCGCCGACGGCGCGCGACATGCCAAGAATAATGGCGCCGACAATGCCGGAGATCGCAGCGGGAAACACCACGCGGAACGCCGTCTCCAACCGCGTCGCGCCCATGGCGAACGAGCCGTCGCGCAGCGAGTTCGGCACCGCGCGCATCGCATCTTCGGAGAGCGAGGCGATGTAGGGAATGATCATCAGCCCCATGACCGTGCCGGCTGAGAGCAGATTGAAACCCGGCAGGCCCGGAATGAACCGCTGCAGCAGCGGCGTCACGAACAGCAAAGCGAAGTAGCCGTAAACGACCGTCGGCACCCCGGCGAGCAGTTCTAGCGTCGGTTTGATCGTCTCGCGCATGCGCGGCGTAGCGAATTCGCTGAGATAGATCGCCACGAGCAAGCCGAGCGGCACGGCGACGGCAAGCGCCACCAGCGTCGACATGAAGGTGCCGGTGAGCAGCGGCGCTATCCCATAGTGAGGATTGTCGAACAACGGCGTCCAGCGCGTTTCCGTAACGAACTCAAGGAATGAGACCTCGAGGAAGAATTTTGTCGCCTCGGAAATGACGACGTAGAGAATGCCCACGACAATGGCGATTGCGAGCGCCGCGGCCACGAACAGGAGCGCTTCCATGCCCCGTTCGAACGGCCGGAACCGCTTGATGGTGAAATCCCGCTGCACCCGTAAACCCCACTGCCCTGAAAAAAGCATGCGCCGGCGGAGCTTTTCAGCCCCGCCGGCGCGGCTCTTAGCTCAATCCGAGGTCGGCGTCAGCACCAAGCGGCGCTGCAAGAGCTGCTCGATGGTGATGCCGATGGCCTGACGACCGCCGAACGCGGTGCCCGCCTGGCGGCGTTGGACGCGCTGCAGGTAGGTCTGGTAGGCGGCCGCTGGCAGCGGCACATAGCCGACCCGCTGCGAGACGCTCGCGGCGTTGTTGATGTAGTACTGAACGAATTGCTGCACCTGCGGGCGGCGAAGCGCAGCGGCGCTCACATAGATGAAGATCGGACGCGAGAGCGGCGAGTAGGTGCCGTTCACCGTGTTGGCGACGCTGGGTTCAACCGGACCGTTGCCGGAGTCGATCGCCAGCGCACGCAGGCGCGAGCGATTCTCTTCGTAATAGGCAAGGCCGAAATAGCCCATGCCGCCGGCATTGCTGGCGACACCCTGGACGATGACGTTATCGTCCTCTGACGGTGTGTAATCAGAACGCGACGCGCGCGCGCGGCCGTTCACGGCTTCCGTGAAATAGTCGAACGTGCCCGATGAGGTGCCGGGGCCGAACAATTGCAGCGGCTGGTTTGCCCAAGCGGGGTTCACTTGGTTGAAATTGGTGATCCGGCCTTGCGCGCCCGGCTCCCAAATACGACGAAGCTCTTCGATCGTGATCGAGCGCAGCGGGTTGTTGGGGTTGACAACAACCGTGAGCGCGTCAAACGCAACGGGGATTTCAATGTATTGAACGCCGGCGGCGGCGCAGGTCGCCATCTCGCCTTGAGAGATGGGACGCGACGCGTCCGAGATGTGCGTTTCGCCACGGCAGAACTTGCGGAAACCGCCGCCCGTACCGCTTTCACCGACGGTGACACGCACGCGACCCGACGTTTGCTGCTGGAAACCCTCAGCGACCGCTTCCGAAATCGGAAACACGGTCGACGAGCCATCGATTTGGATCGTGAAGGGCGCGCCGGCTTGCTGCGCAACAGCAGAGCCTGACGCCAGGCTAAGCGCCGCGAGCGAAACCGCTGCGACGCGACCCAGCGTCTTCAACATTTGGGTGTTCATGGATTGCCTCCAAAAAGAGTGTATGCCGCGAGAATGACGGGACGCGGCGTTCTGACCGCGTCCCGTAAGGCGCGGGGTCAGAAGTCGAACTGCGTACGCAGCGTGATCACTTGAGCTTCGTCATCGACTGTGCCGGGGCCAGTGCGGTCCATGTCGGACGAGGCGTAGTTCAGCTTGAGGCGAACGTGATCTACCGGCACCCAGTCGAGGCCAATGGCATAAGCCGTTTGCTCGCCACGCGTGCCTGCTGCGGCGGCCGGATCGCTGAGGTCGACGTAGTCGTAGCGGGCGGACAGCGACCAATGGCCGATACCGCCCTCCGTCACCGGATGGCGCGGTGCAATCGGACCGAAGGCGCCTTGGTTCCCGCGATAGGCGCGCGGCTCGCCCGTCAGCGACCAGCTGGCGTCGACATAGTAGCCTTCGAACTCGAAGTCCGAGCCGCCAGCCGCGGGTGTCTCTTCGCCTTCCAGCATCGAATATTCGGCGGTCAGGCCGAATTGATTGAACTGTGCCGCGAACTCAACGCCGTACGTTGTGTCACGTTCGCCAGCCAGGGCGCCGCCAGCATCGATCCAGCGGGTGCCGCGACCATTCAAAGGACGCGTGCGATAGCGGAACGCAGCGTCGTCGCCTTGGTAGCGATAACGGCCCGACACGCCGAGGTGCACGAGGTAGTAGGATTCCGGCGACACTTCGAAGATCGGCGCCCAGGTGAAACGGCCGCTCACCGAGAATTGTTCGTCGAGAGCGAAGTTGTTGTCTTGGTTGTTGAGCGAGTCGCCGTACACGCCGGCAGAGCCCATCCAGTTGGCGCCGGTCACCAGGAACGCAGCGCCCGCGGCGCGGCCGTAGCCGAACGTGTTGATGAAGCTCGAGCGCTCGATGAACGGAATGTCCAGCGACGAGGTGCGATCTTCCAGCGGCGAGGTGACGTTGTTCTCGCCGATCACGAACGAGAAGAAGTCGCCTGCATATTCGAGATAAGCGTCATCGACGGCGACGTCGTCGCCGCCGCCGGTCGCCGGCGTGCCGGTCGAGTCGTTAGCGCCCGGGTTCAGGACGAAGTCGATTTTGTAGCGCCAGCGGTTGGAAAACCGGCCCTGGGCGCCGATGAAGGCGCGGCGCACATACGAGCGCGTGCCGTCTTCAGCGAGAATGTCCCAATCGTTCGACATGATGTCGTATTGGAAGCGGCCGCGAATTTTGAACCGCTGCTCGCCATCGCGAATTTCCGGCGCGCCGCTCATGCCTTGGATGGTCGGCGTGGATTGTGCATATGCGTCAGTCGTGGAGGCGGCAACCGCGCCGCCAGCGGCAGCCAACGCGACAAGCGCGGTGGTCGCCAATGAATGCTTCTTCGTCATAGGAAGAGACCCCCTTCGAACAGCCCGGCCTTCGGCGCGCGAGTCGGTGCGCCTCCGGGTTCGCGGCGGGGGTTAGGCGCGTGGCATGAAATCGAAGCGACAGTTCAGCGAAGCCTGCGCGACAGTTCCGTTGCACTTTTGTGACGTGGCGCGGGCGCCGCAGGCCACTGATCCGCAGGCGAAATTAACCACGAACTGCTCTTTACATTGGGGAACGATTTACATATCTCGCATCGTTACCGGCGGACCTGGAAACAGCGTCCACTAACGCCCCCTCGGCCCAGGCCACCTGGGGGACCGCGAGCAACAGCGAGCAGGAAGCTCTCTGGCGGTTCCTCGGCGCAAGCTCCCAAGGGCGGACCTGACATTAGGCATGTCCGACTAACGCCGGCCTGGGTTTAACAATCACCGCACAGAACGCGGTGGACTTGTTTGGGAGCAGCCGGATGGACTCTGTCCTCTCGCCTCTCGATCTGACTGCGCGTGAAGCGCCGGAAGGTCCCGTGGCTATCGCCCGCCCGCACCGCGTCGCCGCGGCTGCGCGCTGGTTCCTGCAAAATTTTCCTGGCGAGACGTTTTACGCCGTGAAGGCGAATCCGTCCGAATGGGCGCTTGACGCGCTCTGGGACGCCGGCATCCGCGCCTTTGACGTCGCCTCTGACGCCGAAGCGGCGCTGATCGCGCGCAAATTCCCAGGCGCCCAGATCGCGTTCATGCACCCGGTGAAAAGCCGCCGCGCCATCGCACGCGCCTTTCACGACTACGGCGTCAAGACGTTCGCCCTCGATAGCGAGGACGAACTCAACAAGATTTTGAGCGAAACGAACCACGCCAAGGACCTGACACTGGTGGTCCGTTTCGCGGTCAGCGGCGAAGGCGCGGCTTATCCGCTGGCGCGGAAGTTCGGCGTCACCGCCGAAGAGGCGCCGGCGCTTCTGCGCAAGACGCGCCAAGTGAGCGAGGAGATGCTCGGCGTCTCCTTCCATGTTGGCAGCCAGTGCATGGATCCGCGCGCGTTCCGCAACGCCATGGACATGGTCAACCGCGCCATCGTCGAAGCTGGCGTGCTGGTCGATATCGTCGATGTCGGCGGCGGCTTTCCGGCCATCTACCCGGGCATGTCGCCACCGCCGATGATCGAGTACGTGAACGCGATCAAGGACGGCTTCGAGCAGATGTTCGTGGCGCAGAACGCCAAGCTCTGGGCCGAGCCCGGCCGCGCGCTGGTCGCCGAAGCCGGCTCAACCGTCACCCGCGTCGAGCTGCGCAAGGGCGACGCGCTGTATCTGAACGACGGCGCCTTCGGCACGCTGTTCGACGCCACGCACCTGAACTGGGCCTTCCCGGCCAAGCTGCTGCGCGAAACGCCGTCGCGCGCCAAGCTCGCGCCGTTCCGCCTGTTCGGCCCGACCTGCGATTCGATGGACGCCGCCGCGGGTCCGTTCATGCTGCCGGCCGACATCGGCGAAGGCGATCTCATCGAGATCGGCTCGCTCGGCGCCTACGGCACCGCCATGGGCACGCGCTTCAACGGCTTTGGTGAGACGGTGACAATCGAGTCGAAGGACGCGCCGTGGCCCAGCATGTACGGCGAAGCGAATGCGCCCGTCGTGGCGCTGCCGAAGCGCAAACGTACGACGGCGAAAAAGCCAAAGTAAGACCTGCAAGGGCTCGCGAAAGCGGGCCCTTTGCTTGGCCAAGCTCAGCGCCTAGCTCAGCCACCCGATCGCTGTTCCGATCACGCCAAGGCTGGTCGCGCCAGCTGCGACCAGCACCAGCGCAGCTGTCGCCAGCTTGGGGGCGGCGCTCGGACTGCTCTTGGCGATGAAATAGAGTTCCAACACCACGAGCGGCAGCAAGAAGCTCGCATAGCTGATCACGTGGTTGGTCGGCCCGCTCATGTCGTCCGCGATGCCCGGCAGCATCGCGCCTTGGGTGAGGACGCCGATGCACGCGTACATCACGCGCAAAAACCACACGCCGCTCATCACCATGAAGGTCCGCAGCGCCCAGCGATGGTGCTCGTCAATCCGCCGCGCCATGGCGAAGCGCAGCGTCATCGCCGCGCAAATCATGATCAGCACCGCGTTAAGGGATACGGACAACTCAAGCGAATCCGGCCCAAACGTGTCGCGCGTCCAAATCATGTAGAGCGCGGCGATGCTGGTGACGAACGCCATCAAGATGTAGAGGCGCCCATTCCAACGGTGAAAGGTCGGTGCGCGGGCTCGTATTGCCGGTATGAGCTGCAGCGTGCCGCCGATCGTCACGACGAACGCAATGATCAAATGCACTACAAGCGCAATATTGCCGACAAGATCGCCCTCAACCAGCCCGACGAAGAGCCGTTCGTTCCAAGCGCCGATGTTGCCCGCCAGAGCCGTAGCGAAATATTCGACCGCGACGTGATAGGCGAACAGCCATTGGCCAATCATCGCGGGAACGAACCACACGCTCGCCGACAGCTTGAGCGCGGATTGCGCCGCTGCTTTCGCCGTCCACGAAGGCGCCATGACAGCTTCGCTCATGCCTTTCGACTCCTATCGATCGGCGATATGCTATCGTCGACTATCGATATCGGCCCATGACGCGACGCGCCAAAAACATGATCGCAGGTAACATCTCCGCTGATGACTGAAGCCACTGTCTCCGCCGGCTATGCGAAGTCGCTACTCGATTTCGCCGTCTTGAGGGGCGCAGGCGAACGCAAGCTGTTGATGCGCGCCGGCATCGCCGCCGCTGCTTTGGAGGATTTGGACAATCGCCTGCCGTTTGCGCGCTACGTCGCGCTCATGCGCGCCGCCAAGGATGAGACCGGCAATCCCGCGCTGGCGCTCGAATTCGGGGCCGAAAGCGATCTGCGCAAATATTCGGTCGTCGGCCTGCTGAGCCACGCGTCCGCCAACATGGTGGAGGCGTTCGTGCAGCTCAATCGCTACGGCCGCCTCGTGGTCGAGGTCGAGGGAATTGCCGATGGGCCGCGCTTTGCGCTAACGGGCGCCGATGGCCAGCGTTGGATGCAAGATCGCCGCGCCAATCCGAACGACTTTATCGAACTTACCGAGTCCACGTGGTCGCGCTTCATCGTGACGACCCGCCAAGACTTTCCCGACCACACCTACGCGCTCGAAGCGCATGTCACTCACGCGGCGCCCGCCTATCGCGCCAAATATGAGGAACTCTGGCGCGTGCCGATCACGTTCGGCAGCCATTGGAACGCGATCCGCAGCGATCCGTCCTGGGAGCAGGTGCAGATACAGCCCGACAATCGCTACGTCTTCGGCGTGCTTACCGAACGCGGCGACATGCTGCTGAAGGAATTGGAAGACTCTAAGACACTGCGCGGCCGCGTCGAGGCGCTGATCATGCCGCTGCTGCATACGGGCGATGTCGGCATCGACACGATCGCCGCCAAACTCGGCGCCAGCCGGCAGACCGTCTATCGCAATTTGAAGACGGAGGGGGTCACCTTCGAGCAGGTCCTCGACGAACTGCGCCATCGCATGGCGCTGAGCTACCTCGCCGGCAAGAAGGTCTCGGTCAACGAAACGGCGTACCTCGTCGGCTTTTCCGACCCCGCCGCCTTCTCACGCGCCTTCAAGCGTTGGACCGGCAAAAGTCCGCGCGACTGGCGTAACGGCTAGATCGCGGTCATACCGCCGTCGACAACCAGTTCGCTGCCGGTCACGAACGCCGCCGCGTCGGAAGCCAAGAACGCCACAGCATTGGCGACATCGAGATCGCGGCCCATGCGGCCGAGCGGATGGCGTGAGGCGAATTGCGTGCGCGTAGCGTTGCCGCCCTGGCCTGTCGTCGCTTCGATCACCTTCGCGGCCTCGGCCATCATTGGCGTGTCGATGATGCCGGGATGCACGGAATTCACCCGCACCTTCATCGGCGCGTATTCGAGCGCCGCGGCCTTGGTCATCAGCCGCACGGCGCCTTTGGAGGCGTTGTAAGCGATCAGGTTCGGCGCGCCCACCAGGCCGGCGACGGAGGAGAGGTTCACCACCGCGCCGCCGCCATCCCATTGCTGCGCCCGTTCGGCGATCGCCGGCAGACAATGCTTCAAGCCGAGGAACACGCCCTCGACATTGACCTGCTGCATCTTGCGGAAATCTTCCAACGTCTCGACGACAATCGGCTTTAGCCAAAACACGCCCGCATTGTTCACCAAGATGTCGAGGCCGCCGAACGTGTCCTTGGCGAACGCGACGGCTGCGGCCCAGTCCGGCTCGCTGGTGACATCGTGCTTCACGTAAGCGCCATCGATTGCGCCAGCCGTCTCGCCGCCGTCGCGCACGTCGCTCACCACCACCTTGGCGCCTTTTGCCGCCAACGCCTTTGCGGCCGCCGCGCCGAGCCCGCGCGCACCGCCCGTCACCAAGGCGACGCGGCCCGTCAGTTCGCCCATGCCCATCTCCCTACTGCGTCAGTCCGCCTGGCGGCGTGTAATGCACCGTGGCATGCGGCCCCAGCGGCAAGTCAAGGAACACCCAGCCCGCGGTCATGAGAATACCCGCAACCATGAAACACAGCGCATAAGGCAGCATCAGCGACAATAGCGAGCCGACGCCGAAGCTCGGATCCCATCGACGCGCAAAGCCGAGGATGAGCGGGAAGTAACTCATCAGCGGCGTCATGATGTTGGTGTAGCTGTCGCCCATGCGATAGGCGGCCTGCGTCATCTCAGGCGAAATGCCGAGCAGCATGAACATCGGCACCACGACTGGCGAGAGCGCGCTCCACTTGGCCGACGCCGAGCCGATGAACAGATCCAGGAAAGACGAGAACAACAACACGCTGACCAGCAGCAGCGGCGCCGGCAACGCCAGCGCCTTCAGAACTTCGGCGCCATTGATCGCCGCGATCGGGCCTAGCCGTGACCAGTTGAACATCGCCACGAAGTGCGCCGCAAACAGCGCGAAGACGATGTAAGGCGCCATCGAACGGATGCCGTCAATCATGCGGTCGATGACGTCCTTCGGCGTTTTCACCACGCCGACCGCAATGCCGAAGGCCATGCCGCAAAAAAGAAAGAGCATGAAAAAGCCAGTGATCAAGGCGCGATAGAACGGCTCCAGCGCCGCCGGCCCGTCGCGGCTTTCGTCGATCAACGGCGTGTAGCCGGGCCATAGCGTCAGCGCCGCGAATAGCGCCACGATGGCGAGCGCGACGAAGCCCGCCCAGGCGAGCCCTTTTTTCTCGACCGGCGTCACCGCCGATTTGGCCAACTCCGCCGTGATCGCCTCATCCTCGCTGCCGCCCCACTTGCCGAGGCGCGGCTCGATGATCCGGTCGGTGACGAACCAGATGATCGGCGTGAACAGCAGCACGATGGCCAGGATGAACCACCAATTGCCCAGCGGGTTCATCGTCCAGGTCGGATCAATGATCTGCGCCGCTTCTTCCGTGAAGCCGAACAGCAGCACGTCGATCTGGCCCGGCGTGATGTTGCCGGCATAGCCGCCGGAGACGGCCGCAAACGCCGCCGCCAACCCCACCAGCGGATGGCGCCCCACCGCCGCATACAGCAAAGCCGCTAGCGGGATGAACACAACATACGCCGCGTCCGAGGCGTGGTGCGAGGTCATGCCGATAATGCATACGAGCGGCGTCAGGATGACTTTCGGCGCGTCGCGCAGGCTGGCGCGGATAAGCGCGCTGAACAGCCCCGTGCGCTCGGCGACGCCGGCGCCGAACATCACCAGCAGCACCAGCCCCAATGGCGCAAAGCCAGTCAGCGTGCGCGGCATCTCGGTGAAGAGACGCGCGATATTGGCTTCGGAGAACAAGGACGTCGCGGTGTAGGTCAACACGCCGTTCGCCAGCGTGCCGCCTTCCGGCGCCTCCTCGCCCGGATAGGAGAGCGACGCCGACCACCCCAGCGCCGAGCCGATGGCCGAGAGGATCATCAGGACCACGATCAGATAGACGAAGATCATGATCGGGTCGGGCAGCACGTTGCCGACCTTCTCGACGAAGCCGAGGAATCCGCGCTGTCGGCGCGCCGCGCCGGTGAGTTCGGATGAATCCGTCATGCGCCTACTCCTGACGAGGCTAGAGGCGCACCGTTCTCACGTCCGCCGATGAACGCGGCATGATTGCCGACGCCGAGCGGCGCTCGCAACCCTTGCGCGACGCCGCGCGCGCAAATCTCTTGCATTCCGCGGCGTATGCCCTATTTGCAGCCGCGTCTCGTGTCGGCGGAGCGTCCGCGGGACGGTTTAGACCGACGCCGCCCATCGGAGCACCTCCCATGGCTGACGCCAAAATCGACTCGAACCGCAAAGCGGAACTTCTCGCCAACGTCGTCGAGCACATCGACATCACGACGTTCGACGCGCGCCCGATCATCGACGCCTACGGCAAGATGAGCTTCACCAGCCGCGACACCGCGCGCGCCGCGCAAATCCTCAACATGGCGCTCGAAGATCAGCAGTGCTCGACCTGGCTGATTATGGCCGGCTCGACGGGCGCGGGCGGCTGCCTGCACGTCTGGCGCGACATGGTGACCTACAACATGGCCGACGCCATCGTCGCCACTGGCGCCTCGATCATCGACATGGATTTCCTCGAAGCCCTCGGCTTCAAGCACTACCAGGCCAAGGAAATCCCGGACGACAACACACTGCGTTCGCTCTACATCGACCGTATCTACGACACCTATATCGATGAAGAAGAGCTGCAGCACGTCGATCACACGATCTACGACATCTGCGAAGCGCTCGAGCCGCGCCCGTACACGTCGCGCGAGTTCATCTATGAACTCGGCAAGTGGCTGGCCGCCGGCAACGCCAAGAAGAAAGACTCGTTGATCCAGCGCGCCTACGAAAAGGGCGTGCCGATCTTCGTGCCGGCGTTCTCGGACTGCTCGGCGGGCTTCGGCATCGTCAAGCATCAAGTCGAGCGCCGCAAAGCCGGCAAGCCGTATCTCACCATCGACAGCGGCGGCGACTTCCGTGAGCTGACGGAGATCAAACTCGCGGCCGGCACCACGGCTTTGTTCATGGTCGGCGGCGGCGTGCCGAAGAACTTCGCGCAAGACACCGTCGTCTGCGCCGAAATCCTCGGCCACGACGATGTCGAAGTGCACAAATACGCTGTGCAGATCACAGTGGCCGACGTCCGCGACGGCGCCTGCTCCTCCTCAACGCTGCAAGAAGCCGCGAGCTGGGGCAAGGTCAGCACCGTGCACGAGCAAATGGTGTTCGCGGAAGCGACGTCAGTTGCGCCGCTCATCGTCAGCGACGCCTACCACCGCGGCGGTTGGAAGAAGCGCGAGCCCCGGAACTGGGCGAAGCTGTTTAAGTAACTCCGTCCCTCCCCTTCTCCCTTGCGGAGAAGGGGCCGGGGGATGAGGGGCGAAGACACGGGCGCGCTGTTCGCAAGTACTCGCACTCAATCCTGCACCACCCCAGCAGCTTGACGCCCCTCACCCCCTACCCCCCTCTCCGCAAGGGAGAGGGGGAACCGAAAACACGAAGGCCGCTCCGCAATGGGCGGCCTTTTCTTTTGGGCGATCTGCCATATCGTGAGATCAGAACCTAACGAGACCCACCTTGAAGACCGTTCGCGGCGACCTGCTTCAGCTCGCGCTTGATGGCGCGTTCGATGTGATCGTGCATGGCTGCAACTGCCAACACACGATGGGCAAAGGGATCGCATTGGCGATCAAACAGAAGTTTCCCGAGGCGTATTTGGCCGACTGCGCCACGCCGAAGGGCGGCTCAAAGATGGGTTCGATTTCTGTCGCAGAGATCAGCAAAGGTGCCACCCGCTTTGTCGTCGTGAATGCATACACGCAACTACATTGGCGAGGGCCCGAAGCCAAAGTGGACTACGTCGCATTGCGCCAAGCGATGCAGAAAGTGAAGCTGGCATTCGCGGGTCGCAGGATTGGATACCCGCGGATCGGCGCCGGCTTGGGCGGCGGAAACTGGGATCGAATTGCCAGCATTATTTCGGAGGAGTTCGCTGGCGAAGACCACACACTGGTCGAGTTTGAACCCGCGAATACGGCCGATCCGGATCAATTGCGATCCGTGAGATACACATTCCTCTTCCCCGTCGCGGACAACAGGGGGCGATCTTTCGGCCGACGATCCGGCGACATTTCGGACCTCTTTCGTGATGCCAACGGATACCTCTTCTCGGCAGACCGCGTTCCGTCGCTGCGTATGATTAACGAGTTCCTGGCCAAGGGCATTTCAAGTCTCGGCATGGGCGGCGGCGCGGAATGGAAGCCGTTCTCGCTTAGTGAAGCGGAGTATTCGGCATTCCTTCGATATCTCGACACACCGCAAGGGCGGAGAAAATTCCATCGCAAGAACCCCGTTGAGATCGAGCCAGACTGACTCAGAGGCGCTCGACATCTAAGCGCGGCGGCACCGCGCCACGTGAACCAGATGGCGACACTCATGATCAGGTAAGCGTCTGACGCAAGCATGATCGGTGCGCTGGCGGAGTTGCTAAGCCGGCACATACGCCAGCTTAACCGCCCCCTCCCCGATCCGCTCACTCCCCACCAACCGCAGCTTCGGCGTCAGGCCCGCAAAGAAGGGTTCGCCCTCGCCGAGCACGACCGGATGCAGGAAGACGTGATACTCATCGATCAGACCAAGCTTCGCCAATCCCGCCGCGAGTTTCGGCCCGCCCACTTCGATCTCACCGTCACGCTCGGCCTTCAGTTTGCGGATGGCCGTTTCGAAATCCGCGCTGATCAGCGTCGCGTTCGGCCCAACCTCTTTCAGCGACTTTGACACCACCCATTTCGGCATCGCCCGCCACGCCTCGGCGAAGTCGCGCAACGCCTCTCGCGAGCCCGCATGATCCATCGCCGGATCGGCTTGATCCCACCCGTCGCCATCCCAATAACGCATCAGTTCGTAGAGGCGCGGCCCGTAGATGCTGCCCGCCGTGTTGCGCGTTTGCTCGATGAAATATCTGAACAGCGCCGGATCGGGCGCGAACTTGTCGTAATCGACATACCCGTCCAGCGACATGTTCATTCCAAAGACGAGCTTGGCCATGTGAGACTCCGATCACTCCTTCTCCCTTGCGGAGAAGGGGTCGGGGGATGAGGGGCGAAGATACGAACGCGCTGCTCAAAAGCTCAAGCGCTCAAATCCTGCAGCAATCGCGGCAGCCCAACGCCCCGCACCCCCCACCCCCTCTCCGCAAGGGAGGGGGGAATTACCGCGCCTTCTCCCACACCGCCAACTGCGCCGCGAACGCGCGCTTATAAGCCGGACGCGCCTTGGCGCGCGCGACGTAAGCAGCGAGGTTCGGGTGCTCTTCCACCAGGCCCATGCCCTCCAGCCGCCGCAGCACCTGCACCATCAGAATATCGGCCGCGCTGAATTCCCCGTCCAGCCAATCGCTCTCGCCCAAGCGCGCCGCAAGCTGCCCCAGCCGCGCGCGGATGCGCGTGTCCACCATGGCGGCGCGCTCACCCTGCCAGCTTTTGTCGGCCTCGAAGTATTCCACGATTTCGCGATCGGTGATCGGCGGCTCAACTGTCGAGAGCGCCGCGAACATCCACATGATCGCGCGGGCGCGCGCGTTCGGCTCTGTCGGCAGCAAGCCAGGAAAGCGTTCGGCGATGTGAAGCACTATCGCGCCGGATTCGAACAGCACGAGATCGCCTTCCTCGTACGTCGGAATCTGCCCGAACGGATTGCGCTTGAGATGCGCTTCCTCCTTGAACTTCTCCCACGGCACGAGCCGCACGTCATAGGGCTGCCCCGCCTCCTCAAGCGCCCAACGCACCGGCATATCGCGCGCAAGGCCGCGGCCTTCGTCAAGCGCGCGTGCGAACGCGGTGATGGTTATGGTCATGCGATTCACTCCTGGATCGACCATAGGACGATCCAGGAGCCATGGCGCCGACACGCCGAGAGTAAATCTACGACGTTTGCAGGAATGTTTCGCTATGCGCGTGGCATTCCCAGCCATCGGCGCCGCGCACCCAGGTCGAACTGTCGGCGGCGCGCAGATCCTGCTTCTTGCCGTCCATAGTGACCTGCTGCTTCACGGTATAAGCGATAATAGCGATATCGGGCGCGGGGGTGACGACTTCGATGTCGTCGAACTCGTAGGCGTTGAGGGTCCAGTTCCCCTCCTCGGTCATCTTGCCCATCTTGTCCTTGGGAATGACGGAGACGCCGCGCGCGCCGGTGGTCAGCGCCGTTTTGCCGGACAATTGCGCCGTGCGCGCGCCGTCCTTGCGCTTCATGGCCTCCCAATAAGATCGTTCCAGAGCGATGATCTCGTCCTTGGTCGCCGTCGTCATGCGGGGCTCCTTGCGTACGCGCCCGCGATCAACCAGCGCCGCCGCGTGATGTTCCGGCGCCGTCAGCCGAGAACCGCCGTAACCATCGCCTTTACCGCGTCGATCTGCTTCAAGCCGGCCTCGCGAGCCAGTGTACGCCACGTGTGAAAGCTCAGCGCCAGCGCCAGCATGCCGCGCTGCTTGGGTTTCAGCCCTAGGCCCAAGACATCGCGCCAAGCTTCAGTGGCTGGGCCAAAGCGCAGCGCTATGATCTCGCGCACGAGGTCGTGGGTTTCAGCATCGCGCAGAACGCATGCAACGAGGCCTTCATTGCGCGCGTACCAGTCATAGATTGCGCTCAAGCCCGCGCGCAGCCGCTGTTCCGCTTCAGCATGCGCGCGCCACGCGCGCGCGTCGGGCAGCGGATCGCGTTCGAGCGAATGGCCTGAACACGCCATCAGCATGCTGCGCTCGTCGGGAAAATGCGCATACAGCGTGTGGCGCTGCACGCCCGCCTTTTCGGCGATCATGCTGATCGTCGTTTTCGCTGGTCCGAGGCTGCTGTGCAGATCGATCGCAGCATCGACGATCCGCTGCCGGGTTTCGGCTTGCGCCTCGGCGCGGCGCTTAAGCGTATAATTTCGCGCCATATTTTTCATTGCACAGCAACGTGCATCCATATTGACTCGCCCGCCTATTTTGGATACACACCTTTGTATTGTCAAATATGGGCGGAGGGTCCGCGAATGCAAACCCAGATCACCGAAATCTCGGCCAACGTCTTTCGGCTCTCGACCTTCATCCGCGAAGTGCCGCCCACCGGCCTTGCCTTCAACCAATTTCTGATCCGCGGCGATGAGCCATTGTTGTTTCACACGGGCATGCGCGCACTCTTTCCACTTGTGCGCGAAGCCGTCGCGAAACTGATCGCGCCGGAAGACCTGCGCTGGATCAGCTTCGGCCATTATGAGGCAGATGAGTGTGGCGCGATGAACGAATGGCTGGCGCTGGCGCCTCACGCTGAGATCGCGCATGGCATGACCGGCGTCGGCGTTTCACTCATGGATCAAGCTAATCGCGCGCCGCGCGCGCTTGCGCATGGCGACGTGCTTGAGCTCGGCGGCAAACGCGCGCGCTATCTCGATACGCCGCACGTCCCGCATGGCTGGGAAGCAGGACTGATGTTCGAAGAGACGTCCGGCACGCTACTGTGCGGCGACCTGTTCACGCAGTATGGGGATTGCGCCGCCGCCACCGAGAGCGACATCGTCGGCGCGGCGATCGCCAGCGAGGACATCGCCGGCTATTCGGCGCTCAATCCCGGCATGGGCGCGACATTGCGGAGCCTGGCGGAACTCAAGCCGCGCACGCTCGCGCTGATGCACGGCCCGGCCTTTACCGGCGATTGCGCCAGCGCCCTGAATGCGCTGGCCGACGACTACGACCGGCGTGTGCTGGCCCGCGTGCGTGAACTGGCGCTCAGTTAGCGTGCGCGCTAGCCGCAGCTCCACCAACGCGCTCCACAGTGTAGCCCCGCGCGGCGAACATCGCGTTTAGGCTGTCGGGACCCGCCAGGTGCGCCGACCCGACGGCGACGAAATCCACGCCGGCGCCGTTCATTTCGGCGACAAGCTTGTCCATCCAGGCGGTGTTTCGTTCGACCAAGATCCAATTGTAGAGCGCGGGATATTTTTCGCGCATCGGGGCGATCTCGGCGTCGAACAAACCTTCGAGATCGCCACGCGACCAGAGATCGTCGCCGGTTGGGGTTTGCGGCGGCTCCTCGATGACCCAGGCCAGGAACTCTATCTGCACCTGCGGCGAGAGCGCGCGCATCTCGGCGATGCTGGCGTCCTCAAGCCATGAGCGGCGCTGACCCGCCGACGTCGCCAGATTGATGACTTGCTGGTCGACGCCCGCCGCCGCCGTGACCCCATCAGGATTGAGCCCCATCAGCATCAAGCCGGCGGCCCATGGCTCCAGGCGATCGAGGTCGCGGCGGGTCATGCCGAGCATCTTGGCAAGGAGCAGCAGGCGCGTTTGCTGCCCGGGCGTCAGCTGACTCATCAGCGACGTCTCCGCTGGGATCGCCACCGCGGCTGTGAAGTCGGCCGAATATTGCTGGATCAGCGCTTCATCGTAGAAATTGCTCTCGGTCCAAACTTCTTCCGCCGAGTTGAGCGCGCTGATCACATCGGGGCTCGACCATGGCGTGCCCTCGGGCAGCGCGTGTACAGTGCCGAACAAATAGAGCGTGGAATCGTGGTCGCGCACGACAAACAGCGCCGGTGAAATCTGCGGCGTGGGCGTCAGACCCCGTGGCGACTGCGCCGAGGCGGCCGTGCAGATGAGCGCCGCCGCCAGCGCGAAGATGGCCGATCTCATGGCGCCACCCGCTCAACCGTGACGCCGCGCGCGCGCAATTGCGCCACCAACCCGTCCGGCCCGAGCAAGTGTCCGGCGCCGACGGCGACGAAGTCGACGCCGGAGCCCTCAAGCTCGGTCATCAGCATCGGCATCCAGGCATTGTTTCGCTGCACCAGAAGCACGTTGTACACGTCCGGCGATTGCTCGCGCATCGTGTCAACCACAAGCTCCTCCAACATCGCTATGTCGCCGCTCTCCCAGGCGAGCGACATGGCGTCGAGATAAGCGACGCCCATCTCTGCATACATGATACTCTCGACCAGCCACTGCACCTCGACCTCATCGCTGAAGCCGGAAAGGAAGCCGAGCTGCTGCTCCATTGTTTCAAACGCACGCATGGTCTTGCCATGCTCATCGCCGAAGCGATCGACTTGGCGATCGACGCCAGACATTGGATCGTAGCCGGCGCGCATCGCTGGCAGCACTGAGAGCGTCACCGCCGCGAACCACGGCTCCCATGCATTCATCACAGCGACGGGAAAACCCAGCTGCGCGCACAACGCTTCGAGCCGTGCATAGTCTTCGGCGCTCAATCGGCTCGACAGCGGACGATCAGCCGGCGCCATGGCGAGTTGCAGCGCGATGCGCTGACCATTCGCCTCAGCCTCGGGCGACATCAACAATTCGGTCCAGATCTCGCTCGCTTCGGCCAATCCAGCTTGGGCGTTCGGCCCGGCCCACACCGTGTTCGGCTTGCGGATGTGGATGGTGCTATAGAGATACAGGGTGGAATCGGCGTCTCGCGCCACGAAGAGTGCTGGCCCCTGACCGGCATAGGCATTGTCAGCAGCGCTTTGGGCGTTTGCGGTCACGCACCCGCCCAAAACAGTAAGCGCCAACAGCGCCGCACCGATCGTCCGGATCATGCCTCTCCCCCTAGCGCCACGGCGCGAAATGCTTCGAGAGCTTAAGTCCCTGGCCCTGATAGTTTGAACCGGTTTCACCATAGAGCCGCTCCACCGGCCCCGACATAGGCTCAAACACGAGCTTGCCGACCGGTTGGCCGTCCTCGACGATGAACGGCACGTCGCGTGAGCGCACCTCCAACACCGCCCGCCCCTGATGCGGCGCAACGCCGAAGCCGGGATCGAAGAAGCCGGCATAGTGAGCGCGAAACTCGCCGAGCTCGGGCCGGATCGGCGCCATCTCCGCCGCCTCGTCGGCGGGGATCACGACGTTTTCCTTCGACGCAAAAATGTAGAACTGCCCTGGGTCGAGCACAACGCGCCCGCGCCGCGCGTCGAGCGGCTCCCAAAAATCGCGCGGATCGTACTGGCCGATGCGATCGACATCGATCACCCCCGAGTGACGCTTGGCGCGAAAGCCGACAGGCCCGTCCAGCGACAGATCCATGGTGAAATCGATCTCCCGCTTGGGATGTGGCGGGCCGCGCCGCAGCCGCGCTTGGCTCAGGCGCGAGCCGGTGCGCACAAGCACCGAGAACGTGCACGGACTGATCTCGGCCCACAGGGCGCCATGATAGCCCATCGGAATATAGTCGAAGGATTGCGCGCCATCGGTGACCAACCGCGTGAACACGTCGATGCGGCCGGTTGAGCTTTTTGGATTGGCGGCGCCGTGCATGTGCGCGGGGAGCGTGAACTCCTCCAGCACTTGCGCGAGATAGACGCAGCCCGTCTCCAGCACCGCGCCGCCGGTGAGATCGATTTTGTGCATGACGAGTTCATCGTCGAGCCGGTCCTGCACTTTGGCGCCGGCGCCCGGCAGAAAGCTCGCACGCAGCCGGTAGGCGACTTCTCCCAACCGCAAATCGAGGCTGGCGGGCTGCACCTGATCATCCAGAAACGGTGCGTCGGCGCCGATCCAGCCTTGCTTGATCGCCCGTTTCAGCTCCGTATCGGCCAGGACGCCGTGTTGGGTTGTCACCTAAAAGTCCCACTCTCGCCCGTTAGGAGGTCGGACTCGTTGCTGGCCGGTATCGCGCCCTTTGTCCAGCGCCGCGGGCCGCGCTAAGCTGCAGCCATGTACGAGCAAGAAACATCGGGTCTTGTGGTGCGGGTTGAGCCGCTTTTTCTGCCGGAAGAATCCGCGCCGAACGAAAGCCGCTTTGTCTGGTCCTACACCATCGAGATCGAGAATCGCGGCGCCGAGCCGGTGAAGCTGGTCTCGCGCTTTTGGCGCATCACCGACGAAAACGGGCTCACGCAAGAAGTTCGCGGCGAAGGCGTCATTGGCCAGCAGCCGGTGATCGGCCCCGGCCAGAGCTTCCGCTATACCAGCGCTGCGCCACTGGCGGCGCCATCCGGCGTGATGATGGGCGCCTATTCCATGCAGCCGGTGAGCGGCGGCGACCAATTCGACATCGCGGTGCCGCTGTTCGCGCTCGATAGCCCGCATCACTCGCGGTTGGCGAACTGATGGGCGCGCTCGCCGACGCTATGCGGCGCGTGATCACTGGCAACGGCGCAGATGGCCGTTCGCTTGTCATCGTTGATGGGCCGCCGACCAATGGCGGCGAACTATCCGATGTCGGCGGCCTGTTTGAGATTTGGCACGAAGCGCTAGGCGAACCGCTCGATCCGCGCGAGACGAGCGATCGCGGCGACGCCAAGCCTGTGCTCTCGCCCGCGAGCGGCGCCGTCAAAGTGCGCTGGTTCGCGATCCCGCCGACGCCGGAGGGCGCGCCGCCAGAGCTGCTGAAGGCCATGGTGCGCGAGCGTTTCGCTGCATTCGGGGCCGAAGATCATCTGACAGACCAGGATCGCCACCCGGCGATGCACCAGACCGACACGCTCGACATTATCTGCCTGTTGCAAGGCGAAGCGTCGCTCATCCTGGATGACAGCGAAATCCGCTTGAAGCCGGGTCAGATCGTCATTCAGCGCGGGACATCGCATGCCTGGACCGCCCATGGCGGCCCCGCGCTCTTTCTCGCCGTGCTGATCGATCGGGCGATGAAATAATCCGCCACCGACGCGCTCGGCGGCGCGGCACAACTCACACAAAAACGCCGCGGCCCGATCGCCGCGGCGTTCAAGTTGCAGGGATACTCTCTACATTGCCCGCAGGAGGCGACGCAGTTCGTCCGGTTGACCGGCGGCGCGACGCTTCTTGGCTTGGCTCGGCTGATAGGCGAGCTGCGCGTGATCGCGGCAGTACGGGCCATTGCCCGCAGCGCCACGGCCGCAGAACGCGAAGGCCGCGTCGTTTGGATCGCCAATCGGGTATTTGCACATGCTCTCATTGAGCGTCAGCACCGAAGCGGTTTTGCCGTCCTCGAGCGTCAGCGGCTCGAGCTCCGGCACCACCACAAGCGGGGTGCTCGACGGCAGCCGCAGGCGCGGCGCCGACGGGCCGATGACCCGCGGACGCGCCGTCCGCACCGGCCGCTTGGCCGGGCGTGATGGCGTCGCGCGACCGGCCAAGCCCAGACGATGGACTTTGCCGATGACCGCGTTGCGGGTCACTTGCCCTAATTGTTTTGCGATTTGGCTTGCCGAAAGGCCCTCAGCCCACAGCTTACGCAGGAGCGCGACGCGCTCTTCAGTCCAACCCATGTTCAAGCCCCTTTGCCCATGGCCCCGCCCATTTCTGACGGGGATGAGCCACCCTCCCCTTTCTGGAGAGGTAGGTCAACTAATGGGACTGTAAGATGTGGGGATATACCAAATCGTGTGTTTTTATCCCCATGCCTACAGCGACTCACCAACACGTTCTCCACATGGTGTCCACCGCCGCCGGAACAAATATTTGTCGCTCTGACGGTCGTTTAGCGGACGCCTCCTGGTTAACGGGCGCTTAGAACTGTTAAGGATTCGTGAAAGAGGCTGTTCCCGATATGGACACGCGCGTGACTGCAATACCAATCGCCTCTCGCCGGTATGGGCCGGTGAACTGGCTCGGGCTGCAAACCCTGGTTCAAAGAGAAATCCAGCGCTTCCTCAAGGTGGGCGCGCAGACTGTTTTCGCGCCGCTCATCCAGACGCTGCTGTTCATGCTGGTGTTCAGCCTGGTGCGCGGCGGCGACTGGCCGGGCACCGGCCGCGCTTACGCTGACGGCTTGGCGGCGGGCCTGGTGATGATGTCGATCCTGTCGAACGCGTTTCAGAATTCGTCGTCGTCGATCGTGATCGCCAAGGTGCAGGGCAACGCCGTCGACTTCCTGATGCCGCCGCTCTCGGCGCTTGAACTCACTATCGCGTTCATTCTGGGCGCCGCCGCGCGCGGCATTCTCGTCGGCCTCGCCAGCATGATCGCGATCTGCTGGCTGGCCAACGTCATCCCCGCGCATCCGCTCATCGCGATCTATTACGCGGTGCTTGCATCGATCATCTTCGGCGCGATTGGTTTGATGGGCGGCATCTGGGCCGACAAGTTCGACCACATCGCCGCGGTGACCAACTTCATCGTCGTGCCGCTGACGTTTTTGTCTGGCACCTTCTATTCAACCTCGATCCTGCCCGAGCCCGCGCGCACCATCTCGCACTACAATCCGGTGTTCTCGCTGATCGATGGCTTCCGCTACGGCTTCATCGGCCACGCCGACGCGCCGCTGCTCACCGGCGCGCTCGTATCGCTCGCACTGGCGCTGGCGCTGAGCTTCGGCTGCTGGGCAATGATCAAGAGCGGGTATCGGTTGCGGAGTTAGCGTTGAGAGTTTGCGACATGCCTCAAGCAACTCCGTCATTCCGGGGCATCGCGCAGCGATGAACCCGGAACCCAGGGGCAAACGACGTGTTGGTTGCCCTGGGTTCCGGATCGCGCTCCGCGCGTCCGGAATGACGGAGAAAAACGATAAGGCCCCTTCGCTAACTCAACGCCTTCGCCAACAGCGGCAGAAACACATCCATGCGATAGTCCACATCGGTGTGATCGTCGTCGTATTCCTCGTACGTGCGCGCTATGCCGGCGGCTTTCAGTTTCGCCGCAAATCTGCGCATGCCGAAATGGATGCGGAACTGATCGGACCAGCCGCAATCCATGTAGAGCAATTTCAGCCCGCGCAGATTCTCGCCCAGCGTATCGAACATCACCACCGGATCGTGCTTCATCCAATTGTTCCAGCGCTCGGGAATGAGTTCCCCTGTGCGCGGGTTCATCGGCAAGCGCATGTTGCGGAATTGCGAAGGATCGGGGTCGTAGAAAGCGGCTTGGCCCAAATCCATCAGGATCATGCGATCCTTGTCCTTGAGCTTCGGCTTGGCCTCGACATGGCGCACCCACTTCTCGATCGAATACTCGAACGGCCGCAGCGCATCGGCGTCATCGTACAAAGTCGGGATGAAGAGCGCATCGAAGCCCATGTCGCCGCTATTGATGGAGATGGCGCTCCACACGTCGCTGCGGTTCATGCCGTGCCACGCCGCGCCGTAGCCGCCCGACGATTTGCCGAACACGCCGCGCCGGCCGGCGCCGCCGCAGGCGAACCGCTCTTCCACGAACGGCACGATCTCGTCGCACACATAATCGCCATAGCGGCCGGAGCCGGCGCTGTTGAGATACTGGTTGCCGTAGAGCTTGGTGAAGCAATCGGGAAACGCCACCACCGCGCGCGCCATGCCTTCAGCGACGAGGCGATCGAGCCGCTCGGGCACGTTTTCGCCGCCCGGCTTCCAATTGGTGTGGTTCGGCCCCGCGCCCCAATAGCCGGTCAGATCGACCAAAAGCGGCAGCCGCTCGGACGCGCTCCAGCCCGGCGGGGTCCAGACATGCAGCTCGCGCTCGGTCGGATCGCCCAGGGAATTGCCTTGCAGCACAACAGATTGATGACGCAGCCGATGCAGTTCGCCGCGCGGCAGGGAATGGTCTCGTCTCATACAAAGGTGATGATACGCTCGGCTTGACCTTGCAAGCGCGCGGCCTCAGAACCGCGCCTTCCCAAAATCCCTGAGAGCCCAAGTAATGAGCGCCGCAGAAAGCCACATCCTCCCCGTCTATTCGCCGCCGGACCAGGTGTTCGTGCGCGGCGAGGGCTGCTGGATCTGGGACGAAAAGGGCGACAAGTACCTCGACTGCATCGCCGGTATCGCGGTGAACGCATTCGGCCACGCGCCGCCCTTCCTGGTGAAGGCGCTGAGCGAGCAAGCCGGCAAGCTCTGGCACACCTCGAACATGTTCAAGGTGAAGGGCCAGGAAGAACTCGCCGGCAAGTATACGCGCGACAGCTTCGCTGACGTCGTGTTCTTCACCAACTCCGGCACCGAGGCGATCGAAGGCGCGCTGAAGACGGCGCGCAAGTATCACACCGCCAACGGCAACGCCGAGAAGATCGACATCGTCGGCTTCCAAGGCTCATTCCACGGCCGCTCCTACGCCGCGATCAACGCCAGCGGCAATCCGAGCTATCTCGAAGGCTTCGGCCCGCGCTTGCCCGGCTTCATCCAGGCGCCGTTCGGCGATCTCGACGCTGTGAAGAAACTCGTCGGACCGACGACCGCCGCCGTGATCATCGAACCGGTGCAAGGCGAAGGCGGCGTGCGCGCGGCGACGCCGGAATTCCTGCGCGGTCTGCGTGAGCTTGCCGACAAGCATGGCTTCCTGATCATCTTCGACGAAGTGCAATCGGGCGCCGGTCGCACCGGCAAAATGTGGGCGCACGAATGGACGGGTGTTACGCCCGACATCATGGCGGTTGCCAAAGGCGTCGGCGGCGGCTTCCCGATGGGCGCGTTCATGGCCACCAAGGAAGCAGCTAAGGGCATGGTCAAAGGCGTGCACGGCACCACGTTCGGCGGCAATCCTCTGGCGATGGCTGTCGGCAACGCGGTCTATGACGAACTCTCGAAGCCAGCCTTCCTCGAACGTGTCAACGCCATCGCCAATCATCTCGGTCAAGCGCTCGAAGGCGTGAAGGATCGCCATCCCGATCTGGTCGTCGAAGTGCGCGGCAAGGGCTTGCTGCGCGGCTTGAAACTCAAGGTCGATCCCAAGCCAATTCAGGGCGCGCTGCGTGATCGCAAAGTGCTGGTTGGCGTTGCCGGCGACAACGTGCTGCGCCTGGCGCCGCCGCTCGTCATCGACGAAGCGCAGATCAGCCAGGCGGTGGACGCGATCGATGCGGTGCTAGCCGCGCAGATCGCGCAGGCCGGCGCGTGAGCGACGATCGCCCGCGGCACTTCCTCGACATCGCCGCGCTCTCTAAAGACGAGGTTCGCGCGATCGTTGATGAAGCGCATGCGCGCAAGGCCGCGCGCGCGGGTTGGCCGAAAGCGGCGCCGGACGAAGACGCGCCGCTCGAAGGCCACGCGCTGGCGATGATCTTCCAGAAGAACTCGACGCGCACGCGCGTCTCGTTCGAGATCGGCATGCTGCAGCTCGGCGGCCAGAGCATCGTCTTGAACGCCAACGACACACAGCTTGGCCGCGGCGAAACCGTGCAGGACACCGCGCGCGTGCTCTCGCGCATGGTCGATGCGGTGATGATCCGCGCCAACAACCACCAGGATGTGCTCGATTTCGCCGAAGCCAGCGACGTGCCGGTGATCAACGGGCTGACCGACCTCTCGCATCCCTGCCAGATCATCGCCGACATCATGACGATCGAGGAATGGCTGGGCGATGTGAGCGGCAAGACCATCGCTTGGCTGGGCGATGGCAACAATGTCTGCACGTCGTTCATCCACGCCGCCGAAAAGCTCGATTTCAAGCTGCGCATCGCCACGCCCGCGGCCTACGCCGCGCGCGCGCAGGAAGTCGCGGCGGCAAAAGCCGCCGGCGCCGACGTTGAAGTCGGCACGGATGCGAAGAAAGCCGTCGATGGCGCCGATGTCGTCGTCACCGACACCTGGGTCTCGATGGGCGACACCGACAAGGACGCGCGCCTCGCCGCCTTTCCGCCTTACGCCGTCGACGAAGACATGCTGCAACGCGCCGCCACAGGCGCGGTGTTCCTGCACTGCCTGCCCGCCCATCGCGGCGAGGAAGTCACCGACGCCGTCATCGACGGCCCGCAATCGGCGGTGTGGGACGAAGCCGAAAACCGCATCCACGCGCAAAAGGCCGTGCTGATGTGGTGCTTCGGTAAGCTCTAGGGCCAATGCCGAGGCTTGCCCAACAGCCTCAGTACCGCCATGTCTCGCGCTCACATGACCGCCTCCCCGCCCGACGACTTCGTCGCCCCTTTCAGCATGGACAACGCGCCGGTGCGTGGGCGCATCGTGCGCGCCGGGCCGCTGGCTTTCGATCCCATTCTGCGCCGGCACGATTATCCGCGCCCCGTCGCAATGCTGCTCGGCGAGGCGCTCGCGCTGGCGGCCTTGATTGGCTCGCTGCTAAAGGCCGAGGGTCGCCTCGTCGTGCAGGCGCAGGGCGAAGGGCTTGTCCCGCTGCTTGTCGCCGAGCACAGCAATGGCGGCCTGCGCGGCTATGCGCGGCTGGCGGAAGGCGCGCATGAGCGGCTCGCCGGCGCCCATCGCATGCGCCCTGCCGACCTGCTCGGCGCCGGCAACATCGTGCTGACGCTCGAACAGGAAGGCATGACGCCCTATCAAGGCATCGCGCCTCTGCAGGGCACAACGCTTGCCGCGTGCGCTGAGAACTATTTCCGCGTCAGCGAACAAACGGACACAGCCATTCACCTTGCTATCGGCGAGGTCACCACCGCCGATGCGCCGCCGACATGGCGCGGCGGCGGCGTGCTGATGCAGCGTGTCGCCAGCGACGCCGCGCGTGGCGACACGCATGAAGATTGGAACCGCGCGCGCATCTTGTTCGCCACTTTGAAGGACGAAGAGGTGCTCGACCCCGCGCTCAGCGCCGACCGCCTGCTCTATCGCCTCTTCCACGAAGAAGGCGTGCGCATGGACGCGGCAACGCCGCTCGCCGACCGATGCTCATGCAACGAGGACCGACTGGTTGGCGTGATGAGGCAGTTTCCGCGCGAAGAGCTGCGCGAACTCGTCGAGCCAGACGGCCTGCTCCACGCGAAATGCCAGTTCTGCGCGCGCACCTATCTGATCGAGCCTGCGAGCGTAGGTGCGTGATCTTAGGCGGCCGCGACGTCGATCGCGTAGCCGGCGCTGCGGACGGTGCGGATCGGGTCCGTCTCGCTGCCGACCATGAGCGCCTTGCGCAAGCGCCCGATATGGACGTCCACCGTGCGCGCCTCAACGTACACATCCGAGCCCCAAACAGCGTCGAGCAATTGCTCGCGGCTGAAAACGCGGCCGGGATGCTGCATCAGATGGTCGAGGATGCGGAATTCGGTGGGGCCTAGGTGCACGTCGCGCTCGCCGCGCTTTACGCGGTGGGCGGCGCGATCGATCTCGATGTCTCCACACACGACTTTGTCTTCGGCTAGGCCCGGCCGAATGCGGCGCATGACGGCGCGCAAACGCGCCAGAAGCTCGTTCATCGAAAACGGCTTGGTGACGTAGTCGTCGGCGCCGACATCGAGCCCGCGGATACGGTCGCTCTCCTCTGTGCGCGCCGTTAGCATCACGATCGGCGTGTTGCGGGTATCCTGGCGCGCGCGCAAACGGCGGCACACTTCGATGCCGGGCGCCTTGGGCAGCATCCAATCAAGCACAACGAGGTCGGGATTGACCTCATCGGCCACCACCAGCGCTTCCTCGCCGTCATTGGCGAGGCTGACGCGATAGCCTTCCTTCTCGAGATTGTATTTCAATAGGTCGGCGAGCGCCGCCTCGTCTTCGACCACCAGGACGTGGAGCGGTTTGGCCATGATCGCCTCTAGTCGGAAGCCTCGGCCCGCGGCCGTTGCGTCGCGATCTCCTCCCCGGTGACCAGGAAATGTATGTACTCGGCAATGTTGGTGCCATGGTCGCCGATCCGTTCGAGATTCTTGGCGATGAAGAGCAGGTGCGCGCACGAGCTGATCGTACGCGGATCCTCGATCATGTAGGTGAGCAATTCGCGGAACAGCGAATTGTAGTGGGCGTCGATATTGTCGTCCGAATGCCACACGCTGACTGCGCCTTGCACGTCCTTGTTGGCGTAGGCGTCCAGCACTTGCTTCAGGTGCTGCGCCGACATCTTGCCCATGCGTTCGATGCTGCGCGTCAGTTGGATCGGCTCGGCCTGGTTCAGGATCAGCGCGCGCTTGGCGATGTTCTTGGCGAGATCGCCAACCCGCTCCAACTCGCCGGCGATGCGCCACGCCGTCAGCACAACGCGCAGATCGCTCGCCATCGGCTGACGCAGCGCGAACAATTTGATGGCGCGGCGTTCGACCTCGCGCTGGGCGGCGTCGATCTTGGCGTCGCGTTGCATTACCGCCTGCGCCAATTCGGTGTCGCGGCGGGCGACGGCGGCGAGTGAATCGTTCACGGCCGTTTCCGCCAGACCGCCCATGCGCGCGACCTCTTGGGTCAGCGCGTCGAGCTCTTCGGTAAATGCTTTGACGGTATGCTCAGCCATGCTCGTTTTCACTCGACGGGCGAGCGCGGGTGCGGCCGCGCCCTTGTTTCGTTTCGGCGCGGCCATGACGATCAGCCGAACCGGCCAGTAATATAGTCCTGCGTGCGTGAGTCGCGAGGGTTCGTGAATATCTCCTCGGTCGGGCCAGTCTCCACCAGTTTGCCGAGGTGGAAGAACGCGGTCTTTTGCGACACCCGCGCCGCCTGCGCCATCGAGTGAGTGACGATGATGATGGTGTAGTTCTCACGCATCTCGTCGATCAGTTCTTCGATCTTGGCGGTGGCGATCGGGTCAAGCGCCGAGCACGGCTCATCCATCAAGATGATGTCCGGATTGACCGCGACCGTGCGGGCGATGACGAGGCGTTGCTGCTGACCGCCGGACAGTCCCGTGCCGGATTGGTTGAGGCGGTCCTTCACCTCTTCCCAAAGGCCAGCGCGCTTCAGCGACTTTTCGACGATCTCGTCCATGTCCGACTTGCTCTTGGCCATGCCGTGAATGCGCGGGCCGTAAGCGACGTTGTCGTAGATCGATTTCGGGAACGGGTTCGGCTTCTGGAACACCATGCCGACGCGGGTGCGCAGCACCACCGGGTCGACGTTCTTCGCGTAGGCGTCCTTGCCCTCGATCTGCAGCGAGCCGACGACGCGGCAGCCTTCGATCGTGTCGTTCATGCGGTTGATGCAGCGCAGGAACGTGGTCTTGCCGCAGCCCGACGGGCCGATGAAGGCCGTGACCGCGCGATCCGGGATGTCGAGCGAGACGTCGAACAGCGCCTGCTTTTCGCCGTAGAAGACGTTGACGTCGCGCGCAGCAACCTTGGTCGGCGCGCCGGTCAGCACGCCCGCGCCAGCGCGCACCACAGGCGCGCTCATCGGCACACCCTGGCCGCCACGATCCGCGCCGGTCGAAGAAAATTCCATACTCGACCCCTTGGCGGCGCCTTTTCAGGTCCGCAGCTCACCCAGTCCCAACGCGCCCGTCTCCTAGGAGAGTTCTGTGACAGTGATGTGAAAAGGACCATGCGCCGCATCAATCCTCTTCCGCCAATTCCACATAGGCCACAAAGGCGGTTCCGCGCCCGGGCTGGCTCTCGACCATGAGGCCCCCGCGATGGCGATTCACGATGTGTTTGACGATGGCCAACCCAAGCCCAGTGCCGCCCCGCTCATCGCCCAATTCGCGCTCGACGCGGAAAAACCGCTCTCCCAAGCGCGGCAGGAAGCGGCGGCCGATGCCGGGGCCGGCGTCCTCGACCCTGACGAACGCGTAGGATCGATTGGCCGCCGAAGCCGGGGTCAACAAGGCCACCCTCCCGGCCTCTTCCCAGCGGCGGCCGGCGGCCGCGGTTTCGTCGCGATCGCCGCCGGCGCCCACTTCGACGGTCACCACGCCGCCTTTCGGGGTATATTTGGTGGCGTTGTCGATCAGGTTCTGGACCACTTGCGCCAGTTGGAAACGCTCGCCCACAACCTTCACGCCCTCGGGCGGCCGTTTGAGCTTGATCGCGACGCCTCGCTCCTCAGCCAGCGTGCCGGCTGAATCGATCACCTCGGCTGCGACATCGGCGAGATCGGCGCGGTCGGACGGCGGCACGTGCTCATCCAGCTCAATGCGCGAAAGCGACAGCAGATCGTCGATGAGCCGGCGCATGCGATCAGCCTGCACCTGCATCATGGCGAGGAAGCGGTCGCGGTCGGCGATGTTGTCGCGTGCGGGGCCTGCAATCGTCTCAATCAGCAGTGTCAGCGAGGCGAGCGGCGTGCGCAATTCGTGGCTCGCGTTGGCCAGAAAATCGGCGCGCATGCGCTCGGTGCTGATGCGCGCGGTTTGGTCGTGAAAAACCAGCATTGCCGCGCGATCCGCGCCCCAGGTCACCGGCGCCACGTAGCAGCGCGTGTAGCGTTCGGCCTCGGTGGGCGACTCGTACTCCACCGCGCGCGTGGCCCCGTCGCGAACCGCCGACTGGACCGCCTCAAGCACATCGGGGTGGCGCAAGATCGATGTAAGAAATTGCCCGCGCGCTTCGAAATGCATGCGCCGGCGGGCGGCGGCGTTGGAACTCACGATGCGGCTCTCGGCGTCGATTAGCAGCGCCGGGTCCGGCATGGCTTCCAGGAGCGGCGCCAACTCGGCCAGGCCCACAAGTTCGATCTCATCGTCGCGGGGCGCGATCACAAAGCGGCGGGCCTCGCGGGCAGCCCAGAAACAGGCGGCTGCGGAAGCCACCATCAGCAGCGTTGCGCCGGGATCGATGGTGAAGGCAGCCAGCGCCGCCAGGCCCGCCAAGGCGCCGGCGGCCCACGCCAACGCGGGCGCCCGGTCAAGCTGCCGGCGCATTGCCATGGGGCGGAGAGCCATCTTGCGCCTGCGTTAGGCCGAGCCTGCCTGCGAGCGCAAGGCGCGCTTTGTCGGAGTCGGCGCCTTTCAAACGTCATTTGAACATCGGAGGTCATTCGCCGCAGAAACATGTCGGTTCGTCGCGTGTGCTGGCGGGGCGCATCCAAACTGCAATCAACCGGCATCAAAGGGCTGACATGAGGGTGTCTCAGCCGGGTCAGCCCCAACAAACCTTATCGATTTTCAATACACATTTGTTGACTTTCGAGAAGGATGGGCTCATGGCTGCTGGTGCGAGGGAACATGAACAACGGGGTGCGCTTACTCATCGGCCTGGGACTGGCGGCCGTCGCCGGCTCGTGCGCCGGGCGTAACCTGCCGCCTGAGCCCGACGCCTATGTCGCCGCCGACGCCATCGGCGCGGAGCGCGCTGCCGAACTCGCGGCTTCCCCAGCGGCAACATGGCTCGACGATCTCAATTCCACGGAAATGTCGACGCTCGCGCGCGAGGCGCTCGCCGGCAGCCCCGATCTGCAAATTGTGGAGGCGCGCTATCGAGCCGCGCGCTGGCGCGCTCGCGGCGCCCTCGGCGGCAATCTACTGCCCACGCTCAACATTGGTGTCGACGGCACGCGCACGGAGACGCCTGACGTCAACGACATCGATCCGAACAACGAGCGGCTGCGCACCGAATTCATGACGTCGAGCGTCGTGGCGACGTGGGAAATCGATCTCTGGGGCCGCCTCACCGCACGCACGCTCGCCTCCGATCTCACCGCTGACGCCGCCGAGGAAGATCTCAACGGCGCGCGCCTGTCCGTGAGCGGCCAAACCGCAACTGCGTGGGTGTCGCTCGTCGAGGCGCAACAATTGCTGGCGCTGGCGCGCGAGGACTTGCAAACGCGCGAACGCGCGCTCGATCTCACCCAGCGCCGCTACGACGCGGGCATCGCCACGTCGCTCGCCTTACGCACCGCGCGCAGCCAAGTGGCGTCGGCCCGCGCTGGCGAAGCACAGGCCGCCGACCAATTGCTGGTCGCCTCGCGGCGATTGCAGGAATTGATGGGGCGCTATCCGGATGGCGTGCTGCGCGCCGAAGGCGCACTGCCGGCATTGGCCGAACTTGCCGCCGCCGGCGCGCCGGCTGACCTGTTAGAGCGCCGCCCCGACGTGCTTGCCGCGGAGAGCCGCATGCGCGCCGCGGGTTTCCGCATTCACGAAGCGCGCGCAGCGCTGCTGCCGCGCCTGACTCTGCGCGCCTCCGCCGGCAATAGCGGTGAAGGCATCAACGACATCGATGACAGCACCAACATGGTGTCCAACCTCGTCGCCGGGCTTACCATGCCGATCTTCAATGGTGGCGCGCTGCTGGCTGAATCACGCGCCACCGTCGCCGACCGCCGCGCCGCGGCTGCGGATTATGTGCGCACCACAATCGCGGCCTGGAGCGAAGTGGAAGGCGCGATCAGCGCCGACCAGAGCTTGGCCGTACGGGAACGCGAGTTCGAAATCGCCGCCAACGAAGCGCGCGAAGCGCAAGAGCTGGCCGAGCGCGAATACTCGCGCGGCGTCGCCACCCTGTTCGAACTGATAGACGCTTACACGCGCCGCATCGACGCTGAGCGCGGCCTGATCGCCGCCCGCGCCGATCGCGTCGCCAACCGCATCACCTATCACGTCGCCCTCGGCGGCGGCGCCCGCACAGGCGGGATCGACGAAGACCGGGAACCCACGCCATGAACAAGATGGATCTCGATATGATGACGCAAACCGCCAGCGAGACCGAAAAACCGCGTGGATTTTGGGCCACGGTGCGCCGTCTAGCCATTTTCGCCGCGCCGATCGTGGTGCTCGGCCTTGTGGTTCTGTTGATCGTGGTGATGATCGCCACTGCGCCGAAGCCCGAAGAAAAGGGCGAGGCGCCGCATGCGCCGGCCGTGCAGTTCGCGGTCGCGCATTCGCGCCCAACAACCATTTCAATCAATGTCCAAGGCGAGGCGCGTCCGCGTGTTGAAGCCACGCTGGCCGCGCAAGTCGCCGGACGCATCGTTTGGGCGAGCCCCGCGTTCGTCGATGGCGGCGCCTTCCGCCAAGGCGAAGTGCTCGCCCGCATCGATGACGCCGACTACCGCCTCGCCGTCGTGCGTGCGCGCGCACAAGTGGCGCAATCGGAAGAAGCGCTCGCGCGCGAGACCGCCGAAGGCGAACTGGCGCGCCAAGATTGGCAAGCCCTTGGCCGTGGCGACCCGCCGCCGCTCGCCGTGCGCGAGCCGCAGCTAGCGCAAGCGCGCGCCGCACTCGCCGCCGCCGAAGCCGCACTGCGTTCGGCCGAACTCGATCTCGACCGCGCCTCGATCCGCGCGCCATTCACGGGCCGCATGCGCGAACGGCGCGTCAATGTCGGCGATTATGTCGGCCCCGGCTCGCCGGTGGGCGTCATGTTCGCGACCGACGCGATGGAAATTCGCGTGCCGCTGACCGACGCCGATCTCGCCGCCATGCGCATTCCTGTCGGCTTCACCGCCACCGGCGCCAATCCCGGCCCGGTCGCGCACGTCACCAACGTCACCGGCGGGCGCATTCGCACTTGGGAAGGCCGGCTTGTGCGAACGGAAGCGTCGGTCGACGCGCGCACGCGTCTCGTGTACGGCGTCGTCGAAGTGCGCGACCCATTCAACGCGCGCCACGCCGCGCCGCTGGCGCCGGGCATGTTCGTGGCCGCGCGCCTCGAAGGCTCAAGCCGTGAAACATTGGTCGCCGCCCCGCGCAGCGCGCTGAAGCGCAATGAGTTCGTCTACGTCGTGACCGCCGAGAACACGATCGATGTCCGCCAAGTGCGCCCAGCGCAAACGACGGCAGATGAAGTGCTCTTCCGGGAAGGCGTCGCGGATGGCGAGCGGGTCGTCGTTTCGGTGTTGACCTCGCCGCGCCAAGGCATGGCGGTGACGCCGATCGATCGCGCCGGCGAAGCGCCGGCCGCGCCGGCGGCGCAGGAACTGGATATTCGTGAGTGATGCGAGACGCGGACTTTAGTTCGCGTCGCTGCGCCCTCCCTATGCGGGAGCGGCTAGAAGGAACGGACCTATGCTAAAGGGCCTCGTCGCTTGGTGGGGGCGCAACCCCGTCGCCGGCAACCTGCTGATGCTGTTCTGCGTCGTCGCGGGCGTCCTCTCCTTCAATCGCATGGAGAAGGAATTCTGGCCGGCCGGCCGTGGCGACGGCGTCTTCATTCAAGCCGTGTGGCCGGGCGCGAGCCCGGAAGACATGGAGCAGCAGGTCGTCATCCGTATCGAGGAAGCGACCGCCGATCTCGACAACGTCAACTGGGTGCGCTCGCGCGCTGGCGAAGGCTTCGGCTGGGTGCGCATCGCCATCGACCCAGGCGTCGATGTCGATGCGATGACCGAAGAAGTCCGCTCGCGCGTGGAATCCATCTCCGGCTTGCCGCAGGGCATGGAGCCGATCCAGGTGGCGCGCGAAGTCGGCCGCAACTGGTCGATCATTCTCGGCGTCCATGGTGCCGTTGAGGAGCGCGCGCTGCGCGACACCGCCGAGCGCCTGCGCGATCGTCTCTCGCTGCTGCCGGGAGGCGCGAACACCATCGTCGTCGGCGTGCGCACGCCGGAAGTGTCGATCGAAGTGTCCGAGGCTTCGCTGCAAGCCTGGGGCCTGACCTTCGACGAAGTGGCGCGCGCCGTGCGCGCCAACTCGCTCAACGCCGGCGCCGGCGCCGTCCGCACCGCGGACGGCAATTTCCAGCTACAAGCGCGCAATCTCGCCGACACGCAGATCGATTTCGAGAACATCATCATCCGCCAGACCGCCGATGGCGGCACGGTGCGGGTTGGCGACGTGGCCACCGTCAATGACGGCTTCCAGGACGTGAACCTTTATTCGCGCATGAATGGCGAACCGTCGGCGATCGTGTCGGTGCAGACCGCCGACCGCTTCAATATCTGGGATACGAACAAAGCGGTTCAGGAAGCGCTCGAAGAGATGCGCGCCGAACTGCCCTCGGGCGTCACCATCACCACCATCTACAATGAGAGCGAAGACTATAACGCGCTGCTCGGCATTCTTTTCTCCAACGCCGCGCAGGGCTTCTTCCTCATCTTCGTGCTGCTGCTGCTGACGTTGCACCCGACCGTCGCCTTCTGGGCGACATTGGGCGTGATGACCGCCTTCGCCGGCTCGTTCTTCATCCTGCCCTATATGGGCGTGTCGCTCAATTTCATGAGCGTCTTCGGCTTCCTGTTGGTGCTGGGGATTATGGTCGACGACGCGATTATCGTCGGAGAGTCGATCTACGAGAGGGCGGAGCGAGGTCACACCGGGGCGGACGCCTCCATCCTCGCCACGCAAATGGTGTTGAAGCCATTGGTGGCGTCGGTGTTCGTCACCATGATCGCGTTCAGCCCGATGGCGCTGCTTGAAGGCGACGTGCAGCAATTCACCCGCGCGATCTCGATCGTCGTTATGTCGACGCTCGTCTTCTCGCTGATCGAGTCGCTCATCATTCTGCCGGCGCACTTGGCGCACGTGAAGAAGCCCGATCCGCAAGGAACCGGCATCGGCAGCCGCCTTATGCGCTTGCAGCAAAAGTGCGCGCACTCGGTTATCTGGGTGGCGCAAAATCTGCACGGCCCGCTGGTGCGCAGCGCCACGCGCTTACGCTATCTCACCTGGGCGATCTTCTTCGGCATTCTCGTGCTGTCGATCGGCCTGATGGCCACCGGACGGATCAAGCAGACATTCATGCCGGAAGTCGAAGGCGACTTCATGCAGGTGTCGATCGAGCTGCCGCAGACGACGCCGTTCTCGCGCATGGAGCAAGTGGCCGAACAGCTCGACGCCGCCCGCCGCGCACTCGAACAGGAAACGACGACCAACGCTGTCGAGGACCCCAACACCGGCCACCTCTCGCACGGCGTGGTGCGGTCTTGGAGCCAGTCGATCGACGACACATCGATCCGCGCTTATGTCGGCCTGACGCCGCCGGAAACGCGCCCCGAACTGCGCTCGAAGCAAATCACAGAGCGTCTCGAAGAACTCCTTGGCGAAGTGCCGGACGCCGATCAAATCAGCTTCTCACTGTCGGGCGGCGGGTCACCTGCCATCGACATGGCGCTGATGGGCGAAAACAAGGAAGACCTTGAAGCCGCCGTCGAAGAGCTGAAAGCGCGGCTGCTGCAATTCTCCGGCGTCTCGTCGGTGCGCGACAGCCAGGATGCGGCCATCGAAGAACTTCGCTTCACGCTATTGCCGGGCGCCGAGCAGCTCGGCGTTACGCTGAGCGACCTCACCCGCCAAGTTCGCCAAGCGTATTTCGGCGAGGAAGTGCAGCGCCTGCCGCGTGAAGGCGACGACGTGCGCGTCTACGTCCGCTATCCGCGTGACGATCGCCGCACGTTGGAAAGCCTGGGCTCCTTCCGCATTCGCACCAATGACGGACGCGAAGTGCCGCTCGCGGCGCTGGCGACGTGGGAGTTCGCGCCCGGCGTCACCGGCCTCGACCGCCGCCAGCGCATGAGCTCGATCCTGGTCACCGCCGATCTGGTGAACGCAGAAGCGCGCAACGACATCATGCGCACGCTCGACCGCGAGTTCTGGCCCGACTTCGAAGCGCGCTACTCGACCGTTTCGCGTCGCGCCATCGGCGAAGCCGAGGGCCAGGCGGAGTTCTTCGCTCAACTCGGCACGCTGATGCTGATGGCGTTCGCGGCGATCTACTTCCTGCTCGCGGTGACATTCCGCTCCTACGCGCAGCCGATCATGATCTTGTCAGTGATCCCGTTCGCGATTGTCGGCGCCACATTGGGACACCTCATCTTCAACGTGAGCTTCGCGCTCTTCTCCTGGCTCGGCGTGATCGCGGCCATCGGCGTGGTCGTGAACGACAACGTCGTGCTGGTGGATCGCTGCAACCAGATCCGCGGCTATTTCGCGCTGCGGCTCAAGCGCGCCGGCAATTCGGTCGCGTTGGACGAGGACGGCGAGGTTATCGAGGTGCACGAAGTGCTGGGTCCGAACGGCCAGGTGTTCGAATACATCGCCATCGCGCCCGATCTCGAAGTGCACGAGGAAATGATCAACGAAGGCGCGGCGAGCAACTTCGAGCGCGGCCCGATCGACCCGCGGCGCTCCGAGCAACTCAAATGGGATGCGAGCGAATACCGCGAGCGCGCCCAAATTCTCGAGGAAGCCGGCTATCAGGTCATGCGCGTGAAGGCCGAGCGCGGCATCGTCGAAGCTTCCATCTCGCGCTTCCGCCAGATCTTCCTGACCTCGGTCACCGAATTTGTGGGCATGGCGCCGATGCTGTTGGAAAACGCCGCTATCGTGCAGTTCCTGAAGCCGATGGCGCTGTCGCTGGCCTTTGGCGTTCTCGTCTGCATGCCCGCGACCTTGATCCTCACGCCCGCCTTCTACATGATCGGGATCGACATCAAACGCGTGACAACAGGCCTGTTTGGGTTCTACTCACGCCTCTACAGAGGCCGCCGCAAGCTGGCAGCCGCGGAATAAAACACTCGGAGGGTGGACTATGATGCTAATGACCCGCCGCGCCATGGGCGCGTCGTCGGTAGCGCTATTGGCCGGCTGCGCCACCGGCGCGACCACGGAAACGGCGACAACGGAACCGACGCGTGCGCCGGCCGCCATCGGCGCGTGGGGCGTCGATCTCACGGCGCGCGATGTCACGGTGAAGCCGGGCGACGATTTCTTCCGCTACGCCAACGGCACGTGGATGGCGAACACGCAAATCCCGGAAGACCGCACCCGTTGGGGCACGTTCGACATCCTGCGTGAGAAGGCCGATCGCGACGCGCGCACGATCATCGAAGAAGTGGCTCTGGCTGGCGGCGCGGCCGGTTCCAACCAACAGAAGATCGCCGACTTCTACAACTCCTTCCTGAACCAGGAAGCCATCGACGCAGCAGGCCTTACGCCAGTACAGCCCGAGCTGGCGCAGATTGCGGCGCTGCGCACGCACGAAGAGACGATCCGCCTGATCGCAGCGCCCGGCGTTGCGGTGAACTCGCCCATCGCGATTTTCGTCGGCCTCGATGAGCGCAATCCGAACCGCTACATCACCAACATGGTGCACGCGGGCCTCGGCCTGCCGGAGCGCGAGTATTATCGCCGCACCGACGGCGAATTCCCCAACATCCGCGCGCAATACGCAGCGCACATTGAGCGCCTGCTGACGCTTGCCGGCCAGGCGAACGGCGCCGCGCAAGCGCGCGCAATCGTGGCGTTGGAAACGCAAATCGCAGAGCGCCATTGGCCGATCGCCGATCGCCGCAACCGCGACCGCACCTACAATCTGAAAACCCGCGCCGAGATCCGTGCGCTGGCGCCGAACTTCCCATGGGACGCCGCGTTCGATGCCGCCGGCCTGGGCGCTGTGCAAGAAGTGGTGATCAGCGAGCTCTCCGCGATGGGGCCGCTGGCCGAACTCTTCATGGCGACGCCGGTCGCGACTTGGAAATCGTACCTCAGCTATCACCTGATCCGTAACAACGCTGCGGTGCTTCCGGCCAATATCGATGCGGAAGTGTTTGCCTTCTACGGCACGACTTTGAACGGCCAGCCGGCGCAACGCGAGCGCTGGAAGCGCGCTGTGCAAGCCGTCAACGGCGCGATGGGAGAAGCGATCGGCCAGATCTACGTGCAACGCCACTTCCCGCCCGACGCCAAGGCGCAGATGACGCAACTGGTCGAGAACCTGCGCACGGCGTACGGCCAGCGCATCGACGCGGTGCCATGGATGTCGGCGGAAACGAAGGTGGTCGCGCGCGAAAAACTCGCCACCTTCCGTCCGAAGATTGGCTATCCGGATCGCTGGCGCGACTATGCGGGCCTCGAAGTCCGCGCCAATGACGCCTTCGGCAACGCCAAGCGCCAGCAAGTGTTCGATTGGAACCACGATCTGGAACGCCTCGGCCGCCCGACCGATAAGGACGAGTGGTTCATGACGCCGCAAACCGTGAACGCCTATTACAATCCGGTGTTCAACGAGATCGTCTTCCCGGCCGCGATCCTGCAACCGCCCTTCTTCGATCCGAACGCGGACCCGGCGGTGAACTACGGCGCCATCGGCGGCGTCATCGGCCACGAAATGGGCCACGGCTTCGACGACCAAGGCGCCAAGTCCGACGCGCAAGGCGTGTTGCGTGACTGGTGGAACGAGAGCGACGTCGCCGCTTTCACGCAAGTCACCGACCGGCTCGTGGCGCAATACGACGCGTTCACGCCGCTCGAAGGCATCAACGTCAACGGCCGCCTGACGCTCGGCGAAAACATCGGCGACAATGGCGGCCTGCAAGTCGCCTATCACGCCTACACGCTGTCGCGGAACGGCGCTGAGGCGCCGGTGCTCGATGGCATTAGCGGCGATCAGCGCTTCTTCCTGGGCTGGGCGCAAGCGTGGCGCGCGCTCATCCGCGACGCCGCACTGCGCAACCAAGTGCTGACCGATCCGCACTCGCCCGCCGTCTATCGCTGCAACGGCACGGTGCGGAACATGGATACATGGTACGCCGCGTTCAACGTGCAGCCGGGCGAAGCGCTCTATCTCGCGCCGGCCGATCGCGTCACCATCTGGTAACCGCGCGAAAGTGTGAAACGATCGAGGGGAGCGCTTCGCGGCGCTCCCCTTTTTCATGCGGGATATTTCTTAGCCATCGTCTTCCAGCCTTTGACGACGATCTGGCGCAGCACGCCTTCATCGATATCGGCAAGCTTGTTGATGTAGAGACAGCTTCTGCCGGTCTTGTGCTTACCCAGCTTCTTCATCAGCGGCTCACCTTCGTAGCCGTCCATGATGTAGAGCACGAGATTGGCCTTGCGCGGGCTAAAGCCCAGCCGCGGCCACTTGCCGGTCGGCCCATCATACTCGCCATAGCCAATGATCGTCGGCCCCCACATCGCCGGCTTCTCACCGGTGATGTCGCGCATCAGTTTGTCAACGACCTTCGCGTCAGCACGGCGCGTATCGTCTTCAACGGCGGCGATGAAGGCGGCGACGGATGCTTTTGTTTTTTGGGTTTTGGGTTCTGAGGCCATGGCGCTACTCCGGCGAATGTGCGGCGAGTGAAGCATTCAATGCTTCGCTGTGATGACGGCGCATTCCCAACCGTCGAAATCGGCGCTCGCCTGACTGGCGAGGTCAACTGCCCAGTCCACCAGTGATTTTATGGAGGCGGCATCGACATGGAGATGCCCTTCCATAATCACGCCTTCCTGATCATGCCGGGTCACAATCAACGACCTCTCAGTGGCGGCGGCCGCAACAATCTCGAACGACGCGCGGCTTCCGTCCTTAGGTTGGTAGAAAAACAGCAGCGTATGCCGCGGCTGACTCAAATCGTCGCCCATCTCAACGAGCCGATCGAGCAAAGCTTGATCGATCTTGCGCAGATCTCGGTAAGCGGCGTTCCTATGCTTCGCGCCAAACATCAGGAGCCAGTGCGCAGCAAGCCCGCGACGCTCAAGTCTTCGTCGATTTCCGGCCAGTGGATGCCGTGGCCTGCTGCCGCTGGCTCCCAGTTGGCGCGCTGCGCTTGCGTTGCGGCAACGAGGCGGGGAAACCATGAGAGCGGCGCTGAGATGCGGCGCCCATCGCGCAGGCGCACCTCCAGCGCATCGTCCGTCACGCTGACATCGGCCACGCGATCGTCGAGTTCAGCCGAAATGGACACGCCACGCCTCCACAAACGCCACTCTTTCCTGAGAGATCTTGGTCTCGATCTCTTTTGAGTTGTTTAGCAGAGTACCCGAGATTTCGCGCCAAGGCGACCGGCTCAAGCCAGTACTTGGCGCTCGATCTAGCCTTATCGATGTGAATGTGCGGCGGCTCGGCGCCCTCGTTGGAGAAGAAATAGAAGCGGTAACCGTTCCAGCGCAGGACGGTCGGCATCCCTAAAGCCCCTTCACGATCTCGTCCGTCATTTTCTTCGCGTCGCCGAACAGCATCATCGTGTTGTCGCGGAAGAAGAGTTCGTTTTCGACGCCGGCATAGCCCGAGCCCATGCCGCGCTTCACAAACAGCACGGTCTTGGCGCGCTCGACGTCCAGGATCGGCATGCCGAAGATAGGCGACTGCGGATCGGTTTTCGCGACGGGGTTAGTGACGTCGTTGGCGCCGATCACGTAGGCGACATCCGCTTGTGAAAACTCGTTGTTGATATCTTCGAGCTCGAACACTTCGTCATAGGGCACGTTGGCTTCTGCGAGCAGCACGTTCATGTGCCCCGGCATGCGCCCGGCGACGGGGTGGATGGCGTACTTCACCTCGACGCCTTCCTTCTTCAGCATATCCGCCATTTCGCGCACGCTGTGCTGCGCCTGCGCGACCGCCATGCCGTAGCCCGGCACGATGATCACTTTGCTCGCGTTCTTCATGATGAAGGCTGCGTCGTCGGCGCTGCCCTGCTTCACCGGACGCGTCTCGACATGGCCCGCCGCGGCGCCGCCGTCAGCGGTGCCGAAGCCGCCGAGGATGACGGAGATGAAGCTGCGGTTCATGCCCTTACACATGATGTAGCTGAGGATCGCACCCGACGAGCCGACCAGCGCGCCGGTGATGATCAGCGCCACGTTCTCCAGCGTGAAGCCCAGCGCCGCCGCGGCCCAGCCCGAGTACGAGTTCAGCATCGAGACGACGACAGGCATGTCGGCGCCGCCGATCGGCACAATGAGCAGCACGCCGATCAGCAGCGAGAGCGCCGCCAGCGCCCAGAAGTGCCATTCCACCGTGCCGTGCGCTTGGATCATCATCACGATCAGCGCCACGATGGCGAGCGCGATGCCAATGTTGATCAGGTGCCGCGCCGGCAGCATGATCGGCGCGCCGCTCATATTACCGTTGAGCTTGGCGAACGCGATGACCGAGCCGGTGAAGGTGATGGCGCCAATGGCGGTGCCGAGCGACAATTCGATTAGCGATTGCATGTGAATGCCATCGCCTTCAGCAATGCCAAAGCTTTCCGGCGCATAGAACGCCGCCGCCGCCACCGCGACCGCGGCCAAGCCGACAAGCGAGTGAAACGCCGCCACCAGCTGCGGCATCGCCGTCATCTTGATCGAGCGCGCAATGAAGGCGCCGATGCCGCCGCCGACTGCGACGCCGACAACAATGATGCCCCAGGTCGCACTGTCCGGTGTCACCAGCCAGAGTGTGGTGACGATCGCGATGGCCATGCCGACCATGCCGAACGTGTTGCCCTGACGGCTCGTCTCGGGACTGGAGAGCCCGCGCAGCGCCAGGATGAAGAGCACCCCGGACACAAGATACAGCAATGCTGCGAGATCAGCGTTCATGTCAGCCCCTTGGCCCCTGGCCGCGCCAACGCGACCAGCCCGATAGTAAGGTCACCGCCGGAGCGGCGAAGAAAACAACAGCCGCCGCCCAAGTCGGCCAGCCTTCCTGCGTCGCGCCCAAAAACGCGAGCAGATTGCCGACGAGCGGCACGAAAGCGAGGATGAAGCCGACGACAGCGGACGGCCACGCGCCCCATTCGAACGCTTCCTGTATCCATTCGCTGACGAAGTAGATCTGCAGCACGCAAAGTGCGACCCAGATCACCGCGATCACGCAGCCGATGCCGGCGCAGCCGGACATCTGCACCTGGAAGCGGCGCATGTCTTCGCGTGCGCGCGTGCGGTCGAACGTGTGCGGCGCGACGGTTGCGTCGTCGGCGAGGTTGGTCAGCGCGCGCTGCGCGGCCTGGCGCAATTCGTCATCATCGACCGCGCCTTCCTCGCCCGCGCCCAGCACCTGCGCTTCGAAGGCTTCGACATGGGCCTGGAGCGTCGCCACGGCGCGCGGAACCGCGCCTCGCGCGGCGCGCCATGCATCGACGAAGCGGCGCATGAACGCTTCCGCGGAGAGGCGGCCATCGAGATACGCCTCGATCAGCGCTCGCCAGTCCGCCGGGCTCACGTCACTTCTTCTCTTTCTTCTTGTACATCGCCAGCATGCGCTGGGTGACAAGGAAGCCGCCGAAAATGTTTACCGCCGCCAACGCCGCCGCGAGACCGCCCGCCCCCTTGGCGACCCAGCCGCTTTCGCTGCCGGCGTTCGCCGCCGCCGCGATCAGCGCGCCGACGATGATCACCGATGAAATCGCGTTGGTGACCGCCATCAGCGGCGTGTGCAGCGCCGGCGTCACCGACCACACCACGTAATAGCCGACGAAAATCGCCAGCACGAAAATGGCGAGATAGAAGACAAACGGATCGACCATGTCAGTTGCTCCCGTAGCGCGTGCGGCAGGCTTGCGCGGCGGCGTCCAATTCGGTGGGCGGTTGTTCGGACCAGAATTCGCGCGCGGCACTGGCGGCGTAGCGGCCGGACATGCCTTCGACGCCGGGTTCGCGGTTCAGCGCAGCGAGGATAGCGGTCATGACCGGCGCCCATTCGCCCTCCGCGCCTCGCGGAAAGCTCAGCACGTCAAAGCCGCCGATAGCGGCCACGGCGCCGGCGCAATTGGCGAGCTCTTGAGCCTGGCTGGCGTCCTGCGCCGACGCGAACGGGGCGAACACGGCGGTTGCGACAATCGCCGCACCGGCGAGCCTGCGTCTCATCCTCATGCCCGCCTCCATGTTGCAACGTGCTTAGGCTGTTTCGTAGGCGGCGTCGGCGCGCACGACGAGGCCGAGCGCGTCCATCTCGTGCGTTTCCGCAACCCGCTCGCCGCGATTGTTGCGATAGACCAGAGTGTGGCCGCGCGCGCCGACGAGCAGCACGTCCGGCGTGAAGGTCAGTTGCGGCGCTCGCTCAAGCGCCTTCTCGAAATAGAGGCGCAGCATCGGCTTGCCGTGGATCACGCCATCCGGCGAAAACCCTAACGCCGCGATGTAAGGCGACGAGAACTCGATGTCCTCGGCGTAGAGCGCCACGATCGCATCGAGATTGCGCGCGTTCCAGGCGGCGTAATAGCGGCGGGCGAATTCAGCGTCGTTCATGCAGCGCCGACCTTCGGTTCTTGGGGCGCAAAATGAGGGTGGATCAGCGCGCCGGCCTTGCTCAGCATGGCGCCCTTGATGATCTCATCGTCCCAAGCCGGCGCGAAGGCCTTGCTGTCTTTGTCCGCGAGCAGCGGCAGCAAAGCCAGGAAGTTGCGGGCATAGAGCGACGACGCATCAGCCGGCAGACGCGCCGGCAGATTGGTGAAGCCCATAATCTTCACGCCGTTGACCTCGACCAGCTCATCCGGCTTCGACAACGGACAATTGCCGCCTTGGGCCACCGCAAGGTCGATGATCACCGAACCGGGACGCATCGATTTGGCTTGTGCTTCCGTCACCAGCACGGGCGCGGCGCGGCCAGGGATCAGCGCGGTGGTGATCACCACGTCCTGCTTGGCGATGTGTTCGGTGACGAGCGCTGCTTGCTTGGCCTGATACTCCGCGCTCATCGGCTTGGCGTAGCCTGCGGTGGTCTCGGCCTGCTTGAATTCTTCGTCCTCGACAGCGACGAACTTGCCGCCGAGCGAGGCCACCTGCTCCTTGGTGGCGGGGCGCACATCGGTCGCACTGACGACAGCGCCCAAACGGCGCGCGGTGGCGATCGCCTGCAGACCGGCGACGCCGACACCCATGATGAACACTTTCGCCGCCGCCACGGTGCCGGCCGCGGTCATCATCATCGGAAAGGCGCGGCCATAGAGTTCCGCCGCCTCGATCACGGCGCGATAGCCGGCGAGGTTCGCTTGCGATGACAGCGCATCCATCGACTGGGCGCGGCTGATGCGCGGAACGAACTCCATCGCCAGCGCGTCGATCTTCGCTTTCGCAAGCTGCTCGACAACGGCGCGATCGCCATACGGCTCAAGCAAAGACACAAAGCCTGCCCCCGGCTTCATCGCGCCGATCTCAGCTTCGGTCGGGCGCCGCACCTTGACGACGCAATCGGCGCCGCCGATGCCGCCATCGGCGGAAATCTCGGCGCCCGCATTTCTGTAGAGATCGTCCGGGGCGCTGGCGCCAACGCCGGCGCCGCTCTGAACGGTCACGCTATGGCCGAGGCCGATGATCTTTTTCACCGTCTCCGGCGTGGACGCGACACGGGTCTCGCCAGTGGCGCTCTCCTTAAGGACGGCGATCCGCAAGGGACTAGCTCATCATGCCGGACAGCGCCGGCACGATCAGTCCGCCAAGACCGAGCAACACCCAGAGCGTCACTTGCGTGGCCCAGTAGATGCCCGACAAACGGAACGCGAGGCCAACCGCGATGCCGATCACCACAAAGGCGGCCAAACCGGCGAACCAACCGGCGCCGATCGCCATGCCGAGGGTCAGCAGCGCCACTAGCTGAGCAATCAAGCCGCAGCCCCAGATCGTCGCCATCAGGAAACCGTGGAAGGTGTCCTTCTGGTCCTGGATTTCCATGTTTCCGTGCGCGCCAGACTGCGCCATGCGTCGTTCTCCCAAGGCCGGTCGGCGGGGTGTAAACCGCGCCGCCGAGGCGAACAAGCGGGCCGGCGGTCGCGGGGCGCGCGGCGCTTTAGCCGCCCGGTCGGTCGGAGACCGATATGAAGGACACGTCAGCCCCCTCGAAGCGCGCCGCGGTCAGTACGCCCGAGGCATAGGCGCCCGTGTCCACGGCGACGCGGCGCCAGTCGGCGTACGGCCTATCCACCGGGGTATGGCCGTGAACCACGCGGTGCGAAAACCTCCGCCGCGAGGCCAGGAAGCGCGCGCGGGCCCAGAACAGGTCGTCGTCGGTTTGCTGCTCCAGAGTGCGCGCCGCATCGATGCCGGCATGCACGAACGCGTAGTCGCCGAGGGCGACATAGCGCTCAAGCCCCTCAAGAAAGGCCAGATGGGCGCCCGGCAGGTTGGCGCGCAGAGCAGCCGCCGCCGCATGCCAATCCTCGTCCGTGGCGCTCAGCGGCGACGGCGGGCGCACGCCATAGGCGTTGAGCGTCTCCGCCCCGCCCTGCAGCACCCAAGCGCGGTTTGCCAGCGGCTCGGCCATGAAAGCCAGCATGGCTTGCTCGTGATTGCCTTTCAGGTGGCGCAGATCGAAGCCGCGCGGGCGCCGCGCCAACAGCAGGTCGATCACCCCGCGCGCGTCGGGACCGCGATCCACATAGTCGCCCAAGAAAATACATATGGGCGGGACATCGCCACGCGTGTCGGCGACGGCGTCCGCCTCCAGGCGATCCAGGAGTTGGCGCAGCAGGTCGGCCCGACCATGAATGTCGCCGATAGCATAGCCGACGCGGCCATCGGGAAACCGGGACGCAGGCGGGGTGCGATCAAATATCCGCAGCAGGCCCATCAGCCGGGCTTATGGTCGCCTGCTCGGCGTGGCAATGCGGTTCCCTGTCCAGCCCACATCCGGGCGGATCGGGATTTGCAGGCGGCGAACTGAAAGCGGCGATAACGGCAGGACATGACGAATAGCGCGCCCCCGCGCGTCTCCGTGGTGATGGCAAACCTGAACGGCGCGGCCCACATCGCCGCCGCCGTCGGTTCCGTGCTGCGCCAAAGCGAAACGTCGCTTGAACTGATCGTCAGCGACGACGGGTCGACCGACGACAGCCTGTCGCGCGCCTTGGGTGCGGCGGCCGGCGATCCTCGCCTCGTCGTAGTACGCGGCGGCGGACGCAGCGGGCCGGGGGCGACGCGCAACCGGGCGCTGGCCGGCGCGCGCGGCGGGTGGATCGCAATTGTGGACAATGACGACTTGATCGGCCCCGATCGGCTCAGGCGTGTAATCGACGCGGCCGAGGCGGATCGTGCCGACATCGCCGTCGATAACATACTCGTCTTTCACGAAGACGGGACCCCGCCTCGCCCGCATCTGGCCGAGGAAAGCGCGCCACGCTGGATCGGCGCGGCGGACTATGTGCGTGGCAACGGCATGTTCGCGGGGCGCGCGCAGCTCGGCTACCTCAAACCGGTGTTCCGCCGCTCTTCGGCGCCGCGCTACGACGAAACGCTCTTCATCAGCGAAGATTTCGACCTCGTGCTGCGGCTGCTGATCGGCGGCGCGCGCATGCGGCTCTACCCTGAGCTCGGCTACTTCTACCGCAAGCACAGCGCGTCGATCTCGCACCGCCTCACGCCTGCGCAAGCGTCCGCCATGACCGTGGCGCTCGATCGCCTGCCTCCAAACCTGGACCCAGACCTGCAGGCGGCGCTGCGCAAGCACAGGGCCGCGCTGCGCGACGCCGGCGTCTACGAGGCTATCGTGGCCGCGTTGAAACGGCGCGACGTTCTGGCGGCGTGCCGCTTGGCGGCCGGTCGGCCTAGCGCTTTGCCACTACTGCGGCTGCCGATCCTGGCGCGGTTTGCGCCCACGCCGCCGGCGGTGGTCAATCCAAGCTGGGCGGCGATGCTCGCAGAAGCTGGCGGCTAACCGCCATAGAGCGCCGGTTCGGCCGCACCCAGCGCCTTGGCGACAACGCCGACGTGCAGCGCCCCACGCAGCAGGTTCCGACGCATCAGCACCGGCGACCACACCGTCAGCAGCGTCGCCAACGCACAATAGAGCGCCTTCGCCGTGGCAGGTGCGGCGATAGTGAGAGCGCCCTGGCCCCGCTGGCGCAGCACCCGGGCATGGCTTTGCCCAGATCGGAACGCGCGCCGCGTCAGCCAGGTCATCGAAACGCGCGCCGCCGCCGTCGGCTCGTACACGACCGCGTGCGGCGCAAAGCCCGGCCGCGCGCCGCGCGTGTGGAGCTGGGCGAAGAACACCGTGTCCTCGCCGCCGCTGCGCCCCAGAGCCGGGTCGAAACGCGCCGCGCCAGCAGCGGCTCGACGGAACATGACGTTGGACGAATAGCCGGTGTCGATCTGGCCATCGGCGCGCACGGCTGGCGCAAACGAGTGGAAATCGCCCTTCACCGCCCAGCTTGGGGCGCCCGCTTCGTACTCAGCCTTGACCGGGCCGAAGACGACATCTGCGCCATCCCGGCCGAGTGCGGCAGCCAGTTGCGCAAGCCAGCCCGGCGGCGCGATCTCGTCATCATCAATAAAGGCGATCAGAGGCGCGCGAGCCGCCTCGAGACAGGCATTGCGGGCGATCGAGATGTTCCGCGCCGGCGCATGGACATAGTGAATGGCAAGCCCAGTGGCGGCGCGGGCTTCGTTCACCAGCACTTCAGCCGAGGCGATGTCATCGTTGTCAGCGACGATCACGCGGAACGTCGGCGCGCCATCTTGCCGCGCCAGCGACTCCAGCGTTCGCCGCAAAGAAGGACGACGGAACGTGCAGACACAGACATCGACCGCCGCAGGCGCCGTGTCATCGGCGTGTCTCATTTCCGCGGCCATGCGCGCACCAACTCCCTCGCCCACGCCTAGGCGCGCGGCCGCTGCTTTGAAAGTGTGCAAACCCTGCGCCGCTTGCGGCAAAAGCAACAAGGTCGCAGTGGCGGGAAAGCGCTTGCGCCTCGGGGCGCAGGGGTACGTAGTAGCGGCGATTTCGCCTATCCGCCGCAATCACTTGAGACGTGCGCTCCCATTTCGCCAGAACAGCCCGGTTGCCGGGCGTCGAGGCGGCGAGCGTCACACACGAATTAAGCATGGCGCGGCTCGGAAATTGCGATGCGCGCTGCGCGCGTCGGGCTGGGGTTTTGAGATGCCGATATCGGACAGTGTTCGCCTGGGCGATGGGGTGATGATCCATCATCCGCAACTGGTGAATCTCTACGGCTGTTCGGTCGGCGCCGGTTCGCGCGTCGGCGCGTTCGTGGAAATTCAGAAGAATGCGAACATTGGCGAGCGCTGCAAGATTTCGTCCCACACTTTCGTTTGTGAAGGTGTGACGATCGAGGATGAAGTGTTCGTTGGTCACGGCGTCATGTTCATCAACGACATCTTCCCGCGCGCCACCAATGAAGACGGCGGCGCACAGAGCGAAGCGGATTGGGCGGTTGTGCCGACGCTGGTGAAGCGGCGTGCTTCGATCGGCTCCAACGCCACCATCATGGGCGGCGTGACGGTGGGTGCGAACGCCTTGGTCGGCGCGGGCGCGGTAGTGACGAAGGATGTTCCAGATTTCGCCATCGTCGCCGGCGTGCCGGCGCACATCGTCGGCGATACGCGGGACACCAAGAAAGATTGAGCGCCGGCAAAGTTACGGGTGGGGCCAGGCGCTAAACATACGGGCTGGTTGGAAGGACTTGGGGACATGATCAGGATTGGCGTGGTCGGCTACGGCTATTGGGGCCCGAACCTCGTCCGCAATTTCGCGGAGTTGAAGGGCGCGGAAGTCGCGGCCGTCGCCGATCTCGACCCCGAGAAGCTCGAGATCGTCAACAAGCGCTTCCCCGCCGTGAAGACGACCACCGATGTGCAAGACTTGCTGCGCGATCCGACGATCGACGCTATCGCCATCGCCACCCCGGTCAACACGCACTTCGAACTCGGCATGGCGGCCTTGAAGGCCGGCAAGCACGTCTGGCTGGAAAAGCCAATGACGGAAACGTCGCTGCAGGCGCGACAGCTGGTGGACACAGCAGAGAAAAAGAAGCTCGTCCTCCACGTCGACCACACCTTCATCTATACGGGCGCCGTGAAGAAGATGAAGGACCTCGTCGCCAGCGATGAGCTGGGCAAAGTCCTCTACTACGATTCAACGCGGGTGAACCTCGGCCTCTTCCAGCGCGATGTCAGTGTGATCAGCGACCTCGCCGTCCACGACTTCTCGATCCTCGACTACCTGCTGAACGAACAGCCCACCGCTGTTTCCGCCGGCGGCATCAACCATTTCCCGGGCACGCCGGAGAACTTGGCCTACATCACGCTGTTCTACGATTCCGGCGCCATCGGGCACGTGAACTGCTCGTGGCTCGCGCCAGTAAAGGTGCGCACCGTGCTCGTTGGCGGCACCAAGAAGATGTTCGTCTATGACGACCTGCAGCCGTCCGAGAAGCTGAAAATCTACGACAAGGGCGTGTCGTTTACCGACGACCCCGAGAAGATCTATCAGATGCGCGTCGGCTATCGCACTGGCGACATGTGGGCCCCGAAGCTCGATGAAAGTGAAGCGCTGCGCGTCGAGGGCGAACATTTCGTCGACTGCATAGCCAACAACAAGCAATCGCTGACCGACGGCCGCCTCGGCTTGCGCGTCATTCAAGTTCTCGAAGCCGCCGTCAGTTCGATGAAGGCGCGCGGAGAGACCATCCATCTTCCCCGCTCGGAGCGCGTGCTTTGACTGTCCCTTTCGTTGATCTGAAGACGCAATATCTCTCGATCAAGCCGGAGATCGACGCCGCCATTCAGCACATCCTCGACAACACCCAATTCATCTTGGGCGCCGAGGTTGCGGCGTTCGAGAAAGAGTTCGCCACCTATTGCGGCGCCGAGTTCGCGATGGGCGTGAACAACGGCACCAATGCGCTGTATCTTGCCCTGCTCGCCGCCGACATCGGCCCGGGCGACGAAGTGATCACGACCCCGTTCACGTTCGTCGCCAGCGTGGCTGCGATCCACTATACCGGGGCGAAGCCTGTCTTCGTTGACATCGACCCGGCGACCTATCTGATCGATCCCGCGCGCATCGAAGCCGCGATCACGCCGCGCACCAAGGCGCTCCTCCCAGTCCACCTCTACGGCCAAGCCTGCGACATGGACGCGATCATCGCCGTCGCGAAGAAGCACGATCTGATTGTCGTGGAGGATGCCTGCCAAGCGCATGGCGCCGAATGGAATGGCCGACGCGTGGGCGGCATCGGCGATTTCGGCGCGTTCAGCTTCTATCCGGGCAAGAACCTCGGCGCCTATGGCGAAGGCGGCGCGACGACGACCAACAATCCGGAGTATGCGCGCACCATTCGCATGCTGCGCGACTGGGGCGCGGAGAAGAAGTATCAGCACGTGCTCAAGGGCTACAATATGCGCCTGGAGGGCATGCAAGGCGCCATTCTGCGCGTGAAAATGAAATACATCGAGCAATGGACGGAAGCGCGCCGCGTCGCCGCAAAGCGCTACGATGCGCTGTTCGCCGGCTCGGGCGTGTCGACGCCGCACGTGAACGCCAATGCGCGCCACGTCTATCACATCTACTCAACACGCACGGCGAAGCGGCAGGCTTGGCAAGACGCCTTGAACGCGCGCGGCATCCAAACAGGCATCCACTACCCGATCGCCATCCACATGCTGCCGGCCTATGAGGACCTCGGCTACAAGCCGGGCGATTTCCCGCATGCGGAAAAGGCGGCGGCTGAGCAGCTTTCGCTGCCGATGTACCCGGAGCTGACGGCTGAGAGGCAGGCCGAAGTCGCCGCAGCCGTGATCGAGTTGCACAAGCAGGATGCGGGGCTGTCGCGATGAACGTCGAAGGCGCCAAAATCCTCGTAACCGGCGGCTGCGGCCTGATCGGCTCGACCACGATCGATCAATTGTTGGCTGAGGACCCCGCGAAGATCGTCATCTATGACAATCTTGCGCGCGGTTCGCTCAACAATGTCGCGCATATCCTCAACGATCCGCGCGTCGAGCTGGTGAAGGGCGATATCCGCGACGTCGAGGCGACGCGCCGCGTCACCGAAGGCATGGACGCGGTGATCCACATGGCGACCTTGCGCATCACTGCCTGCGCCGCCGAACCTCGCGAAGCGCTCGAAGTGATGTGTGATGGCACGTACAATGTACTGGAAGCCGCCCATCTCGCTGGCGTAAAGCGCTTTGTCACGGCCTCATCGGCCTCGATCTACGGCCTCGCCGATACCTTCCCCACCAAGGAAGATCATCACCCCTACAACAACCGCACTTGGTACGGCGCCTCCAAGATCATGCTCGAAGGGCTGCTGCGCTCATTCAACGACATGTACGGCACAAGCTACGTCGCGTTCCGCTATTTCAACGTGTACGGCCCGCGCATGGACATCCATGGCAAGTACACAGAAGTGCTGATCCGCTGGATGGAGCGCATCGAAAACGGTCAGCCGCCGCTCATCCTGGGCGACGGCAAGACGACGATGGACTTTGTCTATATCGACGATGTGGCGCGCGCCAACGTGCTCGGCCTCAAGTCGGACGTGTCCGACGAAATCTTCAACGTAGCGTCGGGCGTCGAGACCAGCCTCAACGATCTTGCCGCCGCTTTGATGCGCGTGATGGGCAAGGAGATGACGCCGGAATATGGACCGGAGCGGAAGGTCAACCCCGTCTCGCGCCGGCTCGCCGACACCACCAAGGCCGAACAGATGCTGGGCTTCAAGTCGCAAGTCGATCTCGATGAAGGCCTGCGCCGCCTCGTCGCCTGGTGGCGCGCCAACAAAGAGCACGTCGCATGATCCCCTTGATGAAGCCGCTCATGGATCAGCGCGAGGCGGACGCGGCCGCGCGCGTGATCCTGTCCGGCTGGGTTACGCAAGGGCCGGAGGTGGCGGCGTTCGAGAAGGGGTTCGCCGCCTACGTCAGCGCGCCGTTTGCCACTGCTGTGTCGAACTGCACGACGGCGCTGCATCTGGCGCTGCTGGCGGTGGGCGTCGGCGAGTTCGACGAGGTCATCACCGTCTCGCACTCCTACATCGCCACGGCCAACGCGGTGAAATACTGCCGCGCCAAGCCGGTGTTCGTCGATATTGAGCTCGAGACCTACAACATCGATCCGGCGAGAATCGAAGCCGCGATCACGCCGCGCACCAAAGCCATTCTGTGCGTGCACCAAATCGGCATGCCTTGCGACATCGAAGCGATCGTGCGCATCGCCGCCGAACACAATTTGCCCGTTATCGAGGACGCGGCTTGCGCGATCGGCGCCGAGATCAAGATCAACAACGAATGGCAGAAGATCGGCGCGCCGCGCGGCGATATCGCCTGCTTCTCCTTCCACCCGCGCAAGATCGTCTCGACCGGCGACGGCGGCATGCTGACGACGCGCAATCCCGCCTACGACAAGCAGTTCAAGCTGCTTCGCCAGCACGCCATGAGCGTCCCCGACACCGTGCGCCACGGCGCCAATCAGGTGATTTTCGAGACCCATCCTGTGCTCGGGTACAATTACCGGATGACCGACATTCAAGCCGCTGTCGGCCGCGAGCAGCTGAAGCGCGTGCCGGAGATCGTCGCCACACGCCGACGCCTCGCTGCGCGCTATCGCGAATTGCTGCAGAACAACATCGGCATCGAAACGCCCTCCGAACCAGTCAATCGGCGCTCCAATTGGCAGAGCTATAGCGTGACGCTGCCTGCGCATTGCGATCAGCGCTCAGTCATGCAGGCCATGCTCGACGCCGGCATCGCCACGCGGCGCGGAATCATGTGCGCACATCGCGAGGACGGCTATAAGAACGGCTGGAAATTGCCCAACTCAGAGTTCGCGCAAGACCGCCGGATCATCCTGCCGCTCTATCATGCCATGACTGACGACGAACAAATTCAGGTTGCTGAAACGCTCAAAAAGGTGTGCGCGCAATGAGCGCGGATGCGTTTCCTTCGACCGAACAACAAGTCGTCACGATCCGCCCGGATCGCGGCTGGTTCGATCTCGACCTCGGCGCCGTTTGGCGCTACCGCGAACTGCTGATCGTGTTGATGATGCGCGACGTGCAGGTGCTGTATAAGCAAGCTTTTCTCGGCGCCGCCTGGGCCATCCTGCAGCCGGTGTTCGCCGTCGCCATCTTCACCATCGTGTTCGGCTATTTCGCGCGCATGCCGTCGGAGGGGGTGCCCTATCCGCTGTTTGCGTTCGCCGGCGTGTTGCCCTGGACCTATTTCGCGGAAGCCGTGCGACGCAGCGCGACAGGTCTGGTGACCGATTCCGAATTGGTGCGGAAAGTCTATTTCCCGCGCCTGATCATGCCGCTGGCGAATGTCATCACGCCGCTGCTGGATTTCTGCATCGCCTTCGTCGTGCTGCTGATCCTGATGGCGTTTTATGGCATCGCGCCGACTTGGCATTTTCTGCTGGTGCCGCCGCTAATGATCGTCGCGGCGCTGCTGGCGCTTTCGATCGGCCTGTGGCTCGGCCCGATCAATGTCCGCTTCCGCGACATCAAGCACACGCTGCCGTTCCTAATCCAAGTGTGGATGTACGCTAGCCCCATCGTCTACCCGCTCTCGATGGTTCCGGAGCAATGGCAATGGGCATATGCGCTCAACCCGATGGTGGGCGTCATCGAAGGCTTTCGCTGGGCAGTGTTCAACCAAGGCGAACCCAACTTTCTCGCGCTCGGCATGAGCGGCGTCATCATTGCGCTTCTGCTGGTCGGCGGCATCGTCTTCTTCCGGCGCATGGAACGCACCTTCGCGGACCTGATCTAATGAGCTCCGATCTCGCCATCAGCGCCCGTGGCCTCGGCAAACGCTACCGCCGCATCGACGGCCCGCAGCACAATTCCCTGCGCGACGTGATCAGCGCCGGCGTCGGCGACCTCTTTGCCTCGAAGCAAGCGCGAGCCGCACGGCAAGCGCGGGAGACGTTCTGGGCGTTGCAGGACGCCAGCTTCGACATCGCCAAGGGCGAGAATGTCGGCATCATCGGCCTCAACGGCGCCGGCAAGTCCACACTGCTCAAGCTCCTATCCCGCATCACCACGCCAACCACGGGTGAAGCGGCCATTCATGGCCGGCTCGGCGCACTGCTTGAAGTCGGCACCGGCTTTCACGGCGAACTGACGGGACGGGAAAACACGTTCCTCTACGGTGCCATTCTCGGCATGAGCCGCGCTGAGGTGGCCCGCAAGTACGACGCGATCGTCGACTTCGCCGAAATCGCCGAGTTCATGGAAACGCCGGTGAAGCGCTATTCGAGCGGCATGTATGTCCGGCTTGCGTTCGCCGTGGCCGCCCACCTCGATCCCGATATTCTGCTGCTCGACGAGGTGCTCGCGGTTGGCGATTTCGCCTTCCAGCGCAAGTGCATGAACTTCGCGCGTCAACTCGAACAGCGCGGATCGACCATCCTGTTTGTGTCGCACAACATGTTCTCGATCAAAGCCATGTGCGAGCGCGTCATCTATCTCAAGAAGGGCCGCATCGTTTACGATGGCGCAACCGACGCCGGCCTCAAACTCTATGAAGACGACAGCAAGCTGCAGTCGCCGGCCTGGTATTGGGACAAGGACAAAAATCCTTCCATCGTCATCACCGACGTCAAGCTCCTGAACAAAGACGGCGCCGAGGCCGGCGTCTTTGATTTTGGCGAACGGCTGACCGCGCGCATCGCCTACAAAACCTTCGCCCCAATCGAACACCCAGACTTCCGCGTCACCATCAATCGCGCGGACGAGACCCATTGCACGACCTTCAGCTCGGTCGCCGATAATATCGACATCCCGACGATCGACGGCGAAGGCGTCATCGAACTGCAGACGCCGCCGCTCAGCCTGGTGTCCGACCTCTACACCGCCGACATCGTTGTGCGCGAACGCAGCTACGGGCGCATCGTCGCCGCTCAAATCGGCGGCCACTTCCACGTCCGCCATCCGGTTTTCGCGTCGAACGCCTTCGGCGTTTTCCACGAAGCGGGTCAATGGCGCGTCGAACCGAGCGACGAGAAGCGGCCGGGGCTCGCCAGTGGCGCTCGCTGACGACATTGCGGCTGACGCGCCTGTGCGCAACGATCCGCGCGCGGTCTTCGCCGACTACGAGCGCTATTTGGCGCGGGCTCAGTCGGCGCTCGCGGGCGGCGATCTCGATTCAGCCGCTGTCTTCGCCGCCATCGCCGCGCACATGGCGTTGCGGCCGCATCCAGGCTTCTTCGCCGCGCCCCGCCTGGAAAAGCTACTGCTCGAAATCGGCCGGCGCACCTCTGAGCCGACCGCCTACAAGCGCATCATGGATCCGAGCCGGAAAATCCATTCGATCCTGCACGTCGCCACCGAACTCACGCCGGTGGGCGGGCTCACCAACATGCTCGGGCGCTGGATCGCGGCCGACAAAAAGCGCTTGCACTCGGTGGCGCTCACAGCGCATCGCGGGCCGTTGCACGGCGCGGTCGCGTCCGCCGTAGACCTGAGCGGCGGGCGCGTCATTCGCCTCAACAAAGGCGTGGGCGGCATCGTCGAATGGTCCAAACGTCTCCGCTCACTGGCGCGTCAGCACGATGCGGTTGTGCTGCACGCCTATAGCCAGGACGTCATTGCTTCGATCGCCTTCGCCAATCCGGCCACGACGCCGCCGGTAATGCTGCTCAACCACGGCGACCATCTCTTCTGGCTGGGCGTCTCGACCAGCGATGTCGTCATCAATTTGCGCGATGCGGCGCAAGATCTGTCGATTGCGCGCCGTGGCGTCGAGCCGCGCCGCAATGTCATGGTCCCGACCATCGTCGAACCGCCCGTCCGCACCCGATCGCGCGAGCAGGCCAAGCGCGAACTCGGCATCGCGTCCGACACGATCATGCTGTTCTCGGCCGCGCGCGGCATGAAGTATCGCAGCGTGAATGGGCGTACGTTCGCGGACCCGCACGTTGAGCTGCTGCAACGGCATCCGCACGCGGCGCTTTACGTGCTTGGCGCCGGCGATCCCCCCGATTGGCGCGGCGCCTGCGCCGCCACCGACGGACGCATCAAACCGTTGCCGGAATCGCCGAACACCAAACTCTACTACGAAGCCGCGGACATCTACGTCGACTCCTTCCCATTCGTGTCCTCGACATCGATGATGGAAGCGGCCGGGCTTGGCACGCCGCTGGTGTCGCGCTTTTACGGTCCGCGCGAGGCGCGCATTTTCGCTATCAATCACCCGGGCATCGATGCACCGACGCTGCACGGCGATACCGAGGCGGAGTATGTCCGCCATCTCGACGCGCTGATCGGCGATCCTGATTTGCGGGCGCGCAAGGGCGAGGAGGCGCGGCAAGCGGTGTTGCACTATCACACGCCGCCGAGCTGGCTGGACTTTATCGAAAAGGCTTACGCGCTGGCCGCGTCGCTGCCGCCGATCGATCCGAAGGCGCATCTCGCCGCGATGCCGGACGAGAGCTTTCACGATGGCGAGCCGGATTGCCGGCTCTACGAGGTCTTTGGCTTTCCCAACGACAACCCCGCGCGCCTCATGAAAGCATATCTCGGCCTGTTGCCGAGTGATAAGCGCCTCGCCTTCTGGCAGGAATTGCGCGCCGCTGGCGCCTTCACAGATTCGCGCGAGGCCGTGCGCGGATTGTTGCCGGACTGGCTGGTGCGCGCGGTGAAGGATCGCAGCTAGCGCGCGCGGCGGCGCATCCAGCGCTGCCAAAGCAGCGCGCGCTTCAAACGACCGACGCCATGACGCCCGGCAATCTCGCGTTCAAACGGCGTGCGCGCGAGATGGCGCCAATAAAGCCACGCCCACGGATGATAGCCCTCACTGAGCCAAGGCTTCTCCGGGCCGGTAAAATGAACAATCCCGGGACTCTGATCGCCGAGCCGGCGCTGGTCATCGAGGGTGGCGATCAGAGACGGGATCGCCATGTGACGCTGAACGTTCCAGCGCGTCGGCAAGCGCGTCCATCGGCCCCAGATCGCGTAGTTGAGCGCGTCTTGATCCGCGAAGGGCATGTCGTCGATGTTCTTCGCGACGAAGGTCAGCGCTTTCGTGAACAAACTGTCCGATCGCACCATGGCGAGGTCGAGCAGCAGAACGCCGGCGTTGAAATAGCTCGCAAGCGCCGGATCGAGCGCCCAACGCCGCGCAAAAGCGTCAGCGTCGAGAAAGCTGTCGATTACCGCACCGATCGGCCGGCCTTGCAAATCCAGGCCCCACAGTTCACGCAAATCGTCCGTCACGATAAGGTCGGCGTCGAGATAGATAAGACGCGACCAATCGGCCGGCGCATATTTCTCGATGCCTAGTCTGAACAGCGTGGCGCGGCTGATGTGCTGGCGATCTTCCATCTGCGGCACATCCGCGTCATCCATCTCGCGCCACACGAAGACGGCGCCCGGCGCGCATGCCTCCACTTGCATCTGCAACGGACGTTCGATGCCGAAGTGAAGAATGAGAAAACGAAACGCCTCGCTCGGCGCATGCGCCACGATCGAGGCGATCACCACAGCGGCGTGCGGCGCATAGAGGCGGTCAACGCCAAGCGCTACGTTGACTGGGCTGGATGGTGCAATCACGGAACGCGCGCTCCCGACGGCCGCCGCAGCCACCAGCGCAGGCGCAGGCGCATGAGTTGGTAGAGGCTCATCTTGTTTGCCGCCGCGATTTCGTCTGCGAACGGCGTCTGGCGAATATTGTCCCAGTACGCCCACGCCCAGGGATGCCAGACGTTCGCCATCCACGGCTTTTGCATTCCGATATAATGGATGAGCGCCGGCGTCGCCCTGCTCCACCCGGCGGCCGCAATCTCGGGCGCGGACATATAGCGCTGCACATTCCAAGCAGGATCGAGTTCGATCCAACGCCGCCAGAACACCCAATTGAGCGCATCTTGGTCGCCGAAGAGGATGTCTTCGCCGTGGCGGGCGACGAAATCCGCCGCAGCGGCGAACGCGCGATCCGCGCGCACGCGCGCCAGATCGATCACCAGCACGCCGGAATTGAAGTAGCGCGGCGGCGCGGGCAGCGACCAACGCTGCGAAAATTCGACCCCATCCTGGTAGCAATCACGCACCGCGCCGATAGCGTTGCCGAGCAGATTGGCGCTCCAGAGTTCGCGGATGTCGCCGAGCACCGTGACGTCTGAATCGACATAGATCACCCGCGCGCAATCGGCGGGGGCCAGTTTTTCCAAACCGATGCGGAAGAGAATGGCCCGATTGAAATGCCCTCGTGTCGAGAAGGCCGGCAAATCTTCGTCCTTCACCTGCGCCCAGAAGAACGCAGCGCCCGGCGCGCACGCCTCGACCTTTGCGCGCAGCGTCTCGCCAACGCCGTCGTGCAGACAAATGAAGCGAAAGCGCGCGTCCGGAGCATGGCGCGCAATCGATGCGATGACGCCGCCCGCATGCGGCGCGTAGTTGGCGTCGAAGCCAAGGGCAACGTCGATCACTTCGCTCATGTCGCGGCGGCTCCGCGACCGAACACGGCGCCAAAGAAGGCGCCGCGCAACGGCTTTGGCGCAACGAGATGATAGACGGCGCGAACTGGAAACGTGCGGAAGGCGCCCCAAATGGCGCGCCGCGCGGCCGCGCGATCACACGCCGCCGCGCGCTCGACGGCAGCGTCGGTGAAGTATTGATAATATTGCCAGAGCACTTCGCGATACGCACGCAGAACGCTCTGCGCGCCCCCCAACGCGCGCCACTCCGGCATAGCGTGACGCAGGAAGACACGCCGCGCGAAGCCAAGCCGGCTCAGGCGCAGCGCATCAAACGATCCCGGCGCGCGCTGGCGGAAGAGCACGCATGCCACCGGCGTGAAGCCGAGCTTACGACGGCGCGCAAGCCGCAGATGCCAGTCCCAATCCTGATCGCCCAGCAGCGCTTCATCGAACGGGCCGATCTCGCGCGCCGCGCTGGCGCGCACGACCGTTCCGGCAAGCTGCGGATAATAGCCTGACAGCATCGCCCTCACGAGATCGTCGCCTTCGCCGGGCGATGTCGCCGGCCAGGTTGGCATGATCCGATTTAAGCTCTGATCGGTGCACACGATTTGGCCGAGCACGCCGTCGAGTTCGGGTCTCTCCGCCAGCAGCGCCAAATGCGTGCGGATATTGCCGGGCAACCAAACGTCGTCGTCGTCGAGAAACGCGACGAAGTCTCCGGTCGCCGCCCGAAGTCCAGCATTGCGCGCCGCGCCCGCGCCGTGGCGTTCAACCTTGAAATAGCGTGCGCCGGCTGTCTCGGCGATCTCCTTGATCTCCGCCGTCGAGCCGTTGTCGCCGACAAGTATCTCAAAGCTGAGATCGTCGCCCTCCAGCGCGCGAATGCTCTCCAGCGCCTGGCGTAGAAGCGCCGGACGGTCGCGTGTTGGCACGACGACGGAGACGCAGGTTCGGCTCACACCCACTCCTCCCATGCGTCATATTTTCCCGCGAGCAGCGCCTTGAAAATGCGGTCGCCATCGAAGCGGGTGACGAATGTACGCGCGATTGTGCCTGGCGTGCGCGTCTCTTCGGCTTGCGCGTAAACGATGTCGTAGCCAGCATCGCGCGCGCAGGCTTGCGCTGCTTCTGACCAGTTCTTCGACTGCCCAAACGGAATGGCGAAGCTCTGCGGCGCCACGCCGAGGCGCTTGCGCATGGTTTCCCGCGATTCCCCCAGTTCGTCGGCGGTGCGCGCGAGATCGACCGCGCCAAAATCAGGATGTGTGACGGAGTGGCTGCCGAGTTCGGCGCCTTGCGCCATCAGCTCCTCGACCTGGCGCCAGTTCATCACCTTGCCATTGAGCCATGCGGGCGCCTCGTCGCACCATTCGGTCACCGGATAGAACGACCAAGGCAGGCCATACTCTCTGAGGATCGGCGCCGCCGTGTCGTAAACGCTTTTCAGTCCGTCATCGAAGCTGATCGCCAGCGTTTTGGCGTCGCTGCCGCCGCGCGCAATTTCGCTGGCGTGAACGAAGCGGAATCCCGCATTGAGCGCCGTTTCGATGTGGCGCCGAAACTGAGCCGTGCTGACGTCGTTAACGCCCCACTCCGCTTGGCCAATCGTGTGATAACACAGAATGCGACCGACATAGCGCCGGCGCGCGCGGCCGAACGTGGCGAGCCAATGCCGCTCGCAGCACATGCGGGCGGCGGCGAAGCCGCGGCGGTCGACGCCGGTAGCGCGCGCCACTGCTTTCAACGCCCGTTTCATTCTGAACGCCTAGTCCGGAAACACGCGCCAAGTGCCGCAAGGCTCACGCCGCGGTCCAGCGATTTCACCAGGACGGCGCCGGGAAACGCAGGCCAGCATATCATGGCGCGCGGCGCCTCCAGCGCGTGAGCCAGCGGCGCGCTGGAACATCGTAAATCACGTGCAGCACAAGCGCTGCGGCAAGTGCGCAGCCCGCGACCAGCGCAACCATCAACGCCCCCGGCGGCGCCCAATCGGGCGCGACAATGTGCAGACCCGCATTCAGCCAATCACGGATCGGGACGTGCAGAATGTAAACGCCGTAGGAGAGCAGCCCCGCCCAATACGCGGCCCAGCCCGCCGCGCCGCCGACATGCGCGTTGGCGGAAAAGAGGACCAAAAGTGGAAACGCGATCAGCGTAGCAAAAAGCTCCAGCGGCGCGCGCACGGCCCCTTCACCCGGCAGCGCAAGCAACGCCAACAGGATCGCGAACGCCGCCCAAGCCGGCAGCGCCGGCAATTTGGCGGCGCGATAGACCCCGTAGGTGAGCACGCCGGCGAAGAAACCGTAGAAAACACGCGGGAAGCCGCCGGCGAAGTTCGCCCAGGCGTGGCCGCCATCGACGCGGCCGTACGTGAACGCCGTAAACGCAAGCGCCGCCGCACTCACCGCGACGATCGCGCCGAGGACACGCTCGTTCAGCCGCAGAAACAGCGCCGCAAAAGCGAGATTGGACACAAGCTCAAAGAAAAGCGACCAGGCCGGCCCGTCGAACGGGTAGATGTTGTCCGTGGTCGGCGAGAGCGCAGGCGGCGTAGGCAGGACGAATAATCCAAAGCCCGCACCTGCCGCCAGCTGCCCCCAGCTGACGTCCGACCAGCCTTTGAAGGTCATCAGCACAGCATGCAGGACGCCGATGGCCAAGCCTGCGACATAGAGCGGATAGAGGCGAGAAAGCCGCGCCTGCATGAACGCGGTTACGGACATGCCGCGCGCCAGCCGCGCGCCATAGACATGCATGAGCACAAAGCCGCTCAAGACGAAGAAGAAATCGACGGCCAAATAGCGGCTCGCCAGAAAGCCTGTCAGCGCTGGCGAATAGACATGATCGGTGATCACGGCGAGCGCGGCCAGGCCGCGCATGCCGTCGAGCACCAAAAAGCGCTCGCGTTCGGGGATGTCGGTGCTCGCCATGCGGCGGCGGATCGCAGCGTGGTTTTGGACACAACGCAAGGTCAGAGCCAAGCGGCGCATCGCCGCGACGGCGCCAACCATGATTGTCTATTGCGCGCACGCCGCCGAACAGTGACATAGCGCTATGCCGGCGACAGCCCCACGCATTGCCGTCCTGATCGCGGCATATAACGCCGAAGCGACGCTTGATCGCGCCGTCGCGTCGGCGCTGGCGCAACCGGAAACCGCCGAAGTCTGCATCGTCGATGACTGTTCGAGCGACGCGACGCTGGCGCTGGCGCGCGCCTGGAGCGAGCGCGACGGCCGCGTCGTCGCTCTCGCTCAGAGCGTCAATTGCGGTCCGGCGTCGGCGCGCAACGCCGCCATCGCCGCGACCAGTGCGCCCTGGCTCACCATCCTTGACGCCGACGACTACATGTTGGCCGGCCGGCTCAAAGCTACCATGACAATGGCCGGCGAAGCGGATTTTATCGCCGACGCCCTGATGCGCGTGAGCGAGGGCGAAACGCCCGACCCGCCTGCTGCGCCTAAAGCCTCGTCGCCACTGACATTCGAAGCGTTCGTGCGCGGCAATCTCGGCCAAACACGCGGGCCGCTCGATTTGGGCTTTCTGAAGCCGATCTTCAGCCGCGCCTTCATCGAGACGCACGGCCTGCGCTACCAGGAACAAATGAGGCTCGGCGAGGATTACGAATTTTATGCACGCGCCTTGGCTCTCGGCGCCCGCTTCGTAACCTGCGGGCCCGCAGGCTATGTTTCCGTCGAGCGCGCGGGCTCGCTGAGCAAGGACCACAGCGAAGCCGACCTTCGCCGGTTGCGAGATTGCGACGCTGGATTGAGTGAGGTGCGCCCGCTCTCCGCGCAGGAGCGCCGCGCTTTGCGCGCGCATTGGACCAGCGTCGATTGCCGCCTGCAATGGCGACGGTTGATCAGCGCCGTAAAGGCGCGCAACGCTGGCGCGGCGCTGGCGACGTTTCACACGCCGGCAGCGGCCACCTACCTCGCCGCGCGTCTGGCCGAGCAGGCGGTTTTGCGTACAAGAGCGGCGATCGGCGGGTTGTTTGCCGCACGCGCCGCAACTTAACCTTAGGCGTGGAATTTTGCCGCGCTTGGCGCGCTGGTCCGTCCCTTGCGGCGTCCAGTTGAAAGCGTAGAAACGAGCAGAGGCTCAATCATGTCAGCGCCACTTTGGCACACGCGGCGCGCTTTTTTGCGCGCATTCGCTCTGGGAACCGGCGGCGCCCTCGCGGCGTGCGCGACGCCGTCCGCTACGCCGGCGGACATGACCCAGCCGGTGGAATATCGGCTGGGCCCGGGCGATCAGCTCCGCATCACGGTTTTCAACGAACCTGATTTGAGCGGTCAGTTCCTGGTCGGTTCGCAGGGAACAATCGCCTACCCGCTGGTCGGCGACGTGCGCGCTGCGGGGCTGACGGTGCTCGAATTCAGCGAGGCGCTGCAAACGTCGCTCGGCCAGTACGTGCGGACGCCGAACGTCAGCGTCGAGGTGGCCAATTATCGTCCGTTCTTCATCCTGGGCGAAGTGCAGCGGCCGGGAACCTATCCGTATTCGGCCAATTTGACGGTTTTCAACGCCGTGGCCACGGCCGGTGGTTTCACCTATCGGGCTAATCGCTCGCGCGTCTATATCCGCCGCGCCAACGAGGCCGAAGAGCGCTCATATCCGCTGAATATCGCGACGCCTGTGCTGCCCGGCGACACGGTGCGCGTGGCCGAACGACTGTTCTGATACCGTGCATTGGCCGCGGTGGCGCGTTAAGCATCATTGGCGGCGCAAACAATGCATGGGACAGCGCCGGGCGCACGATGAACCTGGCCCTGTGCTAGGTTAATCGCGCCCCATGGCGCGATGTGAGCGCTGGGACTTTGGATGGCCGCGCCAAGACGGCCAGGCTGGTGGGCCGATGAACATGATGGGCAAAGACTATACTGGGACCCCGCCGGGCTATCCATCCTCGGCCGCGCCGCAAGGCTTAGCCGAATTGTTCGGCATCACGGCGGCGACGCAGATGCTGCGCCGACGCATGGCGATCATGGCGATCGTCGGCGTCACGGCGGTGGTCGCGGCGTTCGCCTTCCTCATGCTGCGCACGCCCACCTACAGCGCGACCGCCCTGCTCACCATCAACTCGCGTCAGGAGCGCGTGCTGGCGTCGGAAGATGTCATTGGCGCGCTACCGCGCGACTCCTCCACCATCGACTCGGAAATCGAACTGTTGCGCTCGCCGGCGCTGATGAACGAACTGGCCGCAGCCTTAGGCCTACTGAGCACACAAACCGGCGGCGAGGCGCTCTCGACCGAGGACATCGCCAAGAGCTTGTCCGACGCTATCACTGTGCGCCGCCGCGGCCTCACTTACGTCATCGAGATTACGGCGACGTCGACGGACCCCCAACGCGCTCAGCTGATCGCCAACACCTATGCCGACGTCTACATTGCGAGCCAAGTGAACGCCCGCGTCGATACCGCTGCGCGCGCCAACTCCTGGCTGTCGCGGCGCTTGGCCGAATTGCGCGAGGACGTACAGCAAAAAGAAAGTGCAGCAGAAACCTATCGCGTCCAGTCCGGCCTGATGTCGGCGCAAGGTTCGACGCTGCAGGAAAGCCAGATCACGACGACGCAGACGCAAGTGCTGCAAGCGCAGGCCGATCTCGCCGAGGCGGAGGCGCGTTATCGTCAGTTGCAGCAGCTGCGCGCTTCAGGTGCTTCGCTCGAAAGCATCGGCAACGCGCTGAACTCGGAGACCATTCGCACGCTCCGCGACCGCGAAGCGGAAATCGCGCGACGCCAATCCGAACTGGAAACACGCTATCTCGACACCCACCCCGCGGTGCAAGCCGTGCGCGCCGAGCGCCAAGACATCGAAGCGCAGATTCAGCGTGAAATTCAGCGCATTTCCGTCAATCTCGGCAACGAGGTCGCGGTGACGCGCGCGCGCCTGCAGACGATGCAGGGCTCCTTGCGCTCCGCCACTGGCGATCTCTCGGATAATTCCGCCGCCAGCGTGCGCTTGCGCGAACTGGAGCGGGAAGCCGCCGCCAGCCGCGAGGTCTATGAGAGCTATCTCCAGCGCTACCAGGAAATCGCCGACCAGGATCAGCTCAACACCTCTGACGCGCGCCTCTTGGCCTACGCCTCGACGCCGTCATCGCCGTCATCGCCGAAGCTGCGCATTTCGCTGGCGCTCGCTATTGCCGCGGGTCTGTTCCTCGGCCTTGGCGCCGGCGTCATCGCCGAAATCCTCGATCAGTCGGTCAAGAACGCCGACGATCTGGAAGCCAAGGTCGGCTATCCGGCGATTGCATCGATCCCGACCATTTCCAAGCGCATGATGCGCCAAATGCCGCCGGCCGAGCGCCATCCCTCCGGCTATCTGATTGGCCGGCCGATGTCGGCCTTCACCGAAGCGCTGCGCGTGCTGCGCACGGTGATCGTGTATTCGAAGCTCGACTTTTCGGTGAAGGTTGTCGCCGTGACCTCGGCGCTGCCGGACGAAGGCAAGACGACAATCTCTGTCTGCTTGGCGCGCGTCGCGGCGATGTCCGGTCAGCGCGTCGTCGTCGTCGACTGCGACCTCCGCAAGCAATCGATCAACGACGTTGTCGACCTCGAGTCGGAGGTCGGCATACTGCAAGTGCTGGCCGGCGAAGCGCCGTGGCGCTCCGCGATCGTGCGCGACCCCAATTCGGACGCACATATTCTGCCCGTCGCGACCTCCGGCTTCACGCCGCGCGACGTGTTCGGCTCCGAAGCGATGGAAAACCTGGTGAGCGAGTTGCGCGCGCACTACGACTTGGTGATCCTCGATTGCGCGCCGATCCTGGCCGTGGCCGAAACGCGCGTTCTGGTGAAGCATGCGGACACGACGGTGATTGTCGCCCGCGCTGGCCGCTCCGCCATCGGCGCGGTGCGCTCGGCGGTGACCCAAACCGAAGGCGCAGGCGGCAAAGTTCTCGGCATCGCGCTCAATTGCGTCATGCCGCATTGGCAGTCGTACGCGGACTCGCTCTACTTCTATCAGTCGAAGTCCTACTACAGCGTCTCCTGACGCCAGCGGCCATGAGCATCGCGTATTTCGCTCACGAGCTGGCGGACGCCGCCGTGCAAAAGCGCGTGCGGATGCTGCGGGAGGCCGGCGAAAACGTATCGCTGCTTGGCTTCGAGCGTGACCGCGGAGCGCCGCAGGCACATTCCGGCGCAGTTCTCGGCCAGACACGCAATGGTCAATTCCTGGCTCGCATTGCAAGCGTGGCCGCCGCGATCCCGCGCGCGCTGAAGCTCAAACCACAATGGATCGGCGCGCGGCTGATCATAGCGCGCAATCTGGAGATGTTGGCGCTGGTCGTCGCACTGACCCGGCTAGCCGGCGTTCGCCCCCGCATCGTGTACGAATGCCTCGACATTCACCGCATCGTGCTGGGCGCCAGCCTCGCCTCCTGGCTCGTGCGCGCCGCCGAGCGCGCCTTGCTGCGCCGCGTGGATGTGGTGGCGACCAGTTCGCCGGCCTTCGAACGAAACTATTTCCGCGCCATTCAACACTATGCCGGCCGCGTCGTGGTCGTCGAAAACAAGGTCTTCAGCGCCACACCCGCGACGGCGCCGACGCTCAGCATGCCACCTCCGCCGTGGATCATCGCCTGGTGCGGGGTTCTGCGCTGCCGACGTAGTTTCGCCATTCTGCGCGCGCTCGCCGACGCTTTCCCGGAACGCGTTCGGATCGAGATGTGGGGCGCGCCGGCGCTCGACCAGGTCCCGGACTTTCACGCCAAAGCTGCACGATCGCCCAACATGCTCTATCGCGGCCGCTATCGGCCGGAGGAGCTGCAAGCGATCTACGCCAGCGCGCACTTCGCCTGGGCCGTCGACTTCTACGAAGCCGGCGGCAATTCGGACTGGCTGTTGCCCAATCGCCTTTACGAAAGCCTCTGCTTTGGCGCCATTCCAATCGCCGCCGAGGGCGTAGAGACAGCAAGCTGGCTCGACGCGCACAAGGTCGGCGTTGTGCTCGCCGCACCGCTTGAAGAGAGCCTGCCGGCCTTCATCGAGCGCCTGAGCCCCAACGATATTGAGCGCCTTCATGCTGCTGTAGCGAGCGTGCCCACTGACGCCACGCGCTTCACCACGGACGCCTGCCGCGCCCTCGTCGCCGAACTTGAGGGCGCCCCATGACGCTGCTTGTCGTCATCCCCTGCCTCAACGAAGAGGCGCATCTGCAAGCGCTGCTGGATACGCTCCGGCTCGATACGGCTGCAGCCAATGCGCGCATTGTCATTGCTGACGGCGGCTCCACCGACGCCAGCCTTGCCATCGCACGCAAAGCGGCCGAGCTCGATCCGCGCGTCGTGGTGGTTCGCAACGATGCGCGCATTCAGAGCGCCGGGATCAATCAGGCGGTGCGGCTGCACGGCGCCGACGCCGAATTCCTGATCCGCGTCGATGCTCACGCCGCCTATCCCCCGCACTACTTGTGGCGCCTGCTGCAAGCCCAGCGCGACGCCAACGCCGACGCCGTCACCGTCTCGATGCGCGCCGTCGCCAGGCGCGACGCCTGTTTCCAACAAGCGGCGGCGTGTGCGCAAAACAGCGTGCTCGGCGCGGGCGGATCGCTGCATCGCAAGGGCGGCGCGCGGCAATGGGTGGATCACGGGCATCACGCGCTGATCCGCGTGCGCTCGTTTCACGCCATCGGCGGCTACGACGAGAGCTTCACCCACAACGAAGACGCCGAGTTCGACACCCGCCTGGTCGCCAGCGGCGGCCGCATCCTGCTGGCGGCGGACATTCTGATCGACTATTTCCCACGCGCCGCCGCAGGCGCGCTGGCGCGGCAGTATTTCAAGTACGGCCAAGGCCGCGCGCGCACCGCGATCAAACACAAAACGCCGCTCAAGCCACGCCAGTGGGCGCCCGCCGTGCTCGCGCCAGTGGTCGCGCTCAGCTTGGCGCTCGCGCCGTTCGCGCCTGTCGCGCTGGCGCCGGCGCTGGCGTGGCTGATCGGCTGCCTGGGCTACGGCGCTTATCTTGGGGTGCACGCGCGCAAGCTATGCGCGTGCGCGGCTGGCGTTCCCGCCGCCATCATGCACTTTGCGTGGTCAATCGGCTTCCTGAATGAACTCGCTGCGCGATCCAAACGCAGGACACGGGCGCGCGTGGCGTCTTAGCCGCCCGCCACGCGCTGGCGCACTTGTGCGGTCCGGCGGCCAAGCACTTTGACACCCGGACGCCAGAGTTCGCCGCGCGTCCGCAGGCTGCGCAGGCCTTCCCACAACAACAATGCGTCAGTGAGATGCGACCACGACAGCGCGTACATCTTGTACTGGCTCGACGTCTCGTCATCGGAATCCGCGACGGCCGCGACGCCCACGACGCCCGGACGCGCACTGAGATAATAGCGTCGCCCGGATTTGACCTCAGCCAGCTCGTCGCGCGTCAGCGGCAACGGGCCCACAAGCGCCATTTCGCCACGCAGCACGTTCAGCAATTGCGGCAAGCGGGCCAGCGCACGCGTCCACTTGGCGCCCGCCTCTTCCGCCTCTTGCGCGATCGCAGTTAAATCATTGGCGGGAATCGGCTCAGCTTTATGCAGACGCGCAATCACCGCCGAAGGCGGCGAAACCCGCAAAGAAAAAGCCTTGAACGCGCGCCCGCCGTACCCGATACGCTCATGCGCGACGAACACCGCCGACGGATGCCGCAATTTTGCGATCAGCGCAGCGGCGCCAAGCGCGAGCGTCCAAATGGGCGCGCTGAAAATCACCAGCGCCAGATCGAGCGCGCGCTTGCTCCAGCCACCCAGCACAGCTTCGTAAGCGACAACCGGCGCGGCGGCCAGATCGCGCCGCAACGCCGCTTCGAACTGGTTCGCGGCTTCGCTTTTCTGCGGCGCTTGCTTGTCGCCGGGCGCACGCGGCAATTCCACCAGCATAGCCTGTCCCAACCTGCTTGCTCAGGACATTAGAAATGAGCCGTCAAAGTGCAACGGCGGATGGCGGCGCTACTCTCAATAAAATTCTCGTGCGCCGCTTTTGTCGCATCCACGCGCGGCGCACGCCGGAACCGGTCTGATACCGCCGCCGCAAAAACTCCGTGAAAGCCCTGTCGCATCGCTTATACAGAGTCGGCGCGGGGGCGTCTTTTGGGGGGCGGACCGCGCGGGATCGAAGCCTGGCAAGGCGGCCCGGAGTATGAGCGCGGTGAAGTCCAAGTCCGCACGCAGCCGGGCGCGCGCCGCGCCCGACGAGGAGACACGCCACGCGCCCGTGCACGCGCGTCGTCCGCGCCAGCGGTCCAAGCCTTCGCTCGCTGCTCACCGCATGCGCCGCGCGCTTGCCCGCCAATGGCTGCCCTTCCTGGCGGTCGCCGTCGCGCTGGGCGCGGTCGCGGCGCTGTTTTTCCGCTTCGCGCTGCACACGCCCGCCTTTGCGCTGCTTGAAGGCGCGGCGATCGGCGCCGGCGTTGGGCTGCTCTTTGTTTTTGTACGGGAAGTCAGCCGCAACACGATCACGACGCTGGCCAGCCTCGATAAACACCGCGGCTATGCCGTCATCGGCGCGGCGCCTGAGCTGACCTTGCGCGCGCTGCGGGCGCTGCAGCCGGACCAACGCTCCCCTTTCGGCGCGCTCGCCTATCTCCCGGCTTCGCCCTTTGCCACCGCTTTCCGCGATTTGCAGGGACAAGTGCCGGACAAGAGCGTTGTCGCCTTTCTTGGATCGCGCGCCGGCGAGGGCGCCACCACGGCGGCAGTGTGCACGGCGGCCAGCGCGACACAGCAGGGCCGGCGCGTCATCGTGCTGGACTGCGATCTACGCCACCGGTCGCTGACCGATATGTTCGATTCCGAACCGATGACAGGGCTGCTCCATGCCTGCGCCCATCCCGGCGCCTGGCGCGACCATGTCGAGCACGAAGCCGAGACCGGCGTCGCCTACATCCCGATCGCTGTAGCCGAGAGCCCCTGGCGCTCAGTGGCCGAGGGGCCTGGACTTGCGGCGCTGATCGAACACTTGCGCGAGGCGTATGATTGCGTCCTGTTGGATTGTCCCCCGGCCAGCAGCGCTGACGGACCCGCGATCGCGCGCTTGGCCGATCAATGCATTGTGGTGGCCGCCTGGGACGAGACGCCGCTCACCGCGCTGCGCGCCACGGTTCGGCAATTGCGCGGCGCACGCGGCGCCACCAGCATTTTCGTCAATCGCGTGCCGCCCGAGTACCGGTTTGGCCGCTTGCGTCCGGATTAGCTTGCGCCGCCAGCATCGGCGCTGGCGCCAGCGCGCCGCCGACAGCGATGGCAAGTTGTGGAAAAACCGGCGCGAGATTTCCCTCGAACTCCGGCGCATGCGCCCAATCGGGCGTCGCCGGGCGCGCTTCGATGCGCAGATTGCTGGCGCGCGGCTGCTTGGCTGTGAGCAGCGCCTGAATGAACGGGGCCGAGGCGCCCCCGCCCACGGCGACCGCATGCACATCGCGGCCCTTATTGCGCGCCGCATAATCGCGCATCACGGCGAAGCTGTGGTCGTACGCTTCTTTCAAACTCTTGTGGAAGCGCTTGAAGTCATCATTGCGCTCCAGGTCGCGCATCATGACCGTGATCGCGCGCCGCTCGCCGCGCACGGTGGCGCGCCCATCAAGAAACAAGCTTTCCTTGATGTCGCGCATGCGCGGCATCAGCGCACGCCACAATTGCGTCTGCTGGATCATCGAGCGCGCCTCATGGCTCTCTTCGATGATCATGTTGGCGATGATGCGATCGATGTGGTCGCCCGCCTCCTTCAGCGTCACGCGCGCATCCGCAAGCTCCTGAATGCGGCCCTTCGTGTTGGCCATCGCGGTAATGTCGGTAGTGCCGGCGCCCATATCGACGACCATGACGTATGAGGCGGCGTCTTCGGTCCCGATAATGCTGCATGCAGCGGCCGCAGTGGCCTCAAAGATCAGCCCCATCGGCAGATGCGCAGGCGCGTCCAGTGCGCCCGGCAGATGCTCATTGATGTACGCGAACGAAAGACCCTCCGGCGAAAGCAAGTCTTCGCCAACTTCACGCCGAAATGCTTCCGCTTCGCCGAAAAGCCGCACAACGGTTTGATGCAAGCCGGCGCTATCGCCGCTGCGCCAAGCCGGGGCGGCGTAACGGCGCTCAAACGAACCGGCCGCGAGCGCGGGGTCGGCAGCGATGCCGCGCTCCACGCTCGCCAACAGATACGCCAAATACAGCACCACCAGATCGCGCAGCGGAAAAACTCTGTGCGGATCCACCGCGGGCGGCGCGTTGGTGTTGAGCACGCGATCGAGATCGCTGACACTGAGCAAGGTCTTGAACGAACGCAGCGCCGCGCGCTTGCGCGACGCCAACGCCTCGCCGCGCTCGATCGCGGGATAACCGAACAGAACGCGGTCCTCGTCGACGAAGACGGCGCTGTCCAACAGAAACGGATTGCCGCCGTCGTCGGGGCTCAGCATCAGCGGCCGCACCGTGGAGGCGTCGAAACGCCGCCACGAATCCGCCGGCACGACGGCCGCTTTGGAAAACGCGGTGCCGAAATCGATGCAGAGCGACCAGCGCACGCTCATCTGCGCTTGCTCCGTGTGGGCGCCGGACGCGCTACGTGCGCTTTCGCCAGCACCTCGCCTCCACGCGCAACGCCCGGCGTGACCACGACAATCGTTTTCGGCGGCCGCTTGCCTTGGAAAGCGTGGCGCTTGGCGTCATAGGCCTCGGTCGCGCCGGCGACGCCGATGCGCGTGAGGCCGCGTTTGCGCGACACACGCCCCATCGCCTGCTCCAGCATCGCCATCGCCAAGGCGCGTTCGGCCGCGTTGCGTGCGGCCTGGGCTTGCGCCAATTCCATGAGCGCTTCCGCCAAGGCGCCATCCGCCTCGGCCCACGCCGCCTGCGCCAGTGACGAAACCATGACAGGCATCGGCGCCGCCCGCTTCTTGGCGGCCGTCGGTTTGCTCTTCGCCTTGGCTTTGGGCTTCGTCTTAGCTGCCGCAGGCATGCGTCTTGGTCCCGGCTCTGGGGACCAAGTTTAAGCAGCTTTTCTCCGCTGTCCTAGAGACGAAGGCTCACGCCGAGCGAGATCACATTGACTGTGAAGTCGCGATAGCGATCCACGCCCGACGATTCCGTGTCATCGAACGTGTAGCGCGCATTGAGAGCCACGCGACGATTGAGGAAGTAGTCCGCGCCCACGAAAGCGGCGCGGTACTCGTCTTCGCGGTCGATGTTCTCGTACTCGCGCTGCCCCATTTGGATGCCGCCCGACACGATCACGTTGCGGAGCAATTCGTGATCTACGCGTACGCCGTACTCGCTGGCGATATAGGGCTGGGCCACCGTGGCGCCGCTGTCCTCGCCTGTCTGGCGGGCGCTGAATTGCACAGTCGTGAGCCGGGTCGCGTACCAGTCGAGCAGCGCAGCGATGGCCGTGCCGTCCATTTCCGCGCCGCTCTCATACTCGCGGTTGAACTGGCCGACCGTGATTTCGCCGCGCATCAGGTCGGTGAAATTGATAATGACGCCCGCCAGATAGGTCTGCCCGTCTGAACTGAGGCCTGGAGCGTTGGGATAGTCGCGCTCGTCCACGCGCGCCTGCAACACCGCGCCCAGGCGGGGCGTGATTTCGGCTTCCGCGCGCAGCGTCACGCTATCTTCGGTGCTGTCGCGGAAGTCCTGATCGATGCCATCGGCGTCGTCATAGTCATATTCGACAGTCGCGAAGGTGCCGCGCAGACGCAGGCGGTTGAACGTGTGCTGCGCGCCCACAGCCAATTCCGAGCGCTCATACTCGACCGGCTCTGCGGCGATGAGCGCGTCCGGATTGGTGCGGGGTTCGACTTGCTGCGCCAGCCGCGCGATGCCGAACACTTGCGAATTGGCGCCGATGTCCAAACGCCCGTCCGCGCCGACATAGCCGGTCTCGGTGTCTTCGCTGGAAAAGTCTTCGTGGCTGGTGAAATCGGCGCCGGCGATGAACGACACGCTATGGCGTGACCAATGCGAAGAGAGCCGCGCGCTCGGGCTCACCGAAAAGATGAGGTCCTCTTGTTCGCCCGTTTCGGTAGCGAACACGTTGTCGGTGCTCGCCGCGCCGAGATCGAGCGTGGCGTTCAGGTCGAAGCCGCCAAGCCGCAAGCCGAGCGGATCGTACTCAGGACGCACGCGGTCGCGGACATTCGCCTCATCTGGCGGAATATCTTGCGCCCAAGCGTGGACAGGCAGGATGAGCATCAGCGCCGCTGCAACGAGCGACGCGTAAGAACGAGCGCGCACGGTATGTCCCCTTGGATCAGCCAACGCCGCATGGCTCAACAGCCAGCGGGCGCCTCCGACTTGGGGAAAATTCCTTAATGTCGCAATGCGTTGCGCGTATTGCGGGAAATCAAAGGACGTTACGGCGGGAGGTTGGGCCACGTCGTCGCTCTCACTTGTTGCGCTGCATCACCGCGCCAGACGCGGCGGATCACAACCTTTTGGTGTAGGCGTGGTTAAGGCTTTGCTTGCGACCCGGACGAAACGCTCGCCTCTCGCGCAAGCGCGCTTTCGCGCCACATCGCAATCAATCGATGTGGTATTTGCGTCGTCTCAATGCTGAGCGACTTCGCACAGTGCGTCACTCGCCTGCTCGGCGCCTGCAAGTGTGGCAACGGAAGCTTAAAGCGCAGAGTTAGCAGCGACCGAGCGCCGCGCCCTTAGCCAAAAACGCGACAGGGATTGCATTACCGAAACCGCGCGTGCCAAAGGTTACCGAGCCATTAAGCGGAGGGAAATGGCGGGGACTCTTTCGATGGCGAACCAAACTTCCGAAACTGGCGCCGCTGTACGGATCCAGTTTCGGAATCGGCAAAATGTCGGCGAACGCTATCGGATGGCGGATGCTCGGGTTGCGCACCGCATCACCGATCGCCGGCTCATACGAAAGGTGCGCGCGGCAAATGGCCGATTGAAGCGAGCTTTTGACATCCTGGCGGCTTCGCTTGCGCTGATTTTCTTCGCGCCGGCGATGCTGACGATCGCGCTTTTGATCAAGCTCACCGACAACGGTCCGGTGCTCTATCGCCACACCCGCGTTGGTCATCAAGGCGCGCGCTTTGGCTGCCTGAAATTCCGCACCATGGCGACCGACAGCGAAGAGCGCCTGGCGCACATCCTGGCGACCGACGCCGAGGCCGCCGCCGAGTGGCAGGAAACCCAAAAGCTTCGCCACGACCCGCGCATCACCTCGATCGGCCGCCTTCTGCGCAAGACCAGCCTCGATGAGCTGCCGCAATTCTTCAACGTGCTCATGGGCGACATGAGCGTGGTCGGCCCGCGCCCGATCACGCGCGCCGAGCTCAACCGCTACGGCAAGGACCGCCGCTACTATCTGCTGGTGCGGCCCGGCATCACTGGCCTCTGGCAGGTCAGCGGCCGCTCAAACACGAGCTACGAGCGGCGCGTGCGCTACGACCGCGAATATCTCGAAGAATGGTCGTGGCTGGGTGAGTTTTGGATTTTGCTGGTGACCGTTCCCGCCGTCATCAACACCAAGGGCGCCTGCTAGCCTTTGTAGGCTTTTTCGCCTGGGCGCGGATCGCGCTTTTTGATCGGCTTGAACACGCCTGTACCGGTGACCAGCTCGCGTTCGCCGGACCAGAGCCGGCCACGCACGATGAACAGATCGTCCGCGGTGCTGAGCAGGTCGCCGCCCCCTTCGACCCAATCGCCAAGGTGGGCGCTGGAGAGGAAATCCAGCGTAAGACGCACCGTCACCCAATAGGACGAGCGCTCGAAGGAGACGACCGATCCCCAGGCCATGTCGGCAAACGACATCAGCATGCCGCCATGGGCGTTGAGCATGCCGTTGGTGAGATGCTCCTCGACCCGAAACCCCATGGTAAAGCCGCCTTCGGGGCGCGCACGCCGGTAGAGCGGGCCGATGTGGCGGCCAAATCCGCGTCGCCAATCCAGCGACACATAGCCTTCTGGAATGTCGTAGGCGGCGGGCGCTTCGAGATCGTCGGACATGGGAGGCGAGCTTATACGCAGCGCCCCAAAATAGTGAACGGCGCGGCCCCACGGGGGAGAGGAGCCGCGCCGTTCATCGCCGGGTTTCCCGCCCAGGCTTACTCGAAATCGACGTCGTCATCGCCGCTGAAGTCGTCCACATAGACGTCTTCGGCCTTGGCATGCGCGGCGGCAGGCTTGCCATTCAGGCGCGGCAAGCCGTTGACCATGTCGCTGCGCACGTCGAAGCGCGCGGCGCGGATCGCAGGGTGAAAGCCGACATTGTGCAGAGCGACCATCACGTCGTGGCCGCGCTCGCGCCAGTACGCCTCGATCTTCAATTTCAAAGCCAACGCGCCGTCGCGTGAGCAATAGTCGGCGCCTTCGCCGCCATCTTGCTGGGGCGCCCAGGCATCAACAGAGCGGTCGGCTTGGAGGGCGAAAGGTTTCATCTTCATTTCCTCGCGTCCGTGCGAACATTTGGCAGCGCTAAAGATGACAAAAACCCCCGCACGCGAATATTGCACAGACGGCAGAGTTGAAGACCTAGGCTGTTGCTGTGGAAACGCGAAATTGTGACTAGGCCGAGTACTATGCCCTTCGGCCTAGTCAGCATTTTTCCACTGCCCAAGCTCAGCGCCGCGGTGTTCTTTGCGAATGCATGGCGAATTCGAGCTTGCCGCTTGCGCTGGTTCTTGAGGATGACGTCGCGTCCGCGGAGGCGCTGGCGTTCATTCTTCGCGACTGGGGCGCCGACGTGGTGTGTTGCGTCGATCGCGCCGGCATCGAAACGGCGCTCGGACAGCGCCTGCCGCGCGCGCGTTGGATCATCACGGATTATAATTTGGGCGCCGATCTCGACGGCGTGACGCTTGCGCTCGACGTTCGACGGGTTGCCGCCGAGGCGCGCGTACTGGTTCTCTCAGGCTCGTTTCAGGGCCGCGCCGCAGCCGCCGCGGCTGCCGCCGGCTTGGACTTTATGAACAAACCCGCGCGCGCCGAGGCGATAATCGCCTGGCTCGAGCGCACTTAGGCAAAAGCGTCCTTGCACGGTGGGTAACCGGCTGCAATGAGGGCTCATGGCTGACGTTCCCGAGCCAAAAGTCCGTCGGGCGTTGCGCGCCGAGTACATTCTCGCGGCGACGATCGCGGTTGTCTCGGCCGCGGTGATCGCCATCGTCGCCATGCTGATCACCGGCGCGCGGCTGCACGAAAACGAAGCGCGCGTTGTCGCGCTGGTGCGCCAAGCGCGCATGGAGATGATCGCCACCACGCGCGCGCAAGCAGACGCAGAGGTGCTTGCCGCACGCTACATCGCCATCGGTCGCGCCGGCCTGCTGACCGACTACGCCAACGCCAAGAACCAAGCGCGGCGAAATCTGCTCCGCCTCCAAACCACCGTCGCCGGCGACGCCGAAGTGCTCGCTCAAGTCGAACGCGTTTCTTTGCTGATCGAGCGCCGCTTCGCGGTGCTGGACGCCGAGGTGCGAACGCCGCGACGCGCCTCCTCGGCCTCGCCCAACGATAGCGACTATGGCGCATTTCGCGATGCGGCGAACGCCTATTCCGAGCTGCTCAACAGCCGCATCGACGCTGCGCGCGCAGCCGAGGATCGCTCGCGGCGAAGCGTCGATTTGATGGGCGTGGCGCTCGCGTTGTTGTCCTTGGTCGCCTCGGCGCTCGCCATCTATGCGCTGCGGCGCGAGCGTGATCAGTGGCGTGTGGCGCGCGAGGCGGCCGAGGAAGCGCGCAAGCGCGCCATCGCCTCCGATCTGGCCAAGACACGCTTTCTGGCGACCGCCAGCCACGATATGCGCCAGCCGCTGCACGCGCTGACGCTCTACCTGACGGCTTTAGAGCGCCGCGTCGAAAACCCGGAAGCGCGCGGCATCGTCGAAAAAATGGAGCGCGCCACCCAGGCGATGGTGGGCATGTTCTCGTCCCTGCTCGACCTCGCGCGCATTCAAGCCGGCGTCATTCAGCCCGACATCATTGTCTTCCGCCTGCAAGACGTGCTGGATCGGATCGCCGCCGAGCACCCCAATGGCAAGCTCGACGTTCCGCGCACCAATCTCGCACTGAAATCCGACCCCGTGCTGGTTGAGCGCGTGCTGCGCAATTTCGTCACCAACGCGATGCGCCACGGCGGCGGCAGCGCGCGCATCGAAATCACCGGCGGCGTCGCCAGCGCGACCATCGCCGTCGTTGACCAAGGCCCGGGCGTGCCGCCGAGGGATAGAGACCGCATCTTCGAGGAATTCGTGCGGCTCGACAGTCGCGGCGAAGGTCTTGGGCTCGGTCTCACCATCGTCAAACGCATCTCGGAACTGATCGACGCGCCGGTTGAGCTGAGCTGCCCGCCGTCCGGCGGCGCGCGCTTTTCGATCCGCGTGCCGATCGCGCCGGGCGATCCCACACCCGACGCGCGCCACGATGTCGATGCGGCGAGTGTTTTCGCCGGCGCCGACGTGCTGGTCATGGATGACGAGCCGCTGGCGCGGGAGGCGATCGCCGGCATGCTGCGCGATCTCGGCGCCAGCGTTCGCGCCTGTGGCAATGAAGCCGAATTGAACGCCATTCTCGATGACGGCGCCAAGCCGCGCCTGCTCGTCGTGGACTTGCGCATCGATGGCGAACTGAGCGGCGTCGATATCGGCGAGCGCGCACAAAAGCGCGTCGACCCGCCCCCGCCCATCCTTGTTGTAACTGGCGACACCGGCGCTGAAACCTTGGCGCAATTGCGCGCCGCCGGTCATGCCTATCTGATCAAGCCGGTCGATCCGCGCGCCCTGACGCAGGCCGCGGCCGCGCAACTTGGCGCTGCGCCCGTCAGTGTGACTTGAGCTTCGCGATCGCTTCGGCGCGCGTGCGCACGCCAATGGCGCGATAGATCGCCGCCAGATGAATTTTCACCGTGCCTTCGGCGATATCGAGCGTGCGGGCGATTTCCTTGCTGGCCTGCCCTTTCAACAGCTCGTTGAGTACTTCCTTCTGCCGGCCGGTGAGTTTTTCCTGGGCGGCGGCGCTGTTGGCCGATGGCGCCGGCGCCTCGATGCGGCCCGGCTCGCGCTTGCCTAGCGCCGGCGGCACGAAAATGCGCCCGTCGAGTATCGACTGGATAGCCGAGGCGATTTCCGCCGATGGCAACGACTTCGGAATGTAGCCGTGTACGCCCACCTGCAGCGCCGCCAGAATTTCGTTGCGGTCTTCCCAGGCTGAAACCACAGCCACCTTCGCGTCGGGAAAGCCGTCGCGCAGCGCGGCGAGATCGTCGGCGCCTGACATGCCCGGCATGCGCAGGTCCATGAGGATCAAATCGCCGGCGCCATCATTGGTGAGCATCTCGATCGCCTGGTCGAGCGTTTCGGCTTCGCGCACGTCTTCAGCGCCCAGCGAATCGATCAGCAACTGTTTTAGACCGCTACGAAATAGCTCGTGATCGTCCGCAATCAGGGCTCGAAGTGCCATTTGCGTTGCTCGCTCTGCCGGCGTTTCAACCTCGATGGATGCGCCCCCCTCAGGCGCAGGCTGGAACATGGCGCGGATTCTGGCGGCGCTCAACTGCTAATAGGAATCAGGGCGCGCCGCCGCCGCGTCCGCTCGCCGGCGGCAACGAGGCCTCCTCGGCTTCGGTGGAGCGGACCTCGCGCAGCGTGTCGATGCGCGCGCGCTCGATCATGAACAGTTCCAACGCACGCCCCTCGAGATTGCGTCCATTGGCGACGCGCAGACTCATCGGGTTCACCTGCTGACCACGGCGCAACACCTCGTAGTGCAGGTGCGGGCCGGTGGAGCGGCCAGTGGTTCCCACATAGCCGATCACCTGCCCTTGGCGCACGCGGACGCCGGCGCGCATGCCGCGCGCAAAGCGCGACATGTGCGCATAGGCGGTTTCGTAGCCATTGGCGTGGCGGATGCGCACGTAATTGCCGAACGCGCCAAACGGCCCGACCCGCACAATCGTGCCATCACCCGCCGCCAGGATTGGCGTGCCCGTCGGCGCGGCGAAATCGGTGCCGCGGTGCATGCGCGAATAGCCGAGGATCGGATGGCGGCGCATGCCGAAGCCGGACGAAAGCCGCGCCCCGTTGATCGGCGTCTTCATCAGGAAGCGCCGCGCGCTCTTGCCGTCGGCGTCGTACCAGTCGCCGCGCGGATCGCCCGGCGCCAGGAACTGATAGAAGGCGCGCGAGCCGCGGCTCGACTCCAGCGAAACGAACAAGAGCTCGCCCGTGCGCACCGTATTGCCTTCGTCGTCATAGAAGCGCTCGAACACGAGTTCGAAATTGTCGCCGGGACGCACGTCGCGTTGGAAGTCGACGTCGTAGGCGAAGGCGTCGGCAAGGGCTGCGACTTCGCGATCGGTCGCGCCAAGCCGCAGCGCCGTTGAATAGAGGCTGGTCTCGACCGGCGCTGCGATGCGCGCGATTTCGAAGGTCAGCGGCATCAGCACTTGGCGCGCTTCGAAGCCGCCCGACACCGTCCGGTTGGCGGTCACCGACGCGCCCGGCTCGGAGCGGAAGGCGATGCCGGTAAGCTGCGCTGACTGGCCCCGGCGGTCAAAATAGACGCTGATCGATTGGCCCGGACGCAAGCTGCGGGTGTTGTAAACGTCGCTGATCGACGAGAGCGCGGCATTCACCTCCGACATCGAAGCGCCGGCGCGGGTCAACAGGCCCGCAAACGTCTCGCCATTGCCGACCCGGATCTCGCGGGCTTCTTGCGAGAGGTAAACTTCGGTAAACGCCACATGCTCGGCGCGCAGGGCCGCCTGCTGACGCACGATCGCGCTTTCAGCCGCGGCGGCGTCGGCCGCGCCATTGAACAAACCGGCATTCCAGGCCAGGCCCAAGCCTACGCCAGCGGCCGCCGCCATCAGGCCGACGGCGGACAATTGCTTGCGGGCCCTCTTCAGGCGTTGAGCGAATGCAGCTCTCAAACCCGTGCTCCACTTGCCGGCTGCAGCAAAAAAGACACCTCGACCAGTGCTTTCGCCGTTTGGTTATCCAGCCGGAAACCGAAAAGACGTCATTCCCTTAGCCCTCAAGACGCCATCAGCGGCATCCAATACGAGCAAAGACCACGCCAAGCGAAGGATTATGGCACATAGGTCTAACCAGGCCGTTGCGAGTCAAGGTGAGGGCCCGTCGCAGCCCCCGCCTGAACCCACTCCCCCCCGCCGACTGCTCGTCGGATGGGCGACCGCGCTTGCCGCCCTGGGCGTGAGCACGGCGCTGGTGGGTCTGGGCGTTTGGCTGACCCGCCTATCGCTGGCCGAGTTCATGATCGGGGCTGCCCTAGCGGAAAGGGGCGCGGAAGCCGATTTCGACGTCACCCGTCTCGATCTTGGCGGCGCGACCCTGGAAAACCTCCGCTTTGGGTCGGAGACCTCGCCGGATGCTCTTATCCCCAGGGTTGAGGCCACCTGGGGATGGTCGGGCCTGCTGCCGCGGCTCGAACTCGTCCGGCTTGAACGGCCTCGCCTGCGACTGCGGATGGATCAGGGCGGACGCATCTCGGCCGGGTCACTGGATCAGTTGGGCCGTGGCGGCGGCGCGTCGCCAAGCCGACCCGCCCTCCCCCGACTCGCGCTCCAGATCGCCGATGGCGAGGCGACGATCGAAGCGCCTTTCGGGGTGCTGTCGGCGACGTTGGAGGCCAACGGGACCATCGGACGGGATTTCTCCGCTGTCGCCCGGATCGCGGAAACCTCGACGCGCAACGGCGGCTATGGGCTCGAGCGAGCCGCCGGCGAGCTGGTGATCGCGTCACAGGCCGATGCGATATCGCTTCGGCTCGACCTCAACGCGGCTGGCGTGACCTGGGACGGCGCCCGCGCCAATGACGGCTCGCTGCGCCTCACCGCACGCGCGCCGCTCGACCTCGCCACATACGAAGCGGACGCAGCTCTGCGCATCGCATCTCTTAGCGCGCCCGATCTGGAAGCGCGCGGCGTTGTCGGGGCGGCGGGCGTCGAGGCGGCCGCACAGGACAATTCCATCGAACCCGCAACCTGGCGGGCTGAAGCGCGCCTGCGCGCGGACAGTTTCACGGCGGCGGATGCGACCATGCAAGCGCCGCGCTTCGACGCACGCGCTGATGGCGCGGCGGCGCGCGGCCGCGTGTCGTGGACGATCGGCGGCGAGCGCTTTGCGGGCTTCGCGCTGATTTCCGATGCGCCGGCCATCACCGGTGAAGCCGTGTTTGAACTGCGCGGTGATGAAACTGTGCGCGGTCAAGCGCTGCTCCGGCTCGCGCAAGCCAGGCTCAACGACGCCGCGCAACAAGATCTACGCGCCGCCTTTCCAAATCTCGACGGCGCACCCGTTGGCCCCACGCTTGCTTCTGCTGAAGCCGCGCTCGATCGCGCCGCCGATCGCTTCGACCTCTCCGCGCCTTTGGTCTTCGATGGCGACGAGGCCGGTTTCCGCGTGCGCGTCTCGGCGCCGATGGAGGCGCGCGCGGCCTCTGGCGCGGTGCTGCGCGTGGCGCCTTTGCGGCAGGATGCGCCTGGGCTGGTCCTGCAATGGCCAGGCCCGTCGCTGCATGGCGCACTGGCCGTCGAACTCGCCGGCGGCGGCGCGCCGCAGACCGCGCTCCTGCTCGACAATGTCGACTGGGCGCCCGAAGCGCCGTTCGAAGCCGAGGGCACGCTCTCGCTCTCCAACTGGCGCGCCGAGAACGCCAGCATCGGCGCCGACGAACTGAACGTCGCCATCGCCATCGCCCCACAAGGCGGCGGTCGCGTCGATGTGCGCGGACCGGTGCTGATCACCGGCCCGCTCGGCGACGGTGAAGTGCGCGATCTCAACGCCGCGCTCGATCTGGGCGTGGTGTGGAGCGCAGTCGGCTGGCGGGTGGCGCCGAACGCGTGCCTGCCGGTGCGCATGGGCGGGCTGGACGCCGCCGGCCTCGCCTTCTCCAACGGCGATTTCGCGCTTTGCCCGTTGGACGGCGCGTTGATCGCGGCGGACGCGCGCGAAAATCTCTCCGGCGGTTTCAGCATTCAGCGCCTTGCACTCGGCGGGCGGCTCTCCGGGCCGGAGGGGCAACCGGCGCGCTTGTCGGCGGCTGACGTGGTCGGACGCTTCAGCGGCCGCTCGGGCGACATCACGCTCGCCATCACGGCTGCCGCGCCTTCGCTTTCGATTGCGATGTCGGAGGAGCGCACACTTGCCCTCACGCTCGCGCGCGCGACCGCCAACGCGCATATCGGCGAGAGTTGGCGCGTCGAGGGCGCCTTCGAGCGCGGCGCCTTGGAAGACCCTGCGCTGCCAGGCGGAATTTCCGCCATCGCCGGCCATTGGAGCGCCGAACCGACCGACGACGGCCCCGTCATTCGCGTCGCCGCCGGCGAAGCGCTGCTGACCGCGAACGAACCGGCGTCCGACAAGGAGCGTCTGCTCTTCAATCCGCTGCGCCTGATCAATGCCGGCGCCATCGTCCGCAACGGCCGCATCGATGCCGAGGGCTCGCTCTTGCTTGAAGCGCGCCAGCAGCAACTCGCGACCTTCAGCGCCTATCATAATATAGAGGACGGTCACGGCGTCGCGCAGATCGTCGCGCCAAGCTTGGCCTTCGGCCCAGATTTCCAGCCGCACGACATTTCTGAACAGGTGCGCGACCTGGCCGTCAATGTGCGCGGCGACGCCGCCGCGCTTGCCGACATCACCTGGACGCCCGACGCCATCACCAGCAGCGGCGCGCTCCGCCTCGACGGCGTCAGCATGGCGACGGCGACCATCCCCATCGTCGAAGACGTGCGCGGCACGATTCAATTCAACGACTTGTTCGAGCTGACCACCCCGCCCGGGCAGCAGATTCAAGTCGGCTTGATCAATCCCGGCGTCGCCGTGCGCGATGGCCGCGTGCGCTTTCAACTCTTGCCGCAACAGCGCGTCGCCATCGAAGGCGCGGACTTCGCGTTTGCTGGCGGCGTCCTGTCGATGCAGCCGGCGCTGATCAAGCTCGGCGCCGACGAAACCCGCTTTGAACTGACCTTGCGCGACGTCGACGCGGCGGATTTGTTGGCGACGCTGAACGTGCCCGATCTGGCCGTCACCGGCCGTATCGAGGGCTCGTTTCCGCTGCTGCTGACGCGGCGCTCGGCCTTCATTCAGAATGGCGTGCTGCGCGCGTCGCCGGAGGGCGGCAACATCGCCTACACCGGCAATGCCGGCGACAACGCAACGGGCGCGGCGCGGCTGGCGTTCGATGCGCTGCGCAGCTTCCGGTATCGTTCGCTCGAACTGCGCCTCGACGGCGACCTTTCCGACGAGATCGTGACATCGATCGCATTCGACGGCGTGAATTCGGGCCAGCCGGTCGATCTCGGGCCGATCGCGCCGATTCCGGGCTTAGGGCGCGTCACCGTGCGCGGCGTACCGTTCGCGTTCAATGTGCGGGTCACCGCCCCGTTCAGGCGGCTGGCCCAGACGGTCACATCGATCACTGATCCAGGCGCGATCCTCAACCGCGAGGATGACGCCGAGGAGCCGGAACCGGTTGACCAGCCGGCCCCCTAACCCAGATAAAGCCTGAGTTCAGAACGCGTTCAGGCTCAAGCGTCTAGCGTTCGGATGAGGAGACATAAGGCATGCGCAGGGCAGCTCTTTTGCTATCCGGCCTGGTTGCGGCGACCGCCGCCGCGGGCTGCATACCGGTGCAAATCCAAGCGCCCGACGAGCCCATCGAGATCAACCTTAACGTCAATATCCGCCAGGAAGTGATCGTGCGTCTCGAACGTGACGCCGAAGAACTGCTTGAGCAAAACGCGGATCTGTTCTGAGGCCACGCACATGAAACGCACGCTCATCGCCCTGTCCGCGCTCGCCGTCGCCGCCATCGCCGCGCCGGCCTTTGCGCAAGCCGATCCGGTCATTGAAGCCGCGCGCGCCGCCGGCCAAGTCGGCGAACAATTCGACGGCTATCTGGGCTTTGTCCCAGGCGCTTCGATCTCCGCCGACCTGCGCGGCCGCGTTGATCAAAACAACATGCGCCGCCGCCAGCTTTATACGCAGCGCGCTTCGAGCCGAAACGCTTCCGTCGCTGAAGTGGCGACCGCAGTGGCGTGCGAAATTTTCAGCGACCCCGAGAAAATCTCCGTCGGTGAGCGCTATCGCGATCAAGCCGGGCAGTGGCGCCAACGCACAGCGTCGCAACCCGTCGATGTGCCGGCGATCTGCCGGGCGCCGGCAGCCAACTAGGCTGCGGCGCCAAAGCGCTGGAACCGACGACCGGCGCGCCCCACATTGTGGGCATGAAAGTCTTCCTTTTGGTGATGTCGCTGGGCGGACTTCTTGCCGCGGTGACGTTCGGCGTTCTGACCAACTGGGACGCGTCGTACATGAGCGTCCATGGCTGGATTGCACTTGGGCTTGGCACGTTTCTTTCGCTTGCAGTTGGCGGCGGGCTGATGGCGCTCGTGTTTCACTCGGCGCGGCACGGATATGACGACCGCATCGAGATCGAGCAGCGCCCCGACAGCGATTAACCCGGCGATTAACCCTGACCTTATGGTCAGGGTGAGCATAATCAGGTAAGCTGCTGCGCGATGGCCGCCCGCAAAGCTCCGGACTCCGCCGCGACCTTTCAGTCGCTCTATACGCATGGTTTCGTGCGCGTAGCAGCGTGCGCGCCAACCGTCGCGCCGGCAAACCCCGCCGAGAATGCCGAGCGCATTCTGAAATTCTGGCGCGAAGCGCATGACCAGGGCGCGGCCATCCTGCTCACGCCCGAGCTATCGCTCTGCGGCTACGCCATCGACGATCTGCTGCTGCAAGACGTTCTGCTCGATGCCGTCGAGGCCGCGATCGCGAAGCTGAAAGCCGAGAGCGAAAAGCTGCGCCCGCTCCTCATCGTCGGCGCCCCGATCCGGTTGCAGGGCGCGATCTACAATTGCGCCGTCGTGATCCATGCCGGCGAGATCGTCGGCATGGTCCCAAAATCGTACCTGCCGAATTATCGCGAGTTCTACGAGAAGCGTTATTTCGGCGTCGCGTCCGACACGCACGTGCGCGTGCTGGCCTATTGCGGCAGCACCGTCGCGTTTGGCGCCAACACCATCTTCCATGCCGCCGACAATCCCGATTTCAGCTTTCACGTCGAAATCTGCGAAGACTTCTGGGCGCCGACGCCACCTTCCTCGAAGGGCGCGCTGGTCGGCGCCAACATCCTTCTCAATCTTTCGGCGTCCAACATTGTCATCGGCAAAGCCGATGACCGAGCCGTGCTGTGCGACAGCCAATCGCGCCGCGCCATCGCCGCTTACGTGTTCGCCGCCGCCGGCAACGGCGAAAGCACGACCGACCTCGCGTGGGACGGGCAAGTGATCGCCTACGAGATGGGCGAGAAGATCGCGGAAGGTGAGCGCTTTTCGCGTGACCCGAAACTGGTGATCGCCGACATCGACGTCGCGCGCATTGCACTGGAGCGCCAACGCGTCGGCACCTTCCGCGACGCGGCCGCGCGGCTGCGCGACGAACTCAGCCTGTGGTCGCGCATCCGCTTCGAGTTCAAGCCGCCCCCCGGTCCGCTGCCGCTGAAGCGCAAGATCGATCGCCTGCCCTTCGTGCCGGACGACCTCAGCAAGCGCGACCGCGATTGCTATGAAGCCTACAACATCCAGGTCGCGGGCCTCGCCAAGCGCATCGAGGCGACCGGCGCAAGGCGCGTCGTCATCGGCGTCTCAGGCGGCATCGATTCCACGCATGCGCTGATCGTCGCCGCGCGCGCCTTCGATCTGCTCGGCCTGCCGCGGAAGAACATCGTCGGCGTCACCATGCCGGGGTTCGCCACCAGCGACGCCACGAAGTCCAACGCCTGGGCGCTGATGAACGCCCTCGGCATCGACGCGCGCGAAGTTTCGATCCAGCCGCTGGCGCAGCGCATGCTGGAAGACCTCGGCCACCCCGCCGCGCGCGGCCAGCCGGTCTATGACGTGACCTTCGAGAACGTGCAGGCGGGCGTGCGCACCGACTACCTCTTCCGCCTCGCCAACAAGGAAGGCGGCTTCGTCGTCGGCACCGGCGATCTCTCCGAACTGGCGCTCGGCTGGTGCACGTATGGCGTCGGCGATCACATGAGCCACTACAACGTCAATGGCGGCGCGCCGAAGACGTTGATCCAGCATCTCATCCGCTGGGTGGCCGATGCCAAACTCTTCGACGCAGCCGCGTCGCAAACGCTGATCAGCGTGCTCGACGGCGAGATCAGCCCGGAATTGGTGCCGGGAGATGCGCCACAAAGCACCCAAGCCGTCGTCGGACCGTACGAGCTGCAGGACTTCAACCTCTATTGGATGACGCGCTACGGTCTGAAGCCGAGCAAGATCCTCTTCCTTGCCTGGAGCGCGTGGCGCGAAAAATACGACTACGCGACCTTGCGCAAATGGCTCGGCGTCTTCCTCAAGCGCTTCTTCGCCAATCAGTACAAGCGCTCGGCCGTGCCGAATGGGCCGAAGATCGTGTCCGGCGGGGCGCTGTCGCCGCGCGGTGATTGGCGCATGCCAAGCGACGCCTCTCCCGATGCATGGCTGCGAGAGTTGCACAGCAATAGCCCCGATGCGCTAGACTAGCGCTGATGCCCGTTCCTCCTCAATTGCTTGACGATCTGATCCCGCTCGCGCTTGCGGCGGGCCGTGAAATCATGGCCGTCCGCGCCGCGGGCTTCGACACCGAAACCAAGCTTGACGGCTCGCCCGTCACCATCGCCGACCAACGCGCCGAGGCGATCATCGAAGCCGGCCTGCAGCGCCTCGCCCCGCATATACCAATGCTCGGCGAAGAAGCGGTCGCGGATGGGCGCATTCCCGATCGCAGCGCGCGCTATTTCTGCGTCGATCCGCTCGACGGCACGCGCGGCTTCGCTAAGGGCGGCGACGAATTCACGGTCAATATTGCGCTGATCGATCATGGCGCGCCGGTGCTGGGCGTTGTCTATGCGCCAGCAAGCGGCGAGCTGTTCGTCGGCGACGCGACACGCGCTCTGCGCGCGCGCTGCGATATTGCGACTGCGGAGATGACGGGCGCCCTTGAACCGATTCAAGCCACGCCCGCCAAGCCGCAAAGCGGCTGGCGCGTGCTTGCCTCCGACCATTCCGGCCGCAGCACCAAGACGCGCGATTTTGCTGCCAAGCTCGGCGCTTCGATCACGCATTCCAGCTCGTCGATCAAGTTCTGCCGCGTAGCGGAAGGCGCAGCCGACCTCTATCCGCGCTTCGGCAATGTCAGCGAGTGGGATGCGGCGGCGGGGCACGCCATTCTCAACGCCGCCGGCGGCGGGGTTGTGCGCGTCGATGGCTCGCCGCTGCACTATGGCGACAACGCCGACTTCCTCATCCGCGGCTTTATCGCGTACGCCAATGACGATGTGCTGACCGCCGCGCGAAACGCGCTAGGCGCTTAGCCGCGCGATCAAGCGCTGCATGAACGCCGCGCCTTCTTCGATCTGCGTGCGTTCGATCCATTCGTCCGGCTGATGCGCCTGCTCGATCGAGCCTGGGCCACAAATCACAGCGGGTATGCCGGCGCGCTGGAACAAGCCGGCCTCCGCTGCATACGCGACAGCGCGGGTTTCATTATCGCCGGTCAGCGCGCGCGCGAGGACCTCGGCGGCGCTGTCGCGTTCGATGGCGAGCCCCGGCGTGCTCGATCGCCGCGTGACGCTCACCCCGCCCTCCGGCGCACGCGCCTTGATCTCAGCGTCGAGCGCTGCCGCCGCTGCCCGGAAACGCGCTTCAATGGCGTCGCCCTGCGCAGTCTCGGGACAGCGCAAATCCCAGATGAACTCACACCGCCGCGCCAGAATGTTTGCCGCGGTGCCGCCTTCGACGCGTCCGATCGTCATTGTCGGTCCGGGCGGCGAGAAATGCGCGTGCGTCGCCGTGCGCGCCTCGCGGCCCATCTCCGCCACCAGCGCCATCAGCTTCAGCGCTTCCATCACGGCCGAGACGCCGGCATCGGGCAAGCTCGAATGCGCCTCGCGCCCGGTGACTTCCACGATGAACGAGCGAATGCCCTTGTGCGCGGACACCACCTTCATGCTGGTTGGCTCGCCGACGATCACTGCGGCGGGACGCGGCAGATCGCGTGCGATGACATCGATCATCGCCGGCGCGCCGAGACAGCCGATCTCTTCGTCGTACGAGAGCGCCAAAATGATCGGGCGCTTCAGCCCCGCGGCTTGCGCCGCGTCCACAACCGCCAGCGACAGCGCCAGGAAGCTCTTCATGTCGGCTGTGCCGCGGCCGTAGAGTTTGCCCTCGCGCGCGGTCAACACCCAGGGATCGCTGCTCCACGGCTGACCATCGACCGGCACGACATCGGTGTGGCCCGACAGCACAACCCCGCCCTCGACCGCCGGCCCGATCACCGCAACCAGATTGGCCTTCGATCCATCCGCATTGGCCACGCGCGACGCCGCGACGCCGCGCTGGGAGAGGAACTCCTCGACCCAGGCGATCAGCTCCAGATTGGAATTGCGCGACGTCGTATCGAACGCGATGAGGCGGCGCAGAATATCCAGCGCCGACTCAATGCCGCTCACTGCGGCACGCCTACGATTGTGCCATCGGCCTCTTGGAAGGCGATCAGCTGAATGCGAAAGCGCAGCGCCGCGTTGGGCGGGATGACGGGCGGGCTGCCGCGTTCGCCATAGCCGAGTTCACCTGGAAACGTCGCCACGACTTCATCGCCCGGCCGCATTTGCTGAATCGCTTCAGAGAAACCGCGCACCACCGCCGGGAGCGGGAAATCCACCGGCTGGCCGCGTTGGAAGGAGGAGTCGAACACCTCGCCATTGCTGACCAAGCTGCCCTCATAGTGCACCAGAACCACCGCTTCCGCGCTCGGGCGCGCAAGCGTCTGATCCGTACCGCGCCGCTGGAATTGCATCTCGACGCCGGAGGCCAGCGTGTACGGGTCCTCGACTTGTGCGGCCTCTTCCTTCTCGGCGCGTTCGATCTCGCGCATCACGCCGCTTGAATTGTTGCCGCAGGCGCCAAGCGCGAGGAGGGCCGCAAGAACTAGGTGTTTCATCATGTGTAGAGGGCTTCCGCTTCTTCGATGGTCCAGGTTTCGGCATGCGCCGCCGCTTCCCAGTCGCGGAAAGCCGGATCGGCGAAAATGGCCGCGCAATAAGCTTGCGCAAACGCAGGCGTTGCGACGGCGTATGTGCGCAAACGCGTTGCGACCGGCGCGAACATGGCGTCGGCGATGGAGCGTTGGCCGAACAGAAACGGCCCGCCATAACGATCGAGCACACGCCGCCACAGGTCGAACAGCTGTTCGAGATCGGCGCGCGTGTCGTCTGGCCATGTCGGCTCAGCGCTTAGACGCCGGCGCACATTGCACGACATATCGCGCCGGAGCGCTGCAAAGCCCGCGTGCATCTCGCACGCCGCCGACCGCGCCTCCGCACGCGCCAATGCTTGCGCCGGCCACAGCGACGGCGCCTGCTCGGCAGCCCATTCGCAAATCGCCAGGCTTTCGTAAATCACCAGCCCATCCACGTGCAGCGCCGGCACCCGCCCGCTCGGCGAAACCTCGCGCACTTGTTTGATCTGCGAACGCCCGTAGCCCTCGCCGCCCAACGGAATAACCCGTTCCTCGAAGGCGACGCCGCCCCATTTGAGCGCCAGCCACGGGCGCATCGACCAGGACGAGTAGTTCTTGTTGCCGATGAACAGCGTGGGCGCAGCCATGGCCGCTTGTTTCAGAGGGGCGGCGCGAGATCAAGCCGGGCGGCGCCCGGCACCTCAGGCCCGCCTCTTGCTCTCCTCGCGCGCGAATAGCGTGAGGTCCCCCGCGTGCGTCTCGAAACGATACACCCCAAGGAGCTGGGGTTCTCGGACATTGCAAACTGGCGTGCCCACCAGGGCGCCAGCCTTGCGCTCGCCAGCCCGCACCTAACGCCGGACTGGGCGCAGCTGATCGGGCGCGTGCGCGACGACGCGCGCGTCTGCGTCATTGGCGACGGCGCCGGATTTTTGGGCGCTCAGCGCCAATCGCGATTCGCCGCCATGGGCCTGGGCGCGCCGCTGGCCGACTATCAGGGCGTGGTGGGCGATCCACATCTTAACATCGACGCCGCCGCGCTTTGCCGTTCACTCAAAGTCGGACGCATCGATCTCACCCACGTGCCAGCTGGCCAATCGATCCTTGCCGGCGCCGTCGCCGGCCAAGACGGCTCCTGGATCGCCGAGACCGGCGGCGGCCGCGATCTCTACGAAGCGGCCCTGAAAACGCGCCGCGGCGAGTTCGTGCGCCAGATGAACAAGAAGGAGCGCAAGCTCGCGCGCGACTACGGCCACATCGAATTTCGCGCCAAGTGCGATGACCGCGCCGCCTTCGAAACGCTGCTCGGCTGGAAGAACGAACAGTTGAAGCGCAGCGGCCAGCCTGAAATCTGGGCCCGGCCCTGGGTGCGCCAGACGCTGGACGCCTGTTTCGAGGCGCGCGATCCGCGCTTCCGCGGCATGCTGTTTACCCTTTCAATCGACCAGCGGCTTGTCGCGGCCGCCTTCGCGCTGCGCGCCGGACCGGCGATGAATCTGTGGCTGATCGCGCACGATCCGGCATTCGACGCGTATTCGTCTGGCGTGCAGCTGACGCGTTGGTTGATCGGCTGGGCCGGCGACAATGGCGTCTTTGAAGTCGACTTCGGCCCCGGCGAGTATCAGTACAAACGCCAGCTCGCGACGACACAGCGCATGCTGGAGCGTGGCGTCGTATCGGGCCAATCCTGGTCGGCGGCGGTGCGCCGTAGCGAACACGCCCTGCGCGCACGCATTGAGCGGCTGCCGCAGCCGCGCTTGGCGGCGCTGCCGGGCAAAGCCATGCGCCGGCTCGATTTGATGCGGGCGCTGCGTACGGCCTGAGCCAAGACGCGCGTTGAAAGCCCCAGCGCGCGCCTCTAGGGTCCGCCATTCATGGCCGATGCTCTCTCTCCCGCCGCCGCCGTCACGATCGACGACATTCGCCAAGCTGAGACACGCTTGGCCGGCCGCATTTCCCGCACGCCCACGCGCCACTCCAAAACCTTGTCGAAGGCGACGAGCGCCAATGTCTGGGTCAAGTACGAGAATTTGCACGAAACCGGCGCGTTCAAGGAACGCGGCGCGCTCAACAAACTGCTGCAGCTTTCTGCGGAAGAGAAACGCCGAGGCGTGATCTGCGCTTCCGCCGGCAATCATGCACAGGCGCTGGCCCATCACGCGCAAGCGCTTGGGGTGCCCTCCACCATCGTCATGCCGCGGGCGACGCCGAACGTGAAAGTGCTGCAGACCATGGAGCGCGGCGCCTCGGTCGTGCTTGAGGGCGACACATTCGACGATGCGTACGCACACGCGCTGAAACTTTGCGCCGAGCGCAATCTCGTCTTCGTCCATCCCTTCAACGACGCCGCCGTGATCGCCGGCCAAGCCACGACCGCGCTCGAAATGCTTGCCGACGCGCCCGAGTTGGACACGCTTGTCGTTCCCATCGGCGGCGGCGGTTTGATCTCGGGCATAGCGATCGCCGCGAAAGCCTTGAAGCCCAGCATCCGCATCGTCGGCGTCGAAGCCGCGATGTATCCGTCGTTCGACGCGCGCAAGCGCGGCCTCGCCGTCAAGTCGGGCGGCCTCACCATCGCCGAGGGCATCGCGGTGAAACAGGTTGGCGACATTACTTTCGCGCTGGCCTGCGATCTGATCGACGACATCGTCTTGCTCGAAGAGCCATGGTTCGAGCAGGCGATCTCACTTTACGTCCGGGCGGAAAAGACGATCGCGGAAGGCGCCGGCGCGGGTTCGCTGGGCGCGCTGCTTTTTGCGCCGGAGAAATTCCGCGGCGAGAATGTCGGCATCGTGCTCACCGGCGGCAATATCGACACGCGCCTGCTCGCCTCCGTGCTGGAACGCGCGCTCGTGCGCGAAGGCCGCATCGCCGTGCTGCGCTTTGTCGGCGACGACCGCCCCGGCATTCTGGCGACCGTCTCGCGCATTATCGGCGATGGCGGCGCCAATATCCTACAAGTCGAACATCACCGCATGACGCTTTCGGCGCCTGCCAAGGGCGTCGAGTTCGACGTCGAGATCGAAACGCGCGACGCCGCACACACGGAAGAAATCATCGCCGCGCTGACCAGTGCCGGCTATTCCGCGCGCCGCATTTAGCCATTCACTCCAATCGCAGAACGCGGCGGAAGAACAGCGTTTCCGCCTCGCGCTGCGCTTCCTGGTTTTCGCGCCGGGCAAAGCCGTGGCCTTCATTCATGGCGATCATCAGCCAAGCCTCGCCGCCATTGTTGCGCACCGCGGCGTAAACTTGTTCGGCTTCCGATATCGGCACTCGGGGATCGTTGTAGCCGTGGATCACAAAAATCGGCCGGTTGACGCGGCTGATATTGTTGAGCGGCGAGATGCGGTCGAACACGGCGCGCATTTCGGGGTTGCGTTCGTCGCCATATTCGGCGCGGCGCAGATCGCGGCGATAGCCTGACGTGTTTTCGAGGAACGACACGAAATTGGAGATGCCGACGATGTCGACTGCGCCCGCGAGGCGATCATTGTAGTGCGTCATCGAGGCTAGCACCATGTAGCCGCCATACGAGCCGCCATAGACGACAACGCGATCGCTATCGAGCGAGCCCTGCGCGCCGATCCAATCGAGCAGCGCGCCGATATCGCGCACCGAGTCCTCGCGTTTCTCGGCATTGTCGAGCGCCAGGAAATCCTTGCCGTAGCCATCGGAGCCGCGCACGTTCGGCGCGATCACCGCAACGCCCAGCTCATTCACCCAGTACTGGATCGTGGACGAAAAACCGGGGCGGAACTGGCTCTCCGGCCCGCCATGGATTTGAATGATCACCGGATGCGGACCAGGCGTGCGGGGGCGGTAGAGAAAGCCGGAAATTTCGCGATCATCGAACGACCGCCAGGTGATCAGCTCCGGATCGACAAAGGTCGATTGCGGGATGCCGCCGGTTTCGCTTTGGGTCCAGCGCGTCAGCCGCCGCGCCCGCAGATCCCATGAATAGACATCGCCCGGCGCGGTTGAGCTGTTGAGCGTGAAGCCGATGCGCTGGCTGGCGTGATCGAAGGTCACGCCGGAGACGATGCCCGGCGGCAGCTGCGGCGCAGGCAGCGCGCGCAACGTGCGGGCATCCATGAGCCTGAGCGCCGAGCGCCCCGCTTCGTTGACCACGTACGCGATCGTGCGCCCATCCGGCGACAGATCGAAGCTCTCCACGCCCCAGCCGAGATCGGGCGTCATCACCTGCCGCTCACCGCTGGTGAGATCGATGCGCACCAAACGCTGGAACTGCGAGTTCTCATCCGAAAGCGTGATGATGGCGCGCCCGTCCGGCGTGAACTCACCGCCGCTGTAGGACACCGTGATATCCGGCGTGATGCGGGTAATGGCGTTGCTGGCCACGTCGAGCACGAACAGATGGCTCTCCGCCACCGAGACGTAACGCTGCAGTAGGAGCTTGCCGCCATCGGCCGAGAAGTCCGCCGGATAGACCGCGCCTTCGCCGTCGAACACGCGCCGACGCGCCTGTGCGTCATCGGGATCGCCGACGAAAATATCGTAGTTCGGTTCGCTGGCCGGCACATAGGCCCAAGCGATTTGCTCGCCGTCATCGCTCCAGATGAAGCCTTCATTGCGCGTGCCCGGCTCGGTCACCTGGCGGGCGCGGCCGGTGGCGGGATCGAGCATGTAGCCGGCGAAGTTCTCATCGCCGCCGACGTCGCGGGTAAACAGAATTTCGCTGGTGCCCGGCTTCACCGTGGCGCCCGTGATGCGCTCATCGTAGAAAGTTAGCTGCGTGCGCGCGCCCATCGGCGCATCGACGCGGTGCAGCTGCACCGTATCGGCGAAGCGCGTATAAATCAGCACGCCGCCATCAGGCAGCCAGTCGGCAAAGCCGGCGCTGCGCGTGTTGACGTATTGGCGCAGGCGATCGGACACGTCCGGCGGCGTTTCCGGCACATTCTCCACGCGCAGCGCGCCGCGTTCGATGCGCGCGCTGGGCGCGGTTTGCGCTGAGGCCGAAACCGCGAGCGCGGCCAGAGCCGCTGCGGCCAAAAACAGAGTGCGCATGCCAGAACCCCCGAATGTTTGGGGCTCAAGCTAAACGCGCCGGCTCAGCGCGCAAGCGGCTTGCGATCAGTATTAGGCCGCGGCCGCTTCCGCCGGATCGTGCTCGGCGACGAAGTGGCCGGGCGCAACCTCAATCCATTGTGGCCGGTACTGCGTCGCGTTCGGGTCGTTGATGATGCGCGACTTGAGGAACCGCAGGCTGGCGCGGGTGTCGAGCGGGCTCGGCAAGTCACCGACCAAGCGCACGCGCGGCTGGTTGCGCGCCACGTCCGGATCCGGCGTCGGCGCGGCCGCCAACAGCGCCCGCGTGTAGGGATGGCGCGGATCGCTGAGGATAACCTCCGACGGCCCGTACTCGACCGCGCGGCCGAGATAGAGCACCAGCACATTGTGCGAAATCTCGCGCACCACCGCGAGGTCGTGGCTGATAAACAGAAAACTGGTGCGATACTCGCGCTGCAGATCCGCAAGCAACTTCAAGATTTGCGCCTGGATCGAGACGTCGAGCGCCGAAACGGCTTCGTCGCACACCACCATTTTCGGCTTGAGGATCATCGCGCGCGCCACGCCGACGCGCTGGTTCTGCCCGCCCGAAAGTTCGTGTGGGTAGCGATTGATCAGTTCGGGATCGAGCCCGACTTGCGCCATCATCCCTTTCACCCGCTCTTCGCGCTGATCGCGCGTCAGCAGCGGCTCGAACGCCAACAGCGGCTCAGCAATCGAGGCGCCCAACGTCATGCGCGGATCGAGGCTGGCCAGCGGGTCTTGGAATACGATCTGCAAATCCTGACGCGACTTGCGGATCGCCTCCTGATCGCTCGGCAACAGATTGCGTCCCATGAACGTCACGTTGCCGGCGTTGCGCGGCAGCAGTTGCACCACCGCCCGCGCCAAAGTGGATTTGCCGCAGCCGCTTTCGCCCACAATGCCCAGGGTCTCGCCGGCGCGCAGCGCAAAGCTCACGCCGTCCACCGCGCGCAGCGGCTTGGCCGAGCCGAACAGCGAGCCATCCTTGATCTTCACCGGGAACGTCACCCGCACGTCGTCGACCGCCATGATCGGCGGCCCTTCTTCGGGCGCCGCCAGCGCAAACGAGCGTTCGCCATCGATGCGCGGCACCGCCTTCAGCAGCATGCGCGTGTAGTCGGCCTTCGGCGCGGAATAAATCTCCTCCGCCAGCCCGGTCTCCACCACTTCCCCACGGCGCATCACGGCCACGCGCTGGGCCATGCGCGCGATCACGCCCATGTCGTGGGTGATCAGCGCCACCGCCGCGTTGGTGTCCTTGCGCAGATCGTCGATGAGATCGAGCACCTGCGCCTGCACAGTCGCGTCGAGCGCCGTCGTCGGTTCGTCGGCCACCAAGAGCGCAGGCTCCGCCATCATGGCCATGGCGATCATGACCCGCTGACGCATGCCGCCGGACAGTTCGTGCGGATATTGCGAGAGCCGCCGCGCCGCTTCCGGAATGCGCACGCGCTCCAGCCATTCGATGGCGCGTTGGCGCGCGGGATCGCCCTTCACCTTGAAATGGTGCGCCAGCACCTCGCACATTTGCGTCTCGATGGTGAGATGCGGCGTCAGCGCGGTGAGCGGGTCCTGAAACACGAACGCCACGTGGCGGCCGCGGAAGCTATCCAGCTCGCGGCGCGGCAGGCCCAGCACGTCACGCCCCTGAAACTTCACCGCGCCGGAAATGCGCGCGTTGTCGGAGGTGAGCCCGAACGCCGAGAGAAACGTCTGGCTCTTGCCGGAGCCGCTCTCGCCGACAATCCCAAGGCATTCGCCCTTGTCGATGCTGAGCGACACGCCCTTGACCGCCTCGACCTCGCCGTCCGGCGTATCGAAGGTGACGGCAAGATTGGAGATTTCGAGAACCGGTTCAGTCATGGGCGCGGACACTAGCGGGGGCCGGACTCCGAAGTCCACCGCCGGCTGCCGTTGCGGGAGGCGCAGTCCCGTTTCGACAAAGGCCCCGGCGCGGAGTATCGATCCCGCAACGGAGCGCGTCCCCATGGCCCAGATGAACTACCTCACCGCCTGCACCTTCGATTTCGGCGCGCTGGCGCAGACGCCGAAAGTGTTGAAGGGCCTGGGCGTCACGCGCCCCTTCGTGGTCACCGACGCGGGCCTCAAGGCCAATGGCCTGCTCGACAAGCTGCTTGCCGCATTGGGCGAGCCGCCTGCGGGCGTGTTCGCGGAAACGCCGCCAAACCCAACCGAAGCCGCCACCGTCAAAGCGGCCGGTGAATACCGTGCGGCGGAGGCCAACGGCATCATCGCGCTCGGCGGCGGTTCATCCATGGACTTGGCCAAGGCGATGGGGCTGCTGGTCAGCCATGAAGGCCCGCTGGAGCGTCTCGGCGCCACCCAGCGCGGCACGCGTCATATCGGCAAGATTCCGCCGCTCGTCGCCATACCGACGACGGCGGGAACCGGCAGCGAAGTGTCCGTTGGCGCCGTCGTCATTCTCGACAATGGCCGCAAGGAGACGTTCATCTCGCCGCACTTGCTGCCCACCGCCGCTATCTGCGATCCGGAGCTGACGCTCGGCCTGCCGCCCCTGCTCACCGCCGCGACCGGCATGGATGCGATGACCCATTGCATCGAAGCGGTGCTCTCACCGATCGTGCATCCGCCAGCGGAAGCCATCGGCCTCGACGGCGCCGAACGCGTCAGCCTCAATCTCGAACGGGCGGTGAAGGACGGCGGCGACCGCGACGCGCGCTGGCACATGATGATGGGCTCGTTTCAAGGCGCGCTGGCGTTCGTCAAAGGCTTGGGCGCCGTGCATGGACTCAGCCACGCGCTCGGGCGCATCCATGATCTCAAACTACACCATGGCACGCTCAACGCAGTCATCCTGCCGCATTCGCTGGCGATGATGGACGAGCGCGTCGAGCAAAAATTCGCGCGCCTGCGCCGCGCGCTCAGCCTGGCGCCAAACGCCGACCTTCCGCAATACATCGCTGACCTCAACGCCCGCATCGGCCTGCCGCCGAGCTTGAGCGCAATGGGCGTGACGCAAGATCACTGGCCCGCCGCCCGCGACTACGCCGTCAGCGACCTCGCCACCAATTCCAACGCCGTGCCGTTCGACGCCGAAAAGTACGACGAGCTCTTCCAGCGCGCGCTGTAGCGCCATGCAACCCGGGCTTGGCGTAACTCTCGCCCAGACATCCGGCGCGCAGACAGGATTGTTTTGCGCATGGCTGCGTAGCCTCAGAGTGGCTCGCCGATGCAATGGAGTTTCGACTGAACCTGAAGGCGCTTTGTTTGCAAATTGACGCGCTCGGGAGCGTCTAAGCGCCCCTCTCCCTCATCGGAGGGGGGGTATAGTGAACTCCCTAGGAAATTCCATTTGCTCAGCCACGTCACACGCGCAAGCACGGTTCGGTGTATGTCACCGTTTCTCCATGCGAGCCCAATCGAAAACACCGTGTTCATGAGCTTGAAGCTCCGCTGAACCCTTTCCCTCCCTTGGGAGAGGGCGGGGTGAGGGTGGAGCACCGGCGGTGGGTCATGAGCGCAGCGCCAAGCTTGCAGAATTCCGCGCCGCACCCTCACCTGGCCTCTCCCGCATTTGCGGGGGGGTATAGTGAACTCCCTCGAAAATCCATTTGCTCAGCCGGATTAGCGCGCAAGCACGGTTCGGTGTATGTTACCGATTTCCGCCGGCTCCTCATTGCGTGAATTGCGATACAGCTTGAGCAATCCGATGAGGGACAAACTCAAGCAGGTTGAAGTCAAACCAGAAACCCACGTAGACCGCTACTGTGAACGCAGACGCGGCAACCAGTAATAACCAACCAACGGCAGAACTCTTGCGTTCGTGTGGATCCGGCTCCGACATGTTCGTCAGCCCTGATTACAGCCTGCGGCTTCGTATTCGCTATTTTTGTTCACCAACTGGCCCTCCAAGTATGCCTGCGCCTCCCCAAAGAGTGAAGCCGCTTGGTCCATGAGAACGCCATTATAAGATTCGCCCAGAGCTCCTCCCAGACCAGATCGAAGAACGCGACCTGCTCGAGACCTGACACGTCCGCTTCCGCTTACCGCTGAGGCAAAATCCAACAAACCCGCCCCAGAAGCGATTCTATTCACAGCTGATCTGCTCTGCTGGATGTTACTGCTACTGTTCGCGATTCCACTTGGCCCATAAAGTGTATTGTAGAGATTGACTAATTCGTTCCGCAACACCCTGCACCGATCTGTTTCGGTCTCCTCATCCTCGTCCTCATCTGTGCCGCCGCCTTCGCTCGATCCGCCAGGGTCGCCGTGGGGCAGCGGTTCGCGCCGCGTGTTAAACGCCACGTTGTCACTATAGTCGATCCAACACTCTGCCGCTGCGCCACCATCTGGTTGCGGACCTTCGACGCAAACAGTCCTCCACAAGCCCAACGGATCAATCCAGTTCACCGGATCATTCCCGACATACGCATACAGATTCATCCCGCCGCCATAGAGGATCGGATCGGTCTGCATGAACCGCCCCAGCGTCGGCGAATACACGCGTGCGCGGTAGTAATAGAGCCCAGCCTCCAGCCAAATCTGCCCGGTGTATTGAAAGCGCCCGGCGACGTTGTTGCTGCTCGCCGGCACGCCGTATTCGTCATACGAATTGATCGCCCACGCCGTGCCGCTGCTGTTGGTGACGGCGACGACGGAGCCGAGTTCATCCTGAATGTACCAGCGGCGCGTGGAAGTGCCTGAGCCATCGTACCACGTCACCGGCTCATCAATCGACGGCCCCGGCACGAAGCGGCGCACCACGGCGCCTGAGGTGTTGTAGTCGGCGATGCGTTCAACGCCGTCATAGAGATAGCGCCGCGTCGAAACGCTGCTGGCAAAACAAAAACGCCGCCGGTTGCCCGGCGGCGCTGAAGGTGTTTCCCCTGTTCTGGCCTACTGCCGATAAGCGATGCGGAAATAGCCGAACCGGCCCGGCGGATCGTAGGTCGTCGGATCAAAATTGTTCAGCCCGCAGCTGAAGCAGCCGGGTGGATCCTCATCGGTGATGTTGTTGAAGCCGAGCGCGAGCACCACGCGATCATCGAACGCCGCCGGCGTGTAGCGCAGCTGCACGTCGAAATAGGTGATGGCGTCGAGTTCATTGTTCACGCCAGCCGGTTCGTCCACCGACGAGATGAAGCGCGAGGTGAACGATGCGCCCCACGCCGCGCGATCCCAATCGATGGTCAGCGTCGACTTCACTTCCGGATAGGCTTGGTCTGGGCTGCCGCGCTCCGTGCCTTCGCGCGGGATCGTCACGAAGCCCGTGCTGGTCGGCACGATTTCGTTGAACTCCAACAGGAAGGTGGTGCGCGACGAGATCGAGAAGGTGCCGATCGCCCAATCCGGAGAGGTGTAGTTCACCGATAGATCGACCGACCGGGTCTCGATGCCGCCAATATTGATCAGCGGGTTGGCGATGCCGGAGATCGTGCCGGTGCCCGTCCGCGTGATGGTGCCGCACGAGAGCGCGTCGCCGGTTTGGGCGCAGCGATCGAGCAGCGACTGGCCGTCTTGCGCCTTAATGGCGCCGTCGAGCGTGATGTCGGAATACGCCACCTCGATCGACACGCGGTCGGACCATGTCGTGCCCTCGAACATCGACGGCTGCCAGGCGACGCTCACATTGTAGCCCTCGCTGGTTTCCGGCTCGAGGTTCTCGTTGCCGCTGGTGATCACCGGCACTTGCGGATTGAGCTGCACGTAAGAGCCATCCGCCGGCACGCCCGCGGCGATGCAATTGGCCTGCACCGTCGCATTCGCCGGCGTGCCTCCACTGAGGCCGAGGAAGTCCGAGCACGGATCGCGCACTTCCTGGTCGAAGCGCGAGGCGGTGCCGAACAATTCGCCGATCGATGGGGCGCGATAGCCTTCGCCCCAAGCAAAGCGCACGAGCAGATCATCGGTCGGGCGCCAGTTGAGGCCGGCTTGCAGCGTCTCATCCGAGCCTGAGCGCGAATAGTCGAACATACGGCCCGCCAAAGTGGCGGTGAGTTCCTGCATGAAAGGCTGATCGGCCACAAGTGGAATGCGGAATTCAGCATACGCTTCGCTGACGCCAATGCTGCCGCTCGCCGGCTGCGCGGGAATATCCGACGAGAAGCCGGCGGCCACGATCGGGTCCGGCGTGAACGAGCCTTCCGTTTCGCGCCGTTCGACGCCGAACGCCACACCAACCGGGCCAGCCGGCAGCGTGAACAGATCGCCCGTCATGTTGAAGCTGTAGTCTTGCAGTTCCTGATCGGACTTATCGCGCTGAATGAAGCCGATATAGCCGAGCATCTCCGGGGTAATCGACCCGGCGCCGCCGAAGATATTCAGCGGCACGCAATCGCCGGTGCAGTTGGCCAGCGGGCCAAGCGCTTGCACGACACGCTGAGCGTTGACATTGCCCGTAAAGGTTTGCTCCGCATCGTTGCTGGAGAACACCGCGTTCAAATCCCACGCCCACTCGCGCCCGAACAGCGACAAGTCGCCTTCAAGCGTGCCGGTGACGTTGAACGTATCGACGTCCTGCGCGTAGTGGCGCGGACCTGCCTCGACCAAACGACGACCGACGAACACAAGCGTGCCGGGGCCGAGGTCGAAGCCGAACGGGTTGAACGGATTGGTGGCGTCGATCACCACGGTGTCGAGCAAATTGCCGTTGCCGGCGTCGGGACCGACGAACAGCGGCAGCGGCGCCGCCTGGTTGGCCGATTGCCGGTTCACGTAGCTCGCACGCACCCGCAGCGTCAGGTCGTTGTTGAACTCGTGCGTAACCGAGCCGAACAGGCTCAGCCGCTCCGACGGCGTGACCACATAGTTGAAAGGCTGAAAGTTGAAGCGATCAGCCGTTTCAAACGGCTCGAACGAGCTGCCGGCGCCGAACGGATCGGCCGCATTGTAGGTCGGCACGACGCCGGGCGCCAAAGGCGCGACCAGCGTCATGTCGAGATCGGTCCCGGTGTTCGGGTCGGTCAGAATGAAGCGTCCGCGCGGCGTGCCGGAGCTGCAAGTATTGTCGCAGGCCGTCGCGCCGGGCGTCGGGAATTGCGAAATGTCGCGATCAGCGGCCGAGACTGACTCGGCGTTTACATAGCCGCCGCCCAGCACGATGTGCGTGTTGCCGACGTTGAGGCCCCAGGACAGATTGTATTCCTGTGTCTCTCCGTCACCCTCTTCCCAATAGCCGCCATATTGCGCCGAAGCGCGGAAGCCTTCTTGTTCGCGGCGGGTGATGATGTTGACGACGCCGGCGATGGCGTCGGAGCCGTAGATCGGCGAAGCGCCCTGTTGCAGCACTTCGATCCGCTCGATCATGGCGGCGGGAATGGTGTTGAGATCGACCGATCCCGGCACGCCCGAAGCCGACGCGCCATTCACCCAGCGCAGACCATCGACCAGCACGAGCGTGCGCGGCGCGCCAAGGAAGCGCAGATCGATTTCGGCAGCGCCTGCGCCCACGCCGCCGCCATCCGGTGGATTGCCAAAATTGCCCGATTGGTTGAAGCGCGCATTGAGCGCTCCGCCCGACATCGGCAAACGCTGCAGTACGTCAGCTGTCGAACTCAAGCCGGTGCGCGCGATGTCTTCATCGCCGACGAACGTCACCGGCTGATCCTGCGCCAGCGGGTCGGTGCGAATGCGCGATCCAGTGACGACGATTTCTTCTTCCGCCGCCGCTTCGTCTTGCGCCCAGGCGGAATTAATTGGCGTGGCGGCGAAGGCCGCTGCGAGCGCAAGCGCGCTCACGGCCGCGCTCAACAAGCGCGCCCGTTTTGGACGTTGATGATGGCTCATGGTGATGTCCCCTACGCGGCGACCGTCGTGCGACCGCTTCTCCGCCTAAGGTTAATTCACCCCAGTCGAAGCAGGCGCCGCGCGCACCGCGCAGGGGCGCCGAACCGTCACAATTCGTGTTTCTGGGATTTCGTTTTGTCTGCGCCGATCAATCGACTTTGGCCAGGAAATCCAACAGCGCGTCCCACGCCTGTGGCTCCTCCAGCGTCGGCGCGTGCCCAATTGCATCGACCGACACGGTTTCGAGGTCGGGCTTCAGGTCGCGCATAGAGGCCACGACATCTTCGGCGAACAGGTCGGACACCGCCCCGCGCACCGATAGCATCGGCTTTTGCGCCAGCACCGAGAAGAGCGGCGTCAGATCCGGCGGCGGCGCGTTGTCATCGAAGTCGGCGAACGCCAGCGCGATGTGCGGATCGTAATCGAGTTCGATCTGGCCATCGTCGCGCTGATGATGCGTACGGCGCGCGAACATTTGCCAAAACGCCTCGTCGTCCAAGCGCTCCGGATAGGCCGAGCCGGCGATGGCGCGCGTGGCCTCCGCCGCTGCGTCCCAATCCGCCAGCGGCTGCACGTGACCGACATAGCTCGCAATGCGCGACAGGCCCTCGACGCTCAGCTTCGGCCCGACATCGTTCAGCACCGAAGCGGCGATGCGGTCCGGCGCCAAAGTCGCCACCACCATCGTGATGATGCCGCCCATCGAAGTGCCGACAAACACCGCGCGCGGAATTTCGAGCTTGTCCATCAGCGCCAGCACGTCCTGCGCGTAAACGGCCGGCACGTAATGGGCCGGGTCTGGATCGTTGGCGCTCTTGCCGCGCCCGCGCATGTCCGGCGCGACGACGCGGCGGCCGAGCGCCGCGATGCGCGGCGCCACGACTTCAAAGTCGCGCGAGTTGCGGGTGAGCCCATGCAACAGGATCACCGGCAAGCCGGTCTCCGGCAGCAACGGCGGATAATCGCGCGCATAAAGCGCCAGCCCGTCGACTGTCGCGATCACGCGCTCCTCGAAGCCGCCGATGGACCTGAGCGCGCCTGAATCCATGCTCGTCATCTCCATTATCCCGCGCGCGTGGGGCTGACCGTCGCGTTGGCATCGGCATACGCGACCGCGCGCATCGCCTGCAACCGCGCCACCCAGCGCTGGGCATAAGCCGCGCGGTCGCTGGCGGGAACCGGTTCGCACGAGCGCAGCACGACTTCAGCCGCTCCCACCGTGAAGCGATCGAAGCAGAGGCCAGCGAACGCCGTTTGCCGCGCGAGCTGCGTCTCGATACGGCGCTGCGCCTGCGCCGCCTGCCCCCGCGCGGCTGCCGCTTGCGCCCGCGCGATCGGGCCAGTTCCCCGGAACCGCACCAGGAACCCAACTGGCGCCGCTGGCTGTGTTTGCGCCACGCGCGCCGGAGCCGTTTGTTGCGCCACTGCGGGCGCGGGCGCTTGCCAAGACAGCCCTAACGCAGCCGCCATGAGTGCGGCGCTCGTCGCCATGCCCCAGGTGCGCAAAGCGTTCAGCTGCATGGCCGTCAACTTGGTCCTCCCGCGCCTTCGGGTAAAGGCGAAAGGCTCAGGGCGCCGCGTTTATCGCTTGCGCGGCCAGCCCAAGGTCGAGCGCGCCTCTGCCGCTTGGCCGCGCGCAGGTTGGCGAACCCGCCGCAATCGGCGTCGCGTTGCGCGAGCGTGCGCATTCAATCTGCGCGAAGTTCTCCGGATGCGGGGCCAGCGCGCGCGTGAACAGCGCGTCCTCAAGCTGGCGGCCGCGCAATCCCGTCTGCGCGCCCAGCAGCGCCAGCGCCGCCGAGACATGCGGCGCGGCCATCGATGTGCCTTGCAGAAACGAATAGAAGCAGCGCTCGGTCGAGTTCTGGTTCAACGGATCGTAGCAGCCCGCGGTCGTCGCGCGCGTCGAAAGCACGCCATCGGGGCGGCCGTCATTATCGCTATCTGCGAAAATGTCGCCGCCCGGGGCGATGATATCCACCTCCGGCCCGAAGTTCGAATAGAAGGAGAGCCCGCCGCGCGCGTCGCCGGCGCCCACCACGATCACATTGTTGCAGTTCGCCGGCGCATAAAGCGCGGTTTGGTTGGCCTTGTTGCCGGCGGCGACCACCACCAGCACGTTGCGCGCGACGGCTGCGTCGATCGCCGACTGCATCGAGGCCGGGCACGGCGCCTGGATGGTGAGGCTCATATTGATGATGTCGGCCGGATTGCGGTTGACGATCTCGAGCCCGCTGCCGTCGATCGCCGGCGCCACGCCCGCCGCCCAACGTATGCCCGATACGATGTCGGCCAGTTCGCCGCCGCAGCGGCCGAGCACGCGCACCGGCACGATGGTGACGTCCCAGGCGCCGCCAGCGACGCCGATGCGATCATTGGTGGCGGCCGCGCCGATCGTGCCAGCGACGTGGGTGCCGTGATACGAACTCTCCGTCGCCGTGCCGCAGCGGTCGCCGGCGTCTTGCGCATCGGCGTCAATGCCGTTGCCGTCGCCGGCGCGTTCTGGATTGGCGATCATGTCGACGCCAGCGGCGACGTTCCCGGACGCCCGAATATCGGGAATGGTCAGATCGATGCCGGTGTCCAGCACCGCCACGCGTAGTTGCCGCGAGCCAATTTGATTTGCGTCCCAGAAGGTCGCGAAGCCTGCTCCGCCGGGTGAAGCGCCCTCGCCCGTTCCGCGCGGACGATAGTGCCATTGCAGCGCATAGAGCGGATCGTTTGGCGCGCCGCCCACGCGCGCCGGCTGCGGCGTCGGCGATTGTGGTGTGGGCGTCTGCGTCGTCGGCGTTTGCGTCGAGGGTTGTTGCGGACGCGGCGTTGTCGTTGCCGGCGGCGGCGCGGGATCGCGGCGCGGCGGCAGCGAGAAGCCAGAGTCCGCGATGTAGTTCGGCTCGACATATTCAAACTGGCGCGACGCCAGCAGCCGCGCGATCGCGCAGCGCGTCGCCAACGCGACGTCGCTTTCGAGCTGGCCCTGCGTGACGATGCGCGGGCAGCGATCGGCCTCGTTCCATTCGATCGCGGGCGGCGTGTCCGCTACGGCGTTTTCACCGACCTGCTGCGCAAAGCGCAGCGCCGTCGGGCTCGCGCCGGCAAGCAGATTGACCGTCACCACACCGCCTGGGCGCACCTGCACTTCGCCCTCAACGCCCAACCGCGTGAGCACGTCTTGCGCGACGCGGCTCGCATCGGCGGAGGCCGCCGTCTCGGCCCGCTTGCGCACCTCGGAACTCAAATTCTGCGGCAATTGCTCAAGCGCGTCTGTGCCCCCCGAACGCAGCGAGCGAATGAAATTGCTGGCGAGCCCCATCTCGCTTGCGGTCTCCGCCAATTCCGCCTCGACGCGCGCGCCGACGAGAATTTCGCCCGGCGCGATCAGCACCGGCTCCGGCGCCAACAACGCATCGATCTGATCGTGCGGCTGCACGGAACCCGCGAGCGCGCGCGCTTCCAGCGCCACCGAGTCGAGCGGCGCGGGGCCGGGGCCTTCTTCTTGCTGGCCGCCGCGCATGCGATCCCACAAGCCGCCGATCTGATCGCAGGCGCCCAGAGCCAGGAGCGGGGCCAGCGCCAGCGCGGCCAAACTCCAGCGACGATGCGACATGCTTGGCTCCCCACACGTTTTAGCCGACACTATGTTTCATAAACTGGCCCCCCGCGATGACAAGGCGATGTCGGTGGGGCGTCGTGGACAAGGCCGTTGGCGCTCCAAGTATGAGCATTTTCCCCTTGGCGGCGAACCTTGCGGCGGCGCGCAACCCGGACGCGCCGCGTGCGCGCACGGAGGATGAAGCCACCACGCTCGCGGGCGGCCCGGTATTTCTCGCGGTGGAAGAATTGCCCGGCGCGTTCGACACGCCTGCCGACGCCGAGAGCGCGGTTCCGGACCTCTACGGCTCGGGCCTCTATGAACTGATCTGGCGCGACGGTTGGCGCGTCACCATGCGCTACTGGCGCCCGGCGCCGCCGGCGCCCGTCGCACGCACCGGCGATCAAGCGGCGAAGAAGCCTCTCGGGCATGCGCGCACGCCCGAAGAAGCGCGCGCCCTGCTTGAGGCGCCGGCCGAACTCGCAAGCGAGGTGCTGCCAAAACTCTATGTCGACCACAAACAGCTGATGAAGCGCTGGGGCGCGCTGGTGAAGAACGGTTTGGGCGAGATCATCGAACGCGAAGGCAAGTTCGCGCTCGCCATCACCTTCTGGCGGCCGATGCATGCGCCTGGCGTCGCAGCGCCGCTGGCGCCGATCGAGCGCAACGAACTTGCCGAACGCATCGCCGCGCCGCTGCGCGCACAGGCGCCGCAAGCGGAACTCGATATCGGTTTGTTCGAGGATCAGGCGCCGGAAAACCCCAACGTGGTGCTCGTCACCGAAGAAGGCGACGGCCGCTTCCGCGGCAGCGAATAGCCGCCGCCATTTTATTCCCTTCAGTGCGAAAAATATAAATCCGCGAACGGACGCAACCGTACGGAACGTTACCGCATGGCCCACGTTCCGCGCTTGCCTTCTGGAACTGCAAGGCAAGGGAGGGACGCTCCATGCGCTCTGTACACTTTGGTTTAAAATCCGCTGCCATCGCAGCAATGGCGGCGCTCGCCTGCGCCGTCGCAACACCTGCAAACGCCGCAAGCTCAGACGATTGCGCAGGCGGCGGCTTCACCGTGACAGGTCTCGTCGCCGGCCGCACGCTTGGTCCGGGCGAACACACGGTGCGAACCGCGCAACTCAATCCAACCTTTCGCGTCGTCGGCCGCTACGTGGAATTCACCGTCGTCGTGAACACGCTGGGCATTCGCGACTACACGCTGACCGGGGTTCCCAATTCTGGCGACCTGACGGGCGGACGGCGCCTCGTCGTGTGGAGCGAAAAGACGCCCGACCATCGCGGCCGCGTACTCGACAGCAACGTCACCATCGAAATCGGCGAAGACGAAATCGTCATCGAACGCTCCGGCGGCCGCGGCTTCCTGGATGCGAAAATCCAGGCCAAGGACTGCACGCAAGGCGGCATCTTTCAAATGGAAATCGAGCGCGACGACAATCTGCCCACGCGCTACACGCACGTGCTGGGGCCCGACTTCTTCTATTTCGACAACCCGAACTTCCGGGCGCGCGAAGGCGATCTCGTGCCGTTCCGCGACCAGACGCTGGAAGTCCCCGCCCGCATCAATATCGGCACCGACGCCTCGCGCCGCTTTGTCGCCCGCGACAGCGCGCAAGTCGCCGAACGCGTGGATGAGCCGAGCTGCGTCAACGAAATCGAGACGCGCACCGGCGAAGTCGAAGAGGTGCTGCATTGCGGACGCGTGTCGCGCTGGGACGTCGCCAGCGGCGGACGCATGGGCTTCGTCAGCGGCGAGGACGCCGTCGAAGTGGCGCCCGGCGCGACCGATTGCACGCGCCGCTGCCAAGCGCAAAACCGTACGCGAGGCGCAGCGGTGGTGTTGGGCTTCCCCTTCCCAGTCCCCGCCGACGTGCGCTTGCGGCCGGACTTCATCACCATCGGCCTTGCCGAACGCTAAGCGACCCTTGCAAGTGGGAGGATTGGGTCGGCGCAGAAGCGCGCCGGCCCAATCATTTATGCAGGTAGCGTCACCCGCACCAAAGCGCCGCGCTCGCCATCCAGGATGACGATGTCGCCGCCGTGCGCCCGCGCTATCGAGCGCGCAGCCGCCAAACCAAGACCAGCGCCGCGCGTCCCTTCCTCGTTCAAGCGCACAAACGGTTCGAACACGCTCTCGCGCTGCTCCACAGGAATGCCGGGGCCATCGTCTTCGACATCGACAATGGCGTTGCCGTCCTCCACGCGCAGCGCGATCCGCGCCGAGGCGCCATATTTGAGCGCGTTCTCCGCCAGATTGCCGAACAGCCGCTTCAGCCCTAGCGACTGACCGGTCACCACCAAGCGTTCATCGCCCGCAAACGTGACCGCGCGGCCGGCCTCGGCGTGATCGTCGGCAATGCTCTGCAGCAGCGCCGACAAATCCAGGCGCACCCGCGCCTCTTCCGCCGGATCGTCGCGCGCGAAAGCGATAAAGCTCGCGACCAGCGCCTCGACTTCGCCGATCTCCTTGGCCATGCGCTCGCGTTGCTCAGGCGGAGCATTCTCGGCCGCGAGCCGCAGCCGCATCAAAGGCGTGCGCATATCGTGGGCGACAGCGGCAAGCGTCTTGGTGCGGTCGGCGATCAGTGCGCGCAAACGCGCTTGCATGGTGTTCACGGCGCGCGCTGCGCCGCGCAACTCGCGCGGGCCTTCCTCCGTTACCGGCTCGCTCTGCGGATTGACGCCCACCGCCTGCACAGCTTGCGAGAAATTGCGGATCGGGCGCGTGAGGCGGCGCGCAAACAAGAGCGCCAGCACGGAAAGCACCGTGAGCGCGCCGGCGATGATCGCAGCCGCGCGCAAAATCCAGCCGATCTCGGCCCAGTTGCGGCCTTGGCGCATGACCAGCCAGCGTCCGTCCGGCAATTGCGCGCCGAACTCGAACCCGGAGATCAGCACCACGCCGGCGGGCGCTGGCGCAAACATTGGCGGCGTCGGGGCCTCTGGCGCTTCCGGCGCCTCGGGCGCTTCGGCGGGGGCCGCCACATCCGCCATATCGGCGCGCCAAACCGGTTCGACCGGGGGGATGACGGGCGTCGGCACATTGAAGGCGTAGGTGCGAACTTCGGGCGCAGGCGGCGCAGCGGGCGCGCCAGGAGCGGCCGGCGCGCTTGGCGCGACCGGGGTCGTTTCCGGAACACGCACGCGCACCTCTTGACCACTTTCGGTGTCGGTGACGATCACTTCGCCATTTTCGATCCGGACGCGGCGCTCAATGCGGCGCGCCAGACGCTCCGCGGCGCGCGCTTCACGATCCGCCGCGCGCGCTTGGCGATCGGCCTCACGCGCCTCACGGTCCGCTTCCAGGTCGGCGCGCGCTTCGGCGGCGGCTTCCTCGCGCGCCTGCCGCGCTTCTTCAGCGCGCTCGGCGCGTTCGTGCGCGGCATGCTCGCGCGCTTCGGCCAGCTCACGCGCACGCTCGCGCAGCGCTTCGGCGCGTTCGGCGGCGCGCTCATGCGCGCGCTGGGCTTCTTCGGCGATGGCCTCGGCCGCCTCGCCCGCGCGTTCGGCCTCGTGCGCGATCTGATCGGCGTCGAGCACACGGAACACGAACATATCGTTGCTGGCGATGTGCGACGCGGCCACGCGCACTTGGTCCTGCGGCAGATCGAGCGCGTTGGCCAACTGATGCTGGGTCATCAGCATGTAAGGCGAGTCGGTTTTGTGCGGCGGATCCTCGCGCACCTGCCACACCATGCCGCTCTCGTTCATTGGCCGGCCGAGCGCGGTCATGTGGTCGTAGCCGGCCTGGAAATGATCGGCCACAACATCGGCGCGCATCACATCCGGCGGACGCGGCGGCAAGAAGATGACGATCGCCAGCGTCGCCACGAACGCCGCCGCCAGCGCCAGCGCCACCAGCACGCCCAGATAGGCTGCAATCGGAAGGCCGCGGACTTCGCGCATCAGGCCATCGGCTTCACGGCGAAGAGATAGCCCTCGCCGCGCACAGTGCGGATGATTTCGATGCCGCCCGGGCGCTCGAGCTTGCGGCGCAAGCGGCTGACTTGCACATCGACGGCGCGATCGAACACGTCGCTGTCATTGTCGAAGGCGTAGTCGAGCAATTGTTCGCGCGAGAGCACGCGCTGCGGCCGCTCCACGAACGCGCGCAACAGGCGAAACTCTCCCGCTGACAGCGGGATCACCACATCGTCGGGATCGACCAGTTCGCGGCGCGCGATGTCGAGCCTGAAACCGGCGAAGCGCATCGCATCGCCCGCTGCGGCGCCTTCATTGTCGCGCCGGCGCAGCACCGCACGCGCGCGCGCCACCAGTTCGCGCGGATTGCACGGCTTCGATACGTAATCGTCGGCGCCGATTTCGAGGCCGACAATACGGTCGGCGTCGTCGCCCAGGGCCGACAGCATGATGATCGGCGGCCGGCCTTTCCCCGAGAGCCGCTTGCACGCCGACAAGCCATCCTCGCCCGGCATCATCAGGTCGAGCACGATGAGGTCGGCGCCCTTTGCGGCGAGCTGTTTTTCCATCGCCACGACATCGCCCGCCGACGAGGCGGCGAAGCCCGCGCGTTCGAACACTTCGACAAGCCCTTCGCGGATCGCTGCATCGTCATCGACGATCAGCACGCGCGGCGGTTGGGTATGATCGGCCATGAGCGCCATGTTATTGCGGCCTCGGGCCCGCCAACAGCGGAAACACCGCTTGGCCGATGGCTTCGGCAGTCGGCGGCGGGCGATTGGTAAGCACCACCAGCGTCCAGGCGCCATTGCCCAGGATCACCGTATTGACGCCCGGCGCCCCGCCGGCAAAGCCACGCCGGATGGTTGCGCGCCCGCTTTGGACTTCCCCGCGCAGGACTTGCGCTGTCAGTTCAGCGTCAAGCAGACGGTGCTCGCGCAGCGCGTTGTCAAAGGCGAGCAGGTCGCGCGCGGTTGAGTACACATTGCCGGCGCCGCTGCCGGATACGCCGTGAAAGCGCGAAACGTCCTGTAACGGCGTGCCCGGCCCGCGCGGGCGACCGGTGAAGCGTGCGCTGTTCGGCGGCAATTGGTCGTGGCGCAGAAAGGCGGTGCTCGTCATGCCGGCGGGCGCGAACACGTTCTGCGCCAGATACTCCTCATATGACTGTCCCGATACGCGCGCGACGATCTCGGCCAGCACGACATAGCAGCCGTTGCAATATTCTTCCGCTTCGCCCGGCGCGAACAGCGGCGGCTGTTGCGCCACGAAGAGATAGTAGTCGTGATTGGACGCGAACTGCTGCACCGGAATGTCGCGCGCCGCCGGCCCCATAATGTCGGCAATGCCGGCGCGGTGATTGATCAGCTGCGCCACGGTCGCGGTGCGCGACACCGCGTTGGGATAGTCGGGCAACACTTCGGAGATGGTGTCGTCCGGCGACAGCCGCCCCTGCTGAATGAGCTGCGCCACGGCGACGTGGGTGAACGCCTTGCCGATCGAGGCGAGCGCGAAGCGCGTCTCGGCGTTCAGCGCCGTGTTCGTGTCGAGATCGGTGACGCCATGCGCGCCGGCGTAAATTTCGCGGCCGTCGCGGGCGACCAGCACGACGCCATTGAAATCCCCGGACTGGCTGAGGTCGGCGAGCCAGGCGTCCAGGCCCCGGCTCAGATCGGCGTCGCTCATGCCGGCGTTGATGGCCGGCGGCGGCAGTTGCGGGATCGGCTCGTCTTGTGCATGAGCCGGCGCAGCCAGCACGCACACCGCCAGCATTGCGGCAAGGATGGCTGATCTTGCGTTCATGTCCTTGCCTCCCGACCCCTTCGGCGGGGCGCAGGGAATACGCGCGCTCTGTTTCGGCAATGTTTCAGCGCTGACGTACTGGGGAAACGTCGCCCCGCCATGGTCCGCCCCGGTTTACAAGCCCGCAGCGGGCAAACGAGGGGTAACCATATGAGACTGGCACTGGCCCTGGGCGCGGCGTTCGCGGCCCTCACAGTCGCGGCGGCGACCGCGCAAACCACGCGCGTGATCGTCCGCCATGGCGGCGGCGAGCACCCGGCGCTGAGCATTGACGCCAACGAAGACGGCTGGGTCAGCCGCGACGAGGCGTCAGCCGCCGCTGACCGCATGTTCGACCACATGGATCGCAACGATGACGGGCGCCTCACCAGCGAAGATCGCGCCGCCATGTTCGAGGACGTCCACATCCGCGTCGATGGGCCGGAGGTTGAGGTTCTGGAGGGCGAAGATGGCGAACGCCGTGTCCGCGTCATCCGCCGCGAGGTGGAGCGCGAAGTCGAAGAAGCAATGCGCGAAGCCGAGCGCGCGACCCGCGACGCCGAGCGAGAAGTGCGCGAAGCTCAGCGTGACGCCCGCCGGGCCGAGCGTGACGCCCGGCGCGCCGCGCGTGAGGCCCGCGACGAGGACGGCCACGAGCGCCATGTCGAGCGGGTGATCATCATTCGCGGCGGCGAGGGCGAATGGGAGGACATGGAAGGCATGGTCCATCCGGTCCCCCCGACTCCCCCGGTCGCGCCAGTGGCGCCCGTTCCGCCGCATCCGCCCATGTTCATGATGCTGATCGCCAATTCCGAGGAAGCCGATCTGAACGGCGACGGCGCCCTCTCGCGCGAAGAATTCCGGGCCCAGCACCTGCGCTTCTTCGACGCCAGCGACGCCAACGGCGACGGCCGCGTCCGCTTTGAAGAGCCGCCTCTCCCGCCAGAGCCGCCAGCGCCGCCGGAAGCGCCCGAGGCCCCCACCCCGCCCGCGCCGCCGCGCCGGTGATCGGAGCGTGACCAATGTCACAGCCATCAACGCATCCAAAGCTTAGGTTGGCTGCATCAAAGGTTCAGACGGGCCGCAACGGCCGGACCAACGAGGGAGCAAGCATATGACGAAGTTCTTCTGCATCGCCGCCGCGCTGGCTCTGATCGCCCCGGCCGCGCTCGCCACTTTTTCTCAAGCCGCTTTGATCGTCGCCTGATCCCCCAAACCCGCCTGCGACGGTCACATAAGGAAGGCGCGGACCACCCCTAAGGTCCGCGCCTTTTCTTTTGCTCAAACACAACGCGCATCGCTTCGATGCGCGTTTTTTTGCGCGCGACGCATCACGAAAAACGATGAGAAATTTTTTGCGGCGCGCATCCAAGCCGAATGTGTGCGGCATCTCATAATCAACACAGCAACAACGCCCACGGGGAAATGAAGATGACCAAGTTCGCAAGCCACGCCGCCACCATCGCGCTGGTGATCTTCGCTCCGATGACCGCCGTCGTGTTGATGCAATTCGCTCAAATCGTCGCTTAATCCTCCCCAACAAGCGACGACGCGACAGAGGCGCGGGGCTCAGGTCCCGCGCCTCTTTTCTTGCGCAGCGCCCGACGAAATTTTTCATCATGGCTTGCGTCCAACGCGCGCGCAGGCGGCATCCAAAGATCAACACCACGCACTATCGTCCGGGAGAGAACACCATGACCAAGATGATCAGCATCGCCGCCGCTTTAGTAGTCGTCGCCCTCATCGCCGCAGTCGCGTTGACGCAAGCCGCGCAGATCGTCGCGTAACTATCCCTCGCTTGCGACGACGCGGAGGAGGCGCGGACCCGGCCAGGTCCGCGCCTTTTCTTTTGCAAAACGCCAATTCTCGCGCACCCCAGCTCTGCAAATTCGCAACGCACAATCGGCCCAAAAATTCTCGAGCGCCCGCATCCAAGTCCGAGCCCGCCTGCATCTCATGGTCAGACGCCACGAAACACTCTTAGGGGAATTCAACATGACCAAGATCGTTACCTTCGCCGCCGCTTTCGTTTTGTTTGCTCCGGTCGCCGTCGCGGCCCTCCTGCAAGCTGCCCAGATCGTCGCCTAACCCGCCTGCCAAACCCCAGGCGACGATCGGAACGAAGGCGCGGACCCGAAAAGGTCCGCGCCTTTTCGTTTGCCCACAGCGAAGCGGCGTCACGCCGTCCAACATTCCAACTCTGAAAGACCGATCCATGAGAAAGCTGTCCGCGCTCGCGGCCGCGCTGGTGCTGTTTGCGCCACTGGCCTATGCGAGCCTCTATCAAGCGGCGCTGATGTTTGCTTGACATCACGCCCAGCGAAGGCGCGCATCGAAAGGTCCGCGCTTTTGTCTATCCGCGGTCGCGAATGCGCACCCGCACATTGGCGCGCTGGCCGTCGGCATCGACGACAGTGACATTGTAAAATCCAGGCGCGCTCGGCCGCCAGATGGCGCGTCCGCTGGTCGGTTCGGCGTCCACGCGCGCGCCTTCGGCATACCAGGAAAACGGCGCCCGCCCGCCACGCGCCGACAACGAAAGCCCACGCGCGCCGGCGCCATAGTCCAACACCAAAACTTCAGCGCCCGCGGGCGGAAACAGGATCGACAACCCTTCGCGCTCGCCCCCTTCGAAGCGCGCCAAACCGGGCGCGATGCGTTCGTCCTCCCGCTGCCGCGCCGGCTCGGGCGGCGCGCCCAGCAAGTCGAAAGCTTCAAACAGAACCGGCAGCGCTTCGCTGCGCCCGGTCGCGCCCGGACGCGGCGCGCCATCGGGACGCCCGACCCAGACGCCAATCGCGTAGCCGTTCGACACGCCCACCGCCCAGGTGTCGCGAAATCCGTAAGAGGTGCCGGTTTTGAACGCGACTTGCGGCGCGCCTTGCGCCACTTGCGCCGGCACGCGGCCGGCCGGATGCGGCGAGGTCGCCAGAATATCGAGCACGCGCTCGGCGGTTTCGCGGCGAACGAAGCGCCGGCTGAACGCGAACGGCGCGTCAGGCGCCAGAGCCAGCGGCCGCGCTCGCCCGCCATCGCCGAGCGCCGCGTAGAGCTGCGTCAGATCTTCGAGCGTCATGCCGACGCCGCCCAGCGCCAGCGCCAGGCCCGGTTCGCTATCGGCGCGGCGCGGCATGCGGATGTCGGCGCCGGCGCGCGTGAGGGCGGCGCGGAAGCGATTGGCGCCGACGCGCTCCAGCGTCGCCACCGCCGGCAGGTTCAACGAATGCTGCAGCGCCTCCGCCAGTGAGACGTCGCCGTGAAAACGGCGGTCGAAGTTTTCCGGCAGATAGCCGCCGAAACGGCGCGGCGCATCGCGCACCAGCGTCTCCGGCGCCGCGATCCCTTCATCGAAGGCGATTGCATAGACGAACGGTTTCAGCGCCGAGCCGGGCGAACGGATCGCGCGCGTCATGTCGATATAGCCGCCCGCCCGCTCGCGCCCAGCCCCGCCGACACGCGCGCGCACCGCCCGGCCATCGATCTGCACCGCGAAGATCGCGATTTGCGCGTCGCGCTCAAGCGCCGCGCCGCGGCGGCGCGCCAAAGCCTCGAAATCGCGCTGCAGGCGCGCATCCAGCGTCGACGCAATGACGCCTTCGCCAGGATGCGCCGCGACCAGAGCTTCCGCCGCGTGTGGGGCTGAAAACGGGAACGGCGCGCGTTGCGGGATGGGCAGTTCGCGCCCCTCCGCGGCGCGGCGCTCACTGATCGCGCCAATCGCCACGAACAGGCCGAGCACGCGATCGCGCGCGGCGCGCGCAGCGCGCGGGTGGCGATCCGGCCGGCGCGCTTCAGGCGCTTGCGGCAGCGCGATTAGCAGCGCCATCTCCGCATCGTCCAACCATTGCGGATCGCGCTGAAAATACGCGCGAGACGCCGCGCGTACGCCTTCAAGATTGCCCCCGTAGGGCGCCATGGTGAGGTAAGCGGCCAGAATTTCGCGCTTCGACAAACGCCGCTCGATCTGCAACGCCCGCACGATCTCGATCAGCTTCGACGCAATCGTGCGCGGACGCGGCTCCAACAGGCGCGCCAGCTGCATGGTGATGGTTGAGCCGCCCTGGGTGACGCGGCCCCGGCGCGCATACGAGACGCTGGCGCGCGCCAGCGCGATCGGATCGACGCCTGGATGAAACCAGAAGCGCGCATCCTCAATGGCGATCAGCCGACGCTGAAACTCTGGATCGATCTCATCGAGCCGCGCCTCGAGCCGCCAGGCGCCCTGGCGCGTCGTGAACGCCATCAGCCATTCGCCATTGCGATCCACCACCACCGGCGACACGTCGCGCACGCGCGAGAGCGGCGGCGGAAACAGCTGATCCAACGCAAACAGCGTCAGCATCAGAACAAGCAACACGGTCGCCCAGCGTTTGCCTGTTTCGCTCAGAGGCAGCGCGACACGGGGGCCGCGACGCACGCGCCCCCTCCCCTTGAGGGGAGGGGGTTGGAGGGCGGGGTGGGACTCGACGTTTGACGTCATGACTATTGTCGATGCGAACTTTCGATGGCGGCGCTTCACCCCGCCCCTGCCCCCTCCCCTCAAGGGGAGGGGGGTGAAGGATCATCCGCCGCGCGGCGCGATGCGGATGGCGCTGGTGCTGGTGCGCGCCATCACGCCGGGGCGGTACATGTCTTCGACCTGCGCCGCCGGCAGCGTGTAGCGCCCCGGCGAGACCGCGCGCGCGACATAGGCGTAGCGATACGCGCCGCGCAGGTTGGACGACGCCACGAAGCGATCGTCACGCGCCTCGGCGACATCGGCGTAGGTGATCTCACCGATCCAAGCGAACGGCCCGCTGCGGCGCGAACCATCCCAGTTCACCGGGCCCAGAGCATCGTCGGGGCGCAACACGGTTTCGATCTCAAGCCCCGCCGGCAACAGATCGACCAGCACCGTCGGATAGGTGCGGGCGCCTTCCGGCTGCCCGGAGACGACGATGACGACGCGCTCGCCTTGGCGCACGCTATCGAGATCGGCGATCGCGCCTGACATCGTGAACACGCGCTTGTCGATGGTGTAGCCGGCCTGCATCGCCGGCGGCGCCTCGCGCGGCGCGCCCGAGAGCGACAGCGTGCGCCACACCGGCCCACGCGCTGCGTTGCGGAACACCAACCCGGTCGCCAGACGCTGCGCGTTGACGATCACGCGCCGCTCGGCCAACGCCTCGCCGTTCAGCGTGACGTTCACCGGTCCAGCGCGCTCCAGCAGCGCATCCGCCGCCAACAACAGGCGCACTTGCTCCTGCGTCATCAACTGGCCCGCATCCGGCGCATCGCGCTCGAGACGGCGACGCAAGCGATCGACCATCTCGGTCTCGCCGGCTTCCGCCGCCAGCGCGAGCACGCCGGCCAGATCCCGCAGCGGCGTCTGATACCAGTCGCCGACATTGCGATAGCCCAATGCTTGCTCGGCCATGCGGAAAGCGTTGCGCGATCGCGCGCGGTCGCCCATGTGCGCGAGCGCCGCCGCGATTTGCGCCCGCGCCAACGGCGAAGGCTCATTGCTCAGCCGCGCATCGTGGAAATAGCGCAACTGCCCGATATCGGCCTCGCCTGCCCGCGCCAACACGTAAAGCGCATAGGCCGCCGCGCGCGACCGCATCAGCTCAGTTGAATCGTTCGATCCCGGCCAGCGATAGACTTCGAACTCATAGTTCACCGAGCCGAAATCGTTGAGCCGCGCCACGCGCCGGAGCGCAGCATAAGCCTGGTTCATCGGCTGACGCGGCACCGCATAGCCTTCGCGCTGGGCGCGCGCGAGGAAATCGACGACGTAAGCGCCAAGCCAAGGCGTGGCGTTGCCGTCGCCTGGGCTCCACAAACCGAAGGCGCCATCGGGCCCCTGCCGGTCGAGCAATTGCGTCACCGCATCTTGCACGCGACGGCGAATGCGTGGATCGGCCTGCCGGTTCGCTTCCGCCGCCAGCGTGTTGTAGTAGAGCAGCGGCATCGCCACCGAGGTAAGCTGCTCGGAGCAGCCGTACGGATAGCGATAGAGTTCATCCAAGAGCGGCGCCGGATCGATGCCAGCCAGGTTGGAGAACGAAATCAACGCCTGCGATGACGGCTGGAAGCGCGCCAACGCATCCTCCGGCGCACGCCAACTTTCACCCGAAGCTTGCGGCGCGGTTGTCGTCACCGTGATCGGCAAGAACGGGGCGCGTGACTGGATGTCGTAGCTGCGCTCCACCGGCGTGAACCCTTGCGGGCCTTCGAGGCGCAGCGATATGCGCCCCACCCCCAACGGCCCGCCATTGATCGGGATCATCGCCGTCTGCCGCTGGCCGCGGCTTAGCGTGAAACGCCGTGGCGGCGCGGTGATGCGCGCAACGTCGCTGCCGGAGATGGTCACCGTGTAGGCGCCAGCCGGCCCTTCGACGTTGTCGATATTGAGCGTGCCTTGCGCTTCATCCCCCGGCGCGACGAAGCGCGGCAAGATCAGTTCGGCGACCACGGGATCGCGCACCACCACCTGCTCGGCGTCCGAGCCCAGCGCGGTTTCGCTCCACGCCACCGCCATCAGCCGAAGCGTGCCGTTGAAGTCAGGCACCTCCACCGTAACGGTCGCACGCCCGCCGCGAACTTCGACGATGTCGGAAACGATCGCCACCGTGCGCGTCGGCACCACGGTGAGACCCTCGCCGCCGATCGAATCGCCGCCCTGGCGCGGCGTCGCCGGCGCGCCGAGATTTGGATTGAGCAAGCGCCCGTAATCGTCGCGCACGGTCACGCCGAGCGCGCGGCGGCCAAAGAAGTGCTCAACCGGATTGGGGCTCTCATATTTGGTGATGTTGAGGATGCCCTCGTCCACCAGCGCGATGGCGACACGCGCGCGCTCGCCGCCGGGCACGTTGCGCACGGTGACCGGCACCTCGATCGTCGTGCGCGGGCGCACGTTCTGCAGGCCTTCGCCCGCCGCGACCTCAAGCGTTCGGTTGCCCATGTCAACCGGCACATACGCAACGCCAACAGCGCGGCGCGGCACCGGCAGGTTTACCGGATCGCGCGGCGTCATCACGGTCACCAGCACATAGGCGCCGGCGCCCCATTCCGCGCTCACCGGCAGATCGATGTTGGCGCCATCGGCGCCGACGCGGACGGTGCGGGTTTCGATCACACGATCTGTGGCCACCACGATTTGCGCTTCGCCGGCATAAGGCGGGCGAATTTGCACGCGAGCGCGGGCGCCTGGGCGCACCGGATCGGCAGGCGCAACCACAGAGACCATGTCCGGTGTTGCGTCATCGTCAGCGGGGCCGCCCCAGCCGACGCCGAAACGCTGCGAACTCTCAGCGCCGGTGCGCGTGTCGCGCACGATCAGCCGGTAGGAGCCTTCGCGCAGGCCGTCCTTGGCGATGCGCAGCGGTTGCGCCGAGGCGATGTCGACAGTGGCGCCATCGACGGGAATGTCGCGCCCGGTGCGCCGCCAACGCCACTGGCCGTTGTCGAGATACCAGTCATAGCTCCAGTCTTCGCGCACCAGCCGCCATTGCACGCCGCGCACGCCGACGCGCCGGCCATCGGCATTGAGCGCGATGACATCATAGGCCACGCGCTCGCCGGCGCCCGCGCGGCGGTTCTCGAAGGTCGGCTTCAGCCCGATATACACATCGCGCAGCCGCACCGGCACGGTGAAGCTTTCGCGCACTTGCCGCCCGCCCGGATCGGCGACGGACGCGATCATGCGCGCGCGCAGCGGCAGCGTCGTTTCCGGCTCTTCCTGCAATTGCAGCAGCAATTGTCCCGCGCCCGAACCGTCGGTCACCGTCGACGGCAATTGGAAATAGCGCTCGTCGAAGCTCTCATCGGAGCGGCCGAAACTATACTCGTCAAATTCCGGGAAAGGCGTCGGATCGACCATCAGCCGGCCTTCGGCCTCGACCGCGAGCCCCGAACCCGGCGCCCCATAGAGGAAATCGGCCTGCACATTGATCGGCCGCGACTGGCCGCTGCGCAGCACCGCTTCGCTGGCCTCGATCGCCACGCGCAAACGCTGCGGCACGAAATCCTCGACCGACCAGCTGACCTCGCCGGCGATCGCTTCCTGCCCGTCGACGATCAGTTCGGCGCGCCACACGCCGCGCGGCGCTGAGCGATCGATCTCGATATTCTTGGCGATGGCGCCGCCATCGACGGCTTCCGTCATGCGGATGCGGCGCGCTTCGGTGCCGTTCGGCCGATAGACGACCAGCGTCGACGGCCGGTTCGAGATGGCGCGGCCGACTTGATCGCGGATTAAGCCGATGAGGCGCACACGCTCACCGGGACGATAGATGCCCCGCTCGGTGTAGAGATAGGCGTCGATATCGCCAGGCGTGTAGCGCCCGTCGACGCCGCGATCGGACAGATCGAGTCCAGGCCGCTGCAGATCGAGCGCGGCGAAATCGCCCTCCGCGCCATACGCCATCACATAGCGCGCGCGCGCGGGGCCATCGCCATTGACCAGCGCATCGGCGAAATGCACGCGCCCGTCGCTCGACGTGCGCACGCGCGCGAGCTCTTCGTTGTTCTCCGCGATCAGCGTGAGCGTGATGTTGCCCAGCGGACGGGCTGTGCGCAGCGAACGCACCACCACGTCGAGCCCGGTGGCGCCGGAGAAGCTCTGCAGCGCCATGTCGGTGTACATGATCCACCGATACGAAGACGCGGGCGATTCATTGTCGGCGCCAGGGCGCTGGCCAGCGCTGGGCGAGGCGTCGCGCACCTTGACCACGTACGCCCCCGGCCGCAATTCGCGCAGCGCCGCGCCGAGCGGAAATACCGTGGTGATAGCGGTGTTGCGGCGATTGCCGACCTCGATGTCGATCTCGCCTTCATAGACCTGCACGCCAACGTTCTCGGCGGCGCTGTTGAAGCTCCAATAGCCCCAGCCGCCTTCCTCATTGGTCTCGCCCGGCTCGACCGAATATTGCGACAGGATGCGGTCCGGCACGCGCAGGACTTCGATCTCGATCTTGGAGACGTTCACGGTCTCGATGGCGATGCCGTCGGCTTCCGAGCGCGGCAGGATGATGCCGCCGCCGGCGAAGCCGACATAAGCCGGGCGATCGCCGAACGTGAGCGTGAAGCGTTCGTCCGCCTCGGTGCGCTCACCCGACGCCGAGGGCAAGCCCTGGCGGATGACGATTTCACGCTCCGGCTCGAACGGCAGGCCAGCCAGGCACAAGAGATTGCCGGAGACGTCGACCTGAAACTGCGTCGTCGGGTCGAGCGTGATGTAGTCGGCGTAATTGACCGAGGCGTCGGTCGAGAGATTTTGCGAGAATTCGAGGCACGCGCGCGGCTCGGCCTGATCCATCTCGGTGCGCAGACGCACAAACGCCATGCCATCGACCTGCGGCGCCCCCGCGCGTGGCGCGTCGGCGTTGCGCGCCGCGCCGCCGGCGCCGATCGACCCAAGCTGCGCGAACTCGAACGCTGGCGCCCCGGTCGAAACCCGGCCCAGCACCGCCCCGCCCCAGAGGCCAACGAGCAGCGCGATTGACGTGGAGAGAACCACGGCGCGGTTGGCGACCAGCCAATCGCGCGCGGGGCCGGTCCAACTCCAATCCAGTTTGCGTGGGTCAAGACGCGCTGCGAGCGCTTTCCAATCGAAGGCCATGTCGCGCGTCTCCCGTCACGCTCAGTCCGCACATGCTTGCCTGAGGCTCGCGCCCGTAACAAGCACCATTAAATTCCGGCAAAGTTCTGTTCGCGGCTGCGGTTGAACGGGCCGCAGCAACGTGTTTCAACAGGGCAATTCAAAAAATGACGCTGGCGGCGCCTTTTGCCGTCAAGCGCGGGAGGACGACGATGACCGACGGCGCCAAGCCAGCGTTTCCAGCCATGTCTATCGAACAGGCGCACGCTTTGCTGACCGCCCCCGGTACGATGCTGGAAATCGGCGAAGAAGAGGTTCGCGGCGTCCGCATGAAGGTCTGGAAGCAGGCGCCGCCGACTTTGCGCGAGGTGTTCGCGCTCGGGGCGCTGTTCGGCCCGCGCGAGCATCTGATCTTCGAAGACGAGCGCGCCACCAGCGCCGGCTTTCAAGCCGCCGCCGCGAAGCTCGCCCATCAATTGGTCGCCGACGGCGTCAAACCGGGCGACCGGGTCGGCATCATCATGCGCAACTTGCCGGAATGGCCGGTTGCGTTCTGGGGGGGCGTGTTGGCGGGCGCCATCGTGACGCCGCTCAATGCCTGGTGGACGGGCCAAGAACTGGAATACGGCCTGAAGGATTCCGGCTGCTCGATCATCGTCATCGATGTCGAGCGCTACGAGCGCGTGCGCGAGCACCTCGACCAATGCCCAGCGCTGCGCAAAGTTTATGTGACGCGCTCGCGCGAGGAGATCGCCGACCCGCGCGTCGCGCGGCTCGAAGCCGTCATTGGGTGCACCAATGACTGGGGCAAGCTCGGCGCGCTCGCCCCGCCCGACATCGCCATGAAGCCGGACGATGACGTCACCATCTTCTACACTTCGGGCACCACCGGCCATCCGAAGGGCGCGGTGATCTCTCACCGCAACATCATCGCCAACATGTTCAACTCCGCCTCCGCGCAAGCGCGCGCGTTCCTGCGCCGCGGCGAGGCGCCGCCGGCGCCGGATCCGACAATCCAGAAGGCGTTCCTGATCTCGGTGCCGTTCTTCCACGCCACGGGCTGTTTTGCGGTGATGCTGCCGGCGATGATGGCCGGGCACAAAATCGTCATGCAGCGGCGCTGGGACGTCGATCAGGCGCTGGAGATCATGCAGCGTGAGCGCATCACCCATTTTGGCGGCGTGCCGACCATCGCTTGGCAAGTGCTCGAACACCCGCGCATCGATGACTACGATCTCTCATCGGTGGAAAGCGTGGCGTACGGCGGCGCGCCCGCGGCGCCCGAACTGGTGAAGCGCATCCTGGCGCGGTTTCCCCAATCGCTGCCCAGCCAAGGCTGGGGCATGACCGAAACCTCCGCCACCGCCGTCTCCAACACGGCGGAAGACTATCAGCGCAAGCCCGCAAGCTGCGGCGTGCCGGCCCCGACCGGCGAAGCCAAGATCATCGGCGGCGACGGCCGCGAACTGCCGCGCGGCGAAGTGGGCGAACTTTGGTACAAAGGCCCGATCGTCGTGCGCGGCTACTGGAACAAGCCGGAAGCGACGGCGGAAACCTTCATCGACGGCTGGGTGAAAACCGGCGACCTCGCCAAGATGGATGACGAAGGCTTCCTCTACATCGTCGATCGCGCCAAGGACATGCTGATCCGCGGCGGCGAAAACATCTACTGCGTCGAAGTCGAGAACGCGCTCTACGATCATCCCGCGGTGATGGACGCCGCCGTCATCGGCAAGCCGCACCAATCGCTAGGCGAAGAGCCGCTCGCGGTCGTGCACTTAAAGCCCGGCATGACCGCCAGCAGCGATGAATTGCGCCATCACGTGGCGCAAAAGCTGGCGGCGTTCAAAGTGCCGGTCGAAGTGATCTTCTGGCCCGACACGCTGCCGCGCAACGCCAACGGCAAGATCGTCAAGAAAGACCTGAAAAAGCAAATTGAGCAGCCGGCTTTCTGATCGGCGTCACTGGCTTCCAGCCGGCGACTCTCTGGTCCATACTTCGCTCTACGCTCGGAGATCGCCCATGCTTGTCCTCGTCGAACGCCAAGACGCCGTCGCCATTGTCACGCTGAACCGCCCCGAGGCGATGAACGCGCTGTCGCTGGCGCTGCGCGCCGAGATCGCGCGCGTGTTCAAAGAGCTCAACGAGGACGAAAGCGTGCGCGCGATCGTGTTCACCGGCGCCGGGCGCGCCTTCACCGCGGGCCTCGATCTCAAGGAACTCGGCCAAAGCGCCAGCGTCTCGACCGAGGCCAATCCGACATCGCTTGAGCGCGACCCGGTGCGCGCGCTGACCAGTTGCACCAAGCCGATTATCGGCGCCATCAATGGCGTCGCCATCACGGGCGGGTTCGAACTCGCGCTGGCGTGCGATATTCTCTACGCTTCCGCCAACGCCCGCTTCGCCGACACGCACGCGCGCGTCGGCATCCTGCCCGGCTGGGGCCTGTCGCAAAAGCTCTCGCGCCTCGTCGGCATCCATCGCGCCAAGGAAATTTCGCTGAGCGGCAATTTCATCGACGCGCAAACCGCCAACGCGTGGGGTCTGGTCAATCGCGTCTTCGCGCCGGAAGAGCTGCTGCCGGCGGCGATCAAGCTGGCGCACGACATCGCCTCGGCGCCGTCCGACAAAGTGCGCATCTATAAGCGGCTGATCGACGAAGGGTTCGACCGCAGCTTCGCCGAAGCGATCGAACTCGAAACCGCCACCACGTCGGCGCTCAACGCCGCCGTCTCGGGCGCGGCCATCGAGCAGGCGCGCGGGGCGGTGATGTCGCGCGGGCGGGATCAGCAATAGGCTTGCCGGCGTTGCACACCCAGCCCAGATAGAAGCGCAAGGAGCGCCCATGACCAAGATCGTCTACGAGATCATCAAGCACGACGGCGGTTGGGCGTTCAAACTGGGCGACACCATTTCGCAGTCATTCCTCACCCACGACGCCGCCTATAACGCCGCCAAACGTGTCGCTATCGAACAAATGCGTCCGGGCGAAACCGCCGGCATTTCCTGGGAAGACGAACGCGGCCGCTGGCACGACGAAATCTCCCCCGGCGACGACCGCCCGGAAGTCGATATCCAAGACGACGGCTGAGCATGGACGATTGGCGCAGTTGGGCTGTGCGGGCGGCGGAATGGGGCGCGGACTATCGCGCGCGCCTGCGCGACCTGCCGGTGCGCCCGCCGGTCAAGCCTGGCGAGATCGCCGCCCAACTAGACGCGGCGGCGCCGGAAAGCGGCGAGCCCTTCGAGCGCCTGTTCGCCGACTTCGAACGCATCATCGCGCCCGGCATGACGCATTGGCAGCATCCGCGCTTCTTTGCGTACTTCCCGTCCAATTCCGCGCCCGCTTCGCTGGTCGCCGAGCATCTGGTCAACGCCATCGGCGCGGTGTGCATGCTGTGGCAGACATCGCCCGCCGCCACCGAACTCGAAACGCTGACCATTGACTGGCTGCGGCAAGGCTTCGGCCTGCCGGCGCACTTCAAGGGCTGCATTCAGGACACCGCCTCCACCGCAACGCTTGCGGCGGTCTTGGTGATGCGCGAGCGCGCGCTCGATTTCACCGGCAACAGCAAGGGCCTCTCCGGCGCGCCGCGCTTGCGCATCTATTGTTCGGCGGAGGCGCATTCCTCGATCGATCGCGCCGTCTGGTTCGCCGGCATCGGCGCCGACAATCTTGTCCGCATCCCGATCGCCGGCCCCCATCGCGGCGCCGACGCGGATGCGCTGCGCGCGCTTATCCGCGCCGATCTCGACGCCGGCTATCTGCCGGCGGGGATCATCGCCAATGTCGGCGCCACCGGCGTCGGCGCGACCGATCCCATCGCCGAGATCGCAGCAATCGCGCGCGCGCATGATTTATATCTGCACGTCGACGCCGCCTGGGCGGGCGCGGCGATGATCTGCCCGGAATTCCGCCCGCTATGGGCGGGCGTGGAGCACGCCGACTCGATCGTCGTCAACGCGCACAAATGGCTCGGCGCGCAAACCCATTGCACCGCGCATTTCGTCCGCGACCCCGCCACGCTTGTGCGCACGCTGGCGGCGCGGCCGGATTATCTGCACACATTGGGCGAGAGCGATGTCGTCAATTACAGCGAATGGGGCGTGCCGCTCGGGCGCCAATTCCGCGCGCTGAAGCTCTGGTTCGTGCTGCGCGCCTATGGGCTCGACGGCCTGCGCAAGATGATCCGCAATCACGTCGCCTGGTCGCGCGGCCTGTGCGAGCGGCTGCGCGCGACGCCGGGTTTCGAGATCACCACCGAGCCGATGTATTCGCTATTCTCGTTCCGCTATGCGCCGGCGGGCGCGGACCTCGACGAGCTCAATCTGCGCCTGGTGGAGGCGATCAATGCCGACGGACGCATCTATCTGACGCAAACGCGCCTCGACGGCCGCGTCGTCATTCGCTTCCAAGTCGGCCAGTTCGAATGCACAGAAGCCGACGTGATGAGCGCCCACGCCGTCATCACCGAAATCGCCAGCAACCTCGCATGAGCGACGCGCACGCACATATCGATGTGCGCGCGTTGGGGGAGATCATGAAAAGCCTAGCAATCTTGCGACCTCAGTGGGTATCCATATTGTGTGTCCTGATGCTGAGCGTTGCGTGCGCTAAACCTACCCCGAGCCGTGGCCCAATGGACGGGCGGGTTCATGTCGAGGTAGATGAAACGCTCGTTAGAAGCGCGTTCTTCCACTTTTGTCAGCCAAATTCCGATGCGCATTGCGATGCGTTCGAGAAATACAACGTCGCCGTTTCAATCTGGAGTGACGGGAGTTTGTCGTTTGTGTTCACGCATGGCGATATCGGTACGACTCCGCTGAGCGATTTTGCCTTCAACCCCGCTTTCTCGTGTGGACTTGTGCGCGGTGGCCAAATGGACTGCTCGCCGGGAACCCACTCTTATTAATGGGCTACGACAACCTACGGCCCACCGACAGGGTGACACACACGCACGTCGTGCTGTGCAGCGTTAGCCGCCGTTATCGTGGGTGCGTGTGTGTCACCCACCCGCCGCCCACCGACTCGGTCCTATCCCCGGACTTTTCGCAATAAAAACAACAAAACCAGCCCCCTCAATCCGACCGGTTTCGGCGCGAGATATATTCGCGCGCATGACCCGTCACCCAACCCCGACCAGCCCCCAACGCCTCGCCCGGCTCAATGCCTGGGCGAAGCTGTGGCTGATTTGGGTGGGCGGATTGGCAGCGCGCTTGTTCTCCAACGATTGGCGCGCCCGCGATCTCGACTCCGCCGCGAAAATCGTCGGCAAATTGCTGATGATCAACGCGGCCATGCACGTGTGCGCGCAGCGCACGCCGAAACGCTACGGCCGGCGCAAAGACTATATCCTGCGCACCATTCTCGGCTCACGCATCCGCCGCGCTTTGCGCGGGAGCACATTCGCCGCGCGCTTCGTCGCGATCCTCGCGGTGATGCGCGACCTCGATCAACACGTCGCGCGCCTCGTGCGCCGCCTGCGCAATGGGCTGACGCGGCTTCACATCATCGACCCGCTCACCGTCAGCGACGCCTGCGCGCATCTGTGCACGCGGCGCGTCGCTGTTTCCGACTCGTCCTAAGCTGTCGCGCCCGCGCGGCTTCAGCCCAAGTGCGCCTCGATGAACCAGAGATCCTTATCCATTTGCCGAGATACCCCGGTGAACAGATCGGCGGTGTCCTTGTCGCCGGCTTCGTCGGCGGCATTGATCGCCTCGCGCGCCAGCTTGCCGAACCCGGACAAGCGGTCGGCGAGCAATTGCAGATGCTGCTTCTCGTCGGTCACGTCGGTTGGGTAGGCCTCAAGCTTCGAGCCCTTGACCGCCGCTTGCGCGGTGCCGGCGACGACCCCGCCCAACGCCACGGCGCGCTCGGCGATATCGTCCACGAAGGCATCGACCCTGCCCTGGATCTGATCGAACAATTCGTGCAGGGCGATGAAGCTCGGCCCCTTCACGTTCCAATGCGCCTGCTTCACCGCCAGCCGGAGATCGATCGCATCGGCAAGCCGCGCGTTCAAAAGCGCAATCATCGCCTTGCGGGTGTTGTCGGGAAGATCGTTGCGGGTTTTGGCCATGTGACGTCCTCGGAAAGCTCAGGCTCTTATCTGGTGTCTGGCGCCGGGCCGGGCAACGCAATCACCTATAGATATAGGCCCCATCGGGCATTGACGCTGACTATGCTTAAAGCGTCGCCAGCCAATCGATAAGAATGCGCGTGGTGGCGTCCGGGTTCTCCTGCTGGGTCCAATGGCCGACATTGGGGATGAGGTGGACGCCGCGCAGGTCGCTCATGTTTTCGCGCATGCGCGCCTCGATCACCGCCGGATCGCCGTCGCCGAACATGTGCAGCACCATGTCCTTGGCGCCGGCCACGAACAAAGACGGCTGATGCAGGACGCGATCTGGAACCGCATTCATCAGCGCCCAGTCGCGCTCGAAATTGCGATAGCGGTTGATCGGGCCGCGGAAACCGGAGCGCTCGAATTCGCCGACATAATAGTCGATGTCCGCGGCCGAGAGCCACGCTGGGAACGGGTCGGGATCGGCCAGCCCCTGCAGCATCGGTTCGCCCACCGGCTTGTGGCGGCTGCCCCAGCGCCCGTCCGAATTGGCTGACGATGCAAAATAGAGCCGCCGCAACGCCCCGCGCACGTCAGCCTCGAACTCGGCCTCGGCCACGCCTTCGTCCTGAAAGTAGGCCATGTAGAAGAACGCACCCTGATCGGTGAACATGGCCTTGAAGATGTGATTGAGCGGCGCCGGCGGCAGCGCGTAGTACGGCACCGATAGCCCGGCCACCGCACGCACTTTGCTCGCATGCAGCACCGCCGTGTGCCAGACGATCGGCGCGCCCCAATCGTGGCCCATCAGCACCGCCGGCTTGCCCGGCGAAAGCGCATCGATGACGCCGGCGACATCGGCGGTCATCTCTTTCATCGCATAAGCCTCAACCGCGTGTGGTTTGTCGGAGCCGCCATAGCCGCGCACATCGATAGCGCACGCGGTGAAGCCGGCGGCGGCGAGCGGCGCCATCTGATGGCGCCACGAATACCAGCTTTCCGGAAAGCCATGCACCATGACGACGAGCGGGCCTTCGCCCAGCACCGCCGCGCGCAACGTGATGCCGTTGGTTTCGATGCTGCGAAATTCGGGGGTCATGGCGCTCTCCTCGCGCCATCTAACACCCGCGGCGCGCAAACGCCCAGCAGCGACGCAACGTCAAGCCTGCTCGGCTTCGCCGATAATGTCCTCGGCTTCCTCGTTGAGCGCACGCCCCTCGCGCCGCGGCACCGTGAACGGCGTCGGCTGCGGCGTGGTGGTGTTGTTGCGCCAAAGTCCGCGCCCGGCCTCGATGCCGCCGGCAAGCTGCATCTCGAAGCGCTCGGCGTCGCGTTCGCGCACATCTTCGATAGTCTCGGCGATCTCGAAATCCGAGAACCCAAGATCGCGCAGAACGGCGCCGCTGAAGGTCAGCGAGGATTCGAACAATTCGCGCAGCTGATAATCGACGCCGGCCTTCACCAGACGCATCGAATGGCCGCGATCGAACGAGCGGGCGAAAATCTTGGCGTGCGGAAACTCCGATTTGACCAAGGCCACGATGCGGTCGGTGGTCTCCGGCTTATCGACGCAGATCAGGATCGCCTCCGCCGTGCCGGCGCCGGACGCATGCAGCACATCGAGCCGCGTGCCGTCGCCGTAATAGACCTTGAAGCCGAAATTCGCGGCGGCCTGGATCATCTCGACGTCCGTCTCGATCAGCGAAATGTCCACCCCGCGCGCCAACAGCGATTGGCTCACCACCTGCGCGAAGCGGCCGAAGCCGACGAACAGCACCCGCCCCTGCAGGTCGTGCGCATCCTCGACCCCGTCGCGCGACACCACCGGCGGGGGCATCGTGCGGCGCAGCACCAGCACGACGAGCGGGGTCAGCACCATCGAGATGATCACGATCGCCGTCATGATGGCGGCGATGCGTTCGTCCATGACGCCGCCGTTCAAAGCCGCGGCATAGAGCACGAACGCGAATTCACCGCCTTGCGCGAACAGGGCCGCGCGCGTGATCGCTTCGCGCTTCTGGGCGCCAAACAAGCGCGCCACTGCGTAGATGCCGAACCCCTTCACCACCATGAAAGCCAAGACGCCGGCGACGATGAATTGCCAATCGATGATCACCACCGGCACGTTGAGCGACATGCCGACACTGATGAAAAACAGCGCCAGCAGAATGCCGCGGAACGGTTCGACATCGGCTTCGAGCTGATGGCGGAACACCGAATCCGAAAGCAGCACGCCGGCGAGGAACGCGCCCATCGCCATCGACAAGCCGCCCCAATCCATCAGCAACGCAGCGCCCAGAACGACAAGCAATGCCGCCGCCGTCATCACCTCGCGCGCGCCCGACCGCGCCAGCACGCCGAACAACGGGTTGAGTACGAAGCGGCCAGCGACGAACACGCCGCCGATCGCGGCGAGCGCAATCAGAATGCTCTGCCAGGCCGGGGGCGCATCGGGATCGACGGCGCCGCTCATCGAGGCGATCACCGCCACCAGCGCCAGCAGCGGCACGATCATCAGGTCTTCGAACAAAAGGATCGAGACATTGCGTTGTCCCGCCTCGGTGGCGGTGTCGCCGCTATCGTCCATCATTTTCATGATCACGGCGGTGGACGAGAGCACAAACCCCATCGCGCCGATGACGGCGGCGGGCCAAGGCAAGCCGGCGGCCATGCCAATCAGCGACAAGAACGCCCCGCAGGTGAACACTTGCGCGGCGCCGAGCCCGAAAATTTCCCGCCGCAACGCCCAGAGCTTGGCCGGGCGCATTTCGAGACCGATCAAAAACAGGAACATGACGACGCCGAATTCGGCGACGTGAAGAATGTTTTCGGGGTCGCGGAACAGGCCGATGCCGAACGGCCCGATCACCAGCCCCGCCGCGAGGTATCCCAGCACCGAGCCAAGTCCGAGGCGGCGAAACAGCGGGGCGGCGATCACCGCCGTCCCCAACAGCGCCACTGCGTGCTCCAGGCCCAACCCGCCGTCCGCCTCAACCGCCATGCGCACATCCCTTCCAGAGCTGCCGTAAGTGGCGCCGACGCGGCGTTGTGGAAAGCCCCCGGCCCCCGAAACCGCTCGACAGCGGGCGAATCTGTCTATGGTCGCGGCCTTCCCGTTTCGGAGCGCGCGATGATCGAGAATACGAAGCTGACGGCGCTTGTCGCCTCGCGCATCTGCCACGACATGGTCGAGCCGATGAGCGCGATCATCCAGGGCCTCGAAATGATCAAGGGCGGCGACGGCAAGACCGATCCGGACGCGCTCTCACTGCTCGATCATGGCGTCGGCAAAGCCTGGGCCAAGCTGGAATTCTTCCGCTTCGCCATGGCCGGCGCAGTGGCCGAAGGCGAAAGCGAACTGGAAGAAGGCCGCGCCGTTGCGATCAAGCTTTATTCGGTGCTGAAGCCTGAGCTGGTTTGGAATGCGCCGTCGGTGGCGATGCCGCGCCCGGCGGTGCGGGTGATCGTCAATTTATTGCTGATCGCCAACGAATGCCTGCCGCGCGGCGGCACGGTGGAAATTACGGCTTCGCAACAGGGCGAAGGCGGCGAAGTGGTGGTCACCGCCAGCGGCCCGCGCGCCAAGCTGCGCGAGGCGACCGCCGCGGCGCTGCGCGGCGTCGGCGACGAACTCACAGGTCACACCATTCAGCCGACGCTCACCGGCTTGCTCGCGCGCCAGGGCGGGGTCGAGCTCTCGGCCCGCGAGAGCGAGGAAAAGGTCGAACTGATCGCCCGCTCGCCAGCTTTCAAGCTCTGAAGTTTTTAAGCGCCGTTAAGGATTTGGGCGGAAAGTTCCGAACGAATCCGACGGAGCTTTCGCCCATGAGACGCTGCCTTGTCGTCGACGACAGCCGCGTAATCCGCAAAGTCGCGCGCCGCATCCTTGAAGACATGCGCTTCGAGATCGAAGAAGCCGCTGACGGTCTGGAGGCGCTGCAGGCCTGCCGCCGCCAGATGCCGGACGCCATTCTGCTCGACTGGACCATGCCGGTGATGAGCGGCATCGATTTCCTGAAGCAGCTGCGCAAGGAGCCCAACGGCGACAAACCGACGGTCGTGTTCTGCACCACGGAAAACGATGTCGAACGCATCGCCGAAGCGCTGAAGGCCGGCGCCGACGAATACATGATGAAGCCGTTCGACGGCGACATCCTTCATTCCAAGTTTGCCGAAGCGGGTCTCGTCTAACGATGCTGAACGAGGCCGAATTCGCACTCATCGCCCGCGAAGTGAAGACGCGCTCCGGCGCGGTGCTGCCGCGCGAACTGGCCGGCGCGATCGAAACGCGGCTGCAGCCATTGGCGCGGCGCGAAGGCTTTTCCTCCGTTTCCGAACTCCTCGCCGCCGCCCGCATTCGTCCCGACGGCGCCTTGTGGAACAGCGCCGCCGATGCGCTGGCGCAGAGCGAAACCCGCTTCTTCCGCGACCGCGCGCAGTTCGACGCGCTGCGCACGGAAATTCTGCCGGCGGCGCTGGCGCGGCGCGGCCACGAACGCGCGCGCATCTGGTCGGCCGCGTGCTCGACCGGCCAGGAAGCCTATTCCGTCGCCATGCTGGTCGACGATCTGCGGCTGGAGGGTATGAACCCGGCGGTTGAGATTCTTGCGACGGATCTGTCGGAGCGCCTGCTCGATAAAGCGCGCGCGGGCCTCTACACGCAATTCGAAATCCAACGCGGCTTGCCGATCCGGCGACTGATTTCGCATTTCGAGAAGGCCGGCGATTTGTGGCGCATCTCCGATCGCCTGCGCGCTTCCGTGCGCTTCGAGGCGTTCAACCTGATGAAGCACCCCGGCCCGCTCGGCCAATTCGACATCATCATGCTGGCGCATGTGCTGCCGAGCTTCGACGCTGAAACGCGCGCCGCCGTGATCGCGCGCACGCTCGATGTGCTGCACCCGGAAGGCGCCATCATGTTGGGCGCCGGCGAGGTGCTGCCGGAAGGCTGCGAGGGGCTGACGCTCGAAAACGGCATTGCCCGCCGCAGCAATGCGGCCCGCCGCGCAGCTTAAGCGGGGGCGTTGGGATAAGCGTTCAACACTGGGCCCAGCGCTTTCTTCAGCGGGTCAAGATACGGTTCGTACGGTTTCCAGTCGTCCAGGCCTTTGGCGCTGATCGGCTGGCGTACTTGTTCTGAACTTGCCGTCTTCACCGCGCGCTGAGTTTCATGCGGGCGCAGGCACGCCGCCTCGAACGGCAAGTCGCAATAGGCCAGCAGCGCGCGGATATGTGGCTCGGGATCGCTGACCAGCTCTTCGTGGATCACGCGGTGCACGCGCCCGGGAACGACGGCGTCGAAATGCGCCATCAGCCGCACGTAGTCGGCATAGTAACGGCCAATATGCGCGAGATCGTAGGAGAAGGCCTGACCGAACGCGAAATGCTGCTTGAAGCACGACCAGCCGCACGCCAGCGGGTGACGGCGCGCATCGATGATCTTGGCGTTCGGCAACGCCAGCATGATCAGGCCGGCATACATCCAATTGTTGGGCATCTTGTCGATGAAATACGCGCGCCCCAGCTGCCGCACCGCATGCGTCGTGCGCAGGTAACTCGCGCCAAGCTCCCGCGCCGCATCAGCGTCCAACGCCGCCAGCCGCGGCAGGAAGTCACCGCCATCGGCGACCTTGCGGGCGACATTGAACAAATCGGGCAATTCCATCGTGCCTTCGACAGCGGAGTGCGAGGCGAGAATTTGCTCCACCAGAGTCGACCCGGAGCGCGGCAGACCGATGATGAAGATCGGGTCCGGCGCGGGATCGCCGTAGCCGGCGCGGCGAGCGAAGAATTCCGCATCAAACTGCGCAATGCTCTCGGTGACGAACGCACTCAAGGCGTCGGCGTCGTGCTGGACGAGGTATGATTGCGCCGCCGCCCCCGCCGAATAGTGGGCGAAAGCGTTGGCCACATCGCCGCGCTGCTCCATGGCGCGGCCAAGCGCATAGTGCAGGCCAACGAGATCGTCCGGCAGCAAATCCGAACGCGCCGACTGCGTCTTCATCGCGGCGATGTCGGCGTCGCCGAAGCGCACCGTCTTCAGATTGGCAAGGCTCCAATACGCCTCCCCGCTCGACGGCGCGATCTCGATCGTGCGCCGATAAGCGGCGATGCCCTCGTCGGTGCGGCCTACGGTTTTCAACGCATGACCATAGCTCAGCCAGGTCTGCGCACGCGCGCCGTCTTCTTCGAGCAACTTCTCGTAGAGGCCGGTCGCCGCCTCATAATCGCCTGCCGCCATCTCGAGCGCGGCGAGCAGGCGACGCGAACCGCGATTGCCCGGATCGCGTTTCAACAGCTGATCGACGACCTCGCCCGCTTCATCGAGCCGGCCTCTGCCCATCAGCAATTGGCCAAGCGCGTGGCGCGGTGGCAAGAAATCCGGCGCCAAAGCAATGCAGCGCTTCAGCGCTGCTTCCGCTTCATCAGGCCGATCGGCGCGCGCCGCCGCTTCCGCCAACAGCCGCAGCGCTGCCGTATCGCTCGGATGCTGCGCGAGATGCGTCTGCAGGATGGATGCAGCTTCATCGGCCTTGCCCGCACGCAGCGCGTTGCCGGCTTGCAGCAATCGCGGTTCGGCCGTCGGCGATCCGGCGTGACGCGCATAGGCGGCTTCCGCGCCTCTCATATCGCCCGCGAGCGCAAGTTGGTCGGCGAGATCGCGCCAAATCGTTGGATGCGTAGGGTTGATGTCGGCCGCAGCGCGCAGCGCCAGCGATGCAGGCAAGGCTTCGCGGAGATCGGCCAGGATCATGCCCAGCTGACGATGGGCGCCGAACCATTGCGGGCTCGCCGCCGCCAGCGGCCCAACCAGCGCGCGGGCCTCATCGAGCTTGCCCTGCCGGCGTAACGCTTCGCTCAGCACAAGCTTCGCATCGCTATGCGCCGGATTGGCCTGCAGCACTGCGCGCACGGCGGCTTCGGCTTGCTGCGGCGCAGAGCCAATGATGCGCAACGCTTCGGCGATAGCGCGGTCGGCGGCGGATTGCGCCATGCTAGCGCGCAGCGAAAGCGGCGGCGCGTTGCGCCTGTTCGCTCACGATCGGCATCACCGCCATGATCTCTGTTTCACGCGCGCGCCACTTGTCGGATTTCGGCGCCGACACCGTATGCGCGGCCACGGGCAACGCATTGCCCAACGGCCGGTCCCAAGCGAAATCGAGCGCATCCGCGAGCAGCTTCACCTCGGCGCCAGGATCGGCGACCAGCGCATCGTAGCGCGTGACCACGCGGCGATCCGCCGGCAATGCTTCGAGATCGTCGAGCATGATCTTGGTGGCGGCGACCCATTGATGCGCGGCGATCTCGTTCAGCGGCAACGCGGCCAGATCGCGCCAGCCCGGCGTCAGCAACATCGACCATGGCAGCGCCCCGCTCCAGCCGGGGAGTTTCGGGTAGGTGCGAAACCGCCCAGATTCCCAGGCTTCCATCATCGAGGCGAGCACTTGGCGGGTATCGCGATAGAGATAGACGAAGCGCGCCTCTGGAAAGGCTGCAGCAAGAAACGGAATGCGCAAGGAATTCTTCGGCGTCTTTTCCAGCATGCGCACGCGCGCGCCGCGCGGCGGCGAACGCCCCTGCCGATCACGAACCGAAGCGGCGAAGCGCGCACGCAATTGCGCCACGACTTCCGGATCGGCGTCATCCAGCGTGAGCCGGTTGGAATCCCAGTTGCGCGCAGCGATGCCGAGCGCATCAACGCCTTCGATCAGCGCATGGCTTTCGCCGCCAACGGTGAACAAAGTTGGCGATTGCGCCAGCGTCTCGAACAAGAGCGACGAACCCGAGCGCGGCGGATTGACCACAAAAATTGGCCGGTCGAATTGCGGGTCGGGAATGCTTGGCAAGCGATTGACGAGCGGCACGGGCTGTTCGTTGCGCGGGCCGATATCTTCGCGCTGCTCGCCGGCCGCCAAGTCGCGCCCGCCGTCGGAGAGCGCGAAGCTCACCACCATATTGTGCAGCGTGCCCATGAAGCCCGCGCCGCTGCGCAACGGCAAATCATTGGCGCGCGCCGCCTGCAGATCGGCCACCAGCCGATCGAGCGCTTCGCGATAGCGCGGCCACCCGTCCTTGCTCTCTCCATACGTGGACCACAGGCCGCGCCAGACATGGTGAAAGCGCGACGTCGCCTGATAGACGCCTGGCAAGAGCGGATGGTTAGGCGGCGCGTCGGCGAGCAAGAAATTGATGTGGTCGCGCGCCTCCCATGGCGTCATGACCAAGGGAACGTTGGTTGCTTCGAGGTCGAGGTCTTCGATCTTAGCGCCGAACGGCTCGACCAGACGCGGCGCCCAACCAGCGGGCGTCGGCTGGCTATGCGCGCGGGCGCCAAGCGCCAGCTCCCAAAAGCCTTCGCCGCCAACCGAGTCGGCGACGAGGTGGATGCGTTCGCTCTCATTGTCGTTGACGACGCGGTGGCGGCTCCAGGTGTCGAAAATCCAGCATTCGCCTGCGGCCATGTGCACCTTCTCGCCGCCGCAATAGAAGGTCACCGAAGGTTGCGTCACGATCGGCACGTGAATGCGCATGCGGTCGCGCCAATAATAATTGACGTCGATATGCGGGGTGACTTCCGAATTGCCGGACAGCCGCATCAGCCGCGTGCGGCCAAGCGAGGCGCCGAACGTCTTCAACGTATCGATCAGATAAGGGCAGCGCTTGAGATATTCAGTCGGCTGCATCGGCCCTTCGAACGCTTCGTTCGTAGGTTCGCCATAGGCCGAGATCAGCGGCAGAAAGTCGTTGCCCTCGAAACGCTGTGGATGCGGCAGCCAGGCGCCCTCGCCCAACGCGCCGATTTCGGCCTTCAGGCGCTCCACGTCAAAGCTGACGGGCAATTGCATAAAGCGAGTTTGCAGTTTCATGGGCGGTCCGTGGGGTCGATACCCCGCGCCCGCCGAGGCCGGCAAGCATGAACACCCGCCTGAGCTGCACCGAATGACGCAGGCGCCCTTTCAGACGGGTTTCGGCTTCATTTTTTCGCCGCCGCTGCGAGCGTATCGAGATGCTGCCGGATGTGCGCGGCTTCGGCCGCGGTGGCGGCAAGCGCGATCGCCTTGTTGAAAGCCTCGCGCGCCTCGCCGTCGCGGCCCATTTGCATCAACAGGGCGCCGCGCACGCCATGAAAGTAGAAATAGGTCGAGAGTTTCTCGGCCAGAGGTGCGATGAGATCGAGCGCGGCCTGCGGGCCCCGCACCTTTGCGACCGCGACAGAGCGGTTGAGCGTGACGACGGGCGAAGGCGTTTCCTGTTCGAGCGCGGCGTAGAGCAAGTCGATCTGCGCCCAATCGGTCTCCTCCGGCGTGACGGCGCGCGCGTGCAGTGCGGCGATCGCGGCTTGAATCTGATACGGGCCACGCTTGCGATGACGGATCGCCTTGTCGATCAGCGCCAAACCTTCCGCGATCGGCGCTTTCTTCCACAGCGTGCGATCTTGCTGTTCCAACAAAATGATCTCGCCGTCTGCGCTGAAACGCGCCTCGGCGCGGGCGTGCTGCAGGAGCATGAGTGCGAGCAGCCCCATGATTTCCGGCTCGGCCGGAAACAAGCGCAACAATAGGCGCGCCAACCGAATGGCCTCGTCGCACAGCGGCTCGCGCCGCTTGGCCTCGTCGCCGCGCGCCGAATAGCCTTCGTTGAACACCAGATAGAGCATCGCCGCCACCGCCGCGAGGCGCTCGCCGCGCGCGATAGCGTCGGGTGCGCCGAAGGCGACGCCGGCCTGCCCGACTTTGGCTTTCGCGCGCGTGATGCGCTGCTCCATGGCGCTTTCGCCGACCAAAAACGCGCGCGCGATCTGGGGGACGGTGAGGCCGGAGACGATGCGCAAGGCCAGCGCGATCTGCTGCGTCGCCGGCAGATCCGGGTGGCAGCAGATGAACATCAAGCGCAGCACGTCGTCGCGATAATCGGCGTCGTCGATGGCCTGCGCGGCGCGATCTTCGGCGTCGTCGAGATCGGAAATCGCTATCTCGTCAGGCAGTTCAACGAGCTTCGCGCGGCGGCGCACCGCATCGATGGCGGCGTTACGGCCCACCATGATGAGCCAAGCGGCCGGATCGCGCGGCGGGCCGTTGGCAGGCCAATTCTTCAACGCCCGCAGGCAGGCGTCCTGAAACGCCTCTTCAGCCAGATCGAGGTCGCGGAAATAGCGCAATAGCGCGCCCACGGCCTGCGGGCGCGCCGCGGCGATGGCGCCATTGATCCAGCCGAGGTCGCTCACTCTCAGCCGGCCTCGACCGGCGAGCCGGTGTTGTAAATCATGATCGGACGCAATTCGTACGCCCCGCCCGGATTGGCGGCGGTGAGCTCGCGGGCAAAGCGCAAGCCCTCCTCCAGATCATCGACATCGATGATGTAGAAGCCCAGCAATTGCTCCTTGGTTTCGGCATAGGGTCCGTCGAGAACCACGTCGTCCTTCTTGCGCAAGGTCGCCGCTGCGCTCGTCGGCAACAGCCGGATCGACGGCTTCAGCTTACCGGCCTTCTCCCATTTCTCGTGGACAACGTTGAGCCGATTCATCACCGCGTCGTCTTCTTCCTTGGTCCAGGAAAAGACGGCGGCTTCGTCATTGTAGCAAAGCACGGCGTACATCATGGGCGGCCTCTTTGATCCAAGGACGCACGCATAGGGCGCGAGCCGACACGGCGTCGAGGTTTTCTGACATTTCAGCCATCCGGGGGGGCTCGGAATTTTAAGTCGCGGCAATGTTCCGCTCTCGCGCTTGACGCCAGTGCGTGAGCTTCGGTTCATCATTGCGTGGCGAGGGAACGCATGGCGGACGTATTTGTCGCGGCGGCGACAGACGAAATGGCGAAGGCGCAAGGCTTGGCCGATGCGCTGACTGCGCTTGGCTTCGAGGCCGCCGCCGGCGCGCCGCTCGAAGCCGAGATCGCCGCCCTTGTGGATACATCGAAGTGCGTGGTGGCGCTATGGTCGCGCGGGGCGAGCGGCTCACCCTGGCTGGCCGCCCTCGCCGTGCTGGCGCTTGAACGCAAGAAGCTGATCAGCGCCGAGATCGAGGGCGCGCAGGCGCCGGCCCCGGTTCGCAGCGGGCCGCGCGTCGTGCTGGCGGCGCGCGACCGCACCAAGTTCAAGGCGCAGTTCCAAGCGCTGGCGGCGGAGATCGACAATTTCGCGCCCGCCAAAGCCAAAGCCGACGCCCTGCCCGACGCCTTGGCGCGGGCGCGGGCGGCGGTGCTGAGCCCGACCTTGGTCGAACGCGGCCGGCCGCTTCTCACCTTGGCGAAATACGCGGCCTTGGTCGCGATGGTGTTTGGCGTCGGCTTTGGCGGCGGGCGGCTCGTCAACGCCATGCGCTCCGGCGATCTGGTGATCGCCACCGCGCCAGCGAGTGCTGCGCCGACATCGGCGGCGACTGCGCCTGCCGAGCCGGCGGCGCTGCCGTCGCTCGCCGGCCGGCCCTGGCGTGAGGTCGCCGCCAGCATCGACGCCGCCACGGCCGAGCGCATCCGGCTGGCGGCGGGACGCGGCGAAGCGCCGGCGCAAGCGCTTGCCTGTCTGGCGCATTTGGCTGGCGCGGAGGGTTTCCTGCCCAGCCCCACCGCGGCGCGAAGCTTTTGCGACGCCGCCGCCGCGCAGCACGAACCCGCCGGGCTTTATCTGTCGTGGGTGCTGCACCGAAGCGCCCCGCATGCCGGCATCGATGCTGAAACCGCGCGCGCCCGGCTGGCGGAAGCGGCGCGCCTCGGCTGGACGCAAGCGCAGATCGACTACGCCTCGGCGCTCGCCTCCGATGCGCGGGCGCCGCTGGAGGCGCAAGCGGAGGCCGGCCGGCTCTGGCTGGCGGCGGCCGAGCGCGGCGATGCACGCGGGCAGTATCACTACGCCCGCTGGCTGCGCGACAGCGCCGCCGGGCCACGCGATCCGGCGGCAGCCGTCCCCTTCCTCGAACGCGCCGCCACAGCCCAGCAGCCGGACGCGCTGCACATGCTGGCGACCTTCTATCGCGACGGCGTCGCGGTGCGGCGCGATCCGGCGCGGGCGCGCGCGCTTTATGAGCAGGCCGCTGCGCAGAACCACGCCGCCTCGATGTTCAATCTCGCCGATCTTCTGAAAGACGGCGCCGCGCCCGATCGCGCCCGCGCCGTGCAGCTCTACCAGGCCCTCGCCTGCATGCGCGACGAGCGCCAAATTCAGCCCCGCGCCCTGCAGCGCTTGCGCGCATTGCACGAAAGCGCCGCCTGCCGCTAACAGGGCGGCATGGGGTTTCGCAAAACCTATACGGGCGAGGCGCCGCAGCGGGTCAATAAATGGCTGGCGGCGGAAGGCGTGTGCTCGCGGCGCGAAGCGGAGGCGCTGATCGCGGACGGTTTGGTGCGCATCGATGGCGCGCGCGTCGATGATGCGGGGCGCAAGATTTTGCCGGGGCAAACCATTGAGGTGGCGCAAGGCCAGGCGCCGGCGCAAATCAGCGCCGTCATCAACAAACCCGTTGGCATCGTGTCGGCGCAGCCGGAGGGGGATCAGATCCCCGCCGCGCGCCTGCTCACGCGCGCCAATCTCGTTGGCGAAGCGCCGGTGCTGCCAAGCAAGCACACCAGCCTGCCGCCGCTCGGGCGGCTCGATCAGGACTCGCGCGGGCTGTTGCTGCTCAGCGAAGACGGCGTGCTGGCGAAAGCCGTGATCGGCCCGGAGTCCAAGCTGGATAAGGAATATCTTGTGCGCGTCGCCGGAGCGATCACGGCGCACAAGCTCGGCCTCTTGCGGCATGGTCTTTCGTTGGATGGCCGCCAGCTCAAGCCGGCGAAGATCGAGCAGATCGAGCCGCAAAGATTGCGCTTCACCTTGATCGAAGGGCGCAACCGTCAGATCAGGCGCATGTGCGAACTGGTGGAGCTCGACGTCACCGATCTGATGCGCATCCGCATAGGACCGCTGAAGCTTGGCAATTTGCCGGAAGGCAAATGGCGCGCGCTGACCCCGGCCGAACGCGACGCCATGATCCGCGGCAGTAAATGAATTGATCGCGATCAAGGCGAGGCGCGCGGGCGCGCGCAAATCTGCGGCCTCTTGGAGGTCGCGCATGTTTCCGTTTGCTTGGGCCGTTGTCGGCGCCATGGGTTTGTTTGGGGTCGTGCTCGGAACGGTGGCGCTGCTCACCCGGGATCGCTGAAACGCCGGCGCAGCTCGGCGAGGAGTTCGGCGTCGAAGCGCTCGGGCGGCGCGGCATTGAGCTGCTGGATGAAGGCGGTCATGTCGGAGCGGCGGTGAATCTCGTCGAACGAGGTTCCTGCGATGATGCCGCGATCGAACAAGTACTCGTCCGAGCGCCCGGTCAGGATGAAGGCCGGCGCCCATTCGAAACCCGCCGCTTTCGCCAGTTCATTGGTGCAGTTGGAGAGCAGCGTGTTGTAGTAGCGCGGCTGCGTTTCCAGCGCTTCGGTGCGCTCCAGCAAACGCTGCAGCAGCACGCGCTTCTGTTCGTCGTTGATCGCGACCGGATAAAGAAGCACTTCGTGGTCGAGCATCACGGCGCGACGCGTGAGGAAGTCGCGTGCTGTACCCCAGACGTACGCCAGCTCATAGGCGTTGAAGACGCCGGCGAGCGCGTCATAGTCCTCGTCCACCTCGCGGCGCGCCTCGATGGTCAAGCCGATCAATCTGTCGTCGCTGAATTCGAACAACAGCAAAGTGTGCGCGGCGAGCTGCGAGCCTGGCTGCGGTTCGAGCATGAACCAGACCTCGCGCAGATCGGCGAACGCGAAGCTCGCCGACACATAGCGCTCGGCCTTCACCGCCGCGCCTTCGTAGCTCCAATCGCTCACGGGGCGCACGCCGAAGCCGTCGGCGCTAACGTCCACCTGCGCGGTGTGACCGAGATAGGGATACCAGTTGCGCTCCAATTGCGGCGAACCGCTGAACTTCGCACCCGCACCCAAAATCAGGATCAACGCGATGCTGAGCAGCGCCGGGCGCAATGGATGGGCGCCGAACCACGAGAAAAATCGCTTCAAACCACTCTCCCGCTTCGGCTTTAGTCTATGCGACAGCCTTCGTTAAGCGGAGCTGTATGGCTCACGTGCGCCTTGGATCCCATCTTTGGTGGCGAGGCTGCGGCGCAGGTGCTATGTCGCGGCCAAGCGATCCTTATTTCAGGAGATCACACATGGCGCTGCGCATCGGCGACAAAGCCCCGGATTTCGAAGCTGAAACCACCAAGGGCCGGATCAAATTCCACGACTGGCTGGGCGACAGCTACGGCATTCTGTTTTCGCACCCGAAGGATTTCACCCCCGTCTGCACCACCGAACTCGGCTATCTCGCCAAGCTCGAACCGGAATTCACTAAGCGCAACGTCAAGATCATGGGCCTCTCGGTGGACCCGGTCGACAATCACCAACGCTGGCGCGCCGACATCAAGGAAGTGACCGGCGGCGACGTGCAATATCCGATGATCGGCGATCACGATCTCAACGTCGCCAAACTCTATGACATGTTGCCTGCCGATACCGGGGGCACCTCGGAAGGCCGCACCGCCGCCACCAACGCCACGGTCCGCACCGTCTACATCATTGGACCGGACAAGTTGATCAAGGCTATGCTGATCTATCCGATGTCGTCAGGGCGCAATTTCGATGAGGTGCTGCGCCTGGTCGATTCCATCCAGCTCACGGCCAACCACAAAGTGGCGACGCCGGTGAACTGGAAGCACGGCGAAGACGTCATCATCGTGCCGGCGGTGTCCGACGATGAAGCGAAGACGCGGTTCCCGAACGGCTGGACCACGGTGAAGCCCTACCTGCGGGTGGTGCCGCAGCCCAAGGGCTGAGCGGTTGCGCTTTCCTTCCGGTTTGTCATGCTGACGCGTGACAGCTCTCCCCACGCAGGGAGAGCCCGGGAGGAACGGCGATGATCTTTGAGCAAGTCGCGACCGGCGGCTGCCAATCCTACATGATCGGCTGCAGCGACACCTGCGCGGCGGCGCTGATCGATCCGGAAGTCCGCCAGATCGACCGCTACCGCGCGCTTGCCGCACATCACGGCGTGCGCATCAAATACGTCATCGATACGCACACGCACGCCGATCACTTCACCGCGACGCGGCAATTGGGCGAAGCGCTCAACGTGCCGGTCGTCGCCCATCGGCTGTCGCCGGCGCCTTATGTGGAACTGCGCGTTGACGAGGGCGACGTCATCAAGGTGGGCAACATTCGCCTCGCCGTATTGCATACGCCCGGGCACACGCGCGATTCCATGTGCCTCGTCGCCAGCGACCGTGTGTTTACCGGCGATACGCTGCTGATCGGCGCCACCGGCCGCACCGACTTGCCCTCGGGCGATCCCGACCAGCTCTATGACAGCCTGTTCGGCAAAGTGCTGAAGCTCAGCAGCAGCCTGCGCATCTATCCGGCGCATGACTATAAGGGCCGCACCTGCTCGACGCTGGAAGAGGAAATCTCCTCCAATCCGCGCTTGCAGAAGCGCGAGCGCGCCGAGTTCGTGGACATGATGCGCACGCTTTCTCTGTCCATGCCTGAGCATCTGACCGAGGCGCTGCGGGTCAATATGAGCGGCGGCGTCAGCGTTGCGCAATTGCTCAGCGAAGCGGCGGCGGAAGTGCCCTTCATGTCGATGGACGAAGTGCGCACGCGCGTCGCTGCCGGGGCCAATGATTTCATCGTGCTCGACGTGCGCGAGCGCGATGCGTTCGACGCCGCACACATCCCAACGGCGCGCCATCTGCCGCGCGGACAATTGGAGCTGCGGGTCAATGAGGCCTTGCCTGACCCGACCGTGCGCATCGTCACCTATTGCGACTTCGGCAAAATCTCCACGCTGGCGGCGGCGACGCTGCGGCGCATGGGCTTCACCCGCACGGTGGCGCTCGATGGCGGCATGAAGGCGTGGAAGGAAAAGGGCTTCCCGGTCGAACCGGCGAACTAGGCCTGCACGTCCGCCGTGTCCGGGTGGCGGCGGAAATAGGCGACAGCAAAGGCGCAGCTGGCGCGCAGCTTCGGTCCGCCGGCGCGCGATGCCGCCACGACCTCGGCCATCAGCTTTGAGGCATAGCCGCGCCCGCGCGCCTCTACCGGCGTCTCCACATGCATGATGACCCGCACGCCGCCCACATCGCGATATTCGGCGAACGACATGCCCTCTGGGGCGTCCAATTCGTATTGATGTGCCTTCGCATTGTCGCGGAACGCGCTCATGCTCTTCCCTTCTGGCCACGCGGCGGGCTAGCACCCGGCGCGTGAACTATCGCCACGCCTTCCATGTGGGCAACCATGCCGACGTGCTCAAGCACGCGGTTTTGCTGTTTTGCCTGGACGCCCTGTTGCGCAAGGCCGCGCCGTTCGCGGTGTTCGACACTCATGCCGGGCGCGGCCTTTACGATCTCGGCGCCGAAGAAGCGGCGCGCAGCCCGGAATGGCGCGACGGCATTGCGCGCATATGGAACTGGCCGGAACCGCCGGCCTTGGTCGCGCGCTACCTGGCGGCGGTGCGCGCCTTCAACGCCGACAGCGAGTTGCGCACCTATCCGGGCTCGCCGGCGCTGGCGACGTCGAGCTTGCGCGCCGACGACGTGTTGATGGCGTGCGAGCTGCATCCGGAGGATCACGCTGCTTTGCGCCGCGCGCTGCCGCGCCAGAGCAATGTGCAAGTGCATCACCGCGACGGCTGGGAAGCGCTCGGCGCGCTGTTGCCGCCGCCGCAACGGCGCGGGCTGGTGTTGATCGACCCCGCCTATGAAGACCCCGAGGAACTCGCGAAGGCTGCGCGCGCCATCGGCGCGGCGCTTCGCCGGTTCGGGCACGGGACGTATTTGTGGTGGCGGCCGCTGAAGAGCGAAAGCGCGCTCGCCAGCGTCGATGCTGAACTGCGCGCGCTCGGCGCGAAAGACGTGCTGCGCGCCGATCTCTGGGCCGACAAGCCGACGCCGGACGGGCGCCTCGTCGGTTCGAGCGTGCTCCTGGTCAATCCGCCGTACGGCGTGTTGGACGCGCTGCGCGAAGCGCTGCCGTTCTTGGCCGACGCGCTCAGCAAAGGCCGCAGCGGCTGGCGGTTGAGTTGAAAAGCGCGCCGTGGCACTCCGGCTCGGTTGAGCTGATAAGGTCGGCTGGCATCTATGCGAGACTTGTGCGGGGTGAAGATTGATGGGTGGAATGTGGGACCGCGTCGGAGGCACCGGCTTGGCATTGGCCTCTCCCCCCCCCCCGCGCAGCGGGAGGCGCGTCCTCGCAACTGGCGACAGCCACGCTTGCTTTTGGTCCGGCACGAATAACGCGACCGCCGAGTCGAGCATCTTCAATGGAGTCGACCTTCTCCGACACCCTGACGGCCCCACCGCGCTCGGTGTCAGCCTGCCTGAAGCGCGCGTCGCGACGGCAATTGAGCGAACTATCAGCGCCAATAGCCAGTACGGCCTAGTTATCCTTTCGCTCGGAGAGGTCGATCTCCGTGCGCACATAGTTCCTATGGCGATCGCGCGCGGTCGCGGCCTCGAAGTGATGGTCATTGACGCCGTCAAAAGTTACTTCAAATTTGTCGATGATTTTCAATCACGCCATCAAATTCCCATCGTCATTTGGGCGCCGCCCCCCTCTCGACCGGCCGAAAGGACCGGCACGTTTCGCACCGACCTTCCATTTGCTTGCTCGCCGATCGAGCGCAATTACGCGACCGCGCTGTTCACTGAACACCTTAGGCGTTTCGCAGCGGCGCGCGATCGGGTCGAGGTCGTCAGCATACTAGATTTGGCATTACGACCGGACTTCACCACGCAGCCAGACGCGCTTTTCGACCAATGCCACTTGGACAACAGGTTCATGCCGATGGCCATTGATCGGCTCGGCGTCGCGCTCGCACGTCTTGGGATCGAGGATCTGGAAGCCTGCTTCCAGCGACAATGGCCGATCACCGGCGACGCCGCACGGGAAATCAAACTTCTTTCGTCGCGCCGGCTGAACGCCAAGCGGGACGACCCCAAAGGAGCCCTCACGTTCGACCTCATCTGCGCCTATCCGCTCAGTCGCGTTCAGGTCGGCGGCGGCAATTTCAAGAAACTGCGCGCCGGAATCAACCCAGCCGATCTGAAAGTGCTGCATGAAGGCGACGACATCTCTGAGTTCCGGTTCAAGCGCTCTGGACCATACCGCCTGGTCGAGTTAACGCCCGCCTCACCAATGAGCGACCCCGAAATCTTCTGTTGGACGTTCGCAAACCCGAGCGCCCTGCCATGAATGCCTACATTGCGCGCCTCGTCAGCAACATTGGCGACCGGCGCGACAGCACGTTTTGTCGCCTCATCGGCGCCCATGAGGAAGTCAGGATTTCCTGGGAAGAGTTCGGCGCTCGCTGCGGCGGCTTTGCTTACGCCTACCGTCGAGCGGAACTACGGGACGGCGACTTGGCGCTGCTCTTTCTGAAGCACACGCCTGACCTCTATGGCGCCTTCTTCGGCGCGATGGCGGCGGGTTGCGTGCCCTCCTTCATGCCGACTGCATCGCCGAGACAAGATCCGAAAATTTACTGGCATTCGCACGCGGCGCTCCTTGAGCGCCTCAAGCCCCGAGCGATCGTTGCGTCGGCCGACACCTTTGCGGACATGGAGGCGGCCGGCCTCGATCTCGGCACGACGCACCGAGTACTGCCGACGGAGGTCGGGAACGCGCCCCTTCAGATCAGCAGGCGCAACGAGGACGACATTGCCCTCCTGCAGCACAGTTCGGGTACGACTGGGCTGAAGAAGGGCGTCGCACTTTCATACCGAGCGATCACCGCCCAGATCGAAAGCTATGCCCGAGCGCTGGACTTGAGCGACGCTGATCGCATCGCGTCGTGGTTGCCCTTGTACCACGATATGGGCCTCATCGCCTGCGCCATACTCCCGGTCTATTTTGGGATTCCAATCACCCATATCGACCCGTTGCATTGGGTAGCTCGTCCGGATCTCATGTTCAGCGCCATCGCTGCCGATCGCGCGACTCTCGCATGGATGCCGAATTTCGCGTTCGAGCATATGGCGACTGTCTGCGGCAGAAACGCGGATCGCTACGATCTCTCTACGATTCGAGCCTGGATCAATTGTTCGGAGCCCTGCAAGCCGCGTGCATTCGATCGCTTCGCAGATGCTTTCACTTTATCCGGCGTGCAGCGCGAGCATCTCCAATGCTGTTACGCCATGGCGGAATCGGTGTTCGCGGTCACCCAGACCGAAATCGGCGGGCGAACGCGCCGGCTACGGGCGAATCCGACCAGCTTGGATCGGGGGGCTCGGGTCGAGAGACTCGATGACGGTGGCATTGAGTTGCTTTCATGCGGTCCCACGATTGGCGGCATTGAGGTGAGCGTGCACGACGAATCGCGCCAGCCATTGCCGGAAGGCCATGTCGGTGAAATCGCGCTTCGAGGCGACTTCATGTTCTCCGGCTACAATCTCGATCCTGAGCGCACCGCAGAACGGTGTCAGGATGGACGATACTTTACGCGTGACATGGGTTTCCTCATGGACGGAGAATTGTATGTCCTGGGCCGGCTCGATGACATGCTCATCATCAACGGTCGCAATCTGTACGCCCACGAAGTCGAGACCGAGCTCAGCAGCGTGGCGGGCTTGAAGGCCGGGCGCGCTGTCGCAGTTGCACGGCACGATCCGCGCACTGGCAGCGATGCTCTAGTAGTGATTGCTGAGAAGACATCGCTTGATCCCCGTGACGACCGAGAGCTTACCGAGGACGTGGTCAATCGCCTGAACGCTGTGTTTTCGGTGGTGCCGCAAAAAGTCGTCCTTGTTGAAGAAGGATGGCTTGTAAAGACCACGAGCGGGAAGATCAGCCGCAAGGAAAACCTTATCAAATTCCTTGAATCTACAAAGCGAGAGCAATGACCGAAGATGACATCATCGCCGTGATCCGCGAAGCCGTGCGCGAGGAAACGGACAATTCCGCCGCCGAAGTCGTCGCTACCACGACGTCGTCTGAAATAGCGGGCTGGGACTCGCTTGCTCACGTCCGGATTGTGATAAATGTTGAAAGTCGCCTCGGGACAGCAATCGAGATTGCCGAAACGTATTCGGCCAGGAATGTCGGGGAGCTCGCCGAACTCATTCTCAAGGCGATGGCGCGCTGACGGGGTTTATGGGGGGCGGACGATGCTGCAATTCCTCATACGACTGATGTTCGGTGCTCGCTCGCGCCCTGACGGCTACGGCCTCTGGCGTGGCGCTCGAACCGGCGCGTTTGAGGACACACTTTGAATACGAGCGCCGCATACGCTCGGAGTGGCAAAATTAAAGGGCGCGGATTGCTCCGCGCCCTTCCCCCTCGCCACGAGCGTCTCACCGATCAGGAGACGATCATCGCGGCTTGGTTCAATGTCGCCATGGCGGCCGGGAAGAACACGGCGGCTGCAGCGAAGAAACTATAGACCTTACCCATCACTCGTGCTCCCCGTTTTGGTGCCGTCGCCGACCGGCGATGTGGAGAACCTAAGCGCGCGCCGGGCTGGCTGCCGTGACGAAAGTCACAGGCTCGCATGCGCCCCGCGCCACTGGAGCGTCAAGCGTGTGGTGGGCGATTGGAGTGGGCGGGCTGGCGGCGTTTGCGGCATCGGCTTGGGTGCTTGGCCGCGCCACTGCGCGCCCGCTCGACCGCAACGAATTGCCCGCCGTCACCTTCGCGCGCGGCGGCTGCTTCACGCTGGTGTTTGCGGGCGCCGCTCTCATTCTGGCGGCGGCGGTGTGGCGGGTGTGGTCGATGACCGGGCGCTAGACGAAGCGCGCGCCCGCAGGCAGGAACTTGAGCCATGAGTCCCGCTGACGTGCTTGCCTTCCTGCAGCAGCCGATGGTCGCGCTGCCCATCATCATCGCCACGGTGGGCGGGCTTTTCCTGTTCGGGCGGCGCTGGACGGCGCTCTATGTCGGGCTGATGCCGGTGATCAATTGGGCGTTCGCCGGCATACCCACGATCCCGCTGCCGGACGCGCTCGGCGGCGGCGATTGGCATCCGTTCACGATCGTCACCGGCCTTGTGCTGGTTGTCCGCGATTTCGCGCAGCGCGAACTGAAACACTGGATTTTCGCGGCGATGTTCGCGGGGCTGGCGCTTTCGACGCTGACCTCGTGGCCGGTAATCGTCGTCGCCAGCGGCGTGGCGTTTCTGATCAGCGAGACGGCGGATTGGGCCGTCTACACCTTCTCGAAGCGGCCGCTCTCGCAACGCATTTTGCTCTCAAGCGCGGTCGGCGCGCCGATCGATCAGGTGGCGTTTCTAGGCCTCGCTTCGCTGGTTGTGCCGGGCATTTTTGCGTGGGGCTCGGTGATCACCGGCATCGTCTCAAAACTGATCGGCGCTTACATCGTGTCGCGGATTGTGGCCGCTCAGGAGCGCCGCAACGCAGCAAAAGCCGCGCAAACAGCATGAATCCCGCGTAAAGCACAGAGTTCGCGCTTGCCCTTGGCGCCCCCCTCGCTCATAAGCGGGGTGTAAATGCGGGCCGTGTTGGCTCGTGAAGGTGCGAAGTTCCGCGGCGTGCGGCAAAGTCTTGTATCCCCTACAAATCGGAAATTCGCGGTGACGGGCGTACGCAAACGCGTGCGCGCGGCTGTTGGCGTGCGCCACAGCGTCTAATCAGGAAAATTGGAAATGAGCTTCGAAGACGATTTTGACGACGATAACGACCGCAAGAAGGACAAGAAGCGCGGTCGCGAGAGGGGCGAAAGCACGCCGGAATTCGGCGGCGGCGGCAGTGACTTTGGCGGCGGCGGTGGCGGCAGCTTCGGCGGCGGTGGTGGCGGCGGCTACGGCGGCGGCGGTGGCGGCGGCTATCGCGGCGGCGGCGGTGGCGGCGGCTATCGTGGCGGCGGCGGTGGTGACCGCGGTGGCGGCGGCTACAGCGGCGGCGGATATCGCGGCGGCGGCGGCGGCTTCGGCGGCGACCGTGGCGGCGGCGGTGGCGGCTATCGCGGCGGCGGTGGCGGCGGCGGCTATGGCGGCGGCGGCGGCGGTGGTTTCCGTGGCGGCGGCGGTGGCGGTGGCTTCCGCGGTCCGCGCGAAGGCGGCGGCGGCTTCGGCGGCGGCGGCGATCGCCCGCCGCGTCAACCGCTTGGCGATCCGCAGGACGGCGTCGTGAAGTTCTTCAACGGCGCGCGTGGCTTCGGCTTCATCACGCCGGACGGCGGCGGTGCGGACGTGTTTGTCCACGTCAGCGCTGTTGAGCGCGCCGGTCTCACGTCGCTGACGGAAGGCCAACGCGTCAACTTCCAGACGCTGCCCGACACCAAGGGCAAGGGTCCGAAAGCGGTGAACCTGAAGGTCGCCGAATAGGTCCAGCGTCCAACGCGAGACATAACGAAGGCCCGCCAGCGTTAAGCCGGCGGGCCTTTTGTTTGCGCCTGAGAGACGCGCCTATTCGATCGGGAAATAGATTTCGGCGTGTTCGATCGGGTCTTCGGCGGTGCCGCCCTCGGCGCCCGCTGTCGGCGCGCGCACGATCTCCCACGCTTCCGTCGCCGGGCGCGCCGAGATGCGATGCGCCTGCATATAGGCGTCGAGCACCCGGTACATGCGCGGCAGCTCCGAACGGCGGCCTTGATACTCAAGCCGCAACGCCGCGCCACCCGGCGTGCGGCCGGTGCGCACGCCAACCAAGCGAGGCGGCGCAGCACCCGTATAGGGGTAACCAACGCTGAAGCGATAAAGCCCGTTTTGACCGTTTTCGCTTGGGAAAACCCGCACCAATTGGTCGGGCCGCGAAACCTGGCCGTCCGTCGATGCAATAAAATTGTTGAGCGCGCCGATGCCGTCGGTTTCCGCTGCGGAGCGGTCAGCGAAGGTCGGCCGGTCGCTGGCGATGGTGACATCGACGAACAGCACGTCCTGCGGCTCGACCGGCACGGCGGTGATCTCGAAGCCCTCGAAGTCGACATTGGGCAATTGCTCGGCCAGCGTCTTCAGCCGCGCCAGACCGCTATCGAGCTCCGCCTCAATGCGTCCGCGCATGACCAAATTCATGTAGCGGCACGGGACGTTGATCGAGCCCTCGGCGCATTGGGCCGACATGGTCCAGTTGACGCTCGAACCTTCGTCGCTCGGGCGCAGCATGAGGCGCGAGGTCAGCGTCGCGCGGTCGCCCATCTCGAGGATGCTCTCGACCTCCTCCAAATTGGTGGACCGCACGATCGACATACGTCCGGCGCCGATGTCGCGCACGTCGCTGGTCCAGCGCATATTCTGGCCTTCGCCGGGATCGCCGCTGAAGACATAGTCAGCGTCGGGGTCGCGGGCGTAGAAGGGCGACCATTCCTTGGCGATGCGCAGGTCGTTGACCATTGCAAACACCGCCGAGCGCGGCCGTTCGACCGTGACAGAGCGCGTCACCTCAAGCGTGTTGGGCAACAGGAAGCGGCCGACGGCGTAGGCTGCGCCCAGCACCACCGCGATCACCAGCAAAAGTCCGAGAAACCACCTCATGCGCCGCCCCCCGAGCGGTAGCTCAAGGCCTTAGCATCAGCACGGGGCGCCCGCCATGCGCGACCATGCATGCTTGCATGGGCCGCGCACGCCTCGCGCGAAGCGCGAACCGGCGCATTTTTGAATTGCGTCATCACCCAACCCGGACGACGCCCCCCTCGCCGGCTTGGTTACCATAGCGACAGGCGCGCCGTCAGCCCGGTGGCGCAGCCCGTTTGCGCAGATCGTCCCAAACATCGAATTCGTAGGCGATGCAGCATTCCATCATTTGCCGCCATACCGGCTCGGCAATGCGCCAGGCGAGGCCATGGCGATCGGCTTCTGCCCGCACCTTGTTCAGAACGTCTTGAATCCGAGCCTCGTCGCGCACCGTGGCGCGGCTGGTTTTGATCCGGGCTGCGGCGTCCATATAGCCCTGCCGGCGGGCGATCAGCGCCACCAGCATACGGTCGATCTCATCGACGCCGGCGCGGACGTCGGTCATGTCGCGGCAGACCTCGGGGTCCGGCGCGGCGAATTTTTTCAGTGGCTTAAGAGCCGGGCGCGCATCATCCATAAGTTGAACTTGGGCCTCCGCACCCGGGGGGTCGAGTGGGCATCCGGTCGCGCCCGTTTAGTGCGGACGCCGGTACGCGCGCACGCCGACATAGCAGGGCTCAACCTCGCAATCGGCGAGGCTGGCGCGCAACGTGTAGATGCCGCCGCCGAGGCTGGCGATGCGGATGACCGGGCGATCATCGGGCGCATCGTCGGCGCCGGCGGAGGCGCCGTCGGGCGCCAGCAGTTCGAGATCGACGTCGCTGCAATCCTGGTCGCAGGCGCCCTGGAAAATGTACTCAAAGCCCGACGTCAGTTCGAAGAAGATCTCGCGCGTTTCACCGCCCATGACTGGCGCGATGGATTCGTCGCCGAAGCGCTGAAAACCGGCGTCGATATGCGCGCGCTCGGCGTCCTCAAGTTCAGCGATGACGACCGACGTGTAGTGCTCTTCTTCCAAATAGGCGCTGTCGCCCGGCTCGGGCGCCGCCGTCTGAGGGGCCGCGCCGCGCTCCTGCGGCTCGCCGCCGGAAACCACGCGCGCGGCCACGAAGCACGGCTCGGCCGCGCACGAGAACAGCCAGAGCCGCACATAGTGACGCCCCGATTGCGTCGGCCGGATCTGCACATAGGGCGTGTCGTCAGGGGCGGTGTCGCGATCGGCCAGATTTCCGTCGGCGCTGTAAATCTCCATGTCGAGGTCGCCGCAATCGTCGTCGCAGGCGCCATAGACGCGGTAGTTCACGCCGGCCTGGAGCTGAATGGGCCAGACATAAGGGTGGTCGAGCCGTAGCGCCTGGAGCAGGTCCGGCACGGCGCGATCGCGCGCATAGCCACGCTCGGCATGGACATTCATGCCGTGCTCAAGATAGGCGCGGACTTGACGTTCGTGCTCTTGCGCTGCAGCGGCGGTGGCAAAGCCGGCCAGGGCGAACCCGGCGGCAAGCGCGTGCATCCATCTGCGCATGGTCTCTCCCCCGTGAGGCGACCCGCCCGGCCTAGTGCGGCTCAAGGCTAGGATCAAGGCGCGGCGCACCCCATTGTTTGCGCTACACTCAGACCCGCGAATGACCGGCGCCGACAAACCCTCCCTGCCGCCCCTGGAATCGCTGCCCGGCGAGGACGCCCCGCGCCCCGAACTCAAAGGCGTGGAGGCGATCCGCGACGCTTGGAGACGGCTGCCGGCGAAGCCGGGCGTCTATCGCATGCTCGGCGCTGACGGCGAGGTGCTCTATGTCGGCAAGGCCAAGAGCCTCAAGAACCGTGTCGGCCAGTACGCGCAGGGGCGCGGACACACCAACGCCATCTACCGCATGATCCATCAGACGGTGGCGCTGGAGGTGATCGTCACTCAGACGGAAACCGAAGCGCTGCTGCTTGAAACCAACATGATCAAGCGGCTGCGGCCGCGCTACAACGTGCTGATGCGGGACGACAAGAGCTTCCCGTTTATCGCCATCCGCACCGACCACGCCTATGCAGCGCTGCAAAAGCACCGCGGCGCCAAGAGTTTCAAGGGCAAGTTTTACGGGCCGTTCGCCAGCGCAGGCGCCGTCAACCGCACGCTCAACACGCTGCAGAAGGCGTTTCTGCTGCGCTCCTGTTCGGACTCCACCTTCAGCGGCCGCACCCGCCCCTGCATGCTCTATCAGATTAAACGCTGCTCGGGTCCGTGCGTCGATCTGGTGAGCGGCGATGAATATGCGGGGCTGGTGAAAGACAGCGTCGATTTTCTCGAAGGCCGTTCGGTCGAACTGCAGGACCGGCTGGCGGCGGAGATGCGCGACGCGGCGGAGAAGCTTGAGTTCGAACACGCCGCGCGCTTGCGCAACCGCATCCGCGCGCTGGCGAGCGTGCGCGCGTCGCAGGGGATAAATCCGAGCACGTTTGACGAGGCCGACGTGTTCGCGCTGCATATCGAAGGCGGGCAAAGCTGCATCCAGGTGTTCTTCTTCCGGGCCGGCCAAAACTGGGGCAATCGCGCCTATTTTCCGCGCCACGGCGCAGAGGAGCAGCCGGAAGAAATTCTCTCCGCTTTCATCGCGCAATTCTACGACGACCGCGAACCGCCGAAGCTTGTCCTCAGCAACATCGAGCCGACGGATCGCGAATTGCTGGAAGAAGCGCTGTGCGTGCGCGCAGAATGCAAGGTCGAAATCCGCAAGCCCGAGCGCGGTGAGAAACGCGAGATCGTGGACGCGGCTCTGCTTAACGCGCGCGAGGCGTTGGGCCGGCGCATGGCCGAGACTGGCAGCATCGCCAAATTGCTGGACGGCGTGGCGGAGACGTTCGGCCTGTCGCAGCGGCCAGAGCGCATCGAGGTGTACGACAACAGCCACATCCAGGGCGCGAATGCGCTCGGCGCCATGATCGTGGCCGGGCCGGACGGCTTTGTGAAAACTCAGTACCGCAAGTTCAACATGAAGAGCGAAGAGTTCGGCGGCGACGACTTCGCGATGATGAAAGCGATGATCCGGCGAAGGTTCGCGCGGATGCTGGCGGAAAGGGAAGAAGCGCCGAACGAAACCTTCTCCCTTGCGGAGAAGGTGGCGAGCGACAGCGAGCCGGATGAGGGGCGCTCCAACGATCAGGCGCCTCAGCAGCTGAACGCCCCACACCCCCCAACCCCCACACCCCCAGGGGGGGGGGGTGCGATTTTCGATGGCGGCGGC
>JBFWYC010000005.1:0-152076 GCA_050186805.1 Hyphomonadaceae bacterium
AAGTGCGCCTCAACGCCGCGCTCAATCAAGTTGAGCTGACGACGAGCGACGCCGATCCGGTCGGCGCGCCGACCGACGCCGAGATCGTGCTGGTTGGCGATCTCTTCTACGACCGCGATTTGGCCCCGCGCGTGCTGGCGTGGCTGATCGAGTTGAACGCGGCCGGCAAGACGGTGCTGATCGGCGATCCCGGCCGCACCTACCTGCCGCGCGATCAGCTCGAACAGATCGCCGCCTACGACATCCCCGTCACCCGCGCGCTGGAGGACGCCGAGGTGAAGCGCGCAGCGGTGTGGAAGCTGCGCTGATTATTCGATCGCGCACACCAGAGAACGGTCGAGCGCATCGGCGACGCGCGTGCGCGCGTCGTCGCAGACGGCGTTCCAGAGCCGCATGACTTCAGCGCCGACATCTTCGCTCCGCGACTGAATCTCGGCGAGCGTGGGCTCCGTCGTCGACGGTTCGGCGATCCACACCGGCTCGTACGCAGGGCCGCAGGTGATCTCGGCGAAGAGATTTTTGCCGCACAATTGCGAGCGCGTGAGATTGTACTCCCACACGGTTTCGCGCAGCCGGCGCGCCAATTCGCGCGGCGACTCGACATCGCCTTCCGCCGCGCCAGGGCGCTGCGCCGACAGATCGCCGACATGGCCCAGCATGACGCCATAGCGGCCGATTTCGATGTTCAGCGAGAACGCGTCCGGCTCTTGACCCACAGGCGCGGCCGGCGCGCCGCTCTCGGGAGCGGGACCGCAAGCCGCCAATGCCAACGCCAGAGCCAGTGCGCGAATTTTCATGAACGAACCCTCCGCGGCGGAGCTTAGCGGCCCCGCGCGGCGCGGTCGTTTTGTTTTTCGTAAGGTTCCCTCAGTCGACCAGATGCGCGAGCGCGTTGTAGCCGACGTTGAAGTCAACGTCGTCGCCACTGCGTCGGCGGAAGAGCGTTATCGCGGCGGCCAGCAGGCCCATGCCTGCGGCCACCGCGAACATCGCCCCAGCGACGCCCCAGAAATCAGCGCCGTAAAACAACCACCCAACCCCATGCCTTCGAGGCATCGTTCTTGGTGAACACCATGCACAAACGGCGTGAACACGCGGTTTCCGAAAGCAAAACAAAACATTGACACGCGCGCGCGGTGCGCTAGCGGCATCAGCAAAGACACGGCTTCGGGAGGTGCTGCATGCTGCGTTTGGAAATCGCGGCGCTCTATGCGGGCGTCAACATTCTGATCCTGCTGGTGCTCGCAGTGCTGGTGGTGGCGGGTCGGCGCAAACACCAAATCCGGTTGGGGATTGGGGATAACGAAGACTTCAACCGGGCGGTCCGCGCCCATGGCAACGCCGCTGAATACATCCCCGCGGGCCTCGTTGGCCTCCTTATGCTGGCGCTGATGGAACCCACGGCGCCGCTCTGGCTGCTGCACGCGGCTGGAATTTCTTTGACCGTCGGCAGAATTTTGCATGGCGTTGGGCTGCACACCGGCGTCCTGAACTTCGGCCGCATGTTCGGGATGGTGCTGACTTGGCTCTCGTACCTGCTGATCGGCGGCGGGCTGATCTATGCCGGGCTCGCCCAACAGCTTTGAGTATCATTATACCGCAAGCGGCGATTGCCCCTCGCCGGTGAAGCGCTCATGTTTGGGCCATGGCCTTCGACGCTGATTCTCACGCCGCCCTCGCGGCCCTGATTGATTATGCCCGCAAGGCGGGCGCCGACGCCTCCGAAGCCAGCCTCGCTGCCCGGCAAAGCGTTTCCGCCGAGGTCCGGCTGGGCCAGCTGGAGGGCATGGAGCGCGAAGAAGGGCGCTCGGTGGCGTTGCGCGCCTTTATCGGCAAGCGCCAGGCCGCCGCCTCCTCCACGGATCTCTCCAGCAAGGGGCTTCAGGCCCTCGCGGAGCGCGTCGTCGAGATGGCGAAGGCGGCGCCCGAGGATCGCTTCTGCGGGCTGTTGGAAGAGAAATACCTCGCCCGCGGCGCCCAGCCCGATCTCGAACAGTCCGACACCGCCCGCCCCAGCCCCGAGCAATTGCTCGAACTGGCGCGCGTGTGCGAAGCGGAATCGCTGAAGACGCCGAACGTCACCAATTCAGGCGGCGGCGGCGCTTCGATGGACACGTCCACGTTCGTCTATGCGACCTCGCTCGGCTTCGAGGGCGGCGAAAGCTCGACCTCCTACAGCCTCGGCACACAACCGATCGCCGAAAAAGACGACGATATGGAGCGCGACTATGAGTGGCGCACCAAGCGCTTCTTCGCGGACCTGCCGTCGCCGGAAGAAATCGGCCGCCTTGCAGGTGAGCGGACGGCGGCACGCCTCGGCGCGCGCAAGATCGTCAGCCAAAAGGCGACGGTGATTTTCGAGAACCGGCTGGCTGGCCGCATTCTCGGACCGTATTTCTCCGGCATTTCCGGCGCCGCCGTAGCGCGCGGCGTTTCGTTTCTGAAGGACAAGCTAGGTCAGCGCATTTTCGCGGAAGGGTTCGAGGTTCGCGAGGATCCGTTCGTCAAGCGCGCGCTGGGCAGCCGCTGGTTCGATGGCGAAGGCGGCGCAGTGGCGCCGGCCAAGCTGATCGATGACGGCGTGCTGACCATGTGGCTGTTGAACGCGCCTGCCGCACGCCAGCTCGGCCTTGAGCCGAATGGCCACGCGACCGCCGGCCACGGCGGCCCGCCTGGCATCGGTTCGGCCAATCTGTTCGTGAAGCCGGGAGAGCGCGACCTAGCGGGCTTGATGGCGGACGCTGGCAAGGGCCTATTCATCACCGAGATGTTCTCGCCCTCGCTCAACATGAACACCGGTGATTGGTCGGTGGGCGTCGCCGGCTATTGGTTCGAAAGCGGCGAGATCGCCCACCCGGTCAGCGAAGTGACGGTCGCGGGCAATCTGCTCGACATGTACGCGCGCCTGCGCTGCGGTTCGGATTTGGACAATCGCGGCTCGCTCGAAATCCCCAGCCTCGTCGTGGATGACCTTGCAATCGGCGGCGTCTGACCTCGCGCTTCTCGAAGCCGCCGCACGCGAGGCGGGCGCGCTGGCCCGCGCGTTGCTGCAAGAGCCGCTTGAGGTTCAGTCAAAGGGCGAGGCCGGCCCGGTCACCAATATCGACTTTGCTGTCGATGCCATGTTGACGGAGCGCCTGCTGGGCGCGCGGCCCGATTATGGCTGGCTCTCCGAGGAAACGCCGGACGATCCGAGCCGCCGCATCGGCAAGCCGCGCGTGTTCATGCTCGATCCGATCGACGGCACCGCGGCGCTGATCTCCAAGATCGCGCAATGGACCATCAGCATCGGCATCGTGGAGGGCGAACGGGCTTTCGCCGGCGCCATCTACAATCCGATGACAGACGAGATGTTTGTCGGCGCACCCGGCGTCTCCGCAACGCTCAATGGCCGGCGAATGCGCGCGAGCTTGCGCGACAGCATCGAAGGCGCGCGCTTCGTTGGGCAGAAGAGCCGCTTCGCCGACAAACGCTGGCCGACGCCGTGGCCAAAGATCGATGTGCAGACGCGTCAATCGATCGCCTACCGGATGGGCGCGGTCGCCGCTGGCCAGGCCGACGCCACCATCCTGTTCGGCTTTAAGAATGAGTGGGACATCGCCGCCGGCGCCGCAATCGTGGAGGCCGCCGGCGGACGCGTCAGCGATCCTTGGGGCGCGCCGCTGCGCTTTAACCTGGAAGACCCGCGCGCGCCCGGCGTGGTGGCGTCTGGCGCGCCGCTGCACCCTCTGATAATCGAGCGCACATCATTCCTCACCCATCCGCGCGACGCAGCGCGAGGCTAAAGCACCCATGAGCGAGCAGCGCCAACTTCTTCACCTCGTCATCGGCGGCGAACTCCGCGATCTGGACCGGCCGGAATTCATCGACCTGGCGCAGGTCCATTTCGTTGGCGCTTATCCGAACTACCGGGCCGCCTACGACGCATGGAAGGGCGCGGCGCAGCGCACGGTCGATAACGCCCGCATGCGCTATTTCATCATTCACGCGCACCGCCTGCTCGATCCGGGAACGGACCCCGAGCACGAATTGTGATGCGCGCATGAAGTCCAAGTCGCTCATGGGGCGGCTCTGGCGCGAGTACGTCTTGCGCTACAAGGGCGACATCGCGCTGCTGATCCCGGTGCTTGCGCTGGTGGCGGCGGCGGGCGTCTCCTATGCGCTGATCCTGAAATACACGACCGACGCGATCGCGGCGGATCATCCTGACGTCGTCCTGCTGGCGCCGCTGGCGGTGTTTGTCGCCACCGCGCTGCGGGCGTTCGGCATGTGGGCGCAGGCGGTGCTGTCGCAATCGCTGGCGCTCAAGGTGTTGCGCGACCTGCAAACGGCGATGTTCGCCAAGTTGATGAGCGTGGACTTCGCCCGCCATGCGCGCGAGGAGCCGGGCAAGCTCGCATCGCGCTTCACCAACGACATCACCATCGTCGGCGAAGCTCTGGTGCGCGGCGCGCAGGCGACGATCCGCGATACACTGACGCTCGCAGGCGCCATCGCGTCGATGCTGTGGTTCGACTGGATTTTGACCTTGGTAGTCGCGGGCGTCTTCCTGCTCGCAGGCGGGCCGCTGCAGCGCATCGCCAAGCGCGCCCACCGGCAAACCGAGGCGGCGCAAACTCAGATCGCGTCGCTAAGCGCGCTGCTGATGGAGACGTTCGGCGCGGCTCGCTTCGTCAAAACCTACGGGCTGGAAGAGCACGAGACCGCGCGCGCGACCGAAGCCTTCGAGGCGCGGCGCAAGATCGCGATGAAGCTCGCCAACAATCGCGCCCGCACTGTGCCGCTGATGGAGATTATCGGCGGTGTTGCGCTGGCGGCAGTGCTCTGGATCGCCGGCTCGCGCATCATCGCCGACCAGATGACCGTGGGCGATCTGATCGGCATCATCGGCGCGGTCGGCGTCGCCACGCCATCGGCGCGGGCGCTCAGCCAATACAACACGGTGCTCGCGGAGGCGCGCGCGGCGCTGACGCGCATTTTCGGTCTTATCGATGAGCCCACGGAAATCACCGACAAACCCGGCGCCAAGCCGATCCAGATCGCGCGCGGCCGCGTCGAATTCGAGCACGTGGGCTTCTCCTATGGCGACGCGGCGGCGCTGGAAGATGTGTCGTTCACGGTTGAGCCTGGAGAGACAGTTGCGCTCGTCGGGCCGTCCGGCGCTGGCAAGTCCACCATCTTCAACCTGTTGCCGCGCCTCTATGACGCTACCGCCGGGGCAGTGCGGATAGATGGGCAGGATGTGCGCGAGGTGACGGTTGCCTCACTGCGCGCCTCGATCGCGCTGGTGTCGCAAGAAGCCGCCCTCTTCAACGACACCATCCGCGCCAATATCGCGCTGGGCCGCCCCGGTGCGACGCGCGCCGAGATCGAGCAAGCCGCGCGCGCGGCGGCGGCGCACGATTTCATCGCGGTGCTTCCGCAAGGCTACGAAACCTCCGTCGGCGACCGAGGCGGCAATCTTTCCGGCGGCGAACGCCAGCGCATCGCGCTGGCGCGCGCCTTCCTGCGCGACGCACCCATTCTGCTGCTCGACGAAGCAACAAGCGCGCTCGATTCCGAGAGCGAGGCGCGCGTGCAGGACGCGCTGAAGCGGCTCTCCGTGGGGCGCACCGTGCTGGTGATCGCCCATCGCCTCGCCACGGTGCGCGACGCCGACCGCATTCTCGCGCTGGAAAACGGACGCATAGTCGAGATGGGCAAACATGACGATCTCGTGGCGCGCGGGGGCCTCTATGCGCGCTTGTCGCGCCTGCAGTTCCAAAGCGCCGAACAAGCCGGCTGATATCTGGAACAGATAGGGCGTTGCGCGGTTGTCGCCGCGAAGGGCGGGTTTTGACGAGGATTCGACGCCATGACCCCTATCCGCTTGATTTCCATCGCCGCGCTGGCTTTCGCTGCGGCTTCCCCTGCACTCGCGCAAAACCATGAATCGCGTGTCGTCACCTATGGCGAACTCGATCTGCAAAGCGACGAAGGCGCCGACACGCTGATCCGCCGCATCGAAAACGCCGCGCGCGATGTCTGCAATGACGACACCAGCACGCGCCCGATTAGTGTTGAAGATCAGATCGACGCTTGTCGCGTCGAGACGACCCAAGAAGGCATCCGTAATGTCGCCAACAATCACGTGACCGGGCGCTACTACGGCTATGAGCCGGAAATCGTGGTCGATGACAATTACGACCCGTACTACCCCGAGTACGAACCGAACTACGCGCCGAAGGGCAAGTAACGGTTGCGGCGGCGGCGATCGCGCCGCCGCCTATTCGTCCAGCACAGCGCGGACTTTACGCCCAAGCTCGGACAGCGAATAAGGCTTGAGCAAAAGCCGCGCATCCGCATCCACCACGCCGTTATGAACGATGGCGTTCTTGGTGTAGCCCGTGGTGTAGAGCACTTTGAGCGCGGGGCTCACCTTTCGCGCTTCTTCAGAAAGCACACGCCCGCTCATTCCCGGCATGACGACGTCGGTGAAGAGAAGCGCGATCCCCGGATTTTTCTGCAGTGTCTCAAGCGCGGTCGCACCGTTGGCCGCGTGCAACACCGTGTAGCCCAGGTCGCGCAAAGCCGCGACGCTGAGGATACGCACGCGCTCCTCGTCTTCCACGACCAGGATGATCGTGCCTGCATCACCAGTCGGCGTCACGCTCTCGCGCACTGCGGGCTCCGCCATATCGGTCAAATTGGTGCGTGGCAGATAGAGCTTTAGCGTGGTGCCGACCCCGATCTCGGAGTAGATCGCCACATGGCCGCCGCTCTGCTTCAGGAACCCATGCACATGGCTTAAGCCGAGACCCGTGCCCTTGCCGACCTCCTTCGTCGTGAAGAACGGCTCAAAGGCTTGGCGCCTGACTTCCGGCGACATGCCGTCGCCGGTATCGGTGATCGCAATCAGCACATACTGCCCAGCCGTGACATCGACATTCGCAGCGGCGTAGTCGTCATCGAGGAACGCGTTGGCGGATTCGATCGTGAGTTTGCCGCCGTTCGGCATGGCGTCGCGCGCATTGACGCAGACATTGAGGATCGCCTGTTCGAGTTCGTGGCGATCCGCATGAACACGCCAGAGGCCGCCGGCCAGCACGGTTTCGAGCGCAATCTGTTCGCCTAGGGTCCGCCGCAGCAGATCGGACATATCGCCAAGCGTGCGGTTCACGTCGATCACAGCGGGCGTGAGCGGCGTGCGGCGCGCAAAGGCCAGCAGCCGGCTTGTCAGCGCCGCCGCGCGGCGCGCGCCATCAAGAGCGGCTTCGATGAAGGTGCCGACGCCCTGGTCGCCGCGCTCCATCCGCCGCTGCGCCAATTGCAGCGCCGACATGATGACCGCGAGCATGTTGTTGAAATCGTGCGCGACGCCGCCGGTGAGCTGGCCGATGGCTTCCATCTTCTGCATCTGGCGCACTTTGTCTTCCGCCTGCGTGCGGGCGCTCATTTCACGTGAGAGGTGTTCACTCGCGGCGCGCGCTTCGTCGCGCGAGGCCCGCAGTTCGCCCATGGCGTTGCGCACCGTGACCACCAACAGCACGCCGATGCCCACGATCAGCACGCCCGCCAGAAGCATGACCCACCTGAGCCGTGCGCCAGCAGCGTCGGCGGCCGCGAGCGCCGCCTCCAATCGATCGTTTTCGCTTGCCAGAGCTCGATCGACGATGGCGCGGATTTCCTCCATGATCACCCGGCCGGAGTCCGCCTCCACGACGCCGCGCGCCAGATTCGGCTGTCCGCGCTGCACGAGGCCGATGGTCAGCTGAAGTTCATCCAGTTTGCGTCCAGTCAGTTCCTGCAGACGATGAAACTCCGCCTCGCGCGCCGGATTTCCAGCGGCGATTGCTTCGAGTTCGCGCAGTTCTCCCGCAATAAGCGCCGCAGTTTCGTTGTAGGGTTCGAGATAGGCCGGCTGACGCGTTATCAAGAAGCCGCGCTGCCCGGTTTCAGCGTCAGTCAGGTGCTGCAGGAAGACGCGGTAATGTGAGCGCCGTTCAAGCGAAGAGCGTACGTCTCGATTGAGCGCCTCAGCAGCGCTGCTCTGCCAAAGCGCTGTGCCAATGGCGAGGACCAGCAACAGCAATGCCGACGCGAGCGACACGACATAGGTCGCGACCGCGGGGAACCGCCGCCCGAACACGCTAACGGTCATCCCGCCCCTCGGCCTTCAGCATATGTAATGCTTATTTCCGGTCTTGCCGGTTCCCGCAACTGGTCACTCGCGGCGCAGGATTTTGTCGATCAGGATATTCGCCCACCACTCGCCCATGAAGGCGGCCTTCACCGCTTTCTGATCGTAGTCCTCGTCCACCCAAGCGCTGAACGATTTCCCGCTCTCACGCGTCTCCTTGAGATAGGTGTCGAAGAAGAAGTCGATCATGCCGGTCTTGCCCTGCCGCACGTGCAGATACTTCAGCGACAATTGTTCCATCGCTTGATCGATCGGCTGCCCCATCTTGAAGTGACGGTAGAGCACCGCCATCACGCCGGCGCGGTCCGCGCCGGACTTGCAATGCATCAGCGCCGGATACTGGATCGTCTCGAACAGCTCCTTTGCGCGCCGAACCTGCTCGCGGCTGGGCGGCTCGCGCGAATGCATGCGCGCATCGACGAGCGTGACGCCGTGCTGCTCGCAGGCCTGCCGCTCCAGCGCGTAATAGCCGGTGTCGGACGGCCCCCGCAGATTGAGAATGGTCTTGAAGCCCTGGGCGGCGTAGCGGGCGATGGCCTGTGGAGAAGGCTGGTTCGCCCGGGCCATGACGCCCGGCTCGATCCAGTGAAAATTGGAGAACCGGGCCCGCAGGAAGCCGTGGTCAGCCCAAATCAGGTCGTGTTCGGCCCGCTTGCGGCCCTCAGGCGTTGCAAGATCGAAACGCGACGGCTTGGACTGGGTCTCGCTCACGGGGCCTCTACAATCGGCTGCTGGCGCGGGGCCGGCGACGCCTCGTATAAGGTCCCTGACCGCGCCCCGAAAGACGGGCGCCCCAGCGGACCCATGCTCAGACAGCTTCTCGGCAATCCTGTCTTCCAGTTCCTGATCGGACGGGCGATCGGCGGCTACATGCTGCTGGTGGGCGTCACCACGCGCTGGACCAAGATCAATCGCCAGGCCGTTGAGCCCTTCCTGGCCGGCCAGGGCCGCTTGATCGCGTGCGTCTGGCACGGCCGGTTCATGCAGATCCACAAATTGTGGGCGTTCGGACCGGGCGTTCCTAGGGCCAAGATGCTGATCTCGCAGTCACGCGAGGGTGGCGTTGTGGCGCACGCGTCGCGCACGGTTGGCGCCGAGGTAATCCGCGGGTCCGCCGCCAAGCGCGGCCAGAGCAAGGGCGGTTTCGAGGCAATGCGGGCGATGGCGCGGCATATCGAGGATGGCGGCATCATCGCCATGACGCCGGACGGGCCGCGCGGGCCGCGCATGCGCGCCAAGCTAGGGACGGTGCAGCTCGCAAAGCTGGCGCGCGCGCAAATCCTGCCGCTGACCTGGGCCACGTCGAACCGCGTGGTGATGGATAGTTGGGATCGCTTCGTGCTGCCGCTGCCGTTCGGCCGCGGCGCGCTGATCTGGGGCAATCCCGTCGATCCGCCCTCCGCTGACGCCGACGACGCGGAGATGGAGAATGTGCGCCAGAAGCTCGAAGCGGAGATGAACCGCATCGCCGCCGAAGCCGATCGCTTCGCGCGCATTCCGGTGATCGAGCCCGCGCCAAAGTCCGCGCCGGCTGCGGCTGACCTCGAAACGGCGGCGACGGCGAAGTGAGCGTCTCACCGGCACTTGCTGGCTATCGGATCGCGACGGCCCTGCTCGGCCCATTCGCGCCGCTCTGGCTCGGCGCGCGCGCACGCAGCGGCAAGGAAGACGGCGCACGACTTAAGGAGCGCTATGGGCGCTACGACCGCGTTCGCGCTGACGGCCGCTTGATCTGGTTGCATGCGGCGAGCGTGGGCGAAAGCGGCGTCGCGATGCTGTTGATCGAAGCGCTGGCGGCGCGCGACCCAGAGCTTTCGTTTCTGATCAGCACCGGCACACGAACCTCGGCCGATTTGGTCGCACGGCGCAACTTGGCGCGGACGACGCACGTCTATGCGCCGCTCGATCGTGGCGACGCGGTGAAGCGCTTTCTGGACTATTGGTCGCCCGATGTCGGTGTCTTCGTCGAAAGCGAAGTGTGGCCCAATCTGCTGCTCGCTGCGCAGCGTCGCGGCGTCAAACTGGCGCTGGTCAACGCCCGCATGAGCCCGGACACTTTGCGGCGCTGGCGCACCTGGCGGGCGGCGGGCGCGCGCGTGTTCAGCGCTTTTGATTTCGTCTCGGCGGCGGACGCGCGCACCGCGGAAGCGCTAAGTGAAGTACGCGGACGGCTGACGCCGATACTCGGCAATCTCAAGCTTGCCGCGCCGCCGCCGCGCGTGGACCAAGGCGCGCGCGACGCGCTGGTCAGCGACATAGCGGGCCGACCGCTCTGGTTGGCGGCGTCGACGCATGCAGGCGAAGATGAAATCGCCCTGGCCGCGCACGCGGCGCTCAGGAAGCAAAAACCGGACGCGCTCCTCATCCTGGCGCCGCGGCATCCCGAGCGTGGCGAGGCGGTGGCGGCGCTGGCCGGCGAAGCGCCGCGCCGCTCACGCTTTCAGCCGATCGGCAAAGCGCCTGTCTATGTCGCCGATACGCTGGGCGAGCTGGGCTTATTCTACGACCTCGCGCCGGTCGCGCTTGTGGCTGGCAGCTTGCTGCCCCAATTGAAGGGTCACAATCCGATTGAGCCGGCGAAGCTCGACGCCGCCATTCTCAGCGGCCCGTTCGTGGAGAGCTTCGACGATGTGTTCAGCGCATTGTTTGCCGCACGCGGCGCGATCAAGGTCGCCGACGCTGAAGCGCTGGCGGCGGCGGTGGAGCGGCTGTTGAGCAATGAAGTCGAGCGCATCGGCCAAACCGCGGCGGCGCGGCGCACGGTCGAGCAAGGCGCCGATGCGCTGGCCGTCACCGTCGCCGAGATCGCGCGCTTGACGCCATCCGCCGAGGCCGCGCAGAGAGCCGCCAATGCGTCCGCCTGAATTCTGGCGCGCCGACGCGCACGGGCGTGACGCAGGGCTCGCGCTGCGGGCGCTGCTGACGCCGGTGTCGTGGGCATACGCAATGGCGGCGGCGCATCGTGTGCGCACGACCACGCCGCGGCACGTTTCCGCACCGGTGGTTTGCGTGGGCAATCTCACTGTGGGCGGCGCGGGCAAAACCCCGATCACACGCGCCATCCGCGCCAAACTAGGGCCTGGCGCGCATACGCTGTCGCGCGGCTATGGCGGGCGCTTGCCTGGGCCTTTGCGCGTTACGCCCGACATGGACGCGCGCGAAGTCGGCGACGAACCGCTGTTGCACGCACGCGACGGCGCCGCATGGATCGCGCGCGACCGGATGGCCGGCGCACTCGCGGCGGTCAATGCCGGCGCGCACGCGATCATCATGGATGATGGCTTCCAAAATCCGGCGCTGGCCAAGGATTTGTCGCTCATCGCCGTCGATCCGGGTTTCGGCGTCGGCAACGGGCAGGTTTTCCCAGCCGGCCCCCTACGCGAGCGGCTCGCCGATGGTTTGAAGCGGGCTCACGCCATCGTGGTTCTGCACAACACGCCACAGGCGCAAGCGCCTGCGTTCGATTGGCTCTCCGGATTCGATAAACCGATATTGCAAGCCTCCCTGCGTGCGGCGGGCGAGGTTCCTGCAGGGCGTCTGGTTGCGTTCGCGGGACTGGCGCGGCCCGAGAAATTTTTCGACACGCTGGCGGCGCTCGGCGGCGACATGGTGGACGCCGTCCCGTTTGCCGATCATCACCCGTTTTCCGACGACGACTTCACGCTGCTCGCTCAATTGGCCGCCGAACACGACGCGCGCTTGATCACCACCGAAAAAGACGCGGCCCGGCTGCGCCCTGAGTGGCGCGAACGTGTGGCGGTGCTGCCCGTCACGGCCGGTTTTGAGGATGAAGCGGCGCTCGACACCTTGCTCGCGCCGATTCAATCGCGGATGAATCCCGCGCATGGCTAAACCGAAGCCGCTCAATTTGATGTTTCGCTTGGAGGCGCTGGCGTGGAACGCCTATGTCGGCGGCCTCGGCGCGCTGGGGCTCGAACGCGCCTCGCGCTGGGGCGCGGCGATCGTGCCGGGCGTCGGCGCGCTGACGAGTGCGCACAAGACGGCGCTGCGCAACATCAAGATGGCGTTTCCGAACGAGAGCGACGCCTGGCATCGCGAGACGCGCGCCGAGATGTGGCGCGAGATCGGCCGCATGTCGGGCGAATTTCCGCACATGGGAAAATTCCTCGACAAGTTCAGAAGCGGCGATCTGATTTTCGAAGGGCGCGACCGCATCGAAGCGACGCTCGGCAAGGGCGCGGTGTTCATCGGCGGCCATTTCAGCAATTGGGAAGTGGCCTCGCTGTGCTTGGCGCAGACCGATCCCACCAGCCATTTCACCTACCGCCCCGCCAACAATCCGATCATCGATGCCTACATCGTCGAAACGCGCCGCCAGTTCGGCCTTACGCTGCAAGCCGCGAAGGGCAAGGAAGGCGGCATGGGCTTGCTGCGTTCGCTGATGAAGGGCCGCAGCGTCGCGCTGATGAACGACCAGAAGTACAATAAGGGATTGGCGGTCCCGCTGTTTGGTTACGATTGTATGACAGCCGATGGCCCGACCCGGCTGGCGCTGAAATTCAAGGTTCCTCTCATTCCGATCACGGGACAGCGTCTCGAAGGCACGAAATTCCTGGTGCGCGCGCACGAGGCGATTCCGCTCGACTACGAAAACCCGGACGCCGACCAAACGGTGTTTGACGGCGTGAAGCGCATCAACGAGTTTATGGAAGCGCGTATTCGTGAAGCCCCGGCGCAATGGTTCTGGGTGCATCGGCGCTGGCCGAAGGAAGCATGGCACAAGGCGGGGGTAATGTGATGGTGCGGTTTATTGTGCTGGCTCTGGCTCTTGGTGCGTGCGCGACAGCGACCGCGCAAACCGAGCCGCCGCACGAACACCCCGCGCCGGTCGAACTGCCCGCGCCCGGCTCGCACCAACCCGGCGGGCTGGAGACGCGCGCCGCGCAGATGCAGATCATCGGCGATTACGCCGATCGCGAAATTCGCCTCCTCTTCAACGAGGAGGTGGCTTTCGAAGGCCGCCGCGCGCACTCGCATACGGGCGAATCTTGGCGCGTCGACCTGCCGCCCGGCGAAGGCTTCTTCACCATCGATCTCACCATCGAGCCGTGCGAGCAGCCCTACCGCACGCGGATCATGCCAGATAGCGCGATGCCCACGTTGCGCATCGAAGGCTGCCACATCGTATTGTTGGACTAAGCCCATGCGGATTTTGATTGTCGCTGCCGCCGTGTTGGCGTCGGCCTGCGTCTCGGTGAACGCCAACATCACAGAGAGTGACGAAGCGCTCACCGCGATTCAATCGGCGCGCATGCGCGAATGTCCGGCTGAGCGGACGCGCGACAACGCGCGTGCGGACACGGAGCTGCAATCGGTCGGCGTCACCGGTGTGGATATTGGCTTTGTGCCTCTGGCCAGCGATCCGACACGCTCGGTGCGGCTGCGGCGCCTGACGATCGCGCCTGGCGGCGTGATCGGTTGGCACGACCACAGCGCGGTGCAAGGCATGGCGTTGGTGGTGTCCGGCGAAATGGTCGAGTTCCGCAACACCTGCCTCGACCCGATGACCTACCGCGCTGGCGATGTCGCGCGCGAAGACGCAACGACGGCGTACGGCTGGCGCAACGAAACCGACGAAGACGCCGTCGTGCTCACAGCGCACGTGGTGGTGCGCTAGCGCCCCAACAATTCCGAACGCGCGCGCGCCAAGCCGTCGATCGCGATGCTTGGATCGAGTTGGCGTTCGCGCCAACGCATGCGCCAGCACAGGTGCGGACCGGTGGCGCGCCCGCTGGAGCCGACGGCGCCGATCACTTGCCCCTGCTCCACCGTGTCGCCGACGCGCACATCGAGGCGGCTCATGTGCAAGTACATGGTGATGAGGCCCTGGCCGTGATCGATGAACACCAGCCCGCCTTCATAATGCATGTCCGGCTCGGCCAACGTCACCACGCCGGCTGCCGGTGCGCGGATCGGCGTGCCGGCGGGCACAGCAATGTCGTAGCCGAAATGCGGCGTTGACGGCACGCCGTTGAGAATGCGCTGATTGCCCCAACGGCCCGAGACACGCCCGCCCTCAACCGGAATGACGAACCCATCGAGAAAGCCCTCGATGTCGGCGAGGCTGGCGAAGCCTTGCCGCTTCAGCGCCGCTTCGCGCTGGATGCGTGCGAGCACGGCGGGATCGGTGGGCGTCACGGTTTGTGGCGGCAGACCATCGACGCGCTGAATGTCGAATTCGCGCGGCGCAATCTCGAAGCTGGCGGTCGCCGTTGCGCCGTCAGCGCTCGCCTCGACGCGCGCGTTAGCCGGATGCTCGCGATTAAAGCCGACGACGGCCCAGCCATTGGCGTCGGCGGCGCCGCTGGGTACGCCGTCCACCGAAACCGCCGCGCCCGGCAGCGTACGGCAGATCGCGACGCCGCCCTGCGTGAACGCGCCGGCGCAGCTCAATGTGAGCGTGACAGGGATCGGCGGCGTAACCGGCGCCGTGACGTCGGCGGGCGGCTCGACCACCGGGGCCGGCGCCTCGGGCTGAGCCGGCGCTTCACTCACCGAGCACGCGGCAAGAAACAAGGCGGCGAGGAGCGCCCTCATGGCTTGCCTCCGTGCTTTTCCTTCCAGCGCTGCGTGGCTTCGGCGGGACCGCGATAGGCCTCCTGCAGGTCGACGTTCCAGTAGCGCAATTCATCCAGCGGGATGCGTTCGCCGGTCACCGCGCAGCGCACATGGGTGCCCTGCTTCAGGATGGTGATTTCGTTGTCGCCGTAGTGGAGCTTGGCTTCCGCCCCGCCCGGATCGTGCTTGTTCATGCGAGTCTTTTACCCGGTTCGGCGGGTTGCCGAACCCCCTGACGCCTATCCACAAGCAGCCGCCCATAGGGCGCTTACCATCCGGCTGAATCGCTGCATGGTCCGGCCGTGGGGCCGTTCACTTTTCTTAAAGACGACTCGGCCTCAATACGCCATATATGGTGCCAATGCGCCATTCTATCCCTATATCTAGGGTTGCGTTCTGGCTTCGAAAGGGAGTTTGCGGATGGCTGGCGATAATGGGGGATCCAACGGAGGCGCCAAGCTGACGGGCCTTCGCACCCCTTCGATTGGCTACAAGCCGTTCCGCTACCCGTGGGCCTATGAATTCTGGCGTCGCCAGCAGCAGGTGCACTGGGTCCCGGAAGAAGTGCCGCTGGGCGAGGACGTGAAGGATTGGGCCTCGAAGCTGAGCGACCAGGAAAAGAATCTGCTGACGCAGATTTTCCGCTTCTTCACCCAAGCCGACGTCGAGGTGAACGACAATTACATGGAGCGCTACGCGCGCGTGTTTAAGCCGACCGAGATCAAGATGATGCTCGCGTCGTTCTCGAACATCGAGACGGTTCACATCGCCGCTTACGCGCTGCTGCTTGAAACCATCGGCATGCCGGAAACCGAATTCCAGGCGTTCATGGACTACCAGGCGCTGCGCGATAAGCACGACTACATGCAGAAGTTCGGCGTCGAAACCGAAGCTGACATTCTGCGCACAGTCGCGATGTTCGGCGCGTTCACCGAAGGCCTGCAGCTGTTCGCGTCGTTCGCGATGCTGATGAACTTCCCGCGCTTCAACAAGATGAAGGGCATGGGTCAGATCGTGACCTGGTCGGTGCGCGACGAGAGCTTGCACTGCGAAGGCATGATCAAGCTCTTCCACGCGTACGCGAAGGAAACCAACGCGCTGACGCAAGAGGTGAAGGACGATATCGTTGAGTGCTGCCGCACAGTCGTCGGCATCGAAGATCGCTTCATCGATCTCGCCTTCGAGATGGGCCCGGTGCAAGGCATGACAGCGGAAGATATCAAGCAATACATCCGCTACATCGCCGATTGGCGCTTGGGTCAGCTTGGCTTGCCGAAAATCTACGGCGTGACCGAACATCCGCTGCCATGGCTCACCGCCATCCTCAATGGCGTGGAGCACGCGAACTTCTTCGAAGCGCGCGCCACCGAGTATTCGAAGGCCGCCACCAAAGGCGAATGGCACGGCGGCGACGGCGTCTGGGCGAATTTTGAAGCGCTGATGGAGAAGCGCAAAACGGCCGGCCCGGCGAACTAAACCGCGTCGCGCAGACTAGGCGCTCAGCTTGCCGCGCAGAACCGCGCGCTGTTGGGCGCCAACGCCCAGCACGTCTTCAATGTAAGCATCGATCGATGCGTGCTGCGCTTTGATCGACGCGAACGCCTCATGCAGATAGTCCACATCGACGCCCAGCATCGGGCGTAGCGACGCGGCATTGAGCTTGCGCCCCAGCCGCTCCTCCATGCGCGCCTGGATACGCGGCATGCGGGTTTCAAGATCGACGGCCTGATTGGTGAACTCGTAGTCCGCAAACACCGTCTCTTCGTCGACGCCGAGCGCCAAAAGCGTGAGCGCGCAACCGATGCCGGTGCGGTCCTTGCCGGCGGCGCAATGGATGACGCCGGCGCCGCCCTCGCCGAGCTCGCGAAACCAGGATTGATAGAGGTGGATCAGCCGCGGATCGAACGGTATCTCGCGATAGAGCGCGAGCATGTACTCTTTCACCGAGGCCGGCGAGAGATCGCTCTGCAACAACGCCACCAGATGCGGCGGCAATTCCACGCCGGCGACGCCCAGATCGTTGACATAGACGCGCGTACGGTCGCCCGGCCATTTGTTCGGCTCGAACGAGCGCTCCTCGGGCCGGCGCAGATCGACAAGAAAGCGCACGTCCATGGCTTCAAGGCGCGCCACGTCGGCCTCGGTGGCGTCGTGAAATGACGCCGAGCGGAACAGCACGCCGCGCACGAGCTTGCCGCCATCGGCGGTGTCGTAGCCGCCGAAGTCGCGGAAGTTCAAAACGCGCTCGAAATTGACCAGCCTGTCGTGCATGCCTGCTAGATGGCGCCTCGCGGGCGCGGCGTCAAAAGCGCTGCAGTTGCCGCCTGCGATGGGAGCCGCCATGGTGCGGCCATGCCACGCGACACTTTTGCAAGTTTTGACGGCGTTCGCCTCTCCTACCGCTTGGAAGGCGAAGGGCGCCCGGTGCTGATGCTGCACGGCTTTCTGGCCAATTCGCGGTTCAACTGGATCGAGCCCGGCATCGCCGCGGCTGTCACCGCTGCAGGTTTTCAGGCGATCATGCTCGACCATCGCGGGCATGGTCATTCTGAGGCGCCGCAGGATGCGCGCTTCTATCCGCCCGACGTGCTGGCGCAAGATGCAGAGGCGTTCGTCGTGCATCTGGGGCTGAGCGACTACGATCTCGTCGGCTATTCGCTGGGCGCGCGCACGGCCGTGCGCATGTTGGTGCGCGGGGCACGCCCGCGCCGATGCGTGCTCGGCGGCATGGGCGACAGCGGCGTTCTTGGCTCCACTGCGCGCGTGGCGTTTTTTGAAGACGCGATCGGCAAGGGGGAAGCCGGCGCCTTTTCGCAAGCAGCGAAAGTGGTGCAAGCACTCATCGCACGAGCGCAAATCGATCCGCAGGTCGCGCTGAACGTGCTTCGCTCGCAGACACAAACCGAGCGCGCGCCGCTCGCGAGCATCGACACGCCGATCCTATGCGTCAGCGGCGTCGAAGATCATGACAACGGCAGCGCCGAGGGCTTGGCCGCCCTCTTCCCCAACGCTCAAGCAACGCGCATTCACGGCAATCATTTGAGCGCGGTGAACGCGGAACTGGGCGAAGCGATCGTCGAATTTCTACAGCGCGCCTAGCGGAACGGCGGCTCGTCGAATGCACGCAGCTTACGCGAATGCAGGCGGTCACGATTTTGCTTCAGCAGCGCCACGGTTTCGAGACCGATGCGCAAGTGCGCGCCGATGGCGCTTTCATAAAATCGATCGGCGGTGCCCGGCAGTTTGATCTCGCCGTGCGCGGGCTTGTCCGACACGCACAGCAGCACGCCGTACGGCACACGCAACCGGAAGCCCTGCGTCGCCACGCAGGCGCTTTCCATGTCGACGGCGACGGCGCGCGATTGCGACAGAAGCTGGCGTTCCTGGTTGTAGTTCAGCTCCCAGTTGCGGTCGGCGTAGGACACCACAGTGCCGGTGCGCAAACGACGGCGCAGTTCTTCTTTGTTATCGCCCGCCACGACGTTGGCGGCCTGCTGCAGCGCGATCTGCACCTCAGCGATCGCCGGGATCGGCACCTCTAGCGGCACGCGATCATCCAGCACTTTGTCACGGCGCAAGTAGGCGTGCGCGAGCACGTAGTCGCCGATACGCTGGGTGTGCCGCAAACCACCGCAGTGGCCGATCATCAGCCAGCAATGCGGGCGCAACACGGCGAGATGGTCGGTGATGGTTTTGGCGTTCGACGGGCCAACGCCGATATTCACCAAGGTCACGCCGTCATTGTCAGGCGTGGTCAGGTGATAGGCAGGCATTTGATATTTGCGCCACGGCGCGGCGAGCGCTTTCAGCTCCGCATCCTTGTCGCCCGCCTCGATGCGCACCTGCCCCGGGCACGACAGCGCCCAACCCTTCGGACCATTGGCGACGCCGGCCGCAGCCCAGCGGACGAATTCCTCGACATAACGCTGGTAGTTCGTGAACAATATCCACGGCTGCACATCGCGCCACGGCGCGCCGGTATAGTGCTCGAGCCGCTTCAGCGAATAATCCGTGCGCGGCGCATCGAACAAAGCCAGCGGCCGCGCGCCATCAAGGCGCTCGATCGGCCGGCCATCGACCACCGCATCGCCGACTTGCGTGAGCCGTGGGTTTGGAAAATAGCGCGCGAGTTCTTCCGCCGGCACGTTCTCGAACGCCGCAGAACCGGCATCGAGCACGAACGAATACGGAATCTCGGTGTCGCTCACGCGCACGCTGAGCTCGGCGCCATAGTCCCCGACCAGGAGCTTGAGCTGATCGAGCAGATAGGCGCGATAGAATTTCGGCTGCGTGATGGTGACGGCGTATTCGCCCGGCCAAGTGAGTTGACCGTAGGCGCGCGCCAGCCGCGGCGCCGGCGCGCCCGGGAGATAGGTCACGCGCAATTCCGGGTAACGGAAGAGCGCGCGTTCTTCCGCGGTGGGTGGCGCGCCGCCCTCCGCGAAGCGACGCACAGCCTCGATCAGCGCGGTGACGGCGCGTTCATGCAGAAACTCAAGACGGTCGACGGCTTCGGCTGGCGTTTTAGGATCGTCCATCGCGGAACTGATGCCCCGCCCGCGCAGGACGTCAAGAGCAGCCGTTCCAGGTGCACGGAATCGGGTCGACCAGACGCGAGCGGCGATAGGCGTTGTGGCGCATCGTGGTCGGTCCGGACATCAGGAAGCCGAGCGGCGCGACGAAGGTGAACTCGGATTCCGCCATGATCAGGCTGGTGCCAGGGCGCATCATCGCGGACGGCAGCGAAACGGTGGAACCCGTATTGCGTGCGGCAAGGCCATTGCCCCGGCTCCACACCACGCGCGCCGTGCTCGAGTTTTCGATCGAAATGCTGCTCAGACGCACTTTCATGGCATCCCCGGTGGTCGGGTACATGAGCACGCCCTGCGCCGCCCACAGCGAGTTGACTTCCGTACTGCTGACGCTGTTGTCGCGCGCCACGACGTCGGCCAGCGAGGCGACGACATTCTGCGCGCGGCGATTGGCCGACAGCATGTCGAGCAAATCCACCGAGCCGAACAGCAGGAACACCATCATCGGTGCGAGAATGGCGAACTCCAGGGCCGCGAGCCCTTTCTTTGCGATGCCAAAACGACGAAGCCGTTGCAGAAGCGTCATGTTCCCGCCGCCCCCCCGCCGACGACCTGATACGGTTCGTTGCGGAACATCATTGTCGACACCAGGATGCGCTCGCCGCCATTCACGTTCGAGAGCAGCGGCTCGAACATCGGCGTCATGATCTTCCAACGATAATAGGCGCGCACGACGACAATGTCGGACGGCGCGCCGGGAGAGTAGCCGAAGCCGCCGGTGGTGAACTGGCTGTTCTGGATCGGATTGCCGTTGTCGACATCCACGAAGGAGTCGAAGCGATCAACGTCGAGAAAGAGATTGCCCGAGCAGGTCAGGATCACGAACTTGGTCAGCTCCTCGCACAAGAGCTCCTCGATCTCGTGCTGGCCGACGCCGTTCATCTGCGCTTCGCCCGTACGAATTTCCCGTCCCGCCTCCGAAACGGAAAAATCCAGGCTCGTCTGCACGAAGCCGATCATCGAAACTTCTGCCAGTCCGAACGTCAGCAAGAAGAAGGGAATGACGACGATTGCGAACTCAATCGCAGTCGAACCGCGGCGCGCACGGCCGAAGCGGCGAAGCTTTCTCAGCGCTTGCAACGGCCTGAACATGGTCTCTCCGGACGCCCATGATGGCGCCGAAGGGCCAAAAAACCGTGTAGCGACGAGGTAAACGCGTCTTAACGCGCGCCAGCGGCCGCCGCAGCGTTACGATTGTTGATCTCGGCGGCGACTTCTTCGGCCGTATTGCCGTTGATATCGGCGCTAGGCCGGCAAAGCGGCGTGCACTCGAGGCGCGAGGTGTCGACGCCGCGCGTGATCATGACGACATCGGTCTCGTCCGGCGCCACAACGACACGACCAGAATAGAGCACGCGTCCATTGGCGCCGACGATAACCAGGTTGGTCGACCCATAGGCTCGCCCAGTGACAAACAAGAAGCGGTCATTTTGTACCGAGACGCCGGCGATGCTCGGATTGCCCACCGCCACGCCCTCGGCCGCTTCGGCCAAGCGGATCGGGAAGGCTTGATCGAGTGAAACTCGGATGTCGCGCGCCGATGCGGAGCTGACGAAAGCGCACAACGCGGCGCATGCAACGGCAATTGTACGCAGGGCGCGCATCGGCGGCTTCCTTATCCACTATGTGTAAAGGAGTACGCGCCAATGGTTGCCGCATCGCTAAAACGCGACACGGGATGCGGCGCATGACAAATAGTCCAGCGAGGCAAAAACATCTTCGCAGTTAACGCGATTATAACCCTCTTCGTTGGCGAAGGTTTTAACGCACTTCCGGTACCGTCACTCCTGCGTCTGGGAATGGGTGTCGGGTGCGACGCTCCCACCGGGCCGGTGAAAAGCACTCGACAAATGGAGCACTGAAATGTTGAAGCGTTTCCTGAAGAATGAAGACGGCGCCACTGCTATCGAATACGGCCTGATCGCCGCCCTGATCGGCGTCGCCATCATCGTCGCCGTTGGCGCGGTTGGCGATGGCCTGAACACGACGTTCGGCAAGGTTTCCGCGAAGCTCGGCGGCGCGACCTCGTAAGCGTCTAGCGTTTGAGGGCCGCGTAAAGCGGCCCTCTTTCGCCCTTATTTCCCCCTCCTTCGAACGCCGCTCCTCGGAGCGGCGTTTTTCTTTTGCGCAACCGCGCAATCGCCGGTTCCGCGTTTACACTTTAAAGCTTTCTTCAAACGGCGCGGCGCACACATCTCTTAATGCTTGAGATCCTGGCGCTGGCCATATTCGCCGGCCTCCTTGTCTACGCCGCGTGCTCCGACATTGCGCGCTTGATCATCCCAAACTGGGTGTCGATCGCGCTCGTCGCGATCTTTCCGGTCGCCGCGCTCTTGCTCGGGCTCTCGCTCGCGGAGATCGGCATGCATTTCCTGTTCGGCTTCTGCGTGCTGGCGGTCGGCTTCTTTCTGTTCAACGGCAACATTATCGGCGGCGGCGATGCGAAGCTGCTTGCCGCGGCCGCGGTCTGGACGGGTTTTCCGGCGTTTGCACCGTTTGCATTTTGGACCGCGATCGCCGGGGGGCTCATCGCACTCGCGCTGCTTGGCGCACGCCGCGTCATCGCACCAGCGGATGGACGCCCCGCTTTCGTCAATCGCCTGCTCACGCCCAAGAGCGGCGTGCCCTACGGCGTCGCCATCATGGCGGGCGGCCTCATGGCCATCCCGGCAATGCCCTTTGTTCTCGGCCCGTTAACCCTGCCTTAGCCATACCGTGATGTTGTCGGCTGGGTTTTTCGGGGCCGATCTCGCTGGGAGTAGAGAATAATGTCAGCGCGACAGCTGATCGTCCTCGTCATTGCCGCAGTCGCCGCCATTGGCGCGCTATTGCTCATTCGCGGCATGGGGTCGACGGCGGAGAACACTTCAGCGGAAGCGGTGGAGCCGATCGCCGGCGAGCAGGTGCTGGTTGCGGCGCGCGATGTGCCACAAGGCGCCGCGCTCACGCCGAGCGATGTCGCTGTTGCCCTCTTCCCGGAAAGTTCGCTGGCGCCGAGCTTCATTCGCCTATCGCAAAGCCCCTCGGCGCAAGCCGATTTCGTCGGCGCCGTGACGCGCCGCGCCTTCGCGCAGGGCGAGCCGATCACGCTGGGCTCAGTCGTGCAGCCTGAAGGCCGCGGCTTTCTCGCTGCGCAGCTGGAGCCTGGCTTCCGCGCTGTCGCGCTTGAAATTGATGCCGCGACCGCCGCTGGCGGCTTCATTCAACCGAACGATCGCGTCGACGTCATCATGACGCAAAAATCGCAAGGCGAAGGCGGCGGCGAGCAAATCCGCAGCGAGATCGTGCTGCAAGACATTCGCGTGCTGGCGCTGGGCGAAACCACCGAAACTCAGGACGAAGGCGAGGCGCCGCAGCGGATCGAAGCCAGCGTGGCGGTGCTCGAACTTTCACAGGCCGACGCCCGCACGTTGGCCCTCGCCGACGAGATGGGCGACATCAGCCTGGCGCTGCGCGGCGTGCAAGTCGAAACGGTCGGCATGCGCGGGCAAAGCCGAGGCAATGCGGGCCTAAGTCAACAAAACGGCTCCGTGCGCGTCCACGCGTTCGGCTCGGTTTCCGGAGGCGGGCGATGAACGCCGCAAAGACGCTACGCTTATCCCTCCTCACGGCGCTTTCGAGCGCCGTTGCGCTGACTCCGGGCGTGACCTTCGCGCAGGTGGAGCCAGCAAGCGCACAAAGCATCCGCATCAATGGCGGGGGCGGCGCGCAATCCGCGTCGCTGGTCCTGCCCTTCGGCAAATCGGCTATTATCGATCTGCCGGCGGACGCGCGCGACATTCTCATCTCCAACCCGTCGATCGCGGACGCCACGGTCCGTACAGCGCGGCGCGCCTACGTCATCGGCCGTCAGCTGGGCCAGACCAACATCTTCTTCTTCGATGCTCAGGGCCGCCAGATCGCCAACGTCGAAATCCGCGTTGAGCCAGACGTCGCGCCGCTGAACGAGATTCTGCGCCGTCATTCGCCGGATTCGCAAATCACCGCCGAAGCCATGAACGGCTCGATCGTGCTTTCAGGCGCCGCGCGCAGCGCCGGCGAAGCCGATCGCGCCAACGCACTGGCGCAGCAATTCCTGCAGAACAATGGCGGCGCCAGTTCCGGCTCGGGCGTCACGCCAGCGGATCGCATCGTCAACCTCATTCAGGTGCAGGGCAGCGAGCAAGTGCTCGTGCGCGTACGCGTCGTTGAAATGAGCCGCACGCTAGTGCGTCAGCTCGGCATCAACGGCAATTACGAAGAGATGATCAACCGCCTGGTCGGTGAGGACGACTTCGTCAACATCGCGACCGACAATGGCTTCTCGATCAATGGCTCGATCCTCGGCGGCGTCACCGCGGCCGGCGGTGTTGCGGAGAACATCCTGCGCCCGGCGGGCTATTCTTATCCCGGCCAGGACGTGATCAATCCGGCCACGGGCCAGCCCTACCCTGTCGGCAGCGCCGGCGTCGCTGGCTACGAGTTCGACCCGACAACAGGCCAAGAAACCTGGGGCCCGGCCAACGTCGAAACCGCGCAGCGCACGGACGCCTCGATCGAAGCTTTCGAGCGCGCCGGCTTGCTGCGCGTCCTCGCCGAACCGAATCTGACGGCGATCTCCGGCGAAGCCGCGCGCTTCCTCGCCGGCGGTGAGTTTCCGGTGCCGGTGAACTCCGAAGACGGGCAGATTTCAGTGGAGTTCAAACCGTTCGGCGTGGGCCTCGCCTTCACGCCCGTCGTCATGTCCGGCGGACGCATTTCGCTGAAGGTGGCGACTGAGGTGTCCGAACTCACGTCGGAAGGCGCGATCTCGACCGGCGACACGCCGATCCGCAATCAGGACGGCACGACCACCGTCATTCGCGGCATCACTATTCCGGCGCTCCAGGTGCGGCGCGCTGAAACGACGCTCGAAATGTCGTCCGGCAGTTCCATCGTGCTTGCCGGCCTCATTCAGGAGCGCACCCGCCACGCGGTTGAAGGCGTGCCCGGCGTGATGAACACGCCGGTGCTCGGCGCGCTCTTCCGTTCGCGCGATTTCGTCAACAATGAAACCGAGTTGGTGATCATCGTAACGCCGTATCTGGTGCGGCCAACCAGCCCGGATCGCCTGCGCACGCCCGCCGACGGCTTCATGAACCCCAGCGAAGGCGAGAGCCTGCTCACCGGCCGGCTTAACTCGCTCTATCGCCCTGCACGCGGCGCTCGCGGCTCTGAAGAACCTCAGACGCTGCAAGGTCCGCACGGTCACGTCATCGATTGAGGCACGCCATGAAATCCCGCCTGCCCTTGCTTCTCCTCGGTCTCAGCACACTCGGCGCTTGCGCCAGCGTGCCGGAGCCGGAAGGCCCCCCGGTTGCGAGCTACGCCGATCGTCATCGCATCAACGTGACCGAAGGCGCTGAGCGTGTCGAAGTCCCGGTGACGAGCGGCGACACCATGATCTCCACGACAACGCGCGCGCAGCTCCGCGCGTTCGCTGGCGGCTATTTGCGTTACGGCCACGGCGCGCTGATCTTGAGCACGCCTTCGGGCGGCGGCAACGCCGAAGCGGCATCGCTCGTCGCCGCCGATGCACGGCGCGCGCTGGTTGATGCAGGCATCTCATACGCCGCGATCGCCGGCGCCACATATGACGCGTCCGGCGCCGCTGACGCGCCGATCATCGTGAGCTTCGCTCGCTTCGAAGCGGAAGCCCCCGAGTGCGCGCCACTCTGGGAGCAAGACCTCGGCCATCAGAGCAACAATCAGCCCTGGGCCAGCTTCGGCTGCGCCACCAACGCTAATCTTGCCGCCATCGTGGAAGATCCGCGCGATCTGCTGCACCCGCGCGCCGAAGATCCACGCGACTCCAATCGCCGCACGACCGTCATGGAGGCGTATCGCGCCGGCGAACCGACACACGCCGAACGCAGCCCGGATGAGCGGGTCACCATTAGCAATGCGGTCAACTAAGGCTTGAAGCGATGAGTAATCCCGATCCGGCCTGGTCTCTGGACGCCGAACAGGACTTCGTTCTCGAAGAAGACGATACCTTCGCCGTCGGTGATATCGAAAGCGGCGAACTTCCGCCGTTCGAGGAAGAGTTCGTCACCGCCGCCAATGACGCGGCGATCGCGCCGCCAGCGGCGGACGAGAATTTCGTCTCGCCGCTGCCGTCGGCGTCGCCAATGACGCAGACGGTGAGCCGCGAAGAAACGCGCGTCACCGAGCAGCCGGTGCCGCGCATCACCATTCACGCGGTGTGCGATCGCCACGAGATTTCCGACATGGTCGCGGGCATTTCCGGCGACCGCCGCATGGCGCGCGCGGAGATCACGGTCGAAAGCGGCGGCATCGAGGCGGCGATCACGCGCTTTGCCAGCCAAGCCAGCCCCAACCTGCTGATCATCGACACGCTGATGCAGGGGCAGCAAATGCTGCACAATCTCGATCGCCTCGCGCAGGTGATCGAGGAAGGCACCAAGGTCGTCATCATTGGCGCGGTCAACGACATCACGTTGTTCCGCGAACTAATGGCGCGCGGCGTCAGCGAATACATCGTGCCGCCGATGCAGCCGATCGATCTGATCCGCACGGTCTGCGGCCTTTACGTCAATCCCGACAAGCCATTCGCAGGCCGTGTCATCGCCGTGATTGGCGCGCGCGGCGGCATCGGCGCTTCGACCATCGCACACAATATCGCCTGGACCATTGCGGAGCGGCAGGAATCGAGCGCCACCCTGCTCGACCTCGATCTTTCGTTCGGCACGGCTGCGCTCGACTTCAACCAGGACCCGCCGCAATCGATCGCCGACGCGCTGATGGCGCCGGACCGCGTCGATGACGTCTTCCTGGAGCGCGTCACCACCAAGCAGACGCAGCGTCTGCAAATGCTGACCGCGCCGGCCACGCTTGAGCGCGAGTTCGAACTCGATCCGCAATCCTACGAGATGGTGATCGATCGCGTACGTCGCACCAGCCCGTTCGTGGTGCTCGACCTGCCGCACGTCTGGACGTCGTGGGTGAAGCACACGCTGCTCGCCGCCGACGACGCGATCATCGTCGCCGGCCCCGACCTCGCCTCGCTGCGCAACACCAAGAACATCATGGACCTGTTGAAGGCGATGCGTCCGTACGACTCGCCGCCGGCGGTCGTCTTGTCGATGGTGGGCGTGCCGAAGCGGCCGGAAATTCCGCTCAAGGATTTCGCCGAAGCGCTTGGCGCCGAGCCTGTCGCCTCGATCCCGTTCGATCCGCAACTCTTCGGCATGGCGGCTAATAACGGTCAGATGATCGGCGAAGTCGCGCCGACGTCGAAGACAGCAATCGCCATCGACGCGCTTGGCGGAACGTTGACCGGTCGCAAGCCACCCGAAGCGAAGAAGCCGTCGATCACCGACAAAATTCCGTTCTTGAAGCGCTAGGGGCCTGAATGTTCGGAAAGCGCGGCAACGCAGGAGATTTGCCCGGCGCGCCAACGGGCGCGCCCGCGGCGTCCGCGGCTGCGCGCGTGCAATCGGCGGCCGCCGCGCGCCCTGCTCCGGCGCCGACGCCTGCGCCTCGCCCTGCAGCGCCCGCGACGCCGCGCCCCGCCGCGCCGTCCGCAAGCGCGCCAGCGACGCGCACGGCGCAGCCTGACCCTTCCGAACAGCCGGAATATCGCAGTGACGCGTACTATCGCGTCAAGTCGACCATCTTCAACGCGCTGATCGAAACCATCGATCTGACGCAACTGGCGCAGCTCGATCCTGAAAGCGCGCGCGACGAAATCCGCGATATCGTCGCCGAGATCATCTCGATCAAGAACGTCGTCATGTCGATCGCCGAGCAGGAAAGTCTGCTCGACGATATTTGCAACGATGTGCTGGGCTACGGCCCGCTCGAGCCGCTTCTGGCGCGCGACGACATCGCCGATATCATGGTCAACGGCGCGAACAGCGTTTTCATCGAAGTCAGCGGCAAGATTTCGAAGACGGGCATTCGCTTCCGCGACAACGGCCAGCTGATGAACATCTGCCAGCGCATCGTGAGTCAGGTCGGGCGCCGCGTCGATGAAAGCTCGCCGATTTGCGACGCGCGCTTGCCTGACGGTTCGCGTGTCAACGTCATCGTGCCGCCGCTGGCCATCGATGGCCCGACGCTCACCATTCGTAAGTTCAAGAAGGACAAGCTGAAGCTCTCCAACCTGGTTGAGTTCGGCTCGATCTCGCCTGCCGGCGCGAAAATCCTGCAAATCATCGGCGCGTGCCGTTGCAACGTGCTGATCTCCGGCGGCACGGGCTCGGGCAAGACCACGCTGCTCAACACGCTGACCGCCTTCATCGATCCAACCGAGCGTGTGATCACCTGCGAAGACGCCGCCGAACTGCAATTGCAACAGCCGCACGTCGTGCGGCTGGAAACGCGACCGCCAAACTTGGAAGGTTCGGGCCAGGTCACCATGCGCGATCTGGTCAAGAACTGTCTGCGTATGCGCCCAGAGCGCATCATCGTCGGCGAAGTTCGCGGCAGCGAGGCGTTCGACTTGCTGCAAGCGATGAACACCGGCCACGACGGCTCGATGGGCACGCTGCACGCCAACACGCCGCGTGAAGCGCTCTCGCGTCTTGAATCGATGATCACCATGGGCGGCTTCTCGCTGCCGCCGAAGACGATCCGCGAAATCATCGTCGCCGCCGTCGACGTGGTGATCCAGGCCGCGCGCTTGCGCGACGGTTCGCGCCGCATCACGCAGATCACCGAGGTTCTCGGCCTCGAAGGCGACACCATCATCACGCAGGATCTGCTGCTCTACGAAATCCAAGGCGAGGATCAGAACGGGCGCATCGCGGGTCGCCACCGCGGCACCGGCGTCGGCCGTCCGCGCTTCTGGGAGCGCGCGCGCTATTTCGGCCTCGAGAAAGAACTGGCGCAAGCGCTCGACGAAACGGAGTCCGCATAATGGATCCCGCGCTGATCGCCGCTGTTCTCGCCTTTGTCGCCATCGGCGGCGCCGGTATCGCGCTGACAGGCAAGAACCAGCCCGCGACCGCATCGAAGCGCGTGAAAGCGGTCGCCGGCGCTGGCAAGGTCGATCGGCGCAAGCAGGCGGTTGAGATCGCGGCGTTGAAGCGTCGCCAATCGGCGCAAGAGGCGCTGAAAGAGCTCTCGCAGAACGAAAAGCAATCGCGCAAGCGCCGCCTGTCAGTGAAGGGCCTGATCGCGCAAGCCGGCATCAATGTCACGACGAGTGTGTTTTGGATGATCTCGGCCGGCGTCGGCGCCGTGCTGGCTGTCGCGGGCTTGTTCATTCAAGGCCCGATCGGAGCCGCGATGGGCTTCTTCATTGGCTTTCTTGGCTTGCCGCGCTGGTTTTTGGGCTTTCTCGTTTCCGGGCGTCAGAAAAAGTTCTCCAACCAACTTGCCGATTCGATCGACATCATCGTGCGCGGCGTGAAATCTGGTCTGCCGCTCAATCAATGCTTGCGCATCATCGCAGCGGAAAGTCCCGAGCCCGTGCGTTCGGAATTCCAGGCGCTGGTGGACAGCCAGGCGATGGGCGTGCCGCTCGATCAAGGCCTGGGCCGCATGTACGACAACATGCCCCTGCCCGAAGTGAATTTCTTCGCCATCGTGCTCGTCATTCAGCAGAAGACGGGCGGCAACCTTTCTGAATCACTGGGCAACCTCTCAACTGTGTTGCGCGCGCGCAAACTGATGAAAGAGAAAGTGAAGGCGCTCTCGTCGGAAGCCAAGGCGTCGGCGATGATCATCGGCGCGCTGCCGATCGCGGTGATGACGCTCGTCTACTTCACGCGCCCCGAATATATCCAGACCTTGTTCATCGATCCCATGGGCCACCTTATCCTGCTCGGTTGCGCGGTGATGATGTCGATGGGGATTTTCGTGATGAACAAGATGGTCAACTTCAAGTTCTGAGGGGGCGGCCGTGAATCTTGTCGATACCCTCACCGATCCGCTGAACATCGCCGGCGCGCTTGCCGCCGCCGCGTGCTTCGCCACGGTCGTCACGATCGCTGCGCCGGTGCTCGCCGAAGACAAGCTCGGCTCTCGCCTGAAAGAAGTCGCCAGAAAGCGCGAAGAGCTGCGCAAGAAGAGCCGCGCCGATCTCGCCAAGGCGGGCTCACTGCAGCACAAGAACGCCAACTCGTTCGCGAAGAACCTCGTCGACAAGCTAAACCTGCAGAAGGCGCTTGCCGACGACTCGCTTTCGGAAAAGCTCGTGCGCGCGGGCCTGCGTGGCCACGCCGCGCAGACGATGTTCTATTTCTATCGCGCCGCGCTGCCGATCGGCTTCGGCCTCGCCGCCCTCTTCTACGTCATCACCATGGGCGGTGACATGACGTTGCAGATGAAGCTCGCCTCGGTGGTCGGCGGCATCGCGGCGGGCTTCTACGCGCCTAACATCTATCTGAAGAACCTCGCGGACAAGCGCCGCACGAAGATCATGGAGGCGTTTCCGGACAGCCTCGACATGATGTTGATCTGCGTCGAAAGCGGCATGTCGATCGAACTGGCGCTGCAGCGCGTCGGCCAAGAGATCGCGCCCGCTTCCGTCGAACTTGCCGAAGAATTTGCGTTGACGACCGCCGAGCTCTCCTACTTGCCCGAGCGTCGCACGGCTTACGAAAACCTGGCGCGCCGCACCAACCATCCCGGCGTGAAAGCGGTGGCGATGGCGCTGACGCAGGCGGAGAAATACGGCACGCCCGTCGGCCAGGCGCTGCGCGTCATGGCTAAGGAAAACCGCGAACTGCGCCTCTCGGAAGCTGAGAAGAAAGCTGCGTCGCTGCCGCCGAAGCTGACGGTGCCGATGATCGTGTTCTTCCTGCCGGTGCTGTTCGCCGTCATCATCGGACCGGCGCTCATCCAAGTCAGCCACATGATGGCTCAGCGCGGCGGCCCGTAGGCGCCGTACGCGTCGTAGTCGAAATTCAGAAAGCTTATGTCAGCCGCCGCGGCCGAGATCGCCCCAGCGGCGTGTATCGGTGAGCAAGCCGCGTAGATAGGCGATGTTCGCAGCAGCCGCGGCCGGCGGCAGATCCACGCGTTCGATCTGTTCGGCTTCGTCGAAACGGCCTTGCAGCGCCAGCGCGATGGCCAGATTCTGGCGCGCTTCGGGCGGCGCATCCGGCAAGCTCACCGCTTGCCGCAACACAGGCTCGGCCTCCGCCGGTTCGCCCGCCATGATGTGAGAAACGCCGAGATTGGTGAGCACGCGCGCATTGTTGGGCGCGAGCGCCAGGGCTTCTTGATACGCCTGCCGCGCTTCGCCGTAGCGGCCCATCTGGTCGAGCGCTGCGCCCAGCGCCGAACGCACGCGCCAGTTCTCTGGCTCTCCTGCAGCAACGAGCGCCAGCGGACGTAGCGCCTCGCGCGGGCGTCCAGCTGAAATCTGCGCCATGCCATACGTCATCAACAGCGCGCGATCTTCTGGAAAGCGGCCCAGCGCCTCGCCGGCGATCTGCACCGCGCGATCGATGCGTCCGCCGCGGCGCAACGCATCCGCGAACCGCTGCGCGGCTTCGAGATCGTTGGGGAACGTCTGATACTCACCGGCCCAGAACGCCATTTGCGTCAGCATTTCTTCGCGGCCGATGCGCTCGCGCGCTGAGCGATCGATGGGGCGCGTGCCTTCGAGCGCGCCGGACGCATCGCTGGCCGCCTGCTCCCCTCCGCCGGTCGTTGCGCAAGCGGCGAGTGTCGTCAGGGCGAGCAGCGCGGCGGGCAATCGTGACATGGGCGCGAATCCTACGAAGCGCCTAATGCTCCGCCCCAGCTCTCAACAAAAGCCTAATGCCGCCGCGGCGCACCGATCTGCGGCGCGGATTACACACTCGCGTGAAACACGGGCTCGTGTTCGCAAAACGCCGCTGAGGCGCCGCAAACTGGCCCCGATCGCAGCGCTCGACTGGGTGCGCATCATCACCGTGTCCGGACGGTTCGGGAGGGACTTGTCCATGCTGAACAACACACGCCGCATCAGCGCAACTCTGTGCGCGATCGCTCTCGCCGCGTGCGCCGCGCAGGCGCCGCCAGGGGGCACAGCCGACGAGAGCATCGTCGTCACCGGATCACGCAACCGGGATGGCCCGCCGCCCCCTGCGCCGCCGCCTCCGCCACCGCCGCCGCCGGTGGCGGAAATGCGCGCCTACGCGCCAATGGTCGGCGCTGTCGCTGCGCCTTATGCGCAAACCGCGCCGCAGCCGATGCCCGGCGATATCGACACCGAGCAATATGAAGACGTTGACGCCAATCCGATTCACATCGTGGCGGAAGATCCGGTCTCGACCTTTTCGGTCGACGTCGACACTGCTTCCTACGCGAATACGCGCCGGTTCCTGAATGAAGGCCGGTTGCCGCCGCGCGACGCCGTGCGGATCGAGGAGCTGATCAACTATTTCCACTACGACTATCCGCTGCCGCCGACGCGCGAGCAGCCCTTCTCAACCAACGTGACCGTGGCCCCCTCGCCGTGGGCGGAAGGCCGTCAGCTCGTGCACATTGGGCTGCAGGGCTACAACATCGTTCCGCGCGAACGCCCGCCTCTGAATCTCGTGCTGTTGCTCGACGTTTCCGGCTCGATGAATGCGCCGAACAAGCTGCCGCTGTTGCAGCAAAGCTTCCGGCTGCTGATCGATCAGCTCAACGAGCGCGATCGTGTCGCCATCGTGGTCTATGCGGGCGCGGCGGGGACGGTGCTTGAACCGACGCCGGGCAACGAACGCGGCCGCATCCTCGCAGCGCTCGACAGCTTGCGCCCGGGCGGCTCAACCGCCGGCGCGGAAGGCCTGCGCCAAGCCTACGCTCTGGCGGAGCAAAATTTCGATCGCAACTCTGTCAATCGCGTGATCATCGGCACCGATGGCGACTTCAATGTCGGCATTGCCGATCCCGAGCAATTGCAGGATTTCGTCGAACGCAAACGCGAAACCGGCATCTACCTATCGGTGTTCGGATTCGGCGAAGGCAATTACAATGACGCGTTGATGCAGCGGCTGGCGCAGAACGGCAACGGCGTCGCCACCTATATCGACACGCTGAACGAAGCGCGCCGCGTGCTGCGCGACGAGATGGCCTCGAACATGTTCACGATCGCCAACGACGTGAAAATCCAGGTCGAGTTCAATCCGTCGCGCGTCGCTGAATATCGCCTCATCGGCTACGAGACGCGCATGCTGCGCCGTGAGGACTTCAACAACGACCAAGTCGATGCCGGCGAGATCGGCTCGGGGCACTCGGTGACGGCGATTTACGAGATCACGCCCGTCGGCGGTCCTACGTTCACCGAACCGCTGCGCTATCAGCCGCAACAGCAGGCGCAATCGACGGCTGGCGAACTCGCCTTCCTGCGCATTCGCTACAAACTGCCGGGCGAGGAAGATTCGCGCCTGATCGAGCGCCCGATCACACAGGGCGATGTCGTCGCCAGCATGGCGCGGGCGCCGGAATCCACACGCTGGGCGGCAGCTGTCGCGGGCTATGGGCAATTGCTGCGCGGCGATCCCTACTTGCGTCAGGGCTTCGGCTGGAACGACGTGATCGCGCTCGCACAAGGCGCACGCGGAAGCGACGAATTCGGCTGGCGCGCGGAATTCGTTCGGCTCGCGCAAACCGCGTCGAGTGCGGCGGCCTTGCCGGCGGCGCAGAATGGCGGCGCACCGGAGCCCCGGCCGCGCGCCTCGCGCTGAATACCTCACAGAGCGTGACATGGGGGGCGTCGCAAGACGCCCCTTTTTGTTATGCTCGCGCGAAAGGTGGAGGGACATCTGAACGACGCGGCGCGCTCAACCGATCGGGCGGTGACGTCCGGCTGGGCGTTTTACGACGCCGGCAACACGCCCGCGGCGCTGCGCGAGTTCAACACGGCGCTGGCCGCCGATCCCGAGCACCGCAACGCCCTCGCCGGCGTGGCGCAATGCCAGATCACGTTCGGCGACCTGAAGGGCGCGCTGCAGACAACACAGAGCTTGCTCTCGATCGCGGCGAACTCCGCCACGGCCCATCGCCTGCATGCCGACATATTGCGCCGCCTGTTCAAACGCCGCGAGGCGCTGACGGCGGCGCGCGAATCCATTCGCCTCGATCCTCGCGAGCCTGTCGGCTACCACATTCTTGCGGTCATTCTGTACGACATGAAGAACTACAAGAAGGCGCTTGAGACGGTGCGGCAGGGCCGCGCGCACGCGCCGAACTACGACATCCTGATGGCGCAGGAAGCGCTTCTGGTGTTCGAAACCAAAGGCGGCAAAGCGGCGGCGCCGCTGATCGAGGCTGCGCTGCAACAGGGGCTCGAGTCCGACTACGTTCTCGTGCTCGCGGCGAACATAGCGCTCTCACGCAACGATCTGGATCGCGCGCGCGAGCTGATCACGCAGGTTCTGCGCCGCAATGCCAACGACGAAGAAGCGCTGTCCATTTATCTGCTCACCGATCGCAAGCGCTACCGCCTCTTGCGCGCGCATTTTCAGTTTCCACACTGGCGCAACGAACATGGCTTCCTCGGCTGGCTTGGCTGGCTCAGCTTTTGGCTCGTCTTCGCCGTCCTCGTGGCGATCATCGCGCTCGCCACGCGAATTTCGGGCTTGGTGTTTTGGCTCGCGATCCACCTCTTCCTGCGCGCGCAGTACAACGCACACAGGAAGGACGTCCGCCGGCACTTCGCCAAGGAGGCGCTGAAGGCTGGGTTTTGATTACGCCGCCCACACCAGGCGCACCGCACCCTGCCCGCGCTCTTCGACTTGCTCGGCGTCCAGGAAGGGTCCGTTCATGACCGGACGCAGCGATTGCGCCAGGTCGGCCTCGACATATTCGCGCGCGTCGCGCTCGTCATGCTGATGGACCAGGATGTGCGTGGCCCCCAAGAGCTGGGCCTCGCCCCATTGCTCGTGATTGGCCATGCGCTTGGCGAGGTTGCCGGTGCGCGAGAGAAACAATGGCGTCCAGCCGCGACCACCCGGGCCAGGGCGCGCGAAGCAATAGACGCCCGGCGCGTCTTCAAACTCGTAAGTCGGACGGCGCACCGCGAAACTGTGCAAACGACCTGAAATTCCACGGAAAATTGCTTCTGACATCGACGCCCCCGTCTATTCTGCGGTATGTTCGCTCTATGTTCTAAGAGATACGCGAGTCAGATGTTCTTGTAAAGTTCTATTCCAGCTCCGATCTCAAATCTCCGCGCGCGCGTCTCCATCTTTCGCGCACACGCGGAGCCTGCGAACATGCCGACCATGTCCCATCGCCACGGCGCACTCGATCTCGCCGAGACCATCGCTGAAGCGCAAACGCGTTGCACCGCCGCCGGCGAAAGCCTGACGCCGCTGCGTCGGCGCGTGCTCGAGCTGCTGATCGATCAGAACGGCCCGACCAAGGCCTACGACCTGCTGCCGCTGATCGATCGCGACAAGCAGGCCAAGCCGCCGACCGTGTATCGCGCGCTCGACTTCCTGGTGCGCATGGGCCTGGCGCACCGCATCGAGAGCATGAATGCGTTCGTCGCGTGCGACGTCGGCGCCTGTGCGCGATCGACTATTTTTCTTATCTGTGAGCGCTGTGGCGGAGCTGAAGAATTCGACGCCGGCCACGCTTTGGTCGATCTTGCGGAAGCTGCGCAGCGCGACGGCTTCACTATCCGCCGCACCATGATCGAGGCGTCCGGCCTCTGCGCCGCGTGCCAGTCGGCATGAGCCACCCGGCGCCCCTGCCCGCGCCGCTCTACCGAGGCAGCGTCAACACCTGGGAATGCGACGAAGGCAGGCACCTGAACGTGCGCTTCCACATCGAGCGCGCCATGATCGGCTTGGCGTATATGGCGCAGGCCTTGGAGCTTCCGCGCGCCTTCACTGCGGCCGCCGGCTCGACGCTGACGCCGCTCGAAGCGCATGTCCGCTTTCTGAAGGAAGCGCGCCCGGCCGACGCGCTGTTCAGCCATGGCGGCGTCGTGAAAATGGGCGACAGCGACGCCGTCGTTTGTCTCGACATGCGCCATGCCGACGGCGCCCCGGCCTCCTGCATGACGCTGAAGGTCGCGCACGTTGAAACGCGGGGCTTTCGCGCCTTTCCATGGTCCGCGCGTTCGCGCGCCGCGGCCAAACGCCTGCAATGCGCGCTGCCCGCGCACGCCAAGCCGCGCTCAATCGATGTCGCCGCGACGCCGAGCGCCGCAAGCCGCGACGCAGCCATTGCTGCAGGCGCGACACGGATCGGCGCGACCAGCGTCTTCCCGGACCAATGCGACGCCTTCGGCCGCTTGCGCTTGGAGCATTTTATCGGCCGCATCTCGGACTCCGTGCCCAATTTTCTCGCTGGCTGGCGCCAGACCATGGCGGAGAATGGCGTCACGCCCGCAGGCGCAGTGGTGGAGGCGCGGCTGGTGGTGCGGCGCGTTCCGCGTGCGGGCGATCTGATCGAGATTTATTCCGGCATTGTCGAAGTCGGCGAGAAGACCCTGCGGCTTGTCCATTGGCTTTGCGACCCCGAAACCGGACACGCCTGGGCAAGCATGGAAGCCGTCGCACTGACGTTCGACATCGCAACGCGAAAGACCATCGCGCCGAGCCCCGCAGCGCGGGAACGCATGCGCGGGCATCTCGTCAACTTGGCGGTGTGAGGGCTATTCCAGCGCCGCGTCGTGATAATTGCGCCCGGCGCGGCCAAGCAGCAGCGCGCTCTCGATCGCGGCGCGGACGCGGTCTGGACGCTCCATCGGCAACATGTGACTTGCGCCTTCGACGGTCGCGATGCGCGCGTCTGGCTTGGCCGCCGCCAAGCGATGCGCCGCCGCTTCGGAAATGGTGGACTCGCGCTCGGCGCGCAACAAGATCAGCGGATCTGTCACTTGCCGCAGGGCGCTCCAGGGATCATGGCGCTGTGCGCAAAACGTCGCCGCTTCGTATTCGGGTCGGCAGGCCAGCTTGAAGCCGCCCTTGCCGTCTTCGACGACGCCGTCGCCGACATAGTCGGCGATCACCTCCGGCGGAAACGACTTGAACACGCCGCGCCCGGTGAAGGCTTCAATCGCCTCTTGGCGGCTGGAAAAATGCGCCCGCCTTCGAGCGGCCCCGCGGGCCAATGGAAACGTGTTGCGCTGAATGAGCGGGCCGAGCGGCAGTTGAAACGCCGCATAGCGCGACGCCGGCAAGATCACCGGATCGATCAGCGCCAAGCCGCACACCAAGTCCGTGCGTTTACCAGCGGTGAGCAAGCTCACGGTCCCGCCCATGGAATGGCCCGCCAGCGTGACCGGCGCGGTGAAGTGTTCGAGCACTGCAATCAGATCGTCGCGGTGACGTGTCCATGAGGTGTAGCCGAAGGTCGGCGCAGGAAGATCGGTCAAGCCGTGCCCGCGCATGTCGAGCGCCAACACATGAAAACGATCGCCAAGCGGCGCCAGCAGCGAGCGGTAGGTGCGCGCGTTAAATCCCGTCGCGTGAATGAAGACGATGTCCGGATTGGGCGTCGGGCGACCGAAAGCGAGGCCCGCCACGCGACCGCGTGGCGCGGCGAACGATACGCGGCGAAAGGGTTCGGTTTCGGTCATCGGGTCGGCACGGCAATACGGCAGTCGGCCAATAAGGCAAGTGCGGCGTGCGTCACCCGCTTTCTTCCGCCCGCGGACCGCATTCGCCCCCCAACGTACATCTTAACCAAAGACGCGGCGCAAAATGTCCGTGGTTCGCCGCACTGGATCGCGCCGGATCGCGCGCTCCTCCTCAGCGATGAAGAAGAAGCAGCCCTCAAGCGCTTTGGTGGTGGAGAAACTGATGATCTCGGCGCGCAGATCGTTGGTCATGCTGGCGAGCCCAACCTGACGCAGCGCCGCGCGCATGAGGGTGAAGGCGCCTGAGTCCGTCAGCGCGCGCGTCATCGGCGGACGCAAGAGCGAGGTAAGCCGCGTCTCGGTGCGCCCACGCAAATAGCGCGTTGCGGAATCTTCCGGCCCTCGCACGATATCGATGGCGTCCGCAATGGTGATCGTGCGCACGGCGTTGAGAAACAGCCGCGAGGCCTCAGGCATCGTGGCCTCGGCGGCGTGGTTCAAACTCTGCTGCAACTGATCCAGCGGCCCGGACATGCCGACGCCGGCCAGCGTGCGCTGCGACTGACCAAGCAAGCCCGGAAGCGGAATGCGAACGCGTCCGTCGTTCCAGAACGCATTGGTTTGGCCGAGGCGCGTGGTTGCGTTCATGGCGGCCAGCCCTAGCGCGTCGCGCACGCCGCGGCTGGCGTCGGCCTGGGTGAGGCTATCGAGCAAGGGTTGCTGCGCGAAGGCCGGTGCGGCGGCTGCTGCTGCGAGAGCTGTGAGCAAAGCCCGGCGGGCGAGGTGATTCTGCATGCGGCCAGTATACAGGCCGCCGCACCGTCACATTCCGTCGCCAAGCGTGACCGGTGCGCGACTGACAAAGCTGGGAAAATCGGCCATCGTTGCGGTCATGACGTTATCGGATTTGATCCCGAAACTGCACTACCCGACGCGGCTGGAGAAGCTCGTCGATGGCTGGCTGCACGGCGTGGCGCTGATGCTGTTCACCTTCGCGGTGGGCGTCGGCCTTGGGCTGGCGATCTGGCAAGGCGGGCTGGGCATGGCGAGCGCGGTGGCGGTCTATTCCGTGTGCGTCATCGCCATGATCGGTTGTTCGATGGCGTACAACTTGACCGAAAACGCCAAGCGCAAAGCGCTGCTGCGTCGCTTCGACCATGCCGCCATCTTCCTCATGATCGCCGGCACCTACACGCCGTTCACGACCATCCGTTTCGACGGCGCTTGGGCGATTTCAATGACGACCATCGTGTGGTCGCTGGCTTTGCTCGGCGCGGCCGGCAAGCTCTTCCTGCCCGACATCGGCAAACGCGTGTGGATCGCCTTCTATGTCGCGTTGGGCTGGCTTTCGGTGGCGGCGCTCGGGCCAATGCTCGAGGGTGTGCCGCTGGCGGGTTTGATCCTGCTGGCCATTGGCGGGGCGCTCTACTCGATCGGCATCCCTTTTTATGTTTGGGAACGCCTGCCGTTCCGCCGCGCCATCTGGCATGGCTTCGTCATCGCCGCCGCCGGCGTGCACTACGCGGCGGTGCTCACCGGGGTGGTATTCGCCTAGGTTTCTTTTCACGGCCATATTGATCCAGGCGAGCAGGCGGCGAAACTAGGCGGCCAGCCTTGGAGGCCGCCCTGGACACGCAACACCGCTCCGCGCCTGCACACGTGCCGCCGCACTTGGTCTATGACTATGACCGCTTCACCACGCCTGCGCTCTATGAGAGCCCCCAGTTCGCGCTTTCCAAGCGGCTGCGCGAGGAGGCGCCGCCGATCTTTTTCACCCCCCACCAGCAAATGTGGGTGGTGAGCAAGCCGGCGCTGGTCGCCAACATGCTGCAGCGCTACGACCTCTTCTCGTCCGACCCAGAATACTGCCTCTGGAGACGCGAGCATCCCACGCGCACGTTGCCGCCGACCTACGATCCGCCCGGCCACGCGGAAGCGCGCAAGGTCGTCACACCGCTGTTCACGCCCAAATCAGTCGCGGCGATGGAGCCGGCCATTCGCCGGCTCAGCATCGAGATCATCGAGGACGTGCTGGCGAAGGGCCAATGTGAGTTCGTCTCTGAAGTCGGCAAACGCTTCCCGGTGACGGTCTTTTTGACGCTCGCCGATGCGCCGCTGGCGGACCGCGAGGCGCTGATCGAAATGGTCGAGCGCTATCTGCGTTCGCCGGACAAAGAGACCTCACTTTCCGGAGCGCGCGATCTCGCCGCTTATCTCTTCGTCCTCGTCGAAGAGCGCAGTAAAGCGCTTGGCGACGATCTCATCAGCCGCATCCTCAGGGGCACGATGGAGGGCCGGCCGCTCACTCACGACGAAGTGCTCGGCGCCGCCTATTTCATGTTCCTGGCCGGTCTCGACACAGTCGCGTCGGTGTTTTCGTTCGCCATGCGCTTTCTGGCGCGCAATCCGGGGCATTACACTCAACTCGTGCAGGAGCCTACGCTCATCAAAGAAGGGATCGAGGAATTGCTGCGCGTGAGCGGCGTGGCCATGCCCGAGCGCGCGGCGACGGGCGACTTCGTTTACGAGGGCGTGCCGTTCCGCAAGCACGATCACGTCCTGCTTCTCTCTTCGCTTTCGGGACTAGATCCCGCCGAAATCAGCACGCCAGAGCGCGTGGACTTCCAGCGCGAAGACAATCGCCACGCCATTTTCGGCAACGGCCCGCACCGGTGCCTCGGTTCGCATCTGGCGCGCCTCGAAATCCGCGTGTTTCTGGAAGAATGGGTGCGTCGCGTGCCGCGCTTTTCGATTACCGACGACCAGCCGATCGAGGTGCTGGGCGGGATTGTGTGGATACCAGCGGCGCTGCCGCTCACGCTCGGGCGCTAGCGGCGCGCGGTCTGCGCCGCGTCAACGAGCGCCGAACGACGCTGCGCGCGTGCGGTGCTAACAGAATGCGCCGGCCATGCTGACGCTGATCGGTGGCGGCTTACTCACCTTGCTCGGCATCCCGATGATGGCGCTGCTGATTGGCTTTCCGATCCGTTCGGCTTGTTCTTCATTTTCTTGGGCCTCGGCTTTTGATGGCGCCGGCGGCGCATGCGCCTGCGCCTGCGCCGGCAGGCTAATGAGTGATTTTGATCGATCCAGGCGAGTAGCCGCGAAACTGAGCGGCTTGGCAAAGCATGGACCGCTTGCGTCACCTGGCTAAAGCAGCTCGATACGTACAGCGAAACTGCGCTTGCGCATTTTATCGGTTTGAATGGCGAAGCTGACGCGCTGGCCCGTCGCAAGAGCAGACAGGCCCGCGCGCTCCACCTCGCTCACAAAAACAGCCACATCGGCGCCGCCATTGTCGGGCGAGAGCTCGCCCATGCCGCGGCGGGCGTCGTAGGATTTCACAGTTCCGATCACCTTCGCCCCGCCGCCTGCAACGCGCCATCAGTCCGGCTCATTGGATGTCTTTTTCAGATCAACGCCCGAGACAGCTGCGTGCTTGGTTGCGGCGCGCCGCGCCTGCTTTTTCGCGCTCTCGCGCGCTTGCTGACGCGCTTCCATCGCGGCGCCAATCCGCGGCAAGAGCTCTTCAGCTTGCCGCTGCTGTATTGGCGTACCGGATTGCGCCAAGCGAACTGCGTTCGCGTGGAGGTTTTCCAGCTCTTTGTCGGACAAATCAGGGATCCGCTGATCAATCCCAGCCACAACTATACAGTCTGGATGTTGGTCGCGGAATCGCGACCCTGACGATCACGCTCAAGATCGAACGTCACCTTCTGGCCATCGGCCAAGCCGCGCAGGCCAGCGCGCTCAACGGCGGAAATGTGAACGAACACGTCCTTGCCGCCCTGCTCCGGCGCGATGAACCCAAAGCCCTTGTTCATGTTGAAAAACTTCACAGTGCCAGCAGCCATATGCCGTATCCTTGGTAGATTTCACCCGCGCGGACTATCCGCGCCGGCCGATGATTCGAGGGAGACAGCAAAAAGTCCGGCGCGACGGCGAAGGATCAAAGCGTGACGCGACGAGTATCGATTGAGGTTAGATAGTCGCTTCTGCGCTCGAAGTCCACGTTTTGTTGCTCACGATGCCGTTGGCGCTGTTTTGCTCAGTGCAACGACCTTCGCACCGCGCACAAAATTCTCGATATCGCGAGGCTCGTGCGGTGCCGGATCACGATCCTCCACCTGCGCGGCTTGATCGACGATGATGTCCTGCAGTTCATCGGGCAGCGCATCCCAGTGCAGCACCAAGCCGCTCGCGATGCGCCGCAAGAAATGCTCCTGCGCCTCAGTGTATTTCAGGGTTTTCGCGATCAGCTGCGGCGGTTGCGGCGGACGGCTCTGAATGCGGTCAGTCATAGGTTGCCGCTTCAAGCCGCGACTCGTCGAGAATGCGGTCGAAAGCCTCGCCGTCGCTGCGCACTCGGTATTGCTGCTGACCGCGCTCCCGCGGCAGCACGCTCACGATCCTGCAGGCGCCAAACGGCGCAGAAGCCGCGCCCACGCGCGCAACCGATACGCGCTGCCCCGCGCCAAACTTCGCTTGCGCCATGTGATTGTTCCTTGATTTTGGCGTGCGTACGCGAGTTCGGCGCGACACCAGCCCGCATGATATGGCGTTGCGCTGCGGAATAAACAAGCAGGCGAGCCAATTAACGCGACGCAGCAGCATTTTTCATGTATCGTGAGACGATCATTCACATCGCACACGCTTTCCGCCGCGAATGAGCGCGGCCTTGAGCCTGTTGAAGAGGCTCACATGACCACAACAGCAGAACGCTGGCGCTTGGATGTCATCGCTCAAGGCGCGCGCATGGTCGATGCAGCCAAGGAGCATGTGCCAGACCTCAATGAGGCGCACTGGCTCGTGCACATGGTCATGCTGCGCACCATGACCGACATGCTGGGCCCCAGTTCACGCCGCGACCTCGATACGGCTTTGGGCCGTGCGCTGCGGCGCCACGAAGTGCTTCCTTACACTGGATAGCTGTCGAGCCGATCGCGTGCGGCTTGGGTGACGCCCCGTCAGGTCAAGACGATCCCTGCAGGCCATGCTAACACACGGCACAGGAGTTCTGCGCCATGACCACCTGCTTCGACGTCAGCATCGAAAACAAGATCGCCCACATCGTTCTGAACCGCCCCGACGTGTTCAACGCCATGAATCGCGCGTTCTGGAACGAATTGCCCGAGATCGTGCGCGACATTGACGACAACGCCAAGGCGCGCGTGATCGTCATCTCGTCCACCGGCAAGCACTTCACCGCCGGCATGGACGTGTCAGTGTTCACCGATGGCGAGGGCGTCAGCGCAAGCGGCGGGGACGCCTACATACGCGCCGAGGCGTTCCGGCAATTCGTGCTGACGCTGCAAGGCTCGTTCTCGTGCCTGGACAACGCGCGCATACCAGTGATCGCTGCGATCCAGGGCGGGTGCGTCGGCGGCGGCGTCGATTTCGTCAGCGCATGCGACATCCGCTACGTGACGGCCGACGCCTTCTTCCAGATCGCCGAAATCAATATCGGCATGACCGCCGACGTCGGCACCTTCCCGCGCCTGTGCAAGCTCATCCCCGAAGGCTGGGTGCGTGAGCTCGCTTATGCCGGCCGGCGCCTGCCCGCGACGAAGGCGAAGGATATCGGCCTGGTCAACGAGGTCTTCCCGACACAAGAGGCCATGCTTGCGCACGTGATGGAACTGGCCGCTGAGATCGCGGAGAAAGCGCCGGTCGCCGTCGCCGGCTCCAAGCGCATGATCAATTACGCGCGCGATCATTCGATCGCCGACGGTCTCGACTACATCGCCACATGGCAAGCGGGGATGTTCTCGCCGCCGCACATGATGGAGGCCTTCGCCGCGAAAGCGCAGAAGCGCAAGCCGGAGTTCGCCGACCTCGCGCCGATGCGGAAGAAAATGTGAGATGCGGTTGCCGGTTGTCGGGGTTCGGTTGTCGGGGTTCGGGGATAGGTCGAGCGATGCAAAGTCACCGAGAACTCGACGTCTGGAAGGTATCCATGGAACTTGCCCGCGACGTTTACGCGCTAGCGCGACTGATGCCCAAGCAGGAGGAGTATCGGCTCACCGGGCAGATGATCAGGGCTGCAGTGTCGATTGCAGCCAATATCGCTGAGGGGCACGCGCGCGCCACGCGTAGAGACTACGCACACTTTGTCAGCATTGCGAAAGGGAGCACCGCCGAACTCGAGACCTTGCTCCTGCTGGCGCGCGACGCCGAGCTTTGTCCCGCCGACGCAACGCACTCTCTGCTACAGACAACCGAAAGGGTCGCCAAAATGCTTGCGCGTCTCCACGCGCGGCTCAAAGAAGTCCCGCCAGAATAAGCACGAGTCCCGAATACCGATACCCGATCCCCGATCCCCGATAGCCGAACCCCGAACCCCGAGCACCGAACCCCGAGCACCGCCATGGACGTCCGCTTTTTGAGCCCCGGCCGCAACCCGCCGCACGAAGTCAACGCTTTCGTGGAGATTCCGCAGGGTGGGTTGCCGGTGAAGTACGAGCTGGATCAGAAATCCGGCGCACTCTTTGTCGATCGCTTCCTGCATACGTCGATGATCTATCCATCGAACTACGGCTTCATTCCCGGCACGTTGGGGGAAGACGGCGATCCGCTGGATATTCTCGTTGTGACGCCGATGCCGGTTGTGCCCGGCTGCGTTATCCGCTCGCGCCCAGTTGGCGTGTTGCTGATGGACGACGAGAAAGGCGTCGATGAGAAAATTCTCGCCGTGCCGGTCGATGCGCTGAACCCGTTCTACAAGGATGTGAAGACGCACGCTGATCTGCCCCCGCTGCTGGTCGAGCAGATCGCGCACTTCTTCATGCACTACAAAGACCTCGAACCGGGCAAGACAGCCAGCGTCGGCGCCTGGGCGACGCTCGACGTCGCGCATGAGCGCATCTCGCTTGCGATCAAGAGGAAAGGTGCATGAGCGACGCCGCACTCGCGGCGCGCGCCACCGATGCGCTCGTCACCGCCGCTGACGCGGAAGCGGGCGTGAGCACGTCGCTCGTCTCGCTATCGCTGGAAAGACTCGCTGCCGGAGAAGCGCACGACGTTGCAACGCATGTGGTGCGCAAGACGCGGACACTCACCTTCATGCGCGCCGACATAAAGGACGCCGCGGGTGCGACGATTGCGATCGCGTCCAGCGTTCATAAAGCCGCGGGCTAGCCTGCGCGCGGCGCGATCCAGCGCATTTCGACCAGTGTCGAGTCGTGCAAAACGTCGGGATCGATGGCGTCGAACGGCTCACTCGGGCCGTCATAGCCCTCCGGCACGCGATAGATGCGCCAGAAATTGCCATCCACGGCGGTCGAGCAGGCGAAGCCGGTCGCGCCCTCCAAGTACTCCGACACGCAGAACGCAACCTCCTCCGCCGGCGCCACCGCAAACAGCGTGACGCCGACAATGTCCGTCGTCGGCCCGCGCGCTTGCGGCGATTTGGTGGAGATCGCATGCACGGCGGCGCCGTCGGCGGAGGGATACAGGCGAAACACCTCTTCGTCGCCGGCTGAAAGCGTGATCGCGGTAAAGGCCTGCCCGTCGACCTGATCCAACACCTCGCCAACAAGATAGTTGGGCGCGGCGGCGCGCACGGCGTCGACCGTCATCGGCAGAGCCGTGTTGATGCCCGCCGCTCCGTTTGGGCCGATGCTGGCGTCGTAGTTCGGCGCGCTTGCCGCCGGAAACGCCTCGTCCTGCTTCTGCTGCTGCGGCTGGCCGCACGCCGCCAGCGCGAACGCCGCCGCCAGAATGATCCGCTTCACTGCCCGCCCCTTGCCGGTCCTCAGTTGAAGACTTCAAATAGCCCAGCCGCACCCATGCCGCCGCCGATACACATCGTCACAACCGCGTGCTTCGCCTTACGCCGCTGTCCTTCCATCAGCACGTGGCCGACAAGGCGCGCCCCCGTCATGCCAAACGGATGGCCGATGGCGATCGAGCCGCCATTGACGTTGTACTTCTCGGGATCGATGCCGAGCTTGTCGCGCGAATAGAGGCATTGTGACGCAAACGCCTCGTTGAGCTCCCAAAGATCGATGTCGTCCACCTTGAGGCCGTGGCGTTGCAGCAGGCGCGGCACCGCAAACACTGGCCCGATGCCCATCTCGTCGGGCTCGCAGCCGGCGACCGCGAAACCCTTGAACACGCCCATCGGCTTTACGCCGCGCTTCTCGGCTTCCTTTTCGTCCATCAGGACAACCGCCGCGGCGCCATCCGAAAGCTGGCTCGCATTGCCAGCGGTCACGAAATTGCCAGGCCCGCGCACCGGTTCGAGCTTCGCCAAACCTTCGAGCGTCGTGTCGGCGCGATTGCACTCGTCCTTCGTGACTGTGTAGTCGACCAAGCTTTCTTCCTTCGTCTCCTTGTTGACGACCTTCATTTTCGTCGCCAGCGGGACGATCTCGTCCTTGAATAGGCCATTCGCCTGCGCCGCCGCGATGCGCTGCTGCGAGCGCAGCGAATACTCGTCCTGATAGTCGCGGCTGACATTGTATCGCTGCGCGACGATGTCAGCCGTTTCGATCATCGGCATCCAAAGCGCCGGCTTGGTTTCCATCAGTTCGTCTTCGGTGATGCGATAGCGATTGGCCTTGCCGCTCATTTGCACGAGCGAAATCGACTCCACGCCGCCGCCGACAGCAGCCTTCGCGCCTTCGCTCATGATGTAGTGCGATGCCTGAGCGATCGCCTGCAGGCCGGATGAGCAAAAGCGATTGATGGTGGCGCCCGACGTCGTCACCGGCAGCCCGGCGCGGATCAGCGAAAGGCGCGCGATGTTCTGGCCGGTCGCGCCCTCCGGAGCGCCGCAGCCAATCACGACATCCTCGATTTCAGCCGGATCGAGCTTTGAGCGCGCCACCGCATGCTTGATCGCATGCCCCGTCATCACCGCGCCGTGCGTGTCGTTGAAACCGCCGCGAACCGATTTCGCGAGGCCAGTGCGGGCGTAAGAGACGATGACGGCGCGACCCATGGGCGTTTCTCCTTATATTGCGCAGCACCCTAGGCGCGCGCAGCCGCGCGGGAAAGCCCGCCGCGTCGTCGCCGATACGCTAAAGGCTACGAAATGGCTTGGTTGTTGATCAGGCCGCCGCCTGTCGCGGCGTCATCGGCTGCGGCGGCCGGCGCGGGCGGGGCGCCCTGTTGGAATATGCCGCGCCCGCGATCCTGGATCCATTTGGCGATGTCTTCCGACATCACGCCGGCGACGATGCCCACCAGTGACACAGTGAAGGGATTGAGCATTGCCGAAGTCGTGGCGCTCTCGGAGGTCGCGGCGATCGAAAACCCGGCAATGGCCGCGTTCGCGAGCACGTAGAACGCCAGCGCGGCGCACATACCGAAGACGAGCCGCACCGCGATCTCCGCCATCGTCACCGGCACGGCGCGGTTGAGATACGCGGGAAAGAGATAGAGCAGCGATCCGAGCGCGCCCATTAGCAACACCAGCATGGTGGACAACAGAGCCGGATGGCCTTGCGCCAGAAATGCGCTGATGCCGAACGGGCTCATGCTGCGCAGCGCTTGCGCCTCGCCCTGAATGCGCGTGAACGCATCGGTATTGCTGACGACATTCGCTTGCAGCGCCAGGATGCGGCGATTGGCTTCCGTCACTTGCCCGGCGACGAGACGTTGGCGCGCGACCAGTGCGGCGCGCTCGGCGCTGCGTTCATCGAGTGCGGCTTCCTGTTGCGCGACTTGCCCGACTTGCGCCTGCAATTGCGCGACCGTCTGCTGGTCGGTCGGCGTCAGGCCGGGGCGCGCCGCCAGCGTGTTGACGCGTTGCGACAAACCTTGCGCCGTCATATCGGCGGCGGCGCTGACGGCGGCTTGCACCTGCGCGCGCTCTTCCACCGTGGCGATGGCGCCCACCATTTCCGCGCGCGCGTCATTGAGCGCGCTCTCGGCGTTCTGCACCTGCTGATCGATGACGGCGATCTGCTGGCGGATCTCAAGTTCCTCGCCGCGGGGGCCGGCGGACTCGGTTTCGATATCGACGATCTGCGCGTGCGCCGTGTCGAGCTGGGCAAAGGACACCAGCCCGTTGGTTTCAGGCGCCAGTTGCGAGACGCCGAACTGAAAGTCGCGCGAGCTGAACACCAGCGCGGCCATGGTCAGCACAGCGATCATCGCCACTGTCAAAACGAAGCCGACCGCGAATTTGTAAATGGTCATGGCTGCTGTCCCCCTGCCCGGAGCGCGTCCCCTGGACGCTGCTCAGAGGACCAAGTTAACCCACCCTTGCCCTGGCGCCTCTCATTTTAACGATTGGCGCGACTGGCGCGGCCACAACGGCAAGTAGCAATCAGTGAATATTTTTCCATTCCTTCAATTTTCTCTTGTCAGCAATCAGCGAACAGGGCAAGGTGACAACCAGCGCTCCTCCCCAAGCAGCGCGACCACCTGGAGGGTACCCAATATGTCCGCCGCTAAGTCCATTCTCGCCGCCGCCGTCCTCAGCATGAGCTTCATCGGCGCAGCCTACGCCCGCGACGCCGTTTACACGGTGCGCCTGGCCGAGCCGGTCAGCCAAGCGACCCGCGTCATCGCCATCAACACGCTGTGGAATTGCGAAGGCGACACCTGCGTCGCGCGCGCCAGCCACGGCGCCAATGTCCGCTCTTGCCGTCAGTTCGTGCGTGAGCACGGCGCCCGCGTGACCGCCTACGGCACGGCCGGCGATGAACTGAACGCCGACGAACTTGCCCGCTGCAACGGCGAAGCGCCGGCCACCCAGCAAGCCGCGAACTAAGCGCTTCGCTTAGGGTTCAAGATTGCGCCGTCGGCTCACGCCGGCGGCGTTTTCATGTCCGGCCGCGTATCCCCTGCCGCCAGGGATGATCGGGGCCACACGGCTCTAGAGTCAGCAGCCGCGCGGCGGGGTCGCCGGCGATGCGCATGCGCGCGGCGCCTGTGCGCGGATCAACCAAAGTGTGACGCATCGGCGCGATCTTGCCGTTGGGTTGGCGCGCCAGCACCAAGACGCCGTGTGCGCCTACGCTCCGCGCACCACCAGCGAGGCGCGGGAGTTCGTAAGTCACCCGCACGCGAAACCCCTCTCCACCCTCTTCGACATGATAGCGGGGATGCTCGAAGAGCGTTTCGACCTGCCGGTCATAGACGGCCTCGATCGCGTCGTTTCGGAAGCGAACGCCAACGCCGGCCGCGCACGCCGCCGGCCCCGCGCTCCACAGGCCGGCCAGTTCGCGCGGGGCGCGCGCGCCGGTGCAGCCGGCCGCTAGCACGGCCGCGCTTAGCAACGCGATCAGCGATCCACGCCCCATAATGCAACCGGGCTACGCCGCACCGGTTGATGAGGTCTGAACGTCGCGCCGAACCGCCACGCGTCGCTTGGACACTGGTCAAAGTTCCGCCGGCGCCCCATGTGACTTTCCGCGCCGAGCCCCATGAACGCCCATTCCCCACCCCCGCACGCCGGCGCGCGATCCGCCTCCGCATTGCTCGAAGAGCTGGCCGAGGCGTTTCCAGGCGAAAAGGTCAGCGTCGGGGAATTGGTGGACCAACTCGACTCGCGCGCGCACGGCGTCCTGCTCTTGGTGCTGGCGCTGCCGATGTGCGTGCCGAACATTCCCGGCATATCGACGGTGTTTGGCATTCTGATGATCGCGCCGGCGCTCGGCTTGCTGTTCGGGCAGCGGCGCTTGTGGCTGCCGGCGCAAGTCCGCGCATGGACGTTTCCACGCGCTGGCTTCCGCAGCGCGCTGCAAACCGCGATCAAAGGCCTGCAGCGCGTCGAATATCTGATCAAGCCGCGCTTATCGTTTCTTACGCGCTGGCCGGTGACGTCGTTCGTCGGATTCCAGACGTTCGTGATGGCGGTGGTTTTGATCTTGCCGATCTGGGGCGCGAACTTGTCTCCGGGCGTGACTGTGACGCTGACCGCACTGGCGCTTATGCAGCGCGACGGCTTGCTGTTGCTGCTCTCCGTGCCGTGCGCTGTGGGCTCCGTGATCTGGGTTTATCTCTTCACCAAATATGGCGTCATCGCCGCCGGCTGGCTGAGCCACTGGCTGGCGACGATCTGGCCGTTCAACCTGTTCTAGCGCGCGTCGGCGCATAGGCCCACGCGACAGCCGCCAAGCCGATCAGCAACAGCACCGAATATTCCATGCCGTTGCGCCCAGCGCCGACGACGAACCAGCCTGAAGGATAGTGAACAAGCACCGCGCCAAGCGCGATGATGCCGATATGGCCCAGGCATGCGAGCGTCACGAAGCGACGCGCGAGGATGAAGAGCGGGGCGATCAATTCGTACAGCGTGACTGCGGCGGCCCAGTAATAGCCCTGCGGAAAGCCGATCGAACTGAGCCATTCGCCAAACCCGGTGACGTACGGATCCCAATGGCTGGCGCGAAAAGCGCCGTGAATGAAGATCAGCACCGCCAAGCCGATCCGCACCAATGAAAGCGACAATTCCACTCGCTCGGCGTGCGCGCGCGGTCCCAGCAGCATGCGATGTCTCCCTCGCTTGCGGACGAGCAGGGACGATCGCATTCAGCGGGGCAATCTGTTTGCGACGAACGCCGCGTCTAGCAGGTGCTGCGGATAAGCCAGCCGAGCTGTTCGCCCGAGCGCGCGATGGCGGGCTCTACGACACGGCAATTGGCGACGCGCGGCTGCGCGCTGCCGCGCTGAAACTCTGGATCGCCCTCGCCGCCGCGGCGGTCGAGATCGCCAAGCGTTTCGAACACCGAGACCTGCCCGGCCGTGGTGATGCACTCGCGCCGCGCGCCATTCCCCTCACGCAGACGCACCGTGTATTCGCCGTCGCCCAGCGCGCTGGCAAACGTGATGCGCACCGGCTGCGATGTCGCCTGTGCGAGGCACGCGTCGATCGACGGGATTAGCTCCGGCAAGACAGAGGCCCATGTCGGGCGCTCGCCTTCGTCGATGCCGCGCCGTGCGCAACCTTGATAGGCCACGCCCTCGTAGAGCACATGCGCGACGTAGGGCAGTTCGAGTCCGCTCGCCGTGCACGGCTGCTGCATGATGGTGACGGTGACCGCGCCAGCCACAACCCGCATGCCGCGCTCGCGATAGTCGCGCTCGCCGGGAATGCCGCCGTCTTCGCCGAGGCCCGGGCGCGAGAACTGGGCGTAATCTTCAAGCAGGCGCAGCTCCCACGCGCCTTCGCCGCCGCCGCCGCCTTCGGGCGACGCCAACGCATCGATCCCACCTGAGGCCTGAAACTCACCTTCGTAAGCCGCGCGCTGTTCAGCGCTTGCCGGCCCTCCGAGCGCGGCTAATTGTTCGGCCGCGATCTCGGCCTCGCGCTCGGCATCGGTTGGCGCTTGTGCGGACTCGGCCTGCGTGTCGGCCTGCCGCTGGCAAGCCAATAGCCCCAGCGCGCCCAAGGCCAGCGCTGAGCCGAAAATCGCGGTGCGGAGCAAGGTCCGCATGACAACCCCCCGTCGGCCCGCGGTCCGTAATGGACGCCAGGGCCCTTCGCTTAATGTTATTATAGACTCATGATGCGTGATTCCGGCGCCCCACTTTTGGAGTTTTTCGCGGGCGGCGGACTCGCTCGGCTGGGGTTGGCGCCGGAATTCGCGTGCGTTTTCGCCAACGACATCGACCCCGCCAAGGCCGCCGCCTACCGCGCCGCCTTCCCCGGCAACGACATGCGCGAAGGCGACATCTGGAAACTCACGGCCTCCGACCTGCCCGGCGAGGCCGCGCTCGCTTGGGCGTCATTTCCCTGCCAAGACCTTTCGCTTGCCGGCGCCCGCCGTGGGCTTGCGGCGCCGCGTTCGGGCGCGTTCTGGGGCTTCCATCGCCTGATCGAAAAATTGGCGGCCGAGAAGCGCGCACCGGACATGCTCGCACTGGAAAACGTGACCGGCTTGCTCAGTTCGCATCGCGGCGCGGATTTCGCCGCGCTCGTCGGCGCACTCGACGATCTTGGCTACCGCGTCGGCGCACTCGAGATCGATGCGGCGCTGTTCACGCCGCAGTCGCGGCCTCGCCTTTTCATCATCGCGGCGCGCCACGCTCCTGCGCACTTGATTTCGTCAGGTCCAAGCGAGCCGTTTCATACCCAGGCGTTGCGCGGCGTGGTCGCGCGCTTGCCGGATGCGCTGCGCAAACGCTTCGTCTGGTGGAATCTGGAGACGCCGCCAAAACGCAACACCCGCCTCGCCGATCTGTTGGACGACGACGCAAACGTCAGCTGGAACAGCGACGAGCAAACGGATCGATTGCTGTCGCAAATGAGCGTGCTGCAGCGGACGCGCCTCGACGCGTTGCGCGAAAGCGGACGTCGCGAGGTAGGCGCTGTATTCCGTAGAATCCGTATCGAGCACGGCGAACGCGTGCAGCGTGCAGAAGCGCGGTTTGACGGGCTTGCAGGCTGCTTGCGTACGCCGGCTGGCGGATCAAGCCGTCAGATCCTGATTTTCGTCGAAGGCGCAAAGGTGCGCTCGCGCTTGCTGGCCCCGCGAGAAGCCGCGCGGCTGATGGGCGCTCCGGAACACTATCCGTTGCCCGCGAGCCAAACAGCCGCGCTGCACCTGGTTGGCGACGCGGTGTGCGTGCCGGTGGTGCGCTGGCTTTCGCAGAATCTGCTGACGCCTCTCGCCGGCGCAGCGCTGGCGCGCAAGCGCGCGTGATGCGCGCCGACGTCTTCGACCCCGCCAAGCGATCCGCCGTCATGCGCGCCGTGAAGGGGCGCGACACGGCCCCCGAACGCGCGGTGCGGGCGGCAGTGCGTGCGCTTGGCTATGCGCGGCGCTACCGGCTCAACGGCGCGCATCTGCCGGGCAAACCCGATCTGGTATTCACCTCGATGCGCAAGGCCGTGTTCGTGCACGGCTGTTTCTGGCACGGCCACGATTGCAAGCGCGGCGCGCGCCAACCGAAAGACAACGCCGCTTACTGGCGCGCAAAGATCGGCCGCAACGTGACGCGAGATCGCGCATCAGTCGAAGCGCTCAAGGCGTGCGGCTGGTCATCGTTGGTGGTTTGGGAGTGCGAATTGCGCGATGCCTCGGCGCTGTCACGAAAACTCGAGCGATTTCTGGGGCAATGATGCGCCTCCCCCGCCGGCATGGCCGAAATGGCGACGGAGGAGGCGCAGGGTTCGGAAGCATCGCGGGAGGACGCGCGCCCCTTTCCCAAATCGTGCCGGCTCGCCGCCATCAGCGCCGAAAGCCCGCTTGGTCCGAGCAACAGGAAGACGACCATCGCCAGCCCTTATTGCAATTAATTCGCAAGAGCAAACCATGGGTGGCTGGCGGCGTCAAGCACCTGGCCGAGCTGGCCGATCAGGCGGCGCTGCTGTGGGCGGAGGCGCTCACCGGCGCATCGATGATGAAAGCAAGCACCGACCCTTCGCCCAGTTCGCTCTTCGCCGTGATCTGACCGCCCATGAGTTTGGCGAGGCGGACGGAGATAGAGAGGCCGAGGCCCGCCCCCTCCGCGCCGACGCGATCACGCGCGAAAATCAGCGCCATCTGCGAACGGGACATGCCGACGCCGGTATCGGCGACGGTGAAACTCAGTCGCGCGTGGCCCGGCTTCTCACAGGCTTGCGCCAACACGCGCACGCGCACGCCGCCGTGCTGCGTAAAGCGCACCGCATTGGCGACGAGGTTGAACAGAATTTGGCCGACGCGCGCGGCGTCCAGTTCGACGCGTGTGGGCGTGTCTGGCGCAATGTCGAGAAATAGCTCCAGCCGCTTGTCGGCGGCGGCGGCGCGAAAGGCGCTGACAACACCGCGCGCGACTTCGCGTGGATCTGCGGGCTTGGCGTCAATCTTGAGCTGGCCGTTCTCCAAGCGATCGAGGTCGGACAGATCGTCGAGCACCAGCTTCAACACTTCGCCAGCTTGCACCAGCGTCGCGATATGAGCGCGCGCCTGAGGCGTCGCTGCGGCGCGGCGCAAGTGTTCGGCGGCGCCGATCAGCGCCGACATGGGCGTGCGCAATTCGTCGTTCATGCGCTGAATCACGTGACTTTTAGCGGCTGCGGCAGCCGCAGCCGCTTGCCGTTCGCGTAGCGCTGCGGCCTCTGCTTCCGCTTGCGCCGCATCGGACGCGAGCAAGCTGCGCCAGAGTTTCACGCCAAATCCTATGAGCAGCAGCGCACCCACCAGCGGCATCAGATCGAGCGGGTTGCGCATGCCATTGAGCACATACTCCGCCAGCGGCAAGCCGAGCATGAACGCAATGGTGGCGCCCGCGCCCGCGACTGAAAGCACAGGCGAAGCCCGCAAGGTCGCCGCGGCGTTGGCGATGCCGCCGCACATATAGATCACGGCTAGCGTCTCACCAGGCACGTAGGGCGAGAACCACAACAACGCCGCCAACGCATTGCCGTAGGCGCTCTGTAAAGCTGTCCAGACGACGAGCCAGCGCTTGCGCGGCGGATCGCCGGCCTCAACGCGCTTCAGCACACGACGGAAGATTTCGCGGTCCGCGACCAGGACAACGATGAGCCCCGCGAACCAAACGATCGGCGATGGGTTGCCAATGACCGACATCGCCACAGCGGCGACGATGGCGCACGCGCCCAAACGCAGCCACGCATTCTCAACCCGCGCGCGTCCAACCGCGCGCAGCCGGCGAGCGCGCTTGGCGCGGTCCTGAGCGAGATCGGCCGAAGCCACGGCGGAGGGCGGTCTTTTGGACACCGCCGCCGAGTGTCGCGCAACGGCGGCTGAAACTTGGTTAATGTCAGGGCCGCGACATTTGAATGAACGTTCAAATTCTCCTTGACTGATCATTCAACAGCGGGCTTCGCTCAGCCGCATCAACGGGGAGAACTCATCATGCGCGCACTCTTGGCCGCCGTTTCATTTGTAGTCGCGGCAGCGGGCGCACTGCCCGCCCGAGCGGAAGTGAGATCGGCGTCAGCCAGCGCCTTTGTGATTCAAGCGGAAGCCGAGATCGCGGCGGTGCCGGAGCAGGTCTGGGGCTCGCTTGGTCAGATCAGCCATTGGTGGAACGGCGCGCACACCTATTCGGGCGATGCCGGGCGGCTGCAGCTCGATATGCAAGCCGGCGGCTGCTGGTGCGAGCGCTGGGGTGAGGGCCAATCGGTTGAGCACATGCGCGTGGTGCTGGTGATGGAGCATGAAGGCGTCCGCACGCTTCGTTTGGTCGGCGGCCTGGGCCCGCTGCAGGAAATGGGCGTTAGCGGCGTGTTGACCTTCACGGTTGCGCCGCACGCCTCAGGCGCGAAACTGACGATGACCTATCGCGTTTCGGGCGACGCCGGACTGACGCTCGACCAGTTAGCGCCATTGGTGGATATGGTATTATTGGAACAATTCGGGCGGCTCAGTCGCTTTAGTTCGTCGGGATCGCCCGATTAGGGGAACCGTTCATCTGGCGCTCAGGCGCCGAGTACCACTTCTAAAACCGGATCGGGCCCAACCAGCCCGGCTAATGGATATGGAGGGATCATGATCCGCACCAAAATCATGGCGGCTTTGGCGGCCGTCGTTCTCATCGTCGGCTGCACCAATGTCGACCCCGTCACCGGTGAGCGCACGCGCAACAATACCGGCACCGGCGCCATTATCGGCGCCATCGCGGGCGCTGCTCTCGGCACCGCGGCCGGCGGCGACGATCGCCGCAACGCCATGATCGGCGCCGGCATCGGCGCGCTCGCAGGCGCCGGCATCGGCCACTACATGGATCGCCAGGAACAGAACCTGCGCGAGCGCCTAGCCAACACCGGCGTTGGCGTGACGCGGGTGAACCAAGGTCAGATCCGCCTCAACTTCCCGGCCGATCTGACCTTCGACTTCAACCGGGACGCGGTGAAAAGTCAGTTTGTACCGACGCTGCGCAACGTCGCCGGCATTCTGGGCGAGTACGACCAAACCACGGTCGACGTATACGGCCACGCCGACTCCGTCGGTTCGGACGACTACAACCTCGACCTGTCTGAGCGTCGAGCGCAAAACGTCGCGTCGGTGCTGATCAATGGCGGTGTTTATCGTCAGCGCATCATCATCACGGGCTATGGCGAGAGCCGTCCGGTCGCCAGCAACGAGACGGATACCGGCCGCGCCGCCAACCGCCGCGTTGAAATCCTGATCAGCGCCTTCCAGGGCTGATCTTCGAAACGGGCAATCTGCAACGCCGCCGCGCCTCACCCCGCGGCGGCGTTCGCATGCGGAGAAACATAATGCGCGCACTTGTTCTTGCTCTGACGTTGGCAGCCTGCGCTGAGCCTGCACAGCAAGCAGAGACGCCGGCTGCGATCGCAACCGAGGCGTCGCCGGAAGACGTTGAAGCGGCGCTGGCGCAAATGCCGAGCTGGCCGGATGCGCGCGCCGCCGGCGTCGATTTCCGCGCTGTCGGGCAGGAGCCTGGCTGGATCGCCGACATCTATCAGCGCGATCGCATTCGCGTGCTGCTCGATTACGGCCAATCCGTAACAGACTTTCCCCTGCCGATTCCGACCTACCCAGCCGAAGGCGCGATCCGTTACGAAACGCAACGCGACGGTCGCACGCTCGTTATAAATGTGCGCCGCTTTCCTTGCGCCGACGCCATGAGCGGAGAGCCCTACCCCGCAACGGTGGAACTCGTGGTCGATGGAAGAACACTCAGCGGCTGCGGCAAGAGCGTTTAGATGCCGGGCCTGATGCGTTCGCTTCTTGTTGCAGCGGCGCTGGCGTTCAGCGTCACCTGCGCGAAAGCGCAGGATCAAGTGCCGCCTGAGCACTTCGTCGATGCCGCGACTGTTGTGCCCGGCCTTGTCGTGGACATGCGCTATGCTGGATCGCACAACTTCGTCGGCCGCCCGATCGATGGCTATGAGGCGCCGCGCTGCTTGCTGACGCGCGAAGCCGCCGCTGCATTGGCGGCGGTGCAAACGGATCTCGCGCCGTTCGGGCTCGGCCTCAAAGTGTTCGATTGCTATCGCCCGGCGCGGGCCGTCGCCGACTTCGCGGTTTGGGCGCGCGATCTCGAAGACCAGCACACAAGGGCCGAATTCTATCCGCGCGTCGACAAATCCGAACTATTCGCGCGCGGCTATATCGCGGAGCGTTCTGGCCATTCGCGCGGCTCTACGCTCGATCTCACGCTCATCGATCTCGCCAGCGGCGAGGAATTGGACATGGGCGGCGCCTACGACCTGTTCGACACCATTTCCTGGCCGACCGACCAGAGCGTGAGCGCCGCGCAGCGCGCGCATCGCCTCGCGCTTCAATCGGTCATGCGAACGCACGGATTTGCGCCATTGCGCGAGGAATGGTGGCACTTCACACTGCGCGAAGAGCCATTTCCGGACACGTACTTCGATTTCCCGATCACACGACGAGACTAGCAGCTATCGGCGCAGGAAGAGTTGCCGAAGATTTCTGCAGCGATAGCGGGCGGCCATGAATCGCCGTCCTTATTGATGGCGTCTACGCGAGTGTCGCAAGCTAGCGCAGCTTCAGCCGCTTCATCTCGACTTTGGAAAGCTGTCGCTTGGCGCTCGCATACACGCCGTGACGACCATAGAGCTCGTGCTCCGGGAGCGTGCTGAGCTTGGCTGCGCGCACCACGTCCGCGTACGGCGCTTCGGAATAGACCCAACGCCCCGCCGCATCGCGATAGTCGCGCCGCTTGATGCTGCGCAGCTTGACCTCCCACCAATCGCCATTGAACATATGCAGTTGCGTCGATGCATCGACGACGCGCATGCGCGCGGCTAGTTCGGCTGCTGCGGCCTCGCGGGCGCGGCGGCGCGATTGTTGCCAGGTGAGCCGCTTTTCGTTCTCGCGCAAAATGCCGGTGCGTGGATGCACGTAGAAGCGGCGATAGTCGTCATCGAGCGGGATGTCGCCCCGGCCCCATTTGCTGGCCGCGACCACCTTGCCGCCTTTCATGCGCGTCCTGATCGCGACGAAATCCTCCAAGTGATCGCGCACGTGCTGCTGCACCGCCGACGTCACCTTCAGATTTTCGCTGATCTCGGAATAGACCTTGTTCCAGGGCCGGTTGAGGTTGGAGCCCAGATAGCGGCGCAGCGGGTTGAGCGTTTCGTTCAGATTTTTGGTTTTGCGCTCGCGGCCCTTCAGTTCGCGCTGGTTCTTAACCGCGCGCACCGGCACGCCGTCGTCATCGACGACGGCGCGCGTGCGGCCCGGGCTGAGCCCAGCCACAGCACGGCCGCTGCGCGGCCGCTCCACGATGACTTTCGACATATCCTTACGCATGGGGCGCGCGGTTTAGTCGCGGCCCCGCTCAAGCGCAAGTGAAATGTTGTACGTCTAGCGCGGTGCGTTCGGCTTCCGCTGCTTGCGATATTTGGGCGGCGCGCCGTTGTTCGACCACACGGCATTGCCTTTGCGGTCGCGGCGATCGCCCTCGTCACGCGCGCGGCTGGGCCCATGACCTTGCTTGGCGTGCGCGTTGCCATGCGCTTCCGAGGCGTGATGCTTCTTCGGCGCATGCTTGCGCGGCGCCGGACGGCCAGGCCCCTTTGGGCGCGGCGTACGGTCACCAGCGCTCGGCGCGGGCAACGACATCTCGGTGTGCATCACCGGCACGGCCTGCTTGGTCAGTTTTTCGATGTCCTTCAGATACGCCCGCTCGTCCGGCGCGCAGAAGGAAATCGCCGTGCCGCCTTGTCCCGCACGGGCGGTACGGCCGATGCGGTGGACGTACTGCTCCGGCACGTTGGGCAGATCGAAATTGATCACGTGGGACACGTCATCGACGTCGATGCCGCGCGCGGCGATTTCGGTCGCCACCAGCAAGCGCGCTTTGCCCTTCTTGAAGGCTTCCAGCGCACGCGTGCGCTGGCCTTGGCTCTTGTTGCCGTGGATCGCTTCTGCTTCGAAGCCAGCCGCCTCAAGCTTGCGCACGACGCGATCGGCGCCGTGCTTGGTGCGCGCGAACACCAGCCCGCGCTTGATGGCCTTATTGGCCAGCAAAGCGTGCAGCAAATCCTGCTTGCGCGAATGGTCCACGTGGATGACCGCCTGCTCTACGCGCTCGGCGGTCGAAGACACCGGCGTCACCGCCACGCGCTCGGGGCTTTCCAGGAATTGCTCGGCCAGCTCGGCGATCGGCGGCGGCATGGTGGCGGAGAAAAACAGCGTTTGGCGGTTCTTCGGCACCAGCGTCGCGATGCGGCGCAGATCGTGGATGAAGCCCATGTCCAGCATGTGGTCGGCCTCGTCGAGCACGAGAATCTCGACCTTGTCGAGGCGCAGCGAACGCTGCGCTGTGTGATCTAGCAAGCGGCCCGGTGTTGCAACCAGGATGTCAACGCCGCGATAGAGCGCCTGCTTCTGCTTGAACATCGACGCGCCGCCGAAGACGACCGCCGTGCTCAGGCCAAGAAAGCGGCCGTATGCGCGGAAACTATCGCCAATCTGGGCGGCGAGTTCGCGCGTCGGCGCGAGCACCAGCGCCCGGCACGAGCGTTCGCCGGCGTGCTTGCGGTTCAGCATCAGGCGATCGAGGATCGGCAGCGCGAACGCCGCCGTCTTACCGGTGCCGGTTTGCGCGAGGCCGATCAGATCGCGGCCGCCGAGGACGATCGGGATCGCCTGGGTCTGGATCGGAGTCGGCGTGGCGTATCCCTCGGCGTCGAGCGCCTTGAGGATCGGCGCGGACACGCCGAGGTCTTGGAAGGAAGGCACAGATATACTTTCAGCCGCCCGCGCAGCGCGTGCGGCTCATCAGTTCAGGAACGATGCGACGGCGAAGAAAGGCGGCGAGCTGCGTGTTTGCGCTCAAAGCCGAACGTCGATGGTGGCGTTCCGTTGGGACCGCGTTCACCAGCGCTTGATGGCCGGGAACGGTCGCTGAGCGGGGATATCGTGGGAAAAGGTTGAGAAGTCAATAAGGCGCCCGGCATAGGCCCTATGCAGCCTCGGCGACGAACCCCTTCCAGGTGCGCATATAATTTACGAACACCGGCCCCAAGCCCTCGTCGCGCAGATGCTGTTCGCTCACCGGCAGCGCGATCGGCTTGAAATCCGGATCGGCGGCGACGCGCTTGGCGAAATCATGGTGAAGAATGGCGCCGCGGCCAATCACGGCGAAATCGAAGCCCAAGTCGAGGCAGCGTCGGGCCGTTTCTCCGCTAACCAGCTTGCCGGCAGCGCCGAGGCGCACTGAGCCGCGGTCGAGCTCAGTGAAATATTGAGCGAGCGGCTTGCCTTTGTAGGCCTCGTCCGTCGGCTCTTTGAACACATCCCAGAGCGACATGTCGACGTAGTCGAGCTTCGCCTCGCGCATGAGACGCTGGGCCAGGTCACGGATTTCGCCGAGATCGAGATCGAAGCGCTCCGGCGAGAGCCGCACGCCGAGCGAAAAGCCCGGCTTGGTCGATGCGCGGACGCCATCGATGATTTCAAGCAGCAAGCGCGCGCGGTTTTCGGGCGAGCCACCGTACTCATCGTCGCGCTTGTTGATGCCGCCGCTAAGGAACTGACAGATCAAATACCCATGCGCGCCGTGCAGCTCGACGCCGTCGAAGCCCGCGCGCTCCGAGCGCTGTGCCGCCGAGATGAAGCAATCGCGCGCGTGCTTGACCTCATCGAGCGTCATCGCTTCGGCGCCGAACTCGGCGTTGTCGGACGGACACATGAGCTTGACGCCCTCGCGCTTCAGCCCGCGCATGCCGCCATTGTGCAGCTGAACCACGGCGTGGCTGCCGTGGCTCTTGATCGCGGACGCGAGCCGCGTCAGGCCCGGCAGATGCTTCTCGTCGTGCACGCCCAGCTGGCCGGGAAAGCCGACGCCCTCGTATTGCACCGATGCGGCGCACGTCATGGTCAGTCCGAAACCGCCTTCAGCGCGCTTGGTCAGCCAGGTGAACTCGTCGTCCGAGAGCACGCCATCGGGATGACTCTGCAGATTGGTCAGCGGCGCCAGCACGAAACGGTTGGGCAGCGTGACACCGGACGGGGAAAGCGTGAGCGGATCGGTAAGTGTGGTCATGGGTCCAAACTAAAGGGGGCGCGCGTGGCGCGCACCCCCTCAAAAGCTAAGGTTTGGTTTTAGGTCACGCCGCCTTCTTGGCGCTGAAGCGGTCGTAGAAGCTTTCGTTCTTAGCGGCCATGTCGCGCAGGAGCTTATTGGGGCGGAAGCGCTCGCCGTAGGCATCGGCCAGACGGTCGGCTTCTTCGACGAACTTCCTGGTTCCCCAGAACAGGTCGATATAGCTGACACAGCCACCCGTGTAAGGCGCAAAGCCCCAGGCCAGAATCGAACCGACGTCGGCGTCACGCGGATCGGTGATCACGCCCTCCTCGAAGCAGCGCGCGACCTCGATGCACTGGCGGAAAAGGAAGCGCTTGGTCAGCTCCTGCTTCAGCGCCGGCGGGCACTCCTTCACCTTGACCTCGACCTTGTTGGACAATTCCGGCCAGATGCGCGTGGGCTTGCCGTCGGCGCCATACTCGTAAAAGCCTTTGCCGGCTTTGCGGCCGACGCGGCCCTTCTCTTCCACGATCCAAGACAACATGGCGCCGCGCGGATCTTTTTTGTAATCCTGCTGCGATGCTTCGGCGGTCGCCTTGCCGACTTTCAGCGCGGTATCGAGACCAACGGAGTCGGACACTTCCAGCGCGCCCATCGGCATGCCGCACTGGCGACCGACATTCTCAATGATGGCCGGCGCAACGCCTTCCATCAGCATTTCCATGCCTTCCATCGTGTAGGTGCCGAAGCAGCGCGACGTGTAGAAGCCGCGATGATCGTTCACGACGATCGGCGTCTTCTTGATCTTCAGGACATAGTCGACCGCTTTGGCGAGCGTTTCCTGCGTCGTCTTTGCGCCCATGATCAGCTCGACCAGCCCCATCCGCTCGACCGGCGAGAAGAAGTGGATGCCGATGAAATTCGCCGGCCGCACCGAAGCTTCGGCGAGGCCGGTAATCGGCAGCGTGGAGGTGTTCGAGCCGAACACGGCCTTGTCACCGAGGAAGGCTTCGGCCTTCTTGGTGACTTCCGCTTTCAGCGCCGGGTTTTCAAACACGGCCTCGACGACAAGATCGGCGCCTTTGATGAGCGAATAATCGGTGGACGGGGTGATCAGCGCCAACAGCGCATCGCCCTTCTCTTTGCTGATCTTGCCGCGTGAAACGTCCTTCTCGACCAGTTTGCGCGAATACTCCTTGCCTTTGTCGGCGCTCTCTTGGCTCACATCGAGCAGCACGGTTTCCACGCCGGCCTTGGCCTGCACATAAGCGATGCCGGCGCCCATCAGGCCGGCGCCCAACACAGCGACCTTCTTGATCTCGTAGGGCGCGAAACCCTCGGGGCGATTGCCGCCTTTTGACAACGCCTGCATCGACACGAACAGAGAGCGGATCATGCCCTTGGCTTGCGGCGTGTTCGCCGTCTTCACGAAATAGCGGCTTTCGATACGCAGCGCCGCGTCGATCGGCACCTGCGAGCCTTCATAGATGGCCGCGAGAATGTTGCGTTGAGCGGGATAGTTGAGGTTGGTTTGCTTCGACACCATGGCCGCCCCGCCGACCGCGGCCATGGCGCCGCCCGGCGTATAGGGGCCGTCCTTCACGCGATAGCCTTTGACGTCCCACGGTGCGACCGCCTTCGGGTTCGCCTTCACCCACGCCTTCGCCGCTTCAATCGTCTTGCCCGGCGCCACGACCTCGTTGACGAAGCCCAGGCCCTTGGCTTCTTGCGGGTTCTTGTCGCCGCCCTGCAGAATGATCATGGCCGCGTTCTGCACGCCGATCAGGCGCGGCAGGCGTTGCGTGCCGCCAGCGCCCGGCAACAGACCGACCTTCGCTTCCGGCAGGCCGAGCTTGATCTTCGGATTGTCGGCGGCGACGCGATAATGACACGCCAGCGCGATTTCCAAACCACCGCCAAGCGCCAACCCTTCCAGCGCGCACGCCACCGGCTTGCCGCAGGTTTCCAGCGCCCGCAGCGACTTGTTGAGCGTGAAGGCGCCGTCGAATTGATGCTTGAGCTTTTCTTCTTCGCTTTTTGGCGCAGCTTCGCCGCCGCGCTGATTCAGTTCGCCAAGGTCGGCGCCGGCGCAGAAACCGCTGTCCTTGCCTGAGGCAAGCACAACGCCTTTGATCTTGTCGTCGGTTTTGATCTTCTCAACGAGCGTCACCAGGTCGCGCATGACGCTGGCGGTGATCGTGTTCATCGAACGCCCGGGCACGTCGAACGTGACGAGAGCGATGCCGTCGCCATCAACGTCGATCTTGAAGTTTTCCATCCGACTACCCCTTCGCGTTCCTGTTCTTGTTCTCACCTAGAATAAAGCTGGCGGCGCGATGAGGCACCGCCAGCTCTTGCTCACTAGTTCACACGCTCAATCACTGTCGCCGTGCCCATGCCGCCGCCGACGCAGAGCGTGATCAGCGCGCGCTCCTTGTTGGAGCGCTCGAGTTCATCGACCATGGTGCCGAGGATCATCGCGCCCGTGGCGCCAAGCGGATGGCCCATGGCGATGGCGCCGCCATTGACGTTGACTTTCTCCATGTCGAGATCGAGCGCCTGCACCCAACGCAGAACGACCGCGGCGAAGGCTTCGTTCAGCTCCCAAAGATCAATGTCTTTGGTGGTCATGCCGAGCTTGGTCAGCAGCTTGCGGGTCACGAATTCCGGGCCGGTGAGCATGATCGAGGGCTCCGACCCGATCGAGGCGCCGCCCAGAATTTTCGCGCGCGGCTTCAGGCCCAGCGCTTGCCCCATTTCCTTGGTGCCGATCAGCACAGCAGCGGCGCCATCGACAATGCCGGACGAATTGCCGGCGTGGTGGACGTGATTGACGCGCTCCACTTCCGGGTAGCGCTGCTGGATGACGGCGTCGAAGCCCGGCATCACCTCGCCCTGCATTTTGAAGCTGGGCTCGAGCGAGGCCAGCGATTGCATGGTCGTATCGGGGCGCATGTGCTCGTCATGATCGAGCAGCGTCACGCCGAGCTGATCTTTCACCGGCACGATCGACTTCTTGAAGCGGCCTTCCTTCCACGACTTCGCCGCGCGCTGTTGCGATTGGATCGCGTAAGCATCCACATCGTCACGCGAGAAGCCGTACTTGGACGCGATCATGTCGGCGCCGATGCCTTGCGGCACGAAATAGTGCGGCATGGCGAAGGTGGGGTCCGACGCCATGGCGCCGCCGTTCGAGCCCATCGGCACCCGGCTCATGGCTTCGACGCCACCGCCGATGGCCATATCGGCCTCGCCCGATTTCACCTTGGCGGCGGCGATGTTCACCGCCTCAAGCCCGGACGCGCAAAAGCGATCGACTTGCACGCCCGCGGTCGTCTCGGCGTAGCCGGCGTTCAGCACCGCGATGCGGGCGATGTCGGAGCCCTGCTCGCCGATCGGCGTGACGCAGCCGAGATAGACGTCATCGACCTTCGAGGTATCGAGATTGTTGCGGTCGCGGATAGCGGCCAGCGCCTGCGTCGCCAGCGACAGCGACGTCATTTCATGCAGCGTGCCGGTGTTCTTGCCCTTGCCGCGCGGCGTGCGCACCGCGTCGTAGATGTAGGCCTCAGCCATGTACTTCACTCCAGTTCGCGGCGCTCGCGCCGCTTTCGCCCTGGATGGGACCGGAGTCGTCCCGGGCGCGCGCTTCGCGCCTACTCCGCAGACCGCTTCCGCCGGGCCGGCGAAAGCGCGGCAAACTATTGTTCGATCACCACTTCGCCGCGAAACGAATTGGCGATGAAGCAGAGCTCGTGTGACTTGTGGTGCAGGTCGTGAAGGTCGGCGGCGCTTGGCTGCTTCTCTCCGGACCAGGCGATTTTCGGCTTCAGCGTCACCTTGGTGACGGCAAGCCGGCCGCGATCGTCCTTCGCCATCACGCCTTCGGCGATGTCGTCGTAGCTATCGACGACAAAACCGGCGCGCCGCGCGATGTCCAGAAACGTGAGCATGTGGCACGTCGAGAGCGCCGCCACGAGCATTTCCTCGGGATCGACCGCATCTTCGCGTGACAGCGGCACGCGCACGACGTGCGGCGACGAAGACCCGGCAACCTTGACACCGCCGTCGAAAGAAACCTCATGCGCGCGCGAATACTTGCCGTCGCTAAAAGCCGCGTCGCCGCGCTTCCAACTAATGGTGGCGGTGTAGCTCGCCATCACGGCCCCATCTGCGCGCGCTGGATTTGGCGATAGCGCAGTTTGTTTTTCGCAGCCTCGATCTTGGCGGCGTCGGCGCCTTCCTTCTGCAGCTTCTCCACCTCCGCCTTTGCCTGCTCGATTTCCTTGTCGAGCACGATCTTCATGGCGCCTTTGGGATCGGGTGCATCGGCCATTAGAACGCCTCCGCCGCGAGCGCCATCACCGGACCGGCGCCACTCTTGAGCTTAGCCAAATGAGCGCCCGCGTCCGGCACGATGCGCGCCAGGAAATAGCGGCCGGTCACCAGCTTGTTGTCGTAATAACCGTCGCCAGCGCCGCCATTCTTCTTGGCGGCGTACGCGGCCTTGGCTTGCAGCGTCCACATATAGGTGAGCGCGGTGACGCCGAAGAGATTCAGGAAATCGTGGCTCGCCGCGCCGGCATTGTCGAAATTGGTCATGCCGTTCTGCATCAGCCACATGGCGCCATCTTGCAGCTGGCCTTTGACATCCCGCAGCGCGTCGACGAATTCCTTCAACTCGGCGTCGTCTTCGTGATTGTGCACGAAATCGTCGATCTCGTTGAAGAACGCGAAAATCGCGCGCCCGCCATTGGCGCCGAGCTTGCGGCCAACCAGATCGAGGGCCTGAATGCCGTTGGCGCCTTCATAAATCATGGCGATGCGTGAATCGCGCACGAACTGGCTCATGCCTTGTTCTTCGATGTAGCCGTGGCCGCCGAAGATTTGCTGGCAATTGGTGGCGTTGGCGTAGCCTTTGTCGGTGAGGTAGCTTTTGATCACCGGCGTCATGATGGCCATGTAGTCCTCGGCCTTCTCGCGCACCTTCTCGTCCGGCGAGACCAGCAGCAGGTCGCCGTGCACGGCCGTCCAGAAAGCAAACGCGCGCGCGCCTTCGTTGAACGCCTTCGCGTCCATGAGCATACGGCGAATATCGGGATGCACGATAATCGGGTCGGCCGGGCCACTCGGGTTTTTCACCCCGGTGATGGAGCGGCCCTGCACGCGATCCTTGGCGTACGCGACGCCGTTTTGATACGCGACCTCCGACTGCGCCAAGCCCTGCAGCCCAACGCCAAGCCGCGCCACGTTCATCATCGTGAACATGGCCATCAGGCCCTTGTTCTCCTGGCCAATCAAAAAGCCAGTGGCGTCGTCATAGTTCAGCACGCACGTCGAATTGCCGTGGATGCCCATCTTCTCTTCGATCTTGCCGCAGACGACGCCGTTGCGCTTGCCGGGGTTGCCGTCCGCGTCGAGCAGAAATTTCGGCACGATGAAGAGCGAGATGCCCTTCGTTCCTTGCGGCGCGCCTTCGATGCGCGCGAGCACGAGATGGATGATGTTGCCGGCGAGATCATGCTCGCCGGCGGAAATGAAAATTTTCTGCCCTGTGATGCGGTAGCTGCCGTCCGCTTGCGGGATCGCCTTCGTGCGCAGCATGCCCAGATCTGTGCCGCAATGCGGCTCGGTCAGGTTCATGGTGCCGGTCCATTCGCCGGTCACCAACTTCGGCAGGTACGTCTTCTTCTGCTCGTCGCTGCCATGATGATGGATGGCTTCATATGCGCCGTGGCTGAGGCCCGGATACATGGTGAAGGCCATGTTCGAGCTGGAGCACATTTCGCTCCACGCCAGCGCCACGACATGAGGCATGCCTTGGCCGCCATAGTTCGGATCGCTGGACAGCGCCGGCCAGCCGCCATCGACGAATTGCTTGTAAGCTTCCTTGAAGCCAGGCGGCGTCGTAACCGAGCCGTCGTCATGGCGAACGCAGCCATGCTCGTCGCCGACCTTGTTCAACGGCGCCAGTACGCCTTCGCAGAACTTGGCGCCCTCTTCGAGCACCTGGTCGATCAAATCCATCGGCGCGTCGGCGAAGCTCGGCAGATTCGAATAGCGCTCGATGTCGAGCACGTCCTTCAACAGGAAGCGGAATTCTCTCAACGGTGCAGTGTACGTCGGCATCGCCGGCTCCCGAGACTGGTCAAGTCGTGAATAGTCAGTGGTCAGTAGGCGCGCCCTACTGACTAAGCCCTACTGACTACGCACTCAATGAGCGTCTTCGAGACGCTTCTTGGCTTCCGCTTCGAAGGCGCGCGCCGCGCCCATCGCCGCGGGCGCAGCGGGCTTGGCCAGGAACTTTTCCAGTTGCGCGATGGCGTCCGTCAGCGTGTCGATGGCGGCGTCGATATCTTCGCGCTGCGCTTCGAGCGCGACGATGCGCGCTTTGTACTTCTTCAGCGCCGTCTGGGCCTGAGCACGCTGGTCGACTTTGTAGAGATCGAGAATTTCCTTGATCTCGATGAGTGATAAGCCAACGCGTTTGCCCCGCAGGATCAGCTGCAAGCGACCGCGATCGCTGTACGAATAGACCCGGTTCATGCCGTCGCGACGCGGCGTCAACAGGCCCTTATCCTCGTAAAAACGCAGCGCGCGCGGCGTCACCTCGAACTCACGGGCAAGCTGGGAAATGGTGTAGGTGCGGTCGCTCTTGGCCATGGCGGACTCCCCATCGTCGTCTTGTTATGAGATAGGGGTAACCTCCGTTTACGCAAACGTCAATGTAAGTTGACGCTCGTGTCATTAATCCTGCTTCACGCGCCTTTGTTCGTAGGCAAAGCTCGGCCAACACCAAAACAATGGGCGCGCATTGACGCAACGTCATATGACGTCACGTCATGCAAAGTCGTCACCCTCAACGCATGAATCCATCGAGGACCGGCTAGCGAGAAAGCGCCCGGTCCTTGGCCCTCACCGCCCCACCTGGAACGGGCAAATGCCATACAGGCGAGGTTCGTCACGACGGCAAAACCCTAGCGCTGCAGGCATCGTTTCGATCTCGTGGCAGGAGTGCGCACCGCCTCGCTTCGACGAGCAACGGTCACTTCATAGGCGCAGCTTCGATTGCGAATAACGCCATGCATTTCGTCACCGAAATATCGCCGCGTCGGCGCGTATGGTTTCCGGTCGTTTACTGTTTTACGCGCCATTAACACGGCCGCCCATTTGATCGACACTGCAAAGTCGTGGGCGATTCTCGAATCTTTCGAGTTTGAGCCCGGGGGTTGGGCGTGGACCACGTGAGAACGCGGTTGCAACGCGGCGAGGGCGAGAATGAGTGGCGCGCAAAGCTGGAGCGTAAAGGGCATCGACCCGAAAGTGCGAGAAGCTGCGCGCGAAGCGGCGGCGCGCCAGGGCATGAGCCTTGGCGAATATCTCAATCAGGCGCTCGCTAATGGGCAGAGCGGCGGCGCGCCACAACAACACGCGATGCCGCAACATGCGCAGACGCCCGCGCGTCCGCGCACACAGCGTTATGGCGGCTTGGTCGATGAGGCTGAGAGCGACGACGACTGGAACATGGGCGGCGGCGGCCGTCCGGTCGATCCAACGCGTCTCGCCCAGCGCATTGAATCGATTGAGCGCCGCACGCAATTGGCGGTCACCGGCCTGGATCGCGCCGTCTCCACGATTGACCGCTCCGTGCTCGGTTTGGCGGCGCGCGTTGAAGACGCGGAAGCTGCTTCAACCGAAAGCGCCGAGCGCATCGCTCAGGCGCTCGATCAATTCCGTGCCGCCGGCGAAACCCTAAGCGGACGTCTCGAAGACGCCGAACGGGCCGTGCACGAAAGCCGCCGCGCCTTCGATGGGGCCAAGTCCGAACTCTCGGGCGAGAAGGAACGGCTGGAGCATCAAGCCGCGGTCGCCGAGGAGGTCGCGCGCCGCGCCGAGGCGGCCGCTTCGTTCCTGACCACGGAGATGGAGCACCGCGACGCAGCCATCGCACAGACGCTCGAACAGGCGCGCAACGTCGCCGAGGAAGCGGCGCGGCAAGCCTCAGAGGCATCCGCAGACGCCGTCGCCGAATTGCGCCGGCTGCAAGAAGAAATGTCGGAACGGTTGGCGGATGCGGAAACCTCAACCCGCCGCGCCGTCGAAACCGCGATCCAGGAAGTGCGCAGCGAAACCGCAACCGAGAACCGCGGCACTCGCGAAGCGCTGCTGGAAGAAGTGGTGCGGCTCGAAAGCGAAATCTCACGGCGCGTCGGCGCCGTGGACGAACTCAAGAGCGAACACGCAGCGCTCATCTCACGGATCGAACGCGCCGAAGCTGGCGCGCGCGAATCCACCGCGGGCCTGCGCCAGGCGGCCGGGGCCGCCATCGCGGACTTGCGCAACGCGCAGCTCACGCTCGCCGCGCGCATCAAGCAAGTCGAAGACACAAGCGGCGTCGGCGCTGACGTCAGCGATCTGCGTCAAGCGCAGCAGGACATCACCGAGCGTCTCGCCTCGCTCGAAACCAAGACGGAAGCGAGCCCGGTCGCTGAAGCGCTCGCCGCATTCGAGCGCCGCATCGCCGGCATCGAAGCGGGCGGCGCGAGCAACCAGAGGCTCGATGAAGTCGATGGCGCGGTGCGCACATTGGATCAGGCGCTGCAGCGTTTGACCGATCGCATCGCGGAAACGGAATCCACGGCCAACACCGCCATTCGCACGCTCGAAGAGACCGTCTCTTCACTGGGCGCACGTGTTGAGCAGAACACCGCCGCGCAAGAAACCGAAGCGGTGCGCGCGCTGCTCGAACAGCGCCTGGATACGATGGCGCAGTCGGTCCAACAAATGGTTGGCGAAGCCCGCAGCGAACTGCAGGACCAACTACAGGCCGCGCTGCAAGGCGCCGGCGGGCCGGAATTGCAGGATGCGCTCGCGGATGTGAACCGTCGCCTCGCCTCCGCCGAACGCCGCCAAGCGCAGACGATCGAAGCCATCTCACTTGAAATCAAGCGCATGTCGGAAACCGTTGACAAGCGCCTGCGCAGTGTCGAAGCGCGCAATGACGACGCCGCCGCATCGGCTGTACGCGAAGAGCTCTCGCGCATGGGCGCAACGCTCGAAAAGCGCTTCGACGAGATCGAGCGCCGAGAAGCCGCAGCGTTCGACCGTATGGGCCTCGAAGTCGGACGTCTGTCCGAGCGCCTGGAAGAGCGCGTTGGCGCTGTGGAAACCCGCAGTGCGCAAGCGATCGAGCACGTCGGCGAGCAAGTTGCGCGCATGGCTGAGCGTTTCAACCAGCGCCATGAGACGCTGTCGCGCGACCTGAGTGAGCGTGTGCTCGACAGCGAAGAGCGCGCCAGTCAACGCGTGGCGGAAGCGATCAGTTCGATCATGGATCGCTTGGCCGAAGTGGAGACGCACTCCGCCGAAGCCATTGCGCCGGTGCAGAAGGCGGTTTCCAGCGTCGCCAGCAAACTGCAGCAGTACGAAAACGCGCACGACGCGCCGCAGGCCGCCGAACCGTTCTCGGCCATGCCGACGCCGTCGCGGCGGATGGATGATTTCCCCGCTTTTGACCGCACGCCGGAGCCTTATACGCCGCCTGCGGAGCCAGTGCGCGCCGCGCCGTTGCCGCCGCGCGCAGCGGCGCCCGTGGCCGTGCCGAACGATCACGACATCTATTTTGCCGAAGACGCCAACGACCTGCTCGATGACGACTTTGTCGTCGAGGACGTGGACGACAACGAGCCGTTGCCGGAGTTCAAGTCGATCGAGATATCACCGGACGATGATCTGTTGATTGACGATCCGACGATTGAGGAGCTGGAGGCTGTCGCCCCTCCGCCGGCCGATGACGATCCGTTCTGGTCGCCGGACGATGACCTCACGACTGCGGTTGCAGCGCCAGTGGAAGACATATCGAGCACTGACGAACTTATGTTCGGCGAAGCGGAGACCTTTGACCTCCCGCCGCCCGCTGATGCTCCAGTAAGTGAAGAGGCGACGCTTGACCTGTCCGCCGCGGCGCCAGTGCTCGATACGCATGAGCCGCCGCCTCCGCCCGGCAAGAACGACTATCTCGCTAACGCGCGCAAGGCCGCCCAGGCGCAGGCGCAACCGAAGCAACAGCAGCAGCGCGAAAGCGGTGAAACGCCGAAGCTCAGCCTGCGTGGCCCGAGCCGCGTTATCCTCTGGGGGGCGGCCGCCGCTGTTTTGCTGGGCGCTGGCGCGTTCTATTGGACCCAACAGCAAGGCGCGCCCACCGAACCCGCGCAGGACGCCGAGCCTGCGCAGACGCCAACTGCCGCCGCTCCAGCCGCGACCGAAACCGCCGTCGATCCGTTCGCCGAGGCGCCGGTCGAGGGCTTGGTGGCGCCGGACGCCGCACCTGCCGAGGCAACGCCGCCACCAGTGGCGCAAACCGGCTCGATCCAACAACCCGCTTCCGCTCCTGTCGTCGCGGGACCGTTGGCGCCGCGCACGGTGACGCTCGAACAAGCGGCACAATCGGGCGACCTGACCGCGCAATACGAACTGGCGCTGCAGCGCATTGGCGCTGGCCGCCCGCAAGAAGGGGTGACGCTGCTCCGGCGCGCCGCCGATCGCGGCTTCGCAATGGCCCAATATCGCCTAGCGAAGCTCTACGAACGCGGCGAAGGCGTCCCGACCGATCTCAACATCGCGCGGCAATGGACGGAGCGGGCCGCCGCCGCCGGCAATCGGCGCGCGATGCACGATCTCGGCGTCTATTTCGCGCGCGGCGAAGGCGCACCGCTAGATGAAGCGGCGGCGTTCCGCTGGTTCCGCCAAGCCGCGGAGTTGGGCGTCGCCGACAGCCAATACAATCTGGGCGTCCTTTACCAGCAGGGCCGCGGAGTGAACGCGAGCCCCTCGGAGGCGCTGTTCTGGTTCATGGTCGCCTCGCGTCAGGGCGACGCCGACGCCGGCACCCGCGCCACCGCGCTAGAGGCGCAATTGCCGCAAATTCAGGTGGAGCAGGCGCGCGCGCGTGCGCAAGCCTTCCGCCCGCGTGCGGCAAGCGCGGTCGCCAATGGCGAGTTCGGCCCACGTCCGTGGGCGGCTCAGCGCAGCGGAACCTAAGCCCGTCCCACCAGCGGGGATTTGACGCCGCCTTCACGCCAACTCGGCGTTGCCTCCGGCTGCGACGGCGCCCATAAGGGCTACCGCGTGAGCCCGGCTGCGGCCTCAAGTTCAGAGCTGGATTTTGATCTATCTGCCGATCGCCGAAATGCCGGTGAACGTGCTGCTTGTCCTATTGGTCAGCGGCGGCGTCGGATTTGTGTCTGGGCTTGTGGGCGTGGGCGGCGGCTTCATCATGACGCCGTCATTGATGTTCCTCGGCGTCCCCGCGCCTGTCGCGGTGGCGACGGGCGCAAGTCAAATCGCCGCGACCTCGTTTTCCGGCATGATGACGCAGACGCGGCGCAAGTCGGTCGATTGGCGCATGGGCATGCTGCTCGCGATCGGCGGCATCGTCGGCAGCGTGTCCGGCGTATGGCTGTTTGAGCGGCTGCTGCGGCTGGGCCAACTCGATCTCATCGTCTCGCTGCTCTATCTCTTGCTGCTCTCCGGCATTGGCGTGCTGATGGTGTCGGAAAGCTACGCCATGATGCGCGGGCGCCAGCTGAAGAGCGTGTCGATCCTGCGCCGTCCGGCGAAGACAGTCGCGCACACATTGCCTTTTCGCCTGCGCTTCCCGCGCTCGGGCCTCTACATTAGCGTCATCCCGCCTCTGGTGCTGGGCTTCGGTGTCGGCGCGCTCGCGGCGATCATGGGCATCGGTGGGGGCTTCGCGCTGATCCCGGCCATGATCTACCTCTTGCGCATGCCAACCAACGTGGTCATCGGCACATCGCTGTTTCAGGTGCTGATCGTCACCTCGCTGATTGTGATCCTGCAGGCGCAAGCGACGCAGACCGTGGATCTGGTGCTGGCGGCGCTACTCATGCTTGGCGGCGTCGTTGGCGCACAGCTGGGCGCACGGCTCGGCGCGCGCATGCGAAGCGAGCAATTGCGCGGCGTGCTAGGCGCCATCCTGATCCTCGCCAGTCTCAAGTTCCTGTGGGACCTAGTGATCTCGCCGGAGGAGACCTACGTGCTCGGCGGAGGCCTGTTTTGAGGCGCCTCCTGATCGTGTTGGCCTTGCTGGTGTGTGTAGCGCCGGCGCGCGCGCAAGCGCCCGGCGACGTCGCCAACGATTTGCCGGCCGGCGTGGCCGAGGACCAGATTTCCGTTAGCTCCGACTATCGCGGCTACTACATCACCGTGTTCGGCGTGAACCCGGATCGGCGCGGCCGGGGCGACATCGTCGTCGTGCTGCGCGGCCCGCCGGACGACGCCATCGTGATGCACAAACGGCGCGTGTTCGGACTATGGGTGAACGGTGACCCCGTCCGCTTCGAGACGGCGCCCACGTTCTTTGCCGTGCTCAGCAATCGTCCACTACGCCAGATCGCCAGCCCCCAATCGATCTGGCGCTACGAACTCGACCCGGCCGCCTCAGCCGATCTTGCAAGCGCCATTCCTGCAGGCGGCGATCCGTCCGCGTATCGCGCAGCGCTGGTGCGCTTGCGCACGCAACAGGGCCTCTATCAATGGTACGTCGGCCCGCCGCGCGAGAACGAGCGCGGCGGCCTAACCATGTATCAGGGTGGCCTCTTCCGCGCCGTCGTGCGTTTGCCCGCCAATGCGCCGATCGACGAGTATTTTGCCGACACGTACCTGTTTCGCGACCAGCGGCTGGTCTCCTCGCAGCGCATTCCGATCCGGATTTCGCGTGTGGGCATCGAGCGGCAAATCCATGAATTGGCGACCGACGCCTCGTTCCTCTACGGCGTGATGACGGTGCTGCTGGCGCTGCTTGCCGGCTGGGTCGCGGCCACCCTATTCCGGCGGACGTGACGAGCGAGCCGCCACCCTTCCTGCCGCGCACGGCCCTGCGCCTCGGCTTTCTGGCCCTGGCCCCGCTCGCCATCTCTGCGCTGGTGTCGCTCTCAGGGTACATGGATACGGCGCGCCTGGGCGCGCTCAGCTTCTCCATCTATGCAGCAGCACTGCTTTCGTTTCTCGGCGGCGTACGGTGCGGCTTCGAATTGATGCGCGCGCCGGAGCGGCCGGACGCCATGCGCCTTGTCTTCAGCGCTTTGCCGGTGCTTGGCGGATGGGCGCTTGCTTTGCTTGTCGTTGCTTTGCCGGCTGCACTCGGCGCTTCATCGGCGTTCGCTGGGTTGTTCGCTGCGCAATATGTCTGGGATCACCGCAGCGCAGCCGACGCCGCGGCGCCGGAATGGTACCCGCTGTTGCGGCGCGTGCTGACAGGCGGGGCGATGATCATCTGCCTGCTCATACCGCTCGCCAGCGTGTTGCGGCGATTCTAATCGTCGAGCAGCCGCTCCTGCGGCGCCGGCAGCACGCGCTCGCGCCCCAGCACGAGCGCGGCGGCGCCATCGGGAAAGATCGGCGCAAACGCTTCATCGCGAACGTTTAGCCCGCCCGTAAACGCGCCGAACGCCGGCATCACGAGCCGCGCGCCATCGGTGGCGAAACAGCGCCGCCGCACGCTGCGCCCGCGACCCGTCACTTTCGCGCACGGATGCAGGTGGCCCGCGATTTCACCGGGCGCCGCCCCTGCCGTCGGTTCGTGACGCAACACCAACGCTTCGATGTGGAGCACATCGCGCACTACCCCGCCGAGCGTCTCCGGCGCACGGCCATCGTGATTGCCTTCCACCCAAATCCAATCGCACGCCGCAATCATGTCTTGCAGCAAGGCGCGATCGCGCGCGGTCATCCGCGCGGGGCCGCCGCCGTCGTGGAAACTATCGCCGAGCGACACAACGATATCGGGCTGCAACCGCCGCATAAGCGCGCCCAGCTTGGTGAGCGCGGCTTGCGTATCGTAGGGCGGCAGCATCTGCCCGCGCACAGCGTAGGCTGATCCTTTTTCCAGGTGCAGGTCCGACACGATCAGCGCCTTCGCCGAAGCAATCCAGAGAGCGCCCTCCGCCAGCGCTGTCACCTGCACGCCGCACAACCGCGCCTCCACCGTCGCCCCGACAATCGCCAGCGGCGGCAATGCACGCAGCGGCGCGCGCACTTTCGGCGCTTTGCTGGCGGGGCGAGAAAGGAGCGGCATGACCTCGGATCAGAAGTGATTCGTCACGGCGTGACGATTGGGAAGTTCAGTTCTGGCGTTTCGAAGACCTCCCCTAGCCCTTCCAGCGCGCGCCTGTCTCCCTCTATGCGCACCTGCCCGGCCAGCACGGCGCGCACCATCGAGCCCGCCGCCATCGCCTGCAGGAAGACGCGGCGTTCGGCAGTGATGGTTGGCGCATCCGCGAGGACCACGCCGCTTTCGTGCACCAACACGCCATTGTTGATCGTCACCGCGAAGCTCTCGTTGCGCTCGGGGAAAACCAGGTTGAACGCATAGCGCCGGGCGCCCAGCCGATCTGGATTGAGGCGTACGGCGAGCAGATCGAGAATGTAGGGCGTCGGCGTCGCCGCGACGAGGTCGGCGCTCTGCACCGGTGAAGCGCGCGTCGCCACTCCATTTTCCAGTTCCTGCGCGGCCGTCAGATACATGTTGCGCCAGATGGCGCTCTCGGCCTGGTAGGCCATCTGCCGATGCGTACGCGCCAGCAACGTGCGCGCGTCGCGGTTTTCCGGATTGGCGAAGACGAGATGGTTGAGCACGCGCGCGGCCCACCGATAGTCGCCCTCGTCGAATGCACGCTGGCCTTCCGCCAGCACATTCGCCTCGCCGCCCATCGCCCGCACAAACCGCGTCGCCTCCTCCTCCGGCGGCAACGGATTGAGGTTCGACGGGTTGGCGTCGTACCATCCCATATAGCGCTGATACACGGCGCGCGAATTGTGCATCATCGTGCCGTAATAACCGCGGTTGAACCAGCGGCTCGCCAAGGGCTCCGGCAGGCGCACCTGATCGGCGATTTCGCGATCGGTGTAGCCCGCATTCATCAACCGCACGGTCTGATCGTGCAGATATTTGTAGGCGTCGCGGTGGCTGGCGATGAAGTCGCGCACGCGGTCGCCGCCAAAGCGCGGCCAGGCGTGACTGGTGACCATGATCTCAGTGCGGTCGCCATAGAGGCGCAGCGATTGTGTCAGATAATCCGCCCACGCTTTGGCGTCGCGCACGAGCGCGCCACGCGGCGTGAGGATGTTATGCATCGTGGCGTTGGCGTTTTCGGAGAGACAGAGCACGCCGAGATCGGGGAAGAAGAAGTTCATCTCCGCCGGCGCTTCGGTTTCAGGGGTCACCTGAAACTCGATGCGCACGCCATCGATAGTCAGCGTCTCGCCTGTGCGTGAGATCGTGCGTGTGGGCGGGATAAGGCCGATCGTGCTCGCCGAGATTACGAGCCCAATGCCGCCGCCGACTTGGCCCTCCGGCCCCGGCGTCAGCGGCGATCCAAACTGATAGGACGCGCGCCGCCCCATGGCGTTGCCCGCGATCACATTCTCCGCGACGGCGTGCTCCATGAAACCTTCCGGCGCAATGATCTCAACCCGCCCCGCGGCGACGTCGGCAGGATCAACCACGCCGCGCACGCCGCCAAAGTGATCGGCATGGCTGTGCGTGTAGATCACCGCGCGCACCGGCAAGTCGCCAACCGTGCGGCGCGCCAGCGTAAATGCGGCTGCCGCGGTCTCGCGGCTGGTGAGCGGATCGACAATGATCAAACCGGTGTCGCTAACGATGATGGTCATGTTGGCGATATCGAAGCCGCGCACCTGATAGACGCGCTCGCGCACCTGGAAGAGCCCGGAGCGCGCCAGCAACTGCGTATGGCGCCAGAGACTGGGGTTGACCGTGTCCGGCGCTTCGCCCTGCAGGAAATCGTAGTCGGAAAAATCGCGAACGACGCTGCCGTCAGCGGCGCGTATTTGCGGTTGATCCCACGTGGCGATGAAGCCGCGCGCGGCGAAATCCTCGTCCTCGCGATCCGCCCATGGCAGCGTAGCCGACATATCCGCGTTCGCCTGCCGCGTTGCATCGCTGACTTGCGCTTGCGCCGTTCCCGTCAGCGCCACGCCAAGCGCCAAAGCCGCCATAAACCGCATCGTTTCCCCCGGGTTTTTGTCCGATGATGCTGCGACTGGAACGGCGCTGACGCAAGGCGCCGCACCGTCAGTTCATCGCTTCTTCAATCAGCCGCGCGGCGTCTTCGAGCACCGCCTCATCAGCCCCGCCCTGCACGCCCACGCGCCCCATCTCCAGCATTACCGGCGCGGCAAACGGTGACACATGGTCCAAGTCCTTGTGCACGATCGCGCCCTTGATGCGTCGCAGCAGCGCTCCGACACGGCGAATATCGAGATAGCCCTCGCCCGCGTCGGCGAACGCGGCCTGCATCAGAATATGGTCGGGCTCGTACTGCTTGAGCACGTCATAGATCAGATCGGATGAAAAGGAGACTTGCCGTCCGGTCTTTCGCGCTGCGCCCGGCGTGTTGCGTTCGATCATGCCGGCGATCACAGCGCACTTTGCGAAGGTGGATTTCATCAACGTGGATTCGGCCAGCCAGGCCTCCAGATCGTCGCCCAACATGTCTTCGTCGAACAACGCCGCGAAATCCAGATCACCCATGGGTTCGAGCGCCCAGACGGCCACTGCGTATTCGCTGGCCAAAAAACCCAGCGGGGTCTTGCCGGCGCGCTCCAGTCTGCGCGTGACCAGCATGCCGAGCGTTTGGTGCGAAAGCCGGCCCTCAAACGGGTAGCAGACAAGGTAGTGTTTCGCGGCGCGCGGAAACGTCTCCACCAGCATCTGATCGGGCGCCGGCACAACTGAACGCCGCTTCTGCATCTTGATCCAGTCACGCACCTGCGGCGGCAGCGCCTTCTGACGCTTCGGATCGTGCAGCATGCGCCGCACGCGATCGGCCAGGAACGTGGAGAGTGGGAACTTGCCGCCGGCGTAGGAGGGAATCGATGGGTTCTCCACGCCGTGCGCGCGCATCACCAGAGCGTCCGTGTCGCGCACCCCGACCAGCCGCAGCACCTCGCCGGCGAACAAGAACGTATCGCGGGGCGTCAGACCCTCGATAAAATATTCTTCGATCTGACCGAGCCGCCGCCCGGCGACCAACGGACGCGGCCCCTCGTTCTTCGGCACGCCTGGTCGCGCCCGCTCAGACGTCCGGTGCGCCAAGCGTACGTCAAGCATTTCCGATTCCACGATCGCGCCAACATTCATCCGATGCTGCTGCGCCACCGACGCATTGCGGGCGCGCCAGCGGCCGCTCTGCGGGTCCTGCACGATGCGGCGATAGCGGTCGTAGGCGCGTAACGCATACCCGCCGGTCGCCACCAGATCGACGCAGCGGTCGAACTGCGCGCGCGTGAGATTAGCGTAGGCCGCAGTAGAGACCACCTCCTCGAACAAGGCGTCCGCGTCGAACGGCTCGCCGCACGCGCAGCCCATAATGTGCTGCGCCAGGCAATCGAGGCCCCCTATGCGCCGCGTCTCGCCATCGAGTTCGCCATCGATCACCGCGTCCTGGGCGCAGCGGCACTCCAGCACTTCAAAGCGGTTGCTTGGGGCAAGCAACGCCCGCGAGGGTTCGTCCAGCCGGTGATTGGCGCGCCCGATGCGTTGCACCAAGCGCGAGCAGCCTTTCGGCGCGCCGATCTGAATGACGAGATCGACATCGCCCCAGTCGATGCCGAGATCGAGCGTGGAGGTGCACACGACAGCGCGCAACTCGCCCCGCGCCATCGCCGCCTCCACTTTGCGCCGCTGCGCCACGTCAAGCGAGCCGTGATGCAATGCGATCGGCAGACCATCGTCGTTGGCCCGCCAGAGCTCCTGAAACGTCATCTCCGCTTGCGCGCGCGTGTTGACGAAGACCAGCGCAAGCTTGGCGCGCTTGATCGCCTCATATACTTCAGGAATGGCGTGCCGCGCCGTGTGTCCAGCCCACGGGATGCGCGCATCCGAGTCGAGCACATCCACGATCGGCTTGGCGCCGGGCGAAGCGCGCACGACGATGTCGCCGTCCCCGTGAGCAGAGCGCGCGCCAACCAACCATCGCACCAACCCCTCTTCGTCGGCGACCGTCGCACTCAGGCCGACGCGCCGATGCGCGGGCGTCCAACTCTGCAGACGCGCCAGCGCAAGCGCCAGGAGATCGCCACGCTTGGTCGGCGCGAGCGCGTGGATTTCGTCGATGACCACCGCTTGCAGATCCTCGAAGAACACGCGCGCGTGTTCGGACGCGATCAGCAGGCAGAGTTGCTCGGGGGTCGTCAGCAGCATGTCCGGCGGGTGGGCGCGCTGACGCTGACGCTTGTGCGCGGGCGTGTCGCCAGTGCGGGTTTCGAGCCGGAGGTCGAGCCGCATCTCGCGCACAGGCGTTTCCAAGTTGCGCGCGACATCCGTTGTCAACGCTTTCAGCGGCGAAATGTAGAGCGTGTGAAGCTTGTGCGGGCGACGCAAGCCTTGCTCGGCGATAGGCGCCAATTCGATCAAGCTCGGCAGAAAGCCCGCGAGCGTCTTGCCGGCGCCGGTGGGCGCGATCAGCAGTGTCGATCGCCCCGCCTGCGCGCGACGCACCAGTTCAAGCTGATGCGGCCGCGGCGACCAGCCGCGCGCGGCGAACCAATCCGCGAAGGGCGTGGGTAGAGAGGGCGTGCGCGCATCCATGCGGGCGCAATCCTAGCGGCTGAGAAAGACGCCGTCGCCCTTGCCCACAGCTCAACAGCGCGATTGAGTGCGCCGCCGCGCCGTGGCAGTAACGCCGCCGATGTACAACGCCATCGACCCGGCCCGCATCATCGAGACGCTTTCGCGCCTGCATGGCCGCATCTGTGAGCGTTTTCCCAATTCCGGCCTGAGCCGCGTCTGCGCCGAGATGGTGACGACCGCCGGGGGCCTGGTGGGTCAGGCGCACAAACTGGCGGCGCCGAACTGGCCGCTGCGCATGGTCGTCGGCGCGATCATCGTCGCCGGTGTGATTGCACAGTTCGCGGCGGCGGAGTTCCTGCACCTGGAGGACATTGAGGCCAATGTCGGCCTGCTGCAGAGCCTTGAGGCCGCGGTCAACCTGCTCATTCTATTTGGCGGCGCGGCGTGGTTCCTGCTGACCCTCGAAGAACGCGTAAAACGCCGCGTTGCGCTCGATGCGTTGCACACGTTGCGTTCGCTGGCGCACGTCATCGACATGCACCAGCTCACCAAGGACCCGGCCGCACTGGTGCAGGAGCGCGCGCCGCCGCGGGCGATGAGCAAATTCCAGCTCACGCGGTATCTGGATTATTGCGCCGAGATGCTGGCGCTGATCGGCAAACTCGCCGCCCTCTATGCCGAGCGCATGCGCGACCCGGTGGTGATCGATGCGGTGACCGAGATAGAAAACCTCACCACCGGCTTGGCGCGCAAGATCTGGCAGAAAATCGCGGCCATCGGCCAGCTTGAGGATAGCGGCCACACTTAGCGTTTACCCTTCGCTAAGGATTGCCTTCACCGATTCCTTAGCAATCTCGGCTAGAGTGTCAGGCTCTGTGGGGAGCCTTCGCGAACAGTCATGAACGGCGACGAATTCGATCCGTCCGGCCTGACCGCGCTCGTGCTTGACGAGAACCATTTCGAACGCGGCATTTCGCTCGATCAACTGCGCGCCATGGGTTTTGGCCGCGTGATGGGCGTCACCAACACCATGGAAGCATGGGACACGCTTTGCCGCACCGATCCCAACATCATTCTGACCGAATGGATCGAGGACGCCAATGACGGCCTCGATTTCGTACGCCGCGTGCGCCAGAGCGAAGATGCGCCCAACCGCGCGGCCTCGATCTTCATGCTGACGAAGAAAGGCGCGCAAGCCGAAGTGGAGCTGGCGCGCCGCGCCGGTGTCGACGGCTATTTGCGCAAGCCGATTTCGGCGCTGGCGCTGCAAACGCGCGTGCGCCGCGTGATTACCAATCCGCAGCCCTTCATCGTTACCGCCGCCTATGTTGGCCCCTGCCGGCGGCGCAAGCGGCCCGATCTCGACTACCAAGGCCCGTGGCGGCGCTTGGATGATGTCGCGCCGACGCCTGAGGCGGAAAGCGCCGACGAGTTGGAGCTCAAGGCCGAACTCGCCCGCGCGCGCGTCGCGGCGCTGGAAATGCGCGCGCGCGATTTGAAGCCGGGCGACGCCGCGGCCGCGCGCGATGTGTATCGCGCGGTGCAGGATTTGGTTATCGTCGGCGAGCAGATCGGCGACGCGAGCGTCATTCTCGGCGCCAAGGAAATGGCGCGCTATCTGCAAGCGCAGGGCGCCACGGAGCGGCTTGATCCGGAAGTGGTTCGTACGCACGTTGCGGCTCTGCACCAGCTGGTGCACCTGCCGCACGCCATGGGCGCCGAGCGCGAGCGCGTGGCGCACAGCTTGAAACACATGGTCGACAAGAAGTTGCGTCAGGCGGCGACGGCGGCCTGATCCTGCGCCGGCGGCTTCACGAACAGCAGCAGCGCGAACCCCACGATCAACAGAATGGCGATCGAGGCAAAGCCGGCGCGCTGGCTGTGATACGTCGCGGTGAAATGCTCGACGAGAAGCGGCCCAAGCCACGCCGTGGCTGAGCCCGCGAGCGCGTAGAGTCCAAAAATTTCGCCCTCCATGCCCTCCGGCGCCAAGCGCGCCATGAGGGCTCGGCTCGATGCGTAGGCTGCGGTGATGGAAATGGCGATGATGATGGCGAAGCCCAAATAGCCAAGCTCGGGCGCCGTTCTGAACAACGGGCTGTCCCACACTGCAGCGCCAGCCTCCACCGGAATCACGAACAGCACTGATGTGGATGTCATCGACACCATGGCGATGAGGCACACGAAGGTGACGCCGATCTCCAACGCTACAGCACGCTTTGGGCCCACAGCGTGATCCAGCCAGCCACTGACGAACCCACCCACCACCGCGAACACAGACAGAATGATGCCGTAAGCCAGCATCTCCACCAGCCCCCATTGCATGACGCCAGCCGCGTAAATGCCGCTGAATATCAGGATGGCGGTCTTGCCGTCAGCATAGAGCATGCGGGCGATGAGAAAGAGCGCGACGTTGCCGTATTCGCGCAGCTTGCGGATGGTACGCCAGACATTGCCGACGCCGTTGCGCATGGCGTCGCCGAATTTCTCACCGGTGTTGACCAGATCAGGTGTGTAGAGAAACAGCGGCACGGCGAAGACGATGAGCCAGGCCGCACACAGGATGGTCACCACTCGGCTCGGCTCGTAGGCGGCGGGATCGAGGCCGAACAACGGCGCTGGCGGCAGGAAAGGCCAATCCATTTGCCCAGGCAGCGCCATCGTCACCAGAACGAACACCAGCAAAAGCACAGACGCTGCATTGCCGAGCGCGAGCCCGAGCCCCGACACATGCGAGAGCGCGGCTGGTTGCGCTGCGCGCGTGATCATCGCGTTGTGCAGCACCTCAGTATAGACGAACGCGACGCCGCTCACGGTCACGGCCAAGCCAAGCAGCCAAAGCGGCAGCCCCTGCTCGCGGGGCAGCGCCCACCATTGCACGACGATGCTCGCCGCCAGAACAGCAACAAAGACGCCGAGCAGCGGCTTGCGTCGGCCCATGCGATCGGTCGCCGCGCCCAAGAACGGCGCCGTGAGCGCGATGATGATACCCGCCGTTTTGTGCCAACCCGAAATCAGCGCTTGGCCCTGGATCGGGTCGCCAATGACGACGTTCGACACATAGGGCGCGAACACATAGATGGTGCCGAGCAGCACCCACGGGTTTCGCGCCCACTCGAACAGCGCCCAACTGAAAGCGCCGCGATCGATGGCGGGAGGGCGCGACAGCTAGATTTGCCCTTTGAGCGCCGCCGCCGTCTCGCGGGCGATGCGGCGGATCGCGGCTTCCGCCGCGGGCGTAGCCGACGGAAACGCCACGAAGCCGTGCGGCAATGACTCGAAGCAATGGTAGGTCGCCTTCACGCCGGCATCCCGCAGCCGGTCCGCATAGGCCGCGCCTTGATCCAAAAGCATGTCGAAGCCGGCTGTATAGATCAGCGCCGGCGCGACGCCGCGCAGATTTTCAACGCGGCCCGGCGACACGCGCGGGTCGCTCGGATCGACGCCGTCAGGCAGATAGTTCTTCACGAAATAGTCCACCGTCTCCGACGTCAGCGGCCAAGCGTCGGCGAAGTCGTGCATCGATGGCGTATCGCTCACGAAGTCGAGCCCCGGATAGATCAGCAGCTGCAAGGCGGGCGGTTTGGTTTGCCGAAACTCCTGCGCGATGATGGCGCTGAAATTGCCGCCCATGGAATCGCCGCCAATGGCGGCTTTGCCGACGGGAGCGCCGTAGCGGGCCGAGTTCTCGACCGCCCAGGTGTAGACAGCGACGCAATCATCCAGACCGACCGGAAATTTGTGCTCGGGCGCCAGGCGATAGTCGACCGAGATCACCGGCGCGCCGGCTTCGTTGGCGATCAGCGCGCACAAGCGGTCGCACGAGTCCAGCGAACCGATGACGCCGCCGCCGAAGTGAAAATACACCAGCATGGCTGCGGAATTGTCGCGCACCGTCGGCAGATAGAGGCGCGTCGGCACGGAATGGCTGCGCCCTGTAACGTACACACGCTGCTTGCGCACCCCCGGCACATTGCCGCCGCCGAACATTTTCGCGCCGGCTTCGGTCTGAGCGCGGATGCTTTCGATGCTTTGCTGATCCCAGGGCACGGCGCGCTGCCGCGCCTGATACTCCAGGAATTGCATGCGCGGATCGAGCGTCATGCCGCGCACTGTGCGCGGCTCGCCGCCGGAAGCTTTGATCAGCGCATCGCTCGACCGCGCCAATGCGAGATGGACAAGCGCCTTGCGCAGCCAAGACAAACGTAACGCTCCTTCAGGTCAGGCCGTACGCGGGGCGCCCGCGAGGCCCTTGAGGATCAGCCCGGTTGCGAAGTCTGCCGCACCGTCAATGCCAGGCGGCTGACGACGCAGCATCGCTGAACCGACCTCTTGCGCGATGCCGATGCAAGCGCAAGCGAGATAATCGGCATCGACACGCGGCGCGTCGCCGTGCGCGATGGCCTCCTCCAAGCTTTGCCGCACTTCTTGATAGACGGCGATCATCTCGGGAGTGTCCAAGCGCACGTGCGGGCGCCGCTCGTCGATCGGGCGACCCTCGATCTGATTGTCTTCCAGAATGAAGTGGAAATACGCCACGAAGGCGCTATGCAGATAGTCTTCGAAACTCGTCGCATGTTCGCGCGCGAGCCGCAGGATCGGGCGGAAGCGGCGCGCGCCATCGTCGGCGAGCGCTTCGAACACTTCCTCCTTGGAGCGGAAATAATTGTAGAAAGTGCCACTGGCGAGATCGGTGCCGCGGATGACGTCACGCACGGTGGCGGCCTCGTAGCCAAGTTCCGCGAAGACGCGGCGCGCGGCGACGAGTATGGCTTGGCGGTTGGCCGCCTTGGTTTTCTCTCGTTTGCCTATCGGCTCGACGGCCGCCGTGTCGCTCATCGTACATGTCCCCAAAGACCCACACGTTCCCTGGGCTCAAAATGACATTCCGTCAATTTCTTAAGCGCGCGAGGCGTGCTAGCAACGCCCCAGAATGAGCGACACCGATCCGCCCTACGCCGCCGGCGAGGACAATCTGGCCCGCGTCCGCGCCGCCTGGGAATGGACCCCGCACGCCCAAGCGCTCGGCCTCAAACTGATCCGTGCAGAGCACGCCCGAGTTTGGGGCGCGGTACCCTATCGCGCCGACCTCGTGGGGGATCCCGAGAGCGGCGTTATTGCCGGCGGCGTGCTCACGACGCTCCTCGATCACACGTGCGGCATGGCGGCGATCCTGGCGATGCGGGAGCCCTCCACCGTGGCCACAATCGACCTGCGCATCGACTACATGCGCCCGGCCGAGGCAGGCCGCGACGTCATCGCGGAAGCTCATTGTTACAAGATCGGCAAGAACGTCGCCTTTGTCCGCGCCGTCGCCTACGAAGACAGCGCCGACAATCCAATCGCCAACGCAACGTCCGCCTTCATGGTCAACGCGTCGCGCCGGATGGGCGCGAACCTGCGATCGAAGCGCAAGCCATGACGCCGCACGAACGTCTCGCCGCCGCTTTGGCGCGCGTGCCGTACGCGCAATTCCTAGGCGTGCGCGCTGAACTCAAGGGCGATGAGCTGACCTTGGTGATGCCGTTCGCGAATCACCTCGTCGGAAATCCGATGCTGCCAGCGCTGCATGGCGGAACGATCGGCGCGCTGATGGAGCTAACGGCCCTAACCCAGCTCGCAATCTCTTCAAAATCAGAGAGTTTCGCCAAGACAATCGATATCGGCATCGACTATCTGCGCTCCGGCCGGCCAACCGAAACTTACGCCCGTGCAAGAATCGTCAAGGTCGGGCGCCGCATTGCAAACGTGCAAGCTGAGGCTTGGCAGAGCGAGCGCAGCCAGCCGATCGCGGCGCTGCACGGGCATTTCCTTGTTGCCGACGAAGAAATTCAGTCGTGAGGCATTTACTCACAGACCGGCTCGCGCCAAAGCGTTTCCAAGCTCTAAACATCGCATAGAATTGCGATGCTCCTCCTAGGGCGTGTGGCGGGACCCAAATATGGCCGATCAAGGCGACCGAGCTCCTCGGGCTAGAATTTGCATCGACTTCGGCACCGCGCTGTCGAAGGCCAGCGTGTGCATCGATCCGACGATGCCGCTTGAGCTTGGCGTGAAGCCCATTCCGATCGGCGCAGTCTCCGGCGCCGATCATCCGTTGCTGACGCCTTCAGTGTTGTTCGTCGATGGCGGGCGGCTCTATTTCGGGCCGACGGCGTTTGAGCGCGCGCGCCAAGGCATCGTCTCCAACCGCGATCCGCTGCTCTCGTTCAAAACAGTGCTGGGCGCCAAGGACGTGCAAGCGGCGCTGGCGACGAAAATGCGCCCGGCCGTCGATCCCACCGGCACGCTGACTCAGCGCGACGCGCTGGTGCTCTATCTTGCCTACCTCGATCAGCTCATCCGCGAAGCGATCAGCCGCTCGCCCAACATGCCGCCCGGCATCGCCGATGCGCGTCGCCGTTACACGAGCCCGGTTTGGAGCAAGGGCGGCGGCACCGATGTCGTGTTCGAACAGATTTTCAGTGAGGCGACATCGATCTCGCATCGGCTGGGCCGCATCTTCCTTCTCCCCGACGGCATTTCCATCGCACAGTGCAAAGACGCGCTCGACAAGGCCAAGAACGCACCGATGGACAGCCGCCTCGACACCGGCGTGTTCGAACCACACGCCGCCGCCGCGGCGAGCTTGGCTTTCACCAGTTCGCCCACGCGCTTCGTGATCGTGTTCGACATCGGCGCCGGCACCACCGACATCGCCGCGTTCGATTTCGACGAAAGCGTCAATCCGCCCGCCCTCACCGAAATCAAGGAAGCGCGCCAGTGCAACGCGCTGGCCGGCGACCGCATCGACCGCGTTCTGATCGAACTGTTCCTGAAGAAGCGCGGCGGCCCGGTCGTCAACGAAGAGGACAAGCGGTTCGTGCGCGCGAGCGCCCTCTTCGCGCGTGCGCTGAAGCGCGAGCTGTTCGCGGAAGGCAAGTGCTCGATCAAGGAAGGCTGGAAGACGACCGTCATCAAGCTGAGCGATCTCTACGAAGATCCTGGCTTCCGCGAGTATCAGGCAGCCCTGGAGCAAAGCTTCGCGGCCAGCTTGGGCGCCGTCGCCAATCGGGCGCGCCAGCGCGGCGGATTGGTGATCGACGTTGTGCTTGCGGGCGGCGGTTCGCACTTGCCGTTCCTGCCAGGCGTGGTGCGCAGCGCCGGCGCGCGCGTGGCGCAAGGGCTGGAATTGCGCGTCGGGCCGCTCTCGCCGGACAGCGAATTCTACGCCAGCATCGATCCCTACTTCGCCAGCGTGTTCCCGCAGATCGCTATCTCGATCGGCGGTGCGTTGGTTGAGATGCTCGACGCGCCGGCGCGTTCGCACGCGGCCTAGTTCAGCACCCCAAACAAGAAGAGCAGGATGATGATCGGCAGCGGAATGCCGATCGCCCAGAGAATGCAGCCTTTGCCAAGTTCTTCCACGGCGCGTTCTCCTCAAATCTTCGGCGCGGTTTGATACGGCGCGCCGTCATCGAGACGCGGGCGGCCTTCCCAATTTGGGTGGTGCGCGCCGAGCCAACCGCCGGCGACGGCGCCAGCTAGCCCGAACGCGAGCGCGCCGACCGTCCACCACGAAATCGCGGCGATTGCGTCGGCCGTATCGTCGGCCGTGGCGAGGTCGCCGGCATTGGCGCCCTGGCCGTCGGTCGCATCGCTCAATTCACCGATTGTCTCCGCAACGCCTGACGTGAGCGCGTCGCTGCTGGACGCGCCAGTGCTCGCCCAAGTCGCCAGCACGACCGCGACGAATACCGCAAACGCCCACACCATGAAGCCGGTGAGCAAACCGCCGAAATGATCGGGATAGCGCGCGCCGCGCGCGGCGATGTAAGCGGCGACCTGAAACGCGACCAGCTGCGCGAACATCACGTAAAGCCCGCCGCCAATGCTGATGGTCTCGTCCTGCGCATTGACCTCGTAAGGATTGAACGCCGACGCGCCAATGGCGAGGCCGAGCATGTTCAGCAGAAAGCCGATGGCGATCGCGGCTACGGCGCCCGCGGCAACGGTCGGCCATTGGATCAGCGGATGCGCATAGTGGCGGCCCGCGACCGTGTAGTCGGGATCGAAGCGGTAGGCGAACATGGGCGCATCCCTCCGGATGATGTGGTGCAGCGGTAACGGAGGCGCGGCGGTTTAGTTCCGGGAACCACAATTTGACGGTAAGGGATTTTTCCATTACCATGGCAGAAATGAGCACGCTGAAAGTCACCGCCAAAGGCCAAGTCACGCTGCGGCGGGACATACTTGAGCATCTCGGCGTCGCGCCGGGGTCACATATCAGCGTCGAGAAGCTTGCTGACGGAAAAATCTCTGTCCGAGCCGCGCCGGGGGGCGACATCTCGGCTGTGTTCGGCCTTCTTAAGCGCAAAGGCGCACCGGCGCTGACGATCGAGCAGATGAACGAAATCGCCCGGCAAGGCTGGTCCGGCAAAGCCGGAAAGAAATGAAGATCACCGCCGACACCAATGTGCTTGTGCGCGCGATCGTCGCCGACGATCCCAAGCAAGCGCGCATCGCGCAATCTACCCTGAAATCCGCGGAGCTTGTCGCGATCACATCAACAGCAATGTGCGAGTTTGTGTGGGTGCTTGCGCGCGGCTATGGCGTTTCGCCCGCCGACATCGGCGCGGCGATCCGGCAGCTTCTCGCAAGCGCCAGCGTCGAGGCCAACCGTCCCGCAATTGAAGCGGGACTAGCTGCTCTCGACGACGGCGGCGATTTCGCCGACGGCGTCATCGCCTTCGACGGCGCGACCCTCGGCGGCGATGCGTTCGCGTCTTTCGACAAGGACGCCGTGAAGCTGCTCAAGCGTCAAGGGCTGGATGTGGTCTTGCTTGGGTGATGCACGTCCATTCAGACGACGTAGGCGGCGAATTCAGCTCGACCTAGCGATCAGCCAGTCGATGAATCGAAGCACGCCAAAGCCGATCAACGCAAGGACCCCGAGGGAGCCCAATATCAGCAGGTGTAGCTGGGCATAGGCCCATTGAAGCCGCGAGCCGAAGATGATTTCCGCCGCGAGTAACACGGCAAGGCCGCCGCCAATCAAAAAATCGGACCGAGGCGAAGGCCTACGCTTGGCCCCGCGAGCCCGAACATCGGCAGGATAGGCAAGAGGACAAACACGACCGCGAATGCCCAATCGGAAGCACGAATGGTGTCTGGCGCAAGGACGATATTCATCACAATGAGTCCAACGCCGGAGATCATCAGAACAAGTCCGACAACGCCTGACCAATGACGTCGAGCCGCCGACCACATCCCACTCGATGAAAATTCTTGGCCGGTCTCATCGAAAAATATCGATGGCACGAACGGTCCAAGCAAAATCATCGCGATACCAACGCGTATCCAGCCACCAGCAGCGCCAAACGTCCCGCCGGTCAGCGCGCCATCAAGAGCAAACAATCCGAAGCTGACGCCAGCCAACGCCCACCAGATAAGAGGAGGCCCGCGCCGAGGCGCTACGCTCTCGCTACCCGTTCGGTCTTGTTGCGCCACAGCTCAACTCGCGTTCGCCTCAAGCCGCGTTCTTGCGCCGGGTCAGCGCGGAATAGCCGTGCACCAGCGTTTCGCAGACTGTGCTCGGCTTGTACTGCACGCCGGCGATTTCGCGGATGGGGGTGACTTCGGCGGCTGAGCCGGTGAGGAAGGCTTCGGAGAAGGTCGCCAGCTCGTTCGGGAAGATGGCGCGCTCGACCACATCCATTCCCTTCTCCCGCGCGAGCTTGATCACCGTCTGACGCGTCAGGCCATTCAGGAAGCAATCCGGCGTTGGCGTGTGGATGACGCCATCGCGCACGAAGAAGATGTTGGCGCCCGTCGCCTCTGCGATTTGGCCGCGCCAATCGAACATCAGCGCGTCGTTAAAGCCGCAATCCTCGGCCGCATGCTTGGACAGCGTGCAGATCATGTAGAGGCCAGCCGCCTTCGAATTGCACGGCGCGGTGTCCGGCGCGGGCCGCCGCCACGGCGCGATCATCAAACGGATGCCGGCCATCTTGTCGGCGAAGTAATCGCCCCACTGCCAGGTCGCGATGGCGGTGTGGATGGTGTTGTTCTTGGCTGACACGCCGAGCTGCTCGGAGCCACGCCAGGCGATGGCGCGCACATACGCATCCTCGAACCCCATCTTGCGGATGAGCTCATGCTTGGCGCGGTCGATCTCTTCGACGCTATAGGGGATGTTGAAACCGAGAATGCGCGCCGACGTGTGCAGGCGTTCGCTGTGCTCACGGCTCTTGAAGATGACGCCGCCATACGCACGTTCCCCCTCGAACACCGCTGACGCATAGTGCATGGCGTGTGAAAGCAGGTGGACTTTGGCGTCGCGCTGGGGAACCCATTCCCCATCGAACCAGACCCAACCGTCGCGGTCGTGGAAAGGCTGAGCGGCCATGTCGCTTTACTCCTGCTATGCTCGGCGGCTTGCCGGCCCCACCCGTAGTGGGATATTTTTTGAACCTATCTCGCGTACGCAGCACATCTGTCAACCGGATTGAGAGAAACGTGCAACTCCATGCTTCAAATCAGCGCAAATCAGGGTTGAATGGACCCCACGCATGAGCGCTGCTCCCGCCTTTGACGCCCTGGATCGCCAGCCGCATCTCCTGTTGGTGGATGACGACGACCGCATCCGCGAATTGCTCAAGCGCTATCTTGCACAGGCCGGGGCGCGCGTGTCAGCCGCCGCTGACGCCGCAAGCGCGCGCAAATTGCTCGGCGCGATGGATTTCGACCTGCTCATTCTCGACGTGATGATGCCGGTCGAGGACGGCTTCTCGTTGGCCGAGAGCGTGCGCAAGACCTCGAAAGTGCCGATCGTGCTGCTGACGGCGCGTGGGCTGGCGGAGGACCGCATTCGCGGCCTCTCCATCGGCGCCGACGATTATGTGCCAAAGCCATTCGAGCCAGCCGAGCTGGCGCTGCGCATCAACGCCATCTTGCGCCGCACGGTCGCTAATCGCGGCGAAACGCTCGAACACGTGACCTTTGGTCCGTTCACGTTCAACGCCGCGCGCGGCGAGTTGCTCCGCGAAGGCGGCGCGGTGCGGCTTACCGAAGCGGAAGTGGCGATGCTGCGCATCTTGGCGGCGCGCCCAGGCGAGGTGATCAGCCGCGAAGACTTGGCCAAGCGCACCGGCGCGGGGCTTGAGCGCTCGGTCGACGTGCAGATTACCCGCTTGCGCAAGAAGATGGAGACCGACCCGCGCGCACCGGTTTATCTGCAGACGGTGCGCGGCGTCGGCTACAGGTTGGCGGCGGACTGATGGAGCCGCAACCCAAATTCCGTTTCCGCGACATCATGCCGAAGGGCCTATATTGGCGCACGCTGCTGATCATCGTGGCGCCGGCGGCTCTGCTGCAACTCATCATCACGCTCGTTTTCCTCGATGACCACTGGCAGGCCACCTCAAAGCGGATGAGCCAAGGCGTGGCGGCCGACGCCGCCCTCATCATTCAGCTCTACGAACGCAATCCCAGCGCCGCGAACTTCGAGGACTTGCGCGCTTTCGCGCTGCGCCCACTGCGGCTCGAGATCGAAATGCAGCCCGGCGCGCCGCTTGAAATTCCGCGTTGCCGCGCTTTCGGTTCGACGCTCGATCGCCACTTCACCCGGGCGCTGACGCAGGACCTCGGTCGTCACGTCTGGTACGATTCAACCTGCCCCGGCACGCAAGTGGTCATCCGCGTGCCGACCGAAAACGGCGTGCTGCAACTGAAGGCCTTTCGCGACCGCGTGCAGGCGCGCTCCGGCCCCTTGTTCGTGGCGTGGATTTCCGGGGCGACGATTTTCCTGATCGTCGTTTCGGTGATCTTCATTCGAAATCAGGTCCGCCCGATCGAGCAATTGGCCGAAGCGATGGAGCGCTTCGGACGCGGCGAGGATTCCGGCTCCTTCCGCGTGCGCGGCGCGCGCGAAGTGCGCGGCGCCACCAATGCGTTCTTCGACATGCGCGAGCGGATCAAGCGCCACATCGAGCAACGCTCGCAATTGCTGGCGGGCGTCAGCCATGATTTGCGCACGCCACTGACGCGCTTGAAGTTGCAGTTCGCGCTGATGCCGCCCTCGCCCGAGGTTGAGGACGTCAAGCGCGACATGGCGGAGATGGAAGAAACGCTGGAGGAATACCTGGCCTTCGCCAAGGGGCTCACAGAGGAAGCGCCGGAGCAGGTGAACGTTGCCGACCTGGCGCACGAAGTGGCGGCCGACACCGTGCGCGGCGGCGCCGACGTCGCGGTGGAAGGCGATGACGACGTCGCCACCGCCGGGCGCGCGCGCGCACTCAAACGCTGCCTCGCCAATTTGATCGACAACGCCGCCGCGCATGGCGACCAGGTGCGCGTGACAGTGAAGGACGAACAGGAGGCCGTGACCGTCGCCGTCGATGACAACGGCCCCGGCATCCCGGAAGATTTGTACGACGAGGCGTTTCGCCCGTTCTCACGGCTCGACGCCACACGCTCGCGCAACCAGAAAGGCGTGGGCCTCGGGCTCGCCATCGCCCGCGATGTCGCGCGCAGCCATGGCGGCGATATTCTGCTGAGCCGCAGCCCGCTGGGCGGGCTGCGCGCGACGCTGCGCCTGCCGCGGCCGGCATGAACCCATGCAGCTGAAGATCGCGCGCACCGAGGACGGCGAACCGGAAATCTTCCGCTCCATCCAAGGCGAGGGCGTTGCAGCGGGGCGCGCGCGCACCTTCATCCGGCTTTCCGGCTGCAATCTGCACTGCGTCTGGTGCGACACGGCTTACACCTGGAACTGGCGTGACACGCCGTTCACGCATGAGCGCGACACGCGCGCCGCGCCGCACAAGTTCGATCCAGCGCGCGAGATGATCAAGCTCGCGCCCGAGGAAGCGGCGGCGCTGATCCTGGAAGCGCCGAACGAAGGTCTTGTCATCACGGGGGGCGAACCGCTGATGCAGATGCAGGGCGTCATCGCACTGATCGATGCGCTCAAGCCAAGTGCGCCGCACATGCTGTTTGAGATCGAAACCAACGGCACGATCGCGCCCAAACCGGCGCTGGCCGAACGCGTCGATCTGTTCATGGTGTCGCCGAAACTGGCGCATTCCGGCAACGCCGCCGGCCTGGCGCTCAAGGCCGACGCTTTGCAGGCGTTCGCCGCGCTGGACACCGCCGCCTTCAAGTTCGTGGCGCGCAGCGAGGCGGACATCGACACGATCGCGCTGCTAGCGAACGATCTCGAACTTGGCAACGAGCGGGTTTGGGTCATGCCAGAAGGCACGGAGTCCGCCCCGCTCAACGAGCGCGGTCGCCGCCTCGTCGGCGCCATCGCAGCGCACGGCTTCAACTACGCCGACCGCCTGCACATCCATCTGTTCGGGCAAAAGCGCGGCGTCTGACCTGCCCGTTCGGCGCGCGCCGCTATCCAATTTCGAATGGCATTGGGCCTTGGCGTGGGTTTATACCGCCTACATCAGCCATGCGCCGCGAGAAGCGTGCGCGCCCGGGCCGGGATTGTCGGTTGGCTTACCCCTCGCCGCACGATCCCGGCCCGGCTTGGCTTCAGGCGCGCAGGCGCTCCGTCAACGCTTCAAGCGAGGCGGCGCTGGGCTGGCGAGCGGGCATGCGGTTGAACGCATCAAGCGCAGCAATCTTGTAGGCCTCGGCGAGGGTTGGGTAGTTGAACGTGTTCTCGACGAAATAATCCAAGCCGCCGCCGAGATTAAGCACGGCCTGGCCGATATGGATGAGCTCCGTCGCCCCTTCGCCGACAATGTGCACGCCGAGCAAACGACGCGTTTCCAGCGCGAATATCATTTTCATGAAGCCCGAATTCAGCCCCATGATGTGGCCGCGCGAAGTTTCGCGGAAGCGCGCGATGCCGGTCTCGTAGGGCACGCCCTTTTCGCGCACCTGTTCTTCGGTCATGCCGATGGTCGAGATTTCCGGCACCGAATAGATGCCGTACGGAAAGAATTCCGGCGGCGCGTGCGCCGGTTCGCCGAAGGCATGGCACGCGGCAATGCGGCCCTGCTCCATCGATGTGGACGCAAGGCTGGGAAAGCCGATCACGTCGCCCACCGCATAGATGTGCGCGACGCTGGTGCGGAATGTGGCTTTCTCCACCGCAATTCGGCCGCGCTCGTCACTGACGAGACCCGCCGCTTGCAAATTGAGCGCGCCGGTCGAACCCGTGCGCCCAGCGGCGAAGAGCACCATCTCGGCGGCGACCTGGCGATGGTCCTCCAGCTTGATCAGGCACGCGCCCGCGCCCACCTTTTCGACACTTTCCACCTTGCTGTTGAAACGCAGGCTGACGCCGCGGTCGCGCAGATCGTGGATGAATTCATCGATCAGTTCGCGGTCGACGAAGCCGAGCAGCCCAGCTGTTGGCTCGATCACTGTGACCTTGACGTCGAGCGCCGAGAAGATCGTCGCGTACTCGATGCCGATGACGCTAGCGCCAATCACCGCCAACGAGCGCGGCAGGCGCTTGAGATCGAGAATTTCGTCGGCATCGACGATCGTCTCGCCGTCGAACGGAATGTGGGCCGGACGATGCGGCTGAGTGCCGACCGCCAGGATGATGCGATCGCCGTGAAAGTGCCGGACATCGCCATTCTCGCCCGTGATCTCGACGGCGTGCGGCCCGAGAAAACGCGCAGCGCCAGCGGTCCAGGCGACATTGTTGCGCGCAAACTGGTGCTCCAGCACTTCGACTTCATGGTCGAGCGTAATGTGCAAGCGCCGGCGCAAATCCTCGGCGCCGATATTTTCCTTGTTCCGATGGGCGCGGCCATAGAATCCACGCTCGCGCCAGCCCGAGAGATTCAACACCGTTTCGCGCAGCGTTTTTGACGGAATCGTTCCGGTGTGGACACAAACGCCGCCGACACGCCGGCCGCGCTCGATCACCAGCACCGACTTCTTGAGCTTCGCCGCCTGCACCGCCGCGCGCCGCCCGGCCGGGCCGGAACCGATGACGATAAGGTCATAATGTTGCGCCATGGGCGGCGATGGTTGGCGTGCGCCGCTGGACAATGCGTTAATTTAGAACCGATGTCGGTCTTCAGCCAGTTCGTTCGTCCTAAGGCCGACATCAAGGAGAGAGCCCATGCGGAAAGTGATCGTCGGCGCCTTCGTTTCCATCGATGGCGTCATGCAGGCCCCCGGCGGGCCGGACGAAGATCCGACCGGCGGCTTCAGGTATGGCGGCTGGGTGGCGCCCATGGCTGACACCGACCCGGTGTTCGGCGAGGAAGTCGGCGCGCTGTTCGGCGAACCCTACGATCTCCTGCTTGGACGCAAGACCTATGAGATTTTCGCGGCGCACTGGCCCTACGCCGAAAGTGGCCCGGACGCCGAGATCGCGAAGCAGTTCAATCGCCTCACCAAGTATGTCGCGACGCGCTCGGGCGACGTCGACACCAGTTGGGACAAGACGGTGGTGCTGAGCGACGCCGCCAGGGATGTGGCGAAGCTCAAGCAAGGCGACGGCCCGACCCTCGTCACGCAAGGCAGCACGGAACTCGTGCACGCTTTGCTCGCCGCCGGCCTCGTCGACGAAATCCGTGTCTTCACGTTCCCGGTGCTGCTGGGAAAAGGCAAACGCCTGTTCGACGCGACCAGCAAAGCGGGCGGCTACAAGCTCACGCACAGCAAGGTATCGCCCACCGGCATGATCTCGGCGACGTACGCGCCGGACAGCGAGGTTCAGCACATGACGATCCGCGGCGCGGAAAATCCGTCAAAGGCTGAGTTGGCGCGGCGCGAGCGGATGAAGCGCGAAGGCTAGAGGTTGCTGGAGGCGGTGGATCCGCTCATCACCAGCAGCATGTCGAAGCCGTGCACCGCGCGGACGAGGTCGGTATCAAGCTGCTTGCGCCGGCGACCAGACGCCAGCGGCCGCAGTGGGCGCAGGTCGATCAGCGTGAAGGCGTCGGCGTAGGCGGCGTCAATCAGCGGCGTCATGCCGATGTCGTCGTAAGGGCCGGCAGGCGTTGCGTTGTACGCCCATGTCGCTGCATCGAGCTGCGCGATCTGTGCGCCGGCGCCGGGGAAAACCATCAAGTGGAAGCTTTGTTCGCCGCGTGCGGCGGCCCCCTCCGAGACGGCGTTGCCGACGTCGAACACCTGCGTGTGTGAAAGACCGCGCACCATGTGGTAGGCGCCGAACTTCAAGAGCACGCGGGCGTCGGCATCGGCGCGCGCCAGATAGCGGCGCAGATTGGCGCGATTGTATTGGGCGCGGCGATCGTTCGAGCGCCAGTATTCGCCTTCCGCCTGCAGCCGGTTGATGGCGAGCGTTTCTTCGAGCGTGTCGAGCATCCACGCCGCCTCATCGCCGGCGCCGGGCCACGCATCGCGCACGGCGCTCACCAAACCAGGATCGCCCGCGAAGGTGAAAGCGTACTGCAAATCGCGCGTTTCGTCGTAGCGCGCCCAAGCTGCGGCGCTCGCGGCTTCCAGGCGTGACAGCGCCGCAGCCGCAGCAGCCGGTTTGCGTTGCGCCGCAAGCCTTGCGATGATGCGGCGGTCGCCGGCGATCTCGTAGTCCAGGCCCCAGATCGCTTGTTCGCGGCGCGGCGCAGCGACGCGAACCGCAGCCAGCCATTCGGCCTCTTCACGCATGCCGAAAAATGCGACTCTCGCGCCAGGATCGGCGAAGAGCGCACGCAGGCCATCGGCGCCATCGCGCGCCGCGCGATCCATTTCGGCCGCCATTTGTGGCGACGTTTCCACGCACGCGTGCGCATAGCCGGACGGTGCGAGTGCTGTAAGCAATTGCGCGGCAAGCTTGGGGTTCTCGGCGATCCCGTGTTCTTCGCCGATGCCGAAATAGCGCGCGGCGCGGCCGGCCTCGACCAACACGTCCCACGCGGGCCCCGAAAAGTGCGCTCCGTCAAAATCGAGCCGATAGCGGTTTTCGCGGGCGCGCGCGGTGATCAGCTGGGCCGGGTCCGTTTGTTGCGGCGCCGTCTCCTGCGCCGCCGCCGGCCCTGCGGCTGCGACGCCCAAGGCGCCCAGCAGCACGCGACGATCGAGTTTCATAGGCTTCCCCCTTGGACGCATGTCTGTAATGGGGGATGACGATGCGCCGGCCAATGGATGCGTCGGCGAACGCTTTGCCAGATGCGACGACTAGAGCGTGAAGCTCGTGAGCTTGCGGCCGAGATCGGTGGCGACGCCGCCCCACGTGTCGGAGAGGCGGCTCATTTCCGGCGCGATGAACTCGTCGTATTCGATCGCCGCCATAGCCACGATCATGAAGGCCAAACCGGCGAACCGCCGCCATTGCGCATCCGCGACGCGCCGCATTTGCGATCTGAAACCGCTGAGATCGATCACGTAGCCGAACATGACGCACCTCATGCCTAATGCGCGTCAATCTTTGCGCACGAGACGTAAACAATGGCTAACCAAAAGGTTTACGCACGTGTGAACTACAGTTGAATTGCAGTTGGAACTTTACGCTTCAGCTGAGACGAATGACGAAGCGCTTGCGCATCGGCGCAATCACGCGCCACACGCCGACAAAGCCCGGCTCGATCACAAAACTGTCGCCCGCCGCGTAGCGTTCCGGGTCGCCGCCATCCGGCGTGAGTTCGCATACGCCCTCCAGCATGTGGCAGAATTCCCATTCTTCGTATTTTACGCGCCACGCACCGATATCGGCCGCCCATTCGCCGACATAGGTTTGCCCGTCGCGCTCATAATCGATACGCGTCTCCGTCATCGGCGCACCGTCAACGCGACGCTCAAGCGCGATCAGTTCGAACGCAGGCTCAGCGTCGCCGCGTACCGCAAACAGCTTGTCACTCATGGCGGTGACGCGTCGCCCGCTTTCGGCCTGGGATCGAAGCCGGCCCAACGCCCGAACATTTCCTCGGCGCGGCGCAGATTGCGATCGAGCGAGGCCATCGTCTTTGCGAAATCGCCGGCGTCATCGCCGCGCCATGCGGCGCGCGCCTGACCGATGATCACGCCCAGCCCCTGCGCGCGCGCCTGGCCCGTCATGCCGTCCGCTTCGAGCCCAGCGATCGCCAGCACCCAGCGCGCGCAACGCACATGGCGCTGATGCGCCGACGCCATCAGCGTGGGATCGCGGTCAAGCCCCTGCTCCATCGCGAGCACGGCCGCGCGATGCGGCTCCATTGCCTCGAAGCGGCGCATAATGAGTTCGAACAAGCGGTCACGAACACTCTGGCCGGGATCGAGTTCGTCTGTGTTGTCGGCGATAGCGCGATCGAACGCCTCCTCAACGCAATCGACCGCCTCCCAGAGCGATGCGCCGTAGAAATCCGATACCGGCCGGCTGGCGGCGTCGGCGAGCTTCGGAAGCGTCAGTTCGCGCCAGGGCGTGTCGCGCGCCAGCGAGAGCGCGGCGCGCGCAAGATCGCGGCGGAGTGCGGCTTCGAGTACGGTCATGCCCAAGATGAAGGCTGCGCCCGGCCCGGCGTCAAGCGCGCGCTACTTCTTGCCGAGATCGCGCGAGCGTTGCGCGGCGGCCGACACAGCGCGGCGCAGCAGCGGGCCAAGGCCGTCGCCTGCGCCCAGGACGTCAAGCGCGGCCTCGGTGGTGCCGCCGGGCGAGGTGACCTGCTTGCGCAGGGCGCTCGCCGTTTCGCCAGTCTCCAGCATCAGCGCGCCAGCGCCCGCCACGGTGCGGCTCGCCAGCCGCATCGCCGTTTCCCGGTCGAGACCCTCTTGTTCCGCGGCGGCGGCGAGCACCTCGGCAAGCAGAAACACGTAGGCCGGACCCGAGCCCGACACCGCCGTCACCACATCCATCAGCCGCTCGGCCGCCAACGGCTCGACCGTCCCGAGCGGTTCGAGCAATTGCTCGATCAGCTGGCGATCCTCCGGCGTGCACGCCGGCGCCGCGACATAGGCGGTCACACCGCGGCCAATCCGCGCCGGCATGTTCGGCATCGCGCGCAACACGCGCTGGACGCCCAATTCGCGCGCGATGGTTTCTATCGGCACGCCGGCCATAATGGAGAGAATGCGGGTGTTTTCTCCGACAAAACGACGCGCATCCGTAGCGGCGGCCTGGAACACCTGCGGTTTCACCGCAACCACCACGACATCGACGGGACCGGCGTCTGGCGGGTTCAGCACCGCGCCGACGGCTTCCAGATCACGCTCAAGCTGAGGGTCGAAATTCGGCTCAACGACGGTGAGCGTCAGTCCCCCGCCCCGGCGCACGGCCTCGATCCAACCGCGCACCAATGCGCCACCCATGGCGCCTGCGCCGACGAGGGCGATCGATGGGGCGTCCAGTCCGCTCACGCTTCTCCGCTGACTTCAAACAATGCAGCCTGCGCGGCATCATCGGCCGACATGCCGCCCAAAATAAGGAAATGGAACGCCGGCTGGAACCGCTCCGCCGCATCCATCGCCGCCGCGAGCATGGCCTGCACTTCGCCGACTGAAATCTCATCACGGCCAATCATCGGCATGGCGTGCCGGAAGATGATGGTGCCGTCGTCCGACCAGACGTCGAAATGGCCGAGCCAGAGATTTTCATTGATCAGCCCGGCGAGCCGAACCGCTTCGGTGCGGCGCGATTGCGCCGCCTGGATATCGAAGCCCATCGTAAACAGAAGCGCGGGCAGTTCGTGGCGATACGAGAAATAACCGACCGACTCGCCCCAGGAGCATTTGAAGGAGAAGTGGACGTCGCCATCCTCGGCGCGTTCACATTGGAAACGCTCGTCGGCGCTGATCACGCCTTCCACGGTTTCCATCGGATCGGAGGCAACTTCGGTTTCGTCGTCCAGCCAGAGATCCATGAGCGTCCCCTTCGCGCACTAAGACCGCCCCAGCGGCCGGGATATTCGCTCTTCACCTTGGGATGCGCGCCTTCAGCGGGCGCGTCGAATCGAACCCCGTGCATCAAGGTAAGCGCCCGGAGTCTTACCTGACTCTAAATGTCGTGAACTCTCCACAGAGGGCAGCGTCTGGCGGCGAATTAAGCCTTATCCTTAAGCAGCGCCTCCAGCGCCGCGATCCGCTGGCGCAGATCGTCCGCTTCGGCGCGGGCGTCAGCGGCCAATTGCTTCACCGCCTCGAATTCATCGCGGCTGACAAGGTCCATTTCCGCAACGAAACGGTCGGCTTGGGCGCGCATGAAGCTCTTTGCCTCATCGCCAGCACCCTGAGCGAGCCCCATGGCGCCGGTCATCAAACGGGCAAGATCGTCGAACACGGAGCTTTGCGTTTGCATGTGGACCGAACCTCCGGGGGTACTTAGAAACCGGCCGGGGCCGGCGCAATGCGGCCAAACAGCTAGCGAAGGTGACGGCCGGTGATCCTGGAAGCCATCCAATTCCCCAATCTCGACCCCGCGGCGCTGACGCTTCCGGGATTCGAACTGTTCGGCACGAATTTGGGGCCGTTCCACCTGCGCTGGTATGCGCTGGCCTACATTGTGGGCTTGGTGCTGGGCTGGCGCTGGATGGTCTGGCTGGTGCGCAACGACCGGCTGTGGGCGCCCGGGCGCCCAGCGATGACGGTGCCGCAGGTCGATGACTTCCTGTTCTGGGCGACGCTCGGCGTCATTCTCGGCGGCCGCCTCGGCTATGTGCTGTTCTACAAAACCGACATGATCTGGAATAACCCCGCCGAGATCATCCAGATCTGGCAAGGCGGTATGAGCTTCCACGGCGGCCTGATCGGCGTGGCGCTCGCGGCGTGGTGGTTCACCCGCCAGAGACACGTCAACGAAGAGCAGTTCGCGGCGCTTGCAAAAAAGCACGCCGTCGCCGAACCGCCGGCCGATAAGCGCAGCGACTACGTGCGCGTCGGCGCGCTGGGCTGGATCAAGAAGAAGGACGATGAGGAGCTGCGCGCCAAGACGCGCACCGATACGATCGATCTGCTGCGCTTGGGCGACATCGCAGCGGCCGCCGCGCCGATCGGGCTTTTCTTCGGGCGCATCGCCAATTTCATCAATGGCGAGTTGTGGGGCCGGCCGACCGATTTGCCGTGGGGCGTCGTGTTTCCAGCTGGCGGCTTCAACATGACCACGGGCGAATGGCAGTGGCTTGGTCACGAAGTGCCACGCCATCCAAGCCAGCTTTATGAAGCCGCGCTCGAAGGCGTGCTGTTGTTTGCAATCATCAATATCGCGACTCTGCGCTTCGACAGTCTGCGTCGGCCAGGGCTCAATGTCGGCATTTTCCTGGTCTGCTACGGGGTTTTCCGCTTCGTGCTGGAGTTCGTGCGCGAGCCGGACAGCCACATGCCGGAAGCGCTGAAGGGCTACGTGACCATGGGCATGCTGCTCTGCATTCCCATGCTCGCGCTCGGCGCCTGGCTCATCCAACGCGCCCTCAAACAACCGAAATTGGCGGCGGCGTGACCCTCCGTCAAAAACTCGTCGACCATATTCGCGAAGCCGGGCCGATGACGGTGGCGGAATACATGGCGGCGTGTCTCTACGATCCGGAGGACGGCTATTACGCCACCCGCCCGGCAATCGGCGGCGCCAGCGCCGATTTTCTCACCGCGCCGGAAGCGAGCCAAATGTATGGCGAGCTCATTGGGCTCTGGTGCGCGCATGAATGGGATGCGCTCGGCAAGCCCGCGATCAACCTCATCGAGCTTGGTCCCGGACGCGGCGTGCTGATGCAGGACGCCTTGCGTGCAACGCAGCGCATTCCCGGCTTCCATGACGCCGCCAACGTCGTCTTCGTTGAAACCAGCGCGCCCTTGCGCGACGCACAAGCCGAGCGCGTGGCGATCGCGGAATGGGCCGAGCGGCTGGAGGACGCACCGCCCGGCCCTTCGCTTATCATCGGCAACGAATTTCTCGATTGCATGCCGATCCGCCAGTTTTTTCGCGGCGAGAATGGCTGGCACGAGAAGCTTGTCGGCCTCGACGAAGCCGAGAAGCTTATGTTCGGCCTGAGCGCTGCGCTGACCGCGCCGGAAAGCGACGATGACGTCGGCGCGGTGCGTGAGATTGCGCCGGCGCTCGAAAGCTTCATGTATGAGATTGAGCGGCGCCTTCACGATGCGCCCGGCCGCGCTCTTTTCATCGATTATGGCTATATCCGCCCAGAGGGCGCCGACACGCTGCAGGCGCTGAAGAACCATCAGAAGGTCGATCCGATCGAGTCACCAGGCGAAGCGGACTTGACGGCTCACGTCGATTTTGGCCGTGTCGCGCAGCTTGCCGATACAGCCGGGCTCGACCTTGGCGGACCGGTTACGCAGGGCCAATTCCTGCGCGCGCTTGGCATCGACATGCGTGCGAACGCACTCTCCTCCGCCAATCCGGGACACGCCCAGCGCATTGCCCGCGAATTGCGCCGCTTGACCCATGCGGAGGAAATGGGCGCTTTGTTTAAAGCCATATGCCTGTCGAGCCCACACCTCCCCCCGCCCGCCGGCTTCTAAGCGAGGCCGCGCCGCCGCATTGGCGCGCCGATGCGTTAGCCGGCGTCCGGCACGGCTTTTTCGGCCGCCGCGGTGGCGTATCTTCGGGCATCTATGCGAGTCTCAATGCGGGCACGGGCTCAAACGATGACGCGAGCGCCGTTCGTGAAAATCGCGCACGCATCGCCGCCGCATTCGAGACGCAGCCGGAGCGACTGCTCGGCGTACATCAGGTGCATTCGCCGACCGCAGTTCTTGTCGATGCGCCATGGACGAACGAGCGCCCGCATGCGGACGCGTTAGTGACACGAACGCCGGGACTGGTGCTCACGGTTTTGACGGCGGATTGCACGCCGATCCTGTTCGCGGACTGCGAGGCCGGCGTGATCGGCGCCACCCACGCGGGCTGGAAGGGCGCCCTCGGCGGCGTGATCGAAAACACCGTGGCGCTGATGTGCGCCGAAGGCGCGCAGCTTGGCCGCATCACCGCGGTGATCGGGCCGTGCATCCATCAGAACTCTTACGAGGTCGGGCCGGAATTTCTGGAGCGCTTTGCTGGCGAAGATAACGCTTACGCACACTTCTTCACGCCGGGCGCGGGCGACCGCTACTTCTTCGACCTGCCCGGATTTTGTGCAGACCGTCTCTCCGCCGCCGGCATCGCCAGAAAGGAGACGCTGCCGCTGGACACTTATGCGGAGCCAGCGTCGCTGTTCAGTCACCGGCGTTCCGTGCACGAAAAAGCCGGCGACTACGGTCGCAACTGCGCCGCGATCTCACTCGGCTGAGCGGGCTCCCGAGCGTGGCGCGGGCGCCACCGGAGGGCCAAGCCTGTCACAAAACCTCAGCAAGGCCGTTTCCCTCCTCCGAGTCGGAGAGTAGAGGGAGCGCAGTTTGGATCGCGACGGGGCCCGCATCCCATGAAACTGCTCTCCGCCAATTCCAACGGCACGCTCGCCAAGGCGATCGCCGACCATCTCGATACGCCCTTGGCGCAAGCCGAGTTCAAGCGTTTCAAGGACAACGAAATCTTCGTCGAGATTCAGGAAAACGTGCGCGGCGAGGATGTGTTTATCATCCAGTCGACGTCCTATCCGGCCAACGACCATTTGATGGAATTGCTAATCGGCATCGACGCGTTGCGCCGCGCATCGGCGCGCCGCATCACTGCGGTGATCCCCTATTACGGCTATGGTCGCCAGGATCGCAAAGTCGGCGGCCGCACGCCGATCTCCGCGAAGCTCGTCGCCAATTTGATCGTCACCGCCGGCGCCAACCGCGTGCTGACGCTCGAGCTGCACGCCGGCCAAATCCAAGGCTTCTTCGACATTCCCACCGACAACTTGTTCTCGACGCCGGTGCTCGAACGCGACATTCGCGAAACCTACACGGACGTGTCGAAGCTCATGATCATTTCGCCGGACGTCGGCGGCGTAATCCGGGCGCGGGCCTTGGCGAACCGCCTGGGCGCCGATCTCGCCATCGTCGACAAGCGCCGGCCGAAAGCGGGCGAGTCCGAGGTGATGAACATTATCGGCGACGTCGAAGGGCGCGACTGCATCTTGATCGACGATATCGTCGATAGCGCCGGCACGCTTTGCAACGCCGCCGAAGCGTTGTTGAAGGAAAAGGCCAGTTCAGTCTCGGCTTATGTCACGCATGGCGTGCTGTCGAACGGCGCGGTGAAGCGCGTCGAAGAATCCAAGCTCAAGGAATTGGTGGTCACCAATTCGATCGACCCGACGTCGCGCAAATCGAAGAGCAGCAAAATCCGCGACGTCTCAGTCGCGGCGCTGATGGGCGACGCCATCTGGCGCATCGCCAACGAGCAGAGCGTATCGAGCCTGTTCGAGTAGTCTGCGCTCAAACAAAACCGCCCCCGGCCGGAGCCGAGGGCGGCGTTAAGTGCGTATGCCGCTTAGTTAGAAGCTTTGGCCGAACCGGACGCCGATCGTGCGCGGGCGCACGATGACGTCGTATTGTTCGCCGAAGCAGGTGGTGATGGCGCATTCGGTGTACCGGCCGGTGACGCCCTCTTCATCGAACAGATTGTCAATGAAGAACGTCAGCCGGTAATTGTCGCCGTCGACGCCAATGGACGCGTCCGTCAGCCAATAACCGTCGAGTTCGCCGATCAGGCCCGCTTCGGTTTGGCGGATGTCGATGCTGCGGTCGCCCACATACGACACGTTGCCTTGCGCGAACGCTTGCCACGACATGAACGGAAACTCGTAGCGCGCGCCGAAGTCGAGCTTCACGTCCGGCGCGACCGGCAGCGATGTGCCTTCCACCGTATCCGGAATGGATGCGCTGGTCAGCTCGCTGTCGAGCCACGTGGCGGCGGCCGTTACTGTGAGCTGATCCGTCGGCGCCCAGATGAGATCGGTTTCGACGCCGCGAATTTCGGCGTCACCCGCATTCTGGATTTCGGTCAGACCGCTCGCGCCGAGGAACGCGAACTGGAAGTCTTCCCAAGTCTCCATGAATATGGCGCCGTTCCAGCGCACGCGTCCGTTCGCCCAATCCGTCTTCCAGCCGACCTCGTAGTTGTCGAGGAAGTCGGAACTGTAAGGCGGCAGCGTGCCACGGCGGTTGATGCCGCCGGGACGGAAGCCTTCCGAATAGGTCGCATAGATCATGCGATCATCATCGATCCGCCATTGCAGATTGGCGCGATAGAGCTCGCCATCCTCTTCGGTCGACTTGTCGAGGTTGGTGCACGGCTCATTGGCCAAGGTCGCCGGACCGAAGCACGCCGCTTCGCCGGTCGAGCCGGAGAACCCCGCGCCGAAGCCGAAAAAGCCGCGGAGCGAATTTTCGGTCTGGAACGACCGCGCGCCGAGCGTGGCGGTGAGGCTGTCGGTGATGTCGAACGAGACTTCGCCGAAGAACGCAGTTTCTTCGTCCGTCCGCAACTGTTCGGTCAACCAGATCGTGTCCGGATTGCCGGTGACTTCATAGTCGTCACGGAAATCTTCGGAGAAGTAGTAACGCTGGTGAATCCGATGCTCGGACAGCTGGTAGAAAGCGCCGACGATAAAGCGCAGGCGGTTTTCAGCTGGCGAGGCCACGCGCAGTTCGTAGGTTTCGCGATCATAGCTGTCGCGGCCTTCGACTTGTTGGCCCGGATTGATCGGATCGCCGGGCAAGCCGGCGACGCCATCGCAGAAGCCCGGCGTCGTGTTGTCGACGAAGTAGCAGCCGTAACCCAGGAGCGAGTCATAGAAATAGCCGTAGTCGGCATAGTCCTGGTTCGAGTCGACGTCGCGGCTCAGGTTCGACGCGGCGAACACCACGTCGAAATTGCTGATCCGGCCCTCGACCGTCAGGGCGCCTTGGATCCAGCTGTCCTCGTTCCACTCCGGGAAGAAGTGCACGACCTGGCGCGAACCGACCGAGCGTTGCTCGCCGAACACGCCCTGCGTCTCCTGATACTGACCCATCACCTGCGGCGTGATGGTCCAATTCTCATTCAGCTCGATCCCGAGCGCGATGCGAGCGCCGTAGGTGTCGACAGTGTTGTAATCGTCCTCAGCGACGTCTGCGTTCGTGTCGGTGATGCCTGTGGGCGCACATTCGGGATCGCCCAGCAGATTGGTGTAGCAGGTCGGATAGGTGCGTGAGCCCGAGACATTGTCGATATAGCCGCCCGCGTGCTCGGCCCAGCCGACGATGCGCACCGCGACCCGATCCGACACCGGCAAGTTGACATAGCCTTCGGCCACCTGGCCCCAATCGCCATCGGCGACGGTGTTGACCTCGACATCGTAAGCAGCGCTGAAGCCGGCTGGATCAGGCCGGTTGGTGATGATGCGCACCGTGCCTGCTTGCGAGCTTGCGCCGTAGAGCGTGCCTTGCGGACCAGCCAGCACTTCGACGCGCGAGACATCGTAAAGGTGCAGATCGAGATTGCCGACGATGGTGGTGATCGGCTGTTCGTCGAGATAGGTGCCGACGCTGGGCATCGAGCCCGAATGGTTGCCGTTCTCGCCGCTTGCGACGCCACGCATGAACGGGCGGTTGTAGCCTGGCCCGTAGCTTGGCGAATACGACAGCGTGGGGAGATGCTGCGCGTAATCGGCAAAGTCAGTGATGCCGAGCTGTTCCAGCCTTTCCTGGCCGATAGCCTGAACGCTGATCGGCACGTCCTGTAGATTTTCTTCGCGCTTAGTGGCGGTGATGATGATCTCATCGACGCCGCCGCCGGAATCTTGCGCAAAGGCCTTACCGCTCATCGCCGCGCCGCCAAGCGCCGTCGATGCAAGCAGCAAAGCGTTCAGAGTAAAGCGCTTCCCGCGCCGGGCATTCTTGCTCCTACTCATTCGTCTCCCCTCGTCCAACTCAGACCGGATAGGTCTCCAGCACCGGGCCCAGCGCCGTCCTCAGCGGCGAGAGCCATGGTTCGTAATTGCGCCAATGATCCACGCCCTCGCTGTAGAGCGGCTGGCGCACTTGTTCTGAACTCGCGGTCCGCACCGCGCGCTTGTTCTCGTGGAAAGCCAGGCACGCGGGCTCAAACGGCAGGCCGCAATAGGCGAGCAATTGGCGGATTTCCGCTTCCGGCTCGGCGATCATCCGTTCGTAAAACACGCGATGCACGCGCCCCGGCAGCACGTCGTCGACGTGCTGCATCAGGCGCACATAGTCGGCGTAGTAGCGACCCAACTCCGCGAGATCGTACGTATAGACTTGCCCGCGCGCGAAATGCTGCTTGAACGCCGAGAAGCAGCAGCCCATCGGATGGCGGCGCGCATCGATGATTTTGGCGTTCGGTAAAATCAGCTGGATCAAGCCGATGTGCTGGAAGTTGTTCGGCATCTTGTCGATGAAGAACGGCTTGTCGGTCTTCCGCTGCACCCGCGTGCGTGCGATATATTCCTCGCCGAGCGCTTGCAGCTGATCGGGCGCGAAGCCTGCCAGCGCTTCGGGGTAAAGCTCCCCGCGCACTTTGCCGCCGCCGATCTTCTTAGCCAACATCAGAATGTCGGGCAGCTCCATTGTGCCTTCGACCGCCGAATGGCTCGCCAGGATTTGCTCGATCAGAGTCGAGCCCGCACGCGGCAGACCGACAACGAAGATCGGGTCCGGCGCCGCGGCCCCCTGGCCGGCGCGCTGCGCAAAGAACTCCCTGGTGAAGAGATCGATGTGGCGCTGGGTCATCTGCGCTTGTTCGTCAGCGTCATAGGTGACGCCGGTCCGCCGGATTGCTGCGCCGTGCTGGTAGTGCCTGAACGATGCTGCGAAATCGCCGGCGTCCTCAAACGCCTTGCCGAGGGCGTAATGCAGATGAAAGCGGTCTTCCTCCGAGATGTCGCCGCGCTGCACTTGCGCCTGCATGCGCGCCACCGTCGCCTCGTCGAAGCGATAGGTCTTCATGTTGGCGAGGCTCCAATAGGCCTCGCCAAAGTTTGGTGCGATCTCGGTGCTGCGCGCGTAGGCGTTGATGCTGTCGCCCTGGCGTCCGTCGGTTTTCAGCGCGTGCCCCAGGCTTAGCCACGTGCGGGCATTGTTCGGGAAGCGCTCAAGCGAGCGCTGGTAGATTTCGATCGCGCCGCCGTACTCGCCCACCCGCGTTAGCGCCGCGGCGCGCAAGAACTGATAGCTTGGATTGTCGGGATCGGCGTCGAGCAGCTTGTCGATCTGCTCCAGCGCCTCGACGCCTTTGCTCTGCCGATGCAGCACGATCGCATAATTGTGCCGCGCTGCGATGAAGCTCGGCGCAAGCTGCAAACACCGCGCGAGAAGCTTCTCTGAATCCTCGAACCGACCAAGCCGCGCACCAACTTCCGCCAGCATTCGGATAGCGGCGACGTCGGTTGGCGCATTGTAGAGGTGCGCGCGCAGCAGGCGTTCGGCGATGGCCAGTTTGCCCTCGCACAGCGCCCGCGCCGCTTCCATGACCTTCGGATCGCTTACCGATGCGCGGATCGATTGCGCATACGCATCGTCAGCGCCGGCGGGATCGTCCAGAATGGTGAGCTGGTCGCCCAGCGCCCGCCACGCCTGGCTAGCGTTGCGGTCGATGTGCACGGCGCGGCGCAGCGCCTCGACCGCGTCGTGGTGATCACCCATCGCCGCGCGCGCCAAACCGAGCATCAGGTAGCCGCCGGCATGCGCCGGCGCGACCTTCAGAATTTCCACAGCCTGTTCGTGCGCAAGCGCTGGGTTAGCGCGCAGCAAGCGACGCGCGTTGGCGAGGGCCGTTTCGACGGTGCCTTGCTCTTCCGCGGCCGTAGCCGACATGCGGGCGCGCCTTTCTGTCGTGGTGCTGTCACAGTCAGGCGCGCCGGCGCCGAGCCTGTCAATGCGCTCCGCGACAGAGCGAAGGTTGATTGCGCGAAAGTTCGCGGAGCGTGGCGGCTGAGCACATTTTCGTTGCGTAATCTGACCTGTAGCGGGCACTACCCGTCTCGCGATTGGCGAATGGCTGGGCTTAAGCAAAACGCCTCGCTAAGGAAGCGAGCATGCGAGCTTTGGTCGTCGTCTTCGCGCTTCTGCTCACCGGCTGCGCCATCGGCACAGCCGAGGACGACAACGACCGTTACCCGACCTCGAGCGATTACCCGCCCGGCACGATGGAGCGGATCGAGTTTACCGCCGGCGTTCCCGAGCGCTGGCGCATCTCCGCCCTGCAGACGCCCGATCGCCCCGAGGCGCCCTGGAAGATCGTCATCATCACCGGCACCCCATCCTGGAGCGAGTATTGGGCGCCGACGATCGCGGCGCTGCCGGCCAGCCGTGAAATGATCGTCGCCGACCGCCCCGGCTTTCGGACTTCGGAGCCGCAAGAAGCGGTGCGGGACATCGCCAAACAGGCCGAAGCGCTGGCCCCGATGCTGGTGGCCCGCCCCGGTCAGCGCGTTCTGCTGGTTGGGCAGAGCTTTGGCGCGCCAGTCGCCACGCTCATGGCGCGCCAGCATCCGGATCGGGTGCAGGCCATGGTGCTGGTGTCGGCCTATTTTGGCGACCGCGGTCCAACCGCCCGTCGGCTCTTCGCGGTGGGACAGTTCGCCCAGGGCGTGTTGCCGCGCGATTTCCGCAACTCCGTCGCCGAGGTGCGTGCGCAGACCGACCAGCTGCCGGCGGTTTGGCGGGCGCTGCGGGCGCTCGACCAGCCGATCGTCTTCATTCACGGCGACCGCGATACGTTTGTGCCCCTGGTCGCCGATCAGCGGATTGCCGCCGAGCACGGCCACACGCTGCTGACGGTGCCCGGCGGGGACCACTTTCTCAACGCCTGCTGCGTGCCCGCATTGTTAGCCGCGTTCGAGCAAGCCATCGCCGAAGCGGAGGCGCGACCAGGTCCGCTAGCGCCCTAGATTCTCTCGTATCCGAGCCATTTCGGCGTCCAGTTCGCGACTGCGCGCAGCGTCCTCCTTGGCCCGCCGCGCCGCCGCGGCCGTCAGGATCAGGCGCAAGCCGCCCCAGGCCACCAGGCCGAACACCAGCGCCCCGAGGAAAAAACGCCAATGCTCAATCAAGAACTCAAGAGCTAAAGCCCGCATGGCGCCCCCTCCAGCGGCCCTAAACTGCCCCAAATCGAACCCATACACGAGCCCCAGCGCCGTCCTTGCCCTCCGGGCCTGCTTCGGCTAGAAGCCCCGCTTCCTTTTTCCACCCTAGCGTAACTTGAGGGGCTCGAGGCCCATGGCCGGCATTGTTCTGAACGTCGAAAAGCGCGACCGCACCGGCACGGGCGGGGCCCGCGCCACGCGCAATTCCGGCCTTATCCCGGGTGTCCTTTATGGCGGCCCAAAGGGTTCGATCCCGATCGAGATCAACGCCAAGGACGTCGAAATGGCGATCCGTTCGGGCAAGTTTCTGTCGCACATGGTTGAGCTGCGCCACCAGGGTGAGAACCAGCCGGTGATCCCGCGCGCCATCCAGTTCCACCCGGTGACGGATAAGCCCATCCACGTCGATCTCTATCGCGTCGAGGAAAACGCCGAAATCGCCATCGACGTCGTCGTGCACTTCAAGAACCACGAGGCCTCGCCAGGCCTGAAGCGCGGCGGCGCGCTCAACATCGTGCGCCACACCGTGAAGCTGAAGGTGAAGGCCAATAAGATTCCGGAAGAGATCGTCGTCGATCTGACCGGCCTCGATATCGGCGACTCGATCCACATCTCGCAAATCGCGCTGCCGGACGGCGCGCGCCCTGTGATCCGCGATCGCGACTTCACCATCGCCACGATCGCCGGCCGTAAGGCGGAAGCCGAGCCGACGGCGACGACCACCGAAGCCGCACCAGCCGAAGGCGCGGCCGCGGCGGAGAAGAAGGAAGGCTGATCCGCCTTCCCTTCCCACCTACGGGAAGAAGGATAGGCGCTCATGCTGCTTCTTGTTGGCCTCGGCAACCCAGGCCCGAAATACGCAGGCAACCGGCACAATATCGGCTTTCTTGCCGCCGATGCGCTGGCGCGCGCGTACAGTTTCGGACCGTGGAGAAAGAAGTTCCAAGGCGAACTCGCCGAGGGCCACATCGATGGCGTGCGCACGCTCATCCTGAAGCCGCAGACCTTCATGAACGAAAGCGGCCGATCGGTGGGCGATGCGGCGAACTTTCACAAACTTTCGCCAACGCAGATCGTTGTCTTCTATGACGAGATCGATTTGGCGCCTGGCCGTTTTCGCATGAAGACGGGCGGCGGCGCAGCGGGTCATAACGGCATCCGCTCGATCATCGCCTCATCGGTGGGCGAAGGCTTTCGGCGTGCGCGCTTGGGCGTCGGCCATCCCGGCGCAAAGGAGTTGGTGCACGGCTACGTGCTCAGCGATTTCTACAAGAGCGACGCCGAGTGGGTGGAGAAACTCATCGACGCCTGCGTGAAGGCCGCACCCTTGTTGGCGCGCGGCGACGATGAAAAATATCAGGGCGAAGTCATGCGCCTCGCCCCTGCGGCGAAGGCCGATCCGCGTAAGCCTGCTGAAGAGTGACGGAGCGCCGGCGCCCGAGGCGGAGCCGGGCATGGCTGAAAGCGATCGCCAGCGAAGCGCCGACGCTCCGTATTCTATCGCCCGCGGCCAGCCCGCACGCGCTTACGCTGCGAGCCGCATAGATTGCTGACCGCACCGGTGACGCCGGCTTTGCGCATGGCGTTTTCGGCCTTGGCCATATCCCATTGCGGCACGTAGAGGACGCGATCCTCGGCCTTCACGTGCTTGAGCCGCTTGGCGGCGCGTTCGAGGTGGCGCTCGGAGCCGCTGCGATCGACTTCGAGCGCCTTCTTGCCGTCCCTAGCGCGTTCAGCCAGACGGCGGCGGCGCGCAAGGTCGGGTTCGAAGTACACGAGATTGTCCGGCGGCGCGTCGGCGCTTTCAAAATAGCGACGATTCCAGCGGTGCTGCGCCATCCGGCTCCCCCGTGTGAATAAGTCACCGATTCGCGGTACATGCATTCGCGGAATCCGCCAAGCAAACTGCTGTTTTACTTCGCAAACGCAATGAGTTTGGGTATTGGGACGAGCTGAATTTTGCGCTGCTCGAACGGCGGCGCGCTGACTCTTGAAAGTACGAAGATGGGTTTCAAATGCGGCATCGTGGGCTTGCCGAATGTCGGCAAGTCGACGCTCTTCAATGCGCTGACCAAAACGGCCGCGGCGCAGGCGGCGAACTATCCGTTTTGCACCATTGAGCCAAATGTCGGCGAAGTGGCGATGCCGGAGCCGCGCCTGCAGAAGCTCGCCGCCATCGCCGGCTCGAAAGAGATCATCCCAACGCGAATGAATTTCGTCGACATCGCAGGGCTTGTGCGCGGCGCCTCGAAGGGCGAAGGGCTGGGCAACCAATTCCTCGCCAACATCCGCGAATGCGACGCCATCGCTTACGTTCTGCGCTGCTTCGAGAACGACGACATCACCCACGTCGAAGGCAAGATCGATCCAATCGCCGATCTGGAGACGGTCGAAACCGAATTGATGCTGGCCGATCTTGAAAGCTTGGAGAAGCGCATCAGCAATCTCGAAAAAAAGGCCAAAGGCGGCGACAAAGAGTCAAAGCTCACGCTTGAGCTCGTGCTTCGCGCCAAAGTCTTGCTCGAAGACGGGAAGCCCGCCCGTCTCACCAAGCGCGCGACCGAGGAAGAAAAAGCCTTCCAGATGCTCCAACTCTTGACAGCCCTGCCCGTGCTCTACGTGTGCAACGTCAACGAAGAAGACGCAGCCAGCGGCAACGCCCACACCGCGCGCGTGCAGGAGCGCGCCAAGACCGAGCACGCTGCATGCGTGATCATCTGCGCGCAGATCGAGGCGGAGATCGCAGCGCTGACCGACGACGAGCAAGCGGAATTTTTAGCGACCGTCGGCCTGGAAGAACCTGGCCTCAACCGCCTTATTCACGCAGGCTACGATCTCTTGGGCCTGCAAACCTATTTCACCGTCGGCCCCAAGGAAGCGCGCGCCTGGACCATCCATAAAGGCTGGACGGCGCCGCAAGCGGCTGGCGTCATTCACGGCGATTTCGAGAAGGGCTTCATTCGCGCTGAAACCATCTCCTACTCCGACTTCATCGCCCACAACGGCGAAGTCGGCGCCAAGGAGGCCGGCAAGATGCGGCTTGAAGGCAAAGACTATATCGTGCGCGAAGGCGACGTGATGCACTTCCGCTTCAATGCCTAGGGCCGCGCCTACTGCGGCGCTCTCTACATTCGAACTGGTGGCGATGGTGGCGTCATTGTCGGCGCTGAACGCGCTTGCCATCGACATCATGCTGCCTGCGCTGCCGGAGATCGGCGCTGCTTTTCATCTCGCCAACGCCAATGACCGGCAGCTTGTCGTTGTCGTCTACGTCGCCGTGTTCGGCATTTCGCAGCTGGCCTACGGACCGCTTGCGGACGCCTTTGGCCGCCGCAGTGTGCTGATTACGGCGCTCGGCATCTATCTGTTCGGTTCGCTCCTGTGCGTTGTGGCGCCCAGTTTCGAACTCTTCCTTGGCGCACGCGCGCTGCAAGGAGTGGGTGCGGCCGCGACGCGCGTCGTCGCAACCGCAGTCGTTCGCGACCTGACCGAGGGCCGGCGCATGGCGCAGATCATGTCGATGGCGATGACCGTCTTCATGATCATTCCGATCGTTGCCCCGGGCATTGGGCAATTGATCCTCTTTGTCGCGCCCTGGCGGTGGCTGTTTGGGGCGCTGCTGATTTATGGGCTGATCATGATGGCGTGGACCCTTCTGCGCTTGCCTGAAACGCTGAGGCCGGAGCACCGAAGAGCCTTCGACGCGTCCGCCATCGTCAGCGGCTTCCGCGAGTCGCTGCGCGCGCGCCAAACGCTCGGCTATATGGCGGCGTCTACCTTCTTCGTCGGCTGTCTGTTCGGCTACATCACCTGTTGCGAGCAAATCTTCGTCGACGTGTTCGGCCTCGGCGCCGCGTTTCCTCTCGCCTTTGGCGCGCTCGCGATCGCCATTTCGGTCGGCACGTTTGTGAACTCTAGGATCGTCATGCGCTACGGTATGCGGCGCATTTCGCACGCCGCGATGATCTGGTTCACCGGCATGCTAGGCTTGCTCGCGCTGTTGACCGCGCTCAATGGCGACCATTTCTGGACGTTTTTCGCGGTCATGGCTGCGGCCCTGTCCATGTTCGGCCTGATCGGCAGCAACCTCAACACGCTCGCCATGGAGCCGGTGGGCCATGTCGCAGGCTCCGCTTCCGCGCTTTTCGGCGCCGTCACCTCAACGGGCGGCGCCGTGCTCGGCGGGCTGATGGCGCGCACCTTTGACGGCACGACGCTCCCGTTCACGATTGCGCTTTTTCTCACCGGCCTCGCCACCATCGCCGCGACGCTTTGGACGGAACGCGGGCGCCTGTTCGTGGACGCACGCTAATTCAAGACGCGGGTGCCGAAGCGCAGCGAGTCGCGGATTTGCAGGTAAACCATGCCGCGCTCGTAATCGATGGCGAGCCCGCGCGCCTGCGTCAGCACATCCATGCCGATGAGCAGCGTCGGTTCGTCCTGCATGCCCCAAAGCTGGAAGATGTGAAAATCACCGACGAAAGCCGTGATATTCCGCACTTCCAACTCCCCCATCATTAGGCGCTGAATGGCGATGGCGTTCTGCAGCACGACACGCTCGCCCACCGTGTGAGCGATGACGTAATCAATCTGCTGACGATTGCGGACGCGCGCGTTGAGCGCATCGCGCAAGGCCTGGTTGGCGAGCGATGAATCCGATCCCGTATCGACCAGGAGGTTGACGCGCACCCCGTTGATGCTGCCGCGCACGACCACCAAGTGCCCAAAGCGCAATTCGCCGCGCACATTGGCCCAACCGCGCAAACGGCGCGCACCGGCGGACGGCACGATCTCGATGCAGTTGCGTTCGAAATCCATGCGCAGGCGCCGCCCACGCATGCCATCGACGCCGAGCAAACCCTGCTCGCCGGCAAGCACGGCGCCCTGCAGCATCGGCAAGGCGGAGGCGCCCAAAGAAAGCTCGCCGTAGCGCAGTGAATCGACCTGCACCAATGGCGCAACCGAAACGCCGTGCACCGAATGTACTTCTCCGGTGCCCTCCTGCTGCAAGCCGAGGTGCGCCGCCAAATCCGTCGACACCACGGAGCGATTGGCGCCGGTATCAACGATGAAGCGGAACGGCCCCCGCCCGTTGACCATCACGGGCGCAACCACGCGCCCATTGCGATCCGTGCGCGTCGGCCCCAACGCGAACTCCGCAGGCGTCATGTCACGGTAGGCGGCGAGATCCGGCGCATCGATGCACTCGCCCGCCGCGGGGCCGCTCAAGGCCATCCACAGCGCGCATGCCGCAAGCATGAAGGAGCGGCCCAGCATTCTCACCTCGACGGCAAGCATGAGCCTGCCCGCATCCACACGCCAGTGACATCGCGCTCAACTTCTTGCGAGCACTGGGCGGGCTCGACGGATGACGCCGCGCATGCGACGAACGGCGGATGATCGAACACACGACCCTCACCAGCGCCGACGGCTTTGTGTTCAACGCCATCGCTGCGAAGCCCAAGGGCGAACCGATCGGCGGCGTTGTGGTGGCGCAGGAGATTTTCGGCCTCACCGACCACATCGCCGACATGTGCGGCGTGTTCGCAGATGCGGGATACGCGGTGCTGGCGCCCAGTCTCTACGATCGCTTCGAGCCGAACTTTATCGCCTCCCACGACGCTGAAGGCATCGACAAGGGTCGCGCGGCGGTGATGGCCACCAAGTGGAAGACGGTCACCGCCGACGTTCAGGCTTGCATCGATGCGCTGCCGCAACCGGTTTATGTGACAGGCTTCTGTTATGGCGGCGCGGTGGCGTGGAATGCCGCCGCACGGTGTACCGGCGTCAAAGCCGTATCATGTTTCTACGGTCGGATGATTGTTGACATGCTAGAGCCAAAGCCGGCCGCGCCTGTGATGCTGCACTATGGCGCGCGCGACGCTTCCATCCCGCCGGAAAATTACGAGACGGTGCGTCTAGCGGCGCCGGATTCGCCTCTCTATCTGTACGACGCTGGCCACGGTTTTTGCCGCGCCGGCAGCCACGATTATTACGCGCCGTCTCGCGATCTCGCGGTGGCGCGCACGCTGGATTGGTTCGCGCGCTGGCGCTGAGGAGAGCCACATGGCCATCGATCACGTTTCGGTCGGCGTCAGCAACATGAAGCGCGCCAAGGCCTTCTATGACGCTGCTTTGAAGCCTCTCGGCATGGACCCCGTCTACCCAGTCGAGATCGGCGGTCAACTTGTCGGCGTCGGCTACGGCGCGCCGCAGAAGCCCAGCTTCTGGATTCAATTGCCGATCAACGGCCAGGCCGCCAGCATGGGCAACGGCGTTCACATCGCCTTCCGCGCCGAAACGCGCGCCGCCGTCGATGGCTTCTATCTCGCCGCACTCGAACAGGGCGGCATCGACGACGGCAAGCCCGGCCTACGCACCGAGTATCATCCCGACTATTACGGCGCCTTCGTGCGTGATCCCGACGGCAACAAGATTGAAGCTGTCAGCCACGGGCATGAGTGACGACGCGCCTGTCGCCGTCATCGGCGCGGGCCCTGCCGGACTGATCGCGGCGGAAACGCTCAGCGCGGCGGGCGTTCGCGTTGTCGTGTACGAACGCATGCCGAGCGTGGCGCGCAAATTTCTGATGGCCGGCCGCGGTGGCCTCAACCTTACGCATTCCGAACCGTTCGATCGTTTTCTCACGCGTTATGGTGAAGCGGCGTCGCACCTCAAGCCCATGTTGGAGGCGCTTGCGCCGCGCGACTTGATCGCGTGGGCTGAAGGCCTCGGCCAGGAAACCTTTGTAGGCTCCAGCGGGCGCGTATTTCCGAAGGCCATGAAGGCGTCGCCGCTGCTACGCGCGTGGTTGCGACGGCTGGCCGATCAAGGCGTGGCGTTCCGGCTCAACACGCGATGGAGCGGCTGGAACGAAGATGGCAGCCTGCGCCTACATCTGTCCGAAAGTGCGCGGGCCAGCGCTACGGTGCTGGCGCTCGGCGGCGGCAGTTGGCCGAAGCTCGGATCGGACGGCGCGTGGACGCAAACGCTGGCAACGCTCGGCGTCGAGATCGCGCCGCTTAAGCCCGCAAACGTGGGATTTAACGTTGCCTGGAGCGACCACCTGCGGACGCGTTTCGCCGGCCAGCCTCTGAAGACGATCACGGTGCGCTTTGGCGACGAGAGCGTGCGCGGTGAAGCGATGATCACCCAATACGGCATTGAGGGTGGCGCCTTTTACGCCCTCGCCGCTCCGCTGCGTGAGAAGGCGCCCGTGACTGTCCACCTCGATCTGCGTCCGGCGCTGGCGCACGCGGAGATCGCCGCCAAGCTCGCGCGTGCGAAGTCTGGCGACAGTCTTTCATCTACACTCCGCAAAAGCTTGGCGCTCACGCCGCTGGCGATCGCGCTGCTGCACGAAAACGGCGCGCCGCCGCGCGAGGCCAATGCACTCGCGGCGCTGATCAAGGCCATACCGATCCGCCTCGTCTTCGCCCGCGGGCTCGACCGCGCCATTTCGTCCGCCGGCGGCGTGAGCTGGAGCGCCGTCGATGAGATGCTTCAACTTCGCGCGCGCCCTGGCGTTTACGTCGCCGGCGAGATGCTAGATTGGGAAGCCCCAACTGGCGGCTATCTGTTGCAGGCATGCTTTGCCAGCGGCGTCTGGGCTGCGCGCGCGATCCTTGCCAGGCGCGGTCTGACTGCTACCCTGCCGACATGAGATTTGTCTTCGCGGCGCTCGTCGCACTCACGGTGTTGGGATCGGCGTTCGCCTATGCGTGCTCGTGCCGTCCCTATGCCAACGTCGCCGAACATGTAGCGGACGCCGCCATCATCTTTCGCGGCCGCGTCGTGGAGACCAGCCCCGATCCACGCGCGCCGGAGGTGTTCTCGGTCACTACCTTTGAGCTGATTTCGCCGATCCTGCTTCCGCCCAATGGCGAGCCGCCGCCCGACCAGGTCGTGGTCTATCACCCATCGAGCCGCGATGGTCCGCAGTGTGGCATTTGGTACGAGCCGGGTCAGGAGGTTCTCGTTCTCGCCCGCATGAACGAAGCCGGGCAATTCCAGACGAATTCCTGCCTGGCGCCCCGTTGGCCGGAGGCCGACTATCGGGCTGTGTTTCAGCTCGCGCCGTGAGCGAGCCATGCTTGCCGGGCTGGGCTGCCGCTGCTAGCTAGCCGCTCCGCCGCGCCGCAGAAAGCCCATGCCGCAAACTTCGCCCACGCTGAACGTGATGATCGCCGCCGCGCGCAAGGCCGCGCGAGCATTGGCGCGCGATTTCGGCGAAGTCGAGAACCTGCAGATTTCGCGCAAAGGGCCGGCCGATTTCGTGTCCTCCGCCGATCTCAAGGCGGAGAAGACGCTGTTTGAGGAACTCTCCAAGGCGCGCCCTGGTTACGGCTTCCTGATGGAAGAGCGCGGCGCCGTCGAAGGGTCGGATAAGACCCATCGTTGGCTTGTCGATCCGCTCGACGGCACCACCAACTTCCTGCACGGCATTCCGCACTTCGCCATTTCAATCGCGCTCGAACGCGAAGGCGTGCTGGTCGCGGGCGTGATCTACAATGTCGTGCGCGACGAATTGTTCTGGGCCGAGAAAGGCGCCGGCGCGTTTCTCAACGATCGCCGCTTGCGCGTCGCCGGGCGCAACGACATGCGCGAGGCCCTCTTCGCCACCGGCACGCCATTCCACGGCAAGCCGGGCCACGATGTGTTCCTCAAGGAAGTCGAGCGCGTCATCGCGCGCACCGCCGGCGTTCGCCGCTTCGGCGCCGCAGCACTTGATCTCGCCTACGTCGCTGCGGGCCGCTTCGACGGTTTCTGGGAACGCAATCTTAGCGCGTGGGACATTGCCGCTGGCGCGGTGCTGGTGCGCGAAGCGGGCGGCGTCGTCACTGAAATTGACGGCGGCGACTTCATGAAGACTGGCGCTGTGGTCGCGGCGAATCCAGCCCTCGCGCCGATACTCACGCAAACGCTTCGCGGTTGATCGCGCCGCTGCGCTCGTAGACACTGCTGCCAACAGCTCACCCCTCCGCCTGGAGGCAAGGGCGGAGGAGGAAGCGCGTGGCGTCAGGTTCCGAACGCGGCGGCATGTCGAACTGGCGCATCGCCGCTTTCGCCGGTCCAGCCGGGCCGCTGCTTGCGCTGTCGTTGCCGACGATCATTTTTTTGCCGCCCTATTTCGCGTCGCACCTCGGCATTCCACTCGCCGTCGTCTCGGCGATCTTTCTTGGCGCCCGTGTCTTCGATCTCATCATCGATCCGATGGTCGGCGGCATTCAGGATCGCACGGACTCGCAGTTCGGCCGGCGACGCTTCTGGCTAGCGATTACGTGCGCGCCACTGATGCTGCTGGTGTGGTTCGTCTTCCTGGGCCTGTGGCCAGGCGTCGACCTCTGGATCGCGACGCTAGGGATTTTTCTTCTCTACTTTATCAGCGCAGCGATGATCATCGCCCATCTCGGCTGGGCCGGTGAGCTCATCCCCACTTATCACGGGCGCACACACGTGCTCGGCATGGTGCAGACCGCCAGCATGATCGGCCAGGTGATCATGCTGGTGATCGCCGGCGTCGTCGCGCAAAGCGCTGGCGGCAGCAACGCCAGCGCGGTCCACGCCATGGGCTGGACGTTGATCCTTCTCCTGCCGATCACCACCGCGATCTGCGTTTTGGTCGTGCGCGAAACACCGAAGCCGCCGCAGCCACATCTCACGCTGCACGAGTCGTTGCGCGTGCTCCTTCGGAACCAAACCGCCCAGCGTGTGCTCGTGCCCGACCTGTTGCTGGGCATCGCTCAGGGCGTTTCAGGCGGGCTCTTCCTGTTTTACTTCCAGTTCGTGCTTGGCTTCGAGCGCGAGTCACAAACGCTGCTCGCGATCTACTTCATCGCCGGGCTGGTGGGCGTACCGATCTGGTGGATCGCGGCGCGCAAGCTTGGCAAACACCGCGCGCTGCAGGCGGCGCTGATCTACACATCAGTCACGACGGCGCTGCTAGTCCTATTGCCGGCTGGCGATTTCGGCATCGTCGCGCCCTACATGGCGATCGCCGGCCTGTCGCAAGGCGGCGGCGTGCTGCTCACGCGCGCGTTAATGGCTGACGTTGTCGATGAGGACGAACTCGCCTGCGGCGCGCGCCGCTCGGGCCTCTATTTTGGCTTACTGCTGACCACCTCGAAGCTCGGCATTGCGTCGGGGCCGATCACCTACGCCATTCTCGGGCTGGTGGGCTTCAATGCCCTGGAAGGCGCACAGAACTCGACGCTGGCGTTGGACACGTTGAGCGGCCTTTTCATCGGCGTGCCGATCGTGTTGTGTCTGCTTTCGGCCTGGTCGCTGCAGAATTATCCGCTGGACGAGGCCCGGCAGCGTCAGCTGGCGGAAGCGATCGATGCGCGCCACGCCGCAAACAGCGAAAACACCTTGGGCCCATCGACCAAGTAGCGCCGCCACAACCGCCCCGGCTCGCTCAGCAGGCGGTGCAGCCACTCAAGTCCCATGCGCCGCATCCAACGCGGCGCGCGGTTGGCTTGGCCGGACAGGAAATCCAAAGCCGCACCGACGCAAAGGCCGACGCCGCGCGCATCGCCACGTTGAGCGATGGCGTAGGCGATCATTTCCTGTTGCGGCGCGCCCACGCAAATGAAGGTGAAACGTGAAGGCTGGGCCGCCGCGAAGGCGGCGGCACGCACGATTGCGGCCGGTTTGTGCTTGAGGCCCTGCGGCGGGTTGTGCCAGCGCACGTCAGTCAAGCCATAGCGCCGCTTCAGTTCGTCGATGGCGTCGGCGTCGCCACCAATAATGGTGATCGGCTCGCGGCGATCGATCACGGTGTCGAGCAAACGCTCCGCCAGGTCCGCGCCGGTCGCCACTGGCAAGGCCATGCCAGCGCGGCGCGCCAAGCCGGCCAGCACGCGGCTGTCGTTCAACAGCAACCAGGCGCCATCGTAGAGCGGTCGCCGCGCCGGCTCGGCGGCAAGACCGACGACATGATCGACGTTCGGCGTGGCCACATAAGCGAACGGCGCATCCAAGCTGGCGCGCGCGGCGACGCGATCGGTCGCCGCATCAAGGGCCAGACCGCTGAACTGCAGATCGAGGAAATTCACCGTGTTCACGGCAGGTACAGCGCCATCAAACGGCATTGCTCTTAACCTCAACGCGGCTTTAACGCCGTTTGAGCGCTCTAAGCAGAAAGCGTGCCGGATGAATCGCGTCGTTGGCGCGTTGCGGAAAAAGCGGCGGTTCACCGCAGATTTCGCTTGCGAGGCGCTCCGCAAGGAGCGGCGCCAAGGTCAGCCCGCGCGCGCCGAGGCCGCCAATAACGTAAACGCCGTCATGCGCCGCCGGCGCCGCGTTCGCATCGATACGCCCGCCGTGCGTTAACGCTGCATATTGTGCATTCCATGCGTCCGCATCCGGCAACAGGCCGACGACCGGCGCGCGGTCGGGCGTCGTTGCGCGGACGCTTGCGCGCGAGCGCAGCGTGCTGAGATCGACGCCCGCCGCGATCTCAGGCGCGAGCTTGGCCAGCGCCTCCAGATTGCGCCGGCGCGCGTCGCCCGGATCGGCCTCGTCACGATCGAAGGTCGCGCCGAACAGCACGCCGCCTTCGAATGGCGCCACGTAATTGCCGGCTACGCGCGCGCGCTGAGGCGCCGGCCCCGCACCCCATTCGATCTGGCCGCGAGAAATTTCGATGGGCAAAAAACGCACAGCTTCGAACTGCGCGAGGGCCGGCCCGCAGGCGAGCACGACGGCGTCCGTCTTCAGCAACGCGCGCCCATCCGGGGCGCGCAGCGTCCACCCCTCTTCCGCGCGGTCCAGACGCTGCACCGGCGACTCGCAGATGAGTTGGGCGCCGCGCAGCATCAGCGTGATCGCCACCTGCGGACGCACGACGCCCGCCCGTGCGTGCAGCGCCGCGCCGTCTGGCAGCGCGCAGAGCCAATCCGCCGGCAGCGGTGGATCGCCCAGCAAATCGGCAAGCGCCTCGGCGCGATCGCCCGGGCGCTCTTCCACGCCGCACGCGTCCAACACGCCGAGCCTGTCGTAAGTCGCGACGGCGTTGAGATAAGCGGCGAGAAAAAGCTCGCTCAACACGCCGCCGCGGTCGAGCCGCGGCATCACCAATCCCGCCGGATTTCCGCTCGCGCCCGCGCCAAGCGTCGGCGCCGCTTCCAGCACCACCGTCTCCACGCCACGACGAGTCAGCGCCGCCGCGCATGCCGCGCCCGCAATGCCGGCGCCCAGTATCGCGACGCGTTTCGGATGAAGCGCTGCGTACGGAAAGGGAGACGGTTTCGAGGGCGTGGGCGCCCTCAGCCGCCCCTCCAGCCGCTCGCGCTTCTTTCCGAAGCCCGGCTTCTTCTCCACAGTGAAGCCTGCGGATTCCAAACCACGGCGAACATCACCGGCCACCGTAAACGTCGCCACGCGGGCGCCCGGCGCTGATAGCCGCGCCATTTGATCGAAGATGGCGCTTCGCCACATCGCCTCGTTTCGCGCCGGCGCAAAGCCGTCGAGGAACCAGGCATCGAAGCCCCCCTCTCCCCATCCGGCCAGGATCGTTTCAGCCTCGCCGGTAAACACAGTCAGCGCAAAACCGTCATCGGGAAACCAGAGTCGCTGCGGCGCGTAAGCGCGCACCGGCCACTGCGCCAAGAGTTGCGATGAGAGATCCGCGATTTCGGGAAAGCAGCTGAGCGCGCGCGCTGCGTCAGCCTTTGCGAGCGGGAATGCCTCGATGGTCGAGATATGCAAAATTGCATTTGGAGATCGTGTCTTTTTCCAGGCGCGCCACGTCGCCAAGACATTCAAACCGGCGCCGAAGCCGAGCTCGCAGACAGCGAAACGATCCTTGCTTTCCCAGGCCTCGGGCAAGCCGCACCCCGCAAGGAACACAGCATCGGCCTCGGCGAGGCCGCCATCGCGCGAAAAGTAAACGTCGTCGAATGCCGCCGCGCGGGGCGCGCCTTCTTCGGTCCAGACGAGATCAGCAACGGGCGGCAAGCGGGGCATAGTTGGAGGTCCCCAAACGCAAACGAGCCGCCCTTTCGGGCGGCCCGTCGCTAAAACTACGCGTAATGCGAGATTACGGCGTGGTCGTGGTGGCCGGAGCTTCGGCCGGAGCCGCCGCCGGATCAGCCGGAGCAGCAGCCGGGTCGGCCGGCATTTCGGCCGGAGCTTCCGCCGGAGCCGCTTCTTCAACAGCAGCCGGCTCTTCCGTCGTCGCCGTCGTTTGGCCGCAGGCCGCGACGCCGAAGGCGAGAACGGCAGCGGCAGCAGCCGCCATGCCCAACTTGAACTTCGTCATAGGTTCTACCCCTCGTCTCAGCGTCGGGGTTTGCCCCCAACGCGGGAAGCGACTCCATGCCAAGGATTAACCGTATTGGCAAGCGCCACACGCTTGCACCCCTATGCATATCTGCATAGCTTCGAGTCAGGCTCGCATCAGGCTTCGGCTGCTGCCGCCAGCGCTTCTTCCAGCTGAGCGAAGCTCGGCTGCAGGGCGCTCGGCACAGAGCCGCGACCGATCTCCACTGAAACCTGCGCCGCATTGCCGTGCAAGTGCGCGACGAGCACATCACGAATGATTTTGTAGAACTGGGCGTCGTGCTCGATCACCGCGTTGAGGCGCGCGGCCATCGGGCCGACGATGCCATAGGCGAGGAACACGCCGAGGAACGTGCCGACCAGCGCCTTGCCGATCATGAGGCCGAGGATTTCCGGCGGCTCGTTGATCGCGCCCATGGTCTTCACGATGCCGAGCACGGCGGCGACGATGCCCAGCGCCGGCAGGCCGTCGGCCATGCCTTGCAGGGCGTGCGCGGGATGCATTGCTTCGTGGTGATGCTTCTCGATTTGCTTTTCCATGGCGTCTTCGACCTGGTGCGGGTCGTCGAGGTTCATGGTCATCATGCGCAGCGTGTCGCAGATGAAATCGACCACGAAGTGGTCTTTGCAGAGCTTTGGATATTTCTGGAAGATCGGGCTGTCGTGCGGCTTCTCGATGTGCGCTTCGAGCGCGACCACGCCTTTCGTCTTCATCAGCTTGGTCAGCTGGAAGAGCAGCGCGAGCAAATCGCCGTAGTCCTTCTTGCCCCACTTGGGCCCCGACATCACCTTGCCGAAGCCGCCCATGACGCCTTTAAGGCCGTGCATGTCGTTGGAGATGATCAGCGCGCCGACAGCGGCGCCGAAGATCATCATGAATTCCATCGGCGCGGCTTCGATGATGACTTCGAAGTGGCCGCCGGCCAGCATGAAGCCGCCGAACACCATGCCGAACACAACAGCGAGGCCGATAATTGGAAACATGGATAACGCGCGTTAACCGAAAGCCGCAGACTTCGAGCCTTATGCCCGACCGCGCTTAACGCGCCGTTTCGGTTAGCGAAAATTGTTCAAGCCGGCGAGGCGGCGGCGCTCGTCGCAGCGATTGACGTAAGCGCAGGGCTTGGCGGGGGACGCGCGCGGGCCTAGCAACGCGGCCATGTCGGAGACACAGCGCCCGGGGCGGCGCCAGTTCCAACTCCTGTTCATCTGCCTTCTGGTGATCGGCGCGGGCAATTCCATGCTGCTCGCGGTGGCGCCGCCGCTGGTGCGCGAACTGGGGCTGCCGGACTCCAGCGTCGGCTGGATCTTTTCGCCTTCGGCTTTGATCTGGGTGTTCTCAAGCCCGTATTGGGGCCGGCTTTCGGATCGCATCGGGCGCAAGCCTGTCGTGGCGCTTGGGCTCGCGGCCTATTGCGTGTCGATGACGCTGTTTGGCGCGGTGGTGCTGCTTGGGCTCAACGGTATTCTGACCGGCGTATGGCTGTTCGTTTGCTTGATGCTGGCGCGCGCCATCTTCGGCACGTTCGGTTCAGCTTCGTCGCCTGCCGCGCAGGCCTACATCGCCGACCGCACCTCGCGCCTCGAACGCACCGAGCAATTGGCCGGCCTTACTGCAGCGTTCGCGATGGGCCAAGCGTTTGGACCTGGCATCTGCGCCGCGCTCGCGTCCTGGCTGGGGCAGGTATTTCCGATCGCATTGGTGGCGGCGATGGCCGCGGGTGCTTCGTGGATGGTGCTGCGCTGGCTGCCGGAGAACACGCCCCCGCAAAGCGAGCGGCCAAAGAGCGAGTGGAAGCAGTCGCTGTCGCTCGCCACCGACCCGCGCCTGTCCGGCTATTTGCTGTTCGGCTTTGGCCTTTCGATCGTCGCCGGCGTGACGGTGCAGGTGTTCGGGCTGTTCACGATGGACAGGCTCAACGTCGCCGGCGCCCACGCCACTGAGCTTACCGCCGCCGGCTTCATGGTGAGCGCGCTGGCGCTGCTGGCGACGCAGATGGCGATCCTGCCGCGCCTCAAGCTCGGCGCGCGCGGCCTCATGGTGTGGGGCTCGGGCCTCTCCGTGGTCGGCGTCGTTTTGCAAATCGCCGCCCCCAGCCTGGGCGCGTTGCTGGTCTCGCAAGCCATCCAGGGGCTCGGCGCCGGGCTTTCGCGCGCGGGCTTTACCGGCGGCTCTTCCGTTGCGGTGCGTCCAGACGAACAGGGCGCGGCCGCGGGCCTCGTGGTGGCGGTGAACGGCGCCGGCTTTGTGTTCTCGCCCCTGCTGGGCGGGGTGGTCTATGAGACGCTCGGGATGAACGCTCCGCTCTTGGTCACGGTCGCGCTGCTCGTATCGATGTTCGTGTTCGCGCTACGCTCGCGGCGGCTGCGCGACGTGCTGGCGCCGGAAACACCGCCAGCCGACCCAACGCCGCCGACTTGACTCCGGCGTCCGGGACGGGCCGTCTCTCTGGCGTCATTCAAGGGGGAATCTCATGCGCCTTGTTCTTGCTGCGGCCTTCATCGCCACCATGGCCGCCGCCCCGCTTGCGTTCGCGCAAGCTGATCGCAGCGGCGGCACACAAGCGTTCGTGAACATGTGCGTGGCGCGCGCCGCCAACGCCCCGATCACCACGCCGGAGCCCACCTGCGCCTGCGGCGCTGGCGTCATCTCCGGGCGTATGACCGATCGGCAGTTTGACATCATGCGTCAGCTGGCGCCGTACACGGGCGATCAGCCGGCTATGAACAACGCCGTGCGCAACATGCTCGCGCAAGGCTACGCCGCCGAAGAGATCGGCCAAGTCGGGCAGATGCTGATCGATTTGGGGCCGGTTATCCAATCGACTTGCGCCGTGCTCGAGCGCTAGCCGGCGGCGGCGCGCGCGGCCTCAAGCACGACATCGGTCGCGCGCCCACGCACTTCCAAACCACGTGAGCGTTCGAAGGCGCGAATTGCGTCGCGCGTGCGCGAGCCGATCTCGCCATCTGCGCGCCCGGCGCTAAAACCCAAACGATTGAGCAGCCGCTGCAGTTCGCGCACACCGCGCGTATCGAGGCCGCGCGGCTCGCGCGTCGGCTCCGGCGCAACGCCCGCGCGCACGCGCACTTGGTTCAGCAAATCAGCCGTCGGGAAGCCGTCCGCCGGCAAACTTTGATCGGCTTGGAACGCGCGCACTGCACGCCGTGTGTTGGAGCCGAACAAGCCGTCCGGCGAACCGGCGTCATAGCCCAAACCGTTGAGCAGAGACTGCAGCTCCAGCGTCTGATCGCGGTTGAGCGACCCCACCTGCGTCGGCCATGGCCGCACCAGCGTTGAGCTACGCCCATCGAAAGCGCGCGCCAACAACGAGACGACGAGCGCGTAGCGATCAGAATTGTTGTAACGGCGGATCACACCGAAATTGTGGTGCAGCAAGAGCGCAGGCCCCTGCGCGCCCGCGGGCAAGAACAGCTGCGCCTGCAGATTTCGCACTTCGCCGGACCATGACGCGCCATCGACGCGCGCGACGCCGCGCGTGTCCCAATCGGCGACGCTGCGCAGTGTGCCGTCGGCGAGCGCGTAGTTGAAATCGTCCGGCAGACGGACCTCTTCGAAAACCGGCTCGCCGCGCCGCCAGCCACGATCCTGCAGATAGTTGCCGATCGACGCGGCCACGTCGCCGCGATTGGTCCAGATGTCGCGATGGCCGTCATTGTCCCAATCGACGGCAGTGGTGAGGTAGACGTCGGGCATGAATTGCGGCTGCCCGAGCGCACCAGCCCAGGATGAGCGCAATTGCGTTTGATCGGCCAAGCCGCGCTCGACCATTTCCGTCAGCGCCAACAAGTAAGTCTCGAATTGCTGGCGCCGGCGGCCCTCATAGGCGAGCGTCGACAGCGCGGCCTGGGCGTCCCAGTTGAGGGCGGCCTCCCCATAATTGCTCTCCAGCCCCCAAATGCCGAGGATGATGCCGGTCGGCACGCCGTAGCGCTCCTCCACCGCTTCCAGGGTTGGCCGGATGGCGTCCTTCAGCTGGCGCCCGTCGCCGATGCGCCGCTCGGTGACGCGGTTGTTCACGTAGTCCCAGACCGGCGACACGAATTCAGGCTGTCGCTGATCCAGCTCGATCACCCGCGGGTCGGGGCTTAGCCCCGACAAGAGCCGCCCCAGTACGGCCGGATCGCGGCCCTGGGCCACGGCGCGGCGGGCGAAATCGTCGCGCCAAGCGTCGAACTCGGCGTTGCCGGAGGTCGCGAAACTGGGCGGTTCGGGCGGCGCCTGCGCCACCACGGTCGACGGGCCGCAGGCGATCGCAAAAGAGGCCGCTACCGCCAAAATCAGTGCCCGCGCCATCCAGTACCTCTTCGTCATCGCCCTCAAACGCCTCTAAGATGCGTTGGGGGCCACATCAACGTCCCTGCAAATGGCGCGCCCGCATTGACTTAAAGGAGGCGCCCCCTTATTGACCCCGCTTCCTTTTCGACCCGGAATTCTCGGCCATGAAAGTCAAGTCGTCGCTCAAGTCGCTCAAAGCCCGCCATCGGGCCTGCCGAGTCGTGCGCCGCAAGGGCCGGGTCTACGTCATCAACAAGGTCGACCCGCGTTATAAGGCCAAGCAGGGCTGAAATAGGCCCAAAGCGCGGTTGACGCGCTGCTCGCCCTCGCGAACGCGGTGAATATCGAGTAACCTCGACGCGATCATGCGCGCCCTGATTTCTTTCGTTTTCGCACTGACTTTGGCCGCCTGCGGCCTGGGCGCCAATGCGCCGACGCGGACGGACGCGGAACTCGACGCGCTGTTCGTGCAGCTGCGCGCGGCAGGCGACGAACGCGCCGCCGCGCCGATCGAGCGCGCCATCTGGGAGCGTTGGGCCAATTCAGGATCGCCCACGGTCAATGTCCTGCTCGACCGCGCTCGCGTGGCGGAGGCGGAAGGCCGCGCCGACCTGGCGCTGGGCTTCCTCGACCAGGCCAGCGACCTCGCGCCCGACTACGCCGAACCCTGGAACCGGCGCGCCAACATCGCCTACCAGACGGAAGACTATTCCGGCGCGGTCCAGGCGATCCAGGAAACGCTGAAGCGCGAGCCGCGTCACTTTGCGGCGCTGGCGGGCCTGGGGCTGATCTACGAAGAGCTCGGTCAGCATCGCTCCGCGCTGGAGGCGTTCCGCGCCGCTTTGGTCATTCATCCGAACTATGAGCCGGCCCTGCAAGGCGTGCAGCGGCTCGAACCGCGCGTCGACGGCCGCGACGCATGATCCTCTGGCTTGCAGCCGCCGCGCTCGCGGCGGCGCTGGCTTGCTTCGCGCTGGCTTCGCATGCGCGCGCCTACACACGCCAGGTTGAAGCGCACTGGCCGGCGGAGGGCCGCTTCATCGAAGCAGAAGGTGCGCGCCTGCACCTGCGCGAAGCCGGCATAGCCGGCGCGCCGCGGATCCTGCTGATCCACGGCGCCAGTTCCAACTTGCGCGAATTGTGGGGACCGCTCGCGCACGAGTTTTCACCGCTGCATCGCGTGATCGCCTACGATCGCCCAGGCATGGGCCATTCCACGCGGCCGCGCCGCAACGCCGAGACGCTGGCACTGCAGGCGCGCTGCGCCGCGCGCGTGCTGGAAGCGAGCGGCGAAGGCCCAGCGATCGTGGTTGCGCATTCGCTGGGCGGCGCCGTCGCCTTGCGTCTCGCGCTCGATCATCCGCAGCTTGTGTCCGGCCTTGTCCTGATCGCGCCGGCCTGCAACCCCTATCCCGGCAAGCCGGCATGGTGGGCGCGGGCTTCGGCGACGCCGCTGCTCGGCGATGCATTCTGCGGCCTGCTTATCCCGTGGCTGGGGCCAATCTTGAGCCTGGCAAGCGTGGCCAACAATTTCTGGCCGGCGCCGACGCCTGTGAACTACGCCGAAGACGCCGGGCTTGGCCTCATCTTCCGCCCGCGCGCGTTTCGCGCTTCCGCGCGCGATGTCTGCGCCACCAATCGCGAGTTCGCCGCCCAGCAGCCCCGCTACGGCGACTTGCTCACACCCGCCATCATCATCACCGCGGAGAAAGACAAGATCATCAGCCCGAAACGGCACGCGCGCGCCCTGGCTGTGGATTTGCCGGCGGCCGAACTCGTGATTGCGCCGGACACCGGGCATATGCCGCACCGGCTGAGGACAGACCTCGTCATCGCCGCGATTCGGCGTGTCAACGAGATGGCGGCGCCCCGGAGCGAGAGCTAACTTTTCTCAACGATTCGATTCTCGAAACGAAGGTTGGGACGATGCCGGATTTTGGTGGGACACAAGAAACCGTCGCTGCGCCGCAATCGCTGACGCAAGCGACGCAAGAGAAATTGCGCCAACTGGTCGCGCGCATCGAAAAGCTCGAAGAGGAAAAGAAGTCGATCGGCGACGACGTGAAGGAGACCTACGCCGAGGCCAAGGCGATGGGCTTCGACACCAAGGTGCTCCGTCAGGTCGTCAAAATCCGCAAGCAGGACCGCCAGGAGCGCGAAGAACAGGAAATGGTCCGCGACCTCTACATGCACGCGCTCGGCGAGATTTAGTTGGGGATTGGGTTTTGGGGATTAGGGATTAGGCTGAGCTCATGCTTCCAATCCCCAATCCCTAGCCCCCAATCCCGAACATGTCCCGCGAGGTTGATCGCAAACAGACGCGCAAGGCGCAGCGGTTGATCCGCAAGCTCGCAGCCAAAGGCGCGGCCGCCGAGACCATCGATCCCGAAACCGGCGAGGTGAAGCCCGGCGAAGGCGTGGTCGATTATTCGCAGTGGGAAAGTGAATTTCTGAGCGAGGTCGATCAGCGGCTGGAGAAGTACGGCTCCGCCTTCGCGGACTTGAGCAAAGGCCGCAAGGAAGACGCGCTCTCGGCTCTTCAGACCGTCAAGCTCAAAGAGATCGCCGCGAAAGCGCGCGGCAAGAAGCGCAAGGGCCTGACCACGAAGAAGCCGCTGGGGTGGAAGAATAGACGGTCGACGTCGCGTGATCGTGAAGAATGACGAACGTGCCGCCTGATAAGATGGCGTCCATGGGCCCGACGCTGCGCCATTCTCATTTCATTATTTGCGTCGGAGCGGCTGGCTTTCATGCCGTCTATACGCTTCAGGCTTCGTGGTTGGCGCCTAGCAATGCACTTGCGCTTCTCAGCGGCGCCGTGGCGACCGGCGCCGCACTTTGCGGCGCTCTTTGGTTGACGTTGAATACCGACAGAGTCGCGCGTCACTGGGCAAAAGCCGCGCTCACCTTCGCACTGCTTGGACCGTTTCTCTGGTGGACGGTCCTGTGGCCCGCGGCGACAGACCTGCTTTGTATCGGAGCGCTCTACTGCAATGGCCAAGCTTTTCACGTTCGGCGCTTGGCCGATGTCGAGCAGGCGCAGTTCGCCATCGCTCTCACCGGCATCAGCACGTTTGTCTGCACAGCGCTCGCCGCTTCGATGCAATACAAAGCCGAGGGTGCCGGCGGTCACAACTAACCCCGCCCCCGTTCAGCCCTCAGCCGCGGCTTTTTCTTCCAGCCCGTATTCGCGCAGCTTGCGATAGAGCGTCGAGCGGCCAATGCCGAGGCGGCGGGCGACTTCCGACATGTGGCCGGCATAGTGATCGATGGCGAGTTCGATCAGATCGCGTTCGATCTGCTCAAGCGCGCGCAGATGGCCCTTGCCGTCGAACACCGGGATCGGCGTATCGGCGGCGGCGGCGACGACGGCGTTGAACGCCTGCGCAGCCACGACATCATGATCGTTCGCCGGCGCCGGCAAGCCAGCGGGCGTCGCGTCATTGGCGGCGAGCAGCGGCTTCAAACCCGAAATCTGTGGAAAGTCTTCCGGCTGCAGCAGATCGCCTTCGCACAGGATCACAGCGCGGAAAATGCTGTTCTCGAGCTGGCGCACGTTGCCCGGCCAATCGAACGCCATCAGCATTTGCATGGCGACCGGCGAAGCGCCGCGCACGTTGCGGCCCTCCTCGGCGTTGAAGCGCGCGATGAAGCGCTGCACCAGCGCGCCCAGATCTTCCTTGCGTTCGCGCAGCGGCGGCGCCTCGATCGGGAAGACATTGAGGCGATAGAAAAGATCTTCGCGGAAGGCACCGTCGGCGACGAGCTTTGCCAAATCCTTGTTGGTGGCGCTGATAATGCGCACATCGACCTTCACCGGACGCTTGGCGCCGACAGGATCGACTTCGCCTTCCTGCAGCACGCGCAGCAACTTCACCTGCATGTCGAGCGGCAGTTCGCCCACTTCGTCGAGAAACAGCGTGCCGCCATTGGCTTCCACGAACTTGCCAGCGTGGTTGTCGGTCGCGCCCGTGAAGCTGCCCTTCACGTGGCCGAAGAGAATGCTCTCGACCAGGTTTTCCGGGATGGCGCCGCAGTTCACCGTCACAAACGCGCGGCCCGCGCGCTCGGAAGCGCCCTGGATCGCGCGTGCCAGCAATTCCTTGCCGACGCCGCTTTCGCCAGTGATCAGCACCGGAATGTTGGAAGCCGCCGCGCGCTTGCCCATGCGCACCACCGGCGCCATCACCGGCGCGTTGGCGACCATGTCGTCAAAACCAAGCTGACCGGCGACGCGCTTCTTCAAGCGCACGACTTCGGTCTTCAAATTCGACATTTCGAGCGCGTTGCGGATCGAAACCATGATCCGCTCAGGGCTCGCGGGCTTCACGAAGAAGTCCGTCGCACCGGCTTGCATGGCTTGCACGACGGTGTCGATGCCGCCCGAGGCCGTCAGCACGATGCACGGCAGATCGCTGCGGCGCATGCGGATGTCCTTGAGCGCCTCTTGGCCGCTCATGCCCGGCATGACGAGGTCCAACAGCACGATATCGATGTCGGCGTGCGTGACGACAGCATCGACCGCTTGCGCGCCGTTCTCGGCCGTTCGTGTTTGGAAGCCATTGCGCTCTACGGCCGCCTGCAACAGACGGCGCTGCGCCGGATCGTCATCGACGATCAGGATCGTCTTGCCCATGTACACCCACCAACGTCTATCGTCGCGTTTCTCTTTGCGGAAACGCTGATCGTTGGCGTGACCATAACCAAGGGAAGTTCAGGTCGCGTTAAAATGGCACACTCGAATACGATTTTCGTAAGCGCTCGTAGGCATTAGATAAACACGGTGTTCACCATGAAACGAGTGGCGAATAGCGAATGGCGAATAGGCAAATGATCGAGCTTGAGGCGGCGGGTTGGTCCCAGTCGCTATTCGCCACTCGTTGTTCGCCATGAGCGACGCGAAAGATCCCGAACGCAACCGCATTACCGCGCGCATCGGACGCGTGGCGCAGGTGGGCGCCAATATGTCGGGCGCGGTGGCCGCGCGCGTCGCCGGCGCCGATCAGGCCGCTCTGGCGCGGGCGCTGCGGCAAGCCCTGGGGCGCTCCAAGGGGCCGCTGATGAAGGTGGCGCAGCTTCTGTCGACAATCCCCGATCTGTTGCCGCAGGCCTATGCCGAGGAATTCCGCAAACTGCAGGCGCATGCGCCGCCGATGGGATGGCCGTTCGTGCAGCGGCGCATGCGCGCCGAACTGGGAGATGGCTGGGAGACGCGCTTCGCCACGTTCGAGCGCGACGCAGCCGCCGCCGCCTCGCTCGGCCAAGTGCATCGCGCCACGAGCCATGACGGGCGCACCCTCGCGTGCAAGCTGCAATATCCGGACATGGCGAGCGCCGTCGAAGCCGATCTCGGCCAGCTGAAGACGCTCTTGAACCTCTTCAAGAGCATGGACGGCAGCATCGATTCCTCCGAAGCGATCCTCGAAGTCGGCGAACGCTTACGCGAAGAATTGGATTATGCGCGCGAGCTGAAACACATGCGGCTGTTCGCGTCGATGTTGGAGGACGAGCCGCGAATCCGCACGCCTGAGCCCTTGGAAGAGCTTTCCAGCAAGCGCCTGCTGACGATGACGTGGCTCGAAGGCCGGGGGCTCATGCATTGGCTCGACGAGCCGCAGGAAACTCGCAATCGAATCGCCGAACTCTTGTTCAAAGCCTGGTGGGGGCCGATGACGCATTATGGCGTCATCCATGGCGATCCGCATCTCGGCAACTACGCGCTCACCGACAACGCCGAGCGCTTGCACCTCTTGGATTTCGGCTGTGTGCGCATCTTTCCCCCGCGCTTCCTTGAAGGCGTCGTCGGTCTTTGGCGCGGACTGAAGGCCCAGGACATGGAGCAAGTCGCTCACTCGTATGAGATTTGGGGCTTTAAGAATCTCAACGCGGAGCTGATCGAGGCGCTGACCATGTGGGCGCGCTTCATCTATGGCCCACTGCTCGACGATCGCATCCGCACCATCGCCGACGACGTGCCGCCGGCGGAGTACGGGCGGCGGGAGGCGTTCGAAGTACGCAAGCGGCTGAAGACGCTAGGCCCGGTGCTGATCCCGCGCGAGTTCGTGTTCATGGACCGCGCCGCCATCGGCCTTGGCGCGGCCTTCCTGCATTTGCGCGCCGAACTTAATTTCGGGCGCATGTTTGCGGAAAGCGTTGAAGACTTTTCGCCCGCGGCGCTGGCGCAGCGCCAAGCCGAGGCTGTCGCGGCGGTGGGGCTTAGCCCAGCAGCACCATGACCCCTTGCTGCGCGGCGAGCGCGGCCACCAGCGCGCCTTGCGCGGCGACGCGATAGACTGCGCGCGACGGCCCGCTCCAGCACGAGGCGAACAGAATAAGCGTCGCCAGCGCCAAGGTGGGCGCGATGAAGAAATTGAGCTGACCGAGCGGCGTGAACAGGCTCGTCAACGGCCACGCCAACAGCGCCGCCGCGTGCATGACCGATGCGATCGAACATCCGATCGCCCGGCGCTCAAAGCCATCGCGCAAAGTCTGCGATGTCAGATGCAGCGCCAGCACCAGAAACGGCGCGGCGGAAAGCACCACCAGCCAAACATCCACGCGCCCCATGGCGAGCGCTGCGCCGAAACCGATCACCGAGCCAAACGCGCTTGCGCCCAGCAGAAGCACAAGCCGTTCGATCCGGCGGAAATCTTTACGCACCGTCTCGGCGGAAAAGGTCTGCGGCAAGGCAAGCCCGCTGGGCGCGTTCACCGGAATTGCGGCGTCATATGCCATCTTACTTCAGCCCTTTTTTCGCCCTGCCGCGAGAACGGGCGCGCTGAGCTTCGGTTCCGTGCTGGAAGAGAAAATGGACGCCTCGCCTTGCGCGGCGGCGCCTCGCTGTGCGTTATGGATCACACGGAGGGAGCCGAGCGCGCATGGAAGCCAAGTACGCACTGATCTCGACCCTGGTGGCCGCGATCGTGCTGGCTTTTCTGTTCGGATTTCTGGCCTCGCGGCTGAAACTTTCGCCGATCGTGGGCTATCTGCTGGCGGGGCTGGCTGTCGGCCCCTACACGCCTGGCTTTACCGGCAACACCGAACTGGCGCTGCAGCTTTCCGAGATCGGCGTCATTCTGCTGATGTTCGGCGTCGGCCTGAAGATTTCCGTTGAGGAATCTGGTCGGTGCGCTGGATCGCGGTGCCCGGCTCGATCGTTCACACGCTGGCGTCCGGCGCGCTGGGGTTCATCACTGGCCTCATCCTTGGGCTGCCGGTCGTGGAGAGCCTGATCCTGGGCATCTCGCTCTCGATCGCCAGCACCATCGTTTTCCTGCGCGCGCTCGAAGACCGCCGCATGATGAAGACCGAGGAAGCCCGGATCGGCATTTCCTGGCTCTTGGTGGAAGACGTGCTGATCGTGCTGGCCATCGTGGTGCTGCCGGCTTTGGTGTGGGCGATGTCGGCGGAGGAAGCCAGCGTCTCGCCGTGGCGCATCGCCAGCGCACTGGGCATGACCTTCCTGAAGATCACCGGCTTTGTCGCCTTGATGCTGGTGGTGGGGGCGCGCTTCTTCCCGTGGCTGATCGTGCAGATCGCGCACGCCAAGTCGCGCGAGCTGCTCTCGCTCGGCACCTTGGCTTTGGCGCTCGGCGTGGCGTGGGCGGCGTACTTCTGGTTCGGCGCCAGTTTCGCGCTGGGCGCCTTCCTGGGCGGGCTCGCGCTCAACGGCTCGCGCTTCTCGCACCGTGTGGCGGAAGATTCGCTCCCGCTGCGCGACACCTTCGCGGTGCTCTTCTTCGTCGCGGTTGGCATGCTGTTCGACCCGTTCGTGATCCTGCGTCAGCCCTTGGCGCTGATCGCCATCGTCGCCGTCGTGATCACCGGCAAGGCGGGGCTTGCCTACCTGATGATGCGCTTCATGAAGCAACCCCCGCACGCCAGCGCGCTGGTGGCGCTGGGGCTGGCGCAGATCGGCGAATTTTCGTTCGTGCTGGCCGGGCTCGGCTTGCAGCTCGAAGTGATGTCGAGCGAGACCTACAACCTCATTCTGGCCGCGGCGCTGATCTCGATTGCGCTCAACCCGGTGCTGATGCGGCTGGCGCCCGAGGCCCCGCCCGCTCAGAAGCCCGCGCCGCAGCCGGCCGCCGGCGAAAGCGTCGCCTGACAGTGGAGAGCCGCACATGATCCTGATCGAAGGCACCGCCCGCGTCGCCGACATCGCGGCCGCGCGCCCGCACATGGAGGCGATGATCCGCGCCTCGCGCGCCGAGGACGGCTGCATCGACTATGCCTACGCCTTCGATGTGCTCGACCCGACGCTGATCCGCGTCAGCGAGCGCTGGAAAGATCGCGACGCCTTCGCCTTCCACATCGCCACGCCGCACATGAAGACATGGCGCGCCGCATGCGTGGAGTTCGGCCTGAAGGATCGCGACTTGCGGCTGTGGGAAGCTGAGCCGCAGGGTTTGTGAAGCAAGCGGAACGTCCGTTTTTCGCCGAAAGCCGTCGTTGCGGTGCTAAAGCGGATAGATCGGATCGCCCCTTTCGCGTCCCCCGTGCTCCAAGTTCCACGATATCCGGCTTGAGCAATCTTGGAAGAAGCGAACGTGAAAGACCCAGAGACGATTTTGCGCATCCACGAAATCGTACACGTGAACGAAGCCGCCTCCGCGTTCACGCGACATGTCGTTGCTAGCCATCGGGACCAACGACAACGACTCCGCAGAAACTGAGCCAGTCTCGATACTTGCGGGGCCATCGGGGAGAGGTCTAGCCGCCTGCGCCGCGAACTGGACAATCCGATCCACTCCGACGCTCTCATACGCAGCCATCTGTGTCGCATCGCACTGGGCTGACGTTCCGCCCCCGCAGGCTGCCAGCAAGAGTGCGAACGGAAGCAGTGCGCGGAACATCTCTTCACCTGCTGCTGCTCTGACCATGAGACAAACGACGTGATGTCCGCTTCGGGCCCAAGAGAGGACATCCGCACTACCTCAGCGCCTTGCGGATCACGAGCTTTAGGCCCGACCACGTCTCGTCCACGGCGCACACCTTCACGTCCACATAGCCCATCGGCAGCGCCAGTTTGCGGATCGTGTCTTCGGTGATGTCGGTGGCGACCTTTGCGGCCTTCTTCGGCCACGACACCCAGACCATCCCATCGGGCGCGAGCTTCTCGCGCAGCGCCTCGAGATCGGCCTCCAGCTTGGCGGCGCTCACGTGGAAAATGTGCGCCGTCGCCAGCGCCTTGGTCGGGCGGGCGAGGTAACGGGGCTGGGCCTGGGCGTCGAGCTCGGCTTTCACCGAAGCCGGCATGCCCGCAGCCCACAGCGGCTCGCCCGGCTTGAATCCCAGCTTTTTCGCCAACGGCGCGCCCGAGTACCCGGCTGACATACCCCCTCCTTGCCCCGCGGAACGCTTTAGGCTATCAGCGCCGCTTCCATTTTTCCGCCCCGCGCGCACCAGGAATTCCGGTCATGAAAGCCGACGGCCACCCCGACTACCACTTCATCACCGTCCAGATGACCGACGGCACGACCTTCCAGACCCGCTCGACCTACGGTCAGGACGGCGCGACGCTGGCGCTCGAAATCGACCCGAAGTCGCACCCGGCCTGGACCGGCGGCAACCAGCAGATCCTCGATCGCGGCGGCCGCGTCTCGCGCTTCAACGACAAGTTCGGCGGCTTCAACAAGAAGAAATAAGCCGGGCCTGCAATCGACGGGCACGAAAAAAGGGCGTGGCCTCGGCCGCGCCCTTTCTCATGCGTCCTATCGGGCCTAGCGCGCTAACGCTGGAACGCCGCCTGCAGCTTGGCGAGCTGATCGGAGACCGGGTTCGCGGCCGCGTCTTCGCCGCCTTCGTACATGGTTTCATCGAGACGACGCACGCGCTCGAAAATGGCGCCGCCGCGAATGATCAGCGTCTTCAGCGCTTCCGGCAGTTCGTCAGCGCCGGCGAACGGCGTCGCCGGTTGCGGCTCACGCGAGATCAGACGGTACTTTTCGCTGGCCGCTTCATTCAGATGGATTTCGCCGTCGCGGACAGCGCGTTGCACCAGAAGCCACGAGGCCACCTGCATCAGGCGCGTGGTCAGCCGCATGCTCTCGCCGGCATAAGCCAAGGCCGCCGCGCGCGGCAGCCGCTTCGAGGCCGCCCGCCCCGGCCCATCGAGATAGGCGGCGGTTTCCTCAACGAGCCCCATGCCTTCCTTGAAGGTGCGCTCGAACAGCTCGGATTTGGCGAAGTCGGCCGCCCGCTTGGGGTCGAAACCGCTCCTGGTTGGGGAAGCTTGGGTCGTATCGGTCATGGCGCCCAAGCAATCGCAAGGAGCGGGCCGGGTGCGCCCACGGGGTTAAGACGGGGCGCCAAAAACCGAGTCCGCCGCCGCGCGCTGGGCGCGCTTGGCTGCAATGGCTTGCTCGCACAGGACGATCTCGGCCTTGAGCCGGGCAATGCGCGCCTCCAAATCGTCGATTGACGCGTTTTCCAGCTGCGCTTCCAGCGGTATGGCTTTCGGACGCGGGGCGAACGGATCGTCATCGAACATGAGCTGCCTCCGGGCGGCATACTAACCGGAAATGGCCAGAAGTTTAAGGGAGACGGCGCGTGCTCAAAGCCCAGACGATGCGGAAGGTCGCTCACACCCCGGACAAGCCCCTGACGCTTGTGCAAGCCGAAGTTCCCGCCCCTGGGCCGCATGAAATCTTGATCCGGGTCGCCGGCGCTGGCGTCAATCGCCCCGACCTCGTCCAGCGCGCCGGCCTCTATCCGCCGCCGCCCGGCGCCTCTACGACGCTCGGGCTCGAAGTGGCCGGCGAGGTTGTGGAAGTCGGCGCCGGCGTTGCGCGTTGGCACGTCGGCGAAAAGGTGACCGCCCTGCTGCCTGGCGGCGGCTATGCCGAATACGCGCTGGCGCACGAGGGCTCGGCGCTGCCGATCCCAGCCGGCCTCAGCATCGAGCATGCGGCCGCACTGCCGGAGACAGTGTTCACCGTGTGGGCCAATGTGTTCGAGGGCGGGGCGCTGAAGCCGGGTGAAACACTGCTTGTGCACGGCGGCGCCTCGGGCATCGGCACCACCGCGATCCAGATGGCCAAAGCCTACGGCGCCAAAGTTTACGCCACTGCCGGCGACGACGCGAAAGTGAAGCTCTGCGAAAAAATCGGCGCGACGCGCGGCATCAATTATCGCACGCAGGATTTCGAAAGCGTCGTGCGCGATTTGGGCGGCGTCGATGTCGTGCTCGATATGGTGGGCGGGCCATACCTGCAGAAAAATCTGAATGTGCTGAACGAGCTTGGCCGCTGCGTGAACATCGCCTTCCTGCAAGGGCCGACGGCGGAGCTCAATCTGACGCGCTTGATGATGAAGCGGCTGACGCTGACGGGCTCAACCTTGCGCTCGCGCTCAAACGAAGAGAAGGCGCGCATCGCCCGCGAGGTCGAGGCCCATGTCTGGCCCTGGATCGAAGCCGGCCTGATGAAACCGGTGATCGACTCGACGTTCCCGCTCACCGAAGCAGAAGCCGCGCACGCACGCCTGCAAAGCGGCGCGCACGCCGGCAAGATCGTATTGACGGCTTAAGCCGATGCCGCGCGCTCGAACCCGCATCATGTACATCGAGAACAAGTCCGAGAGCTTGAATGGCGCGGCGCGGATCGGGCGGGTGACATTCAACCGAACTGGCAAGTCACTGAACTATCGGGGGCGCACTTTCCAAAGCCTCAAAGGCAGGGGCTTCAAAGAAAATTACTTCGACGTCGAGACCGAAGAGCGGTTTTGGATTTCCGGCCCACGCCGAGATGGCAAGGACCGGCTCTACCCGGAAAGCACAGCGCCGGTCGAAATCGACGACGATGTCGCGGATGAGTATTGGCGCGACATTCGCGGCAGATGCTGACGGCTTAGGGTTTCGCGTTTGGCGAACTGACGGGCTCGCCTTTTTGCGCCCGCTCGGCGCCGCCGAAAATGTCTTCCTCCTCAACCGGTCGGCTACCGCCTTTTGGGCCGGTTGTGTTGGGCGTCTGCCCGTCCTTTACGCCGGACTTTGCGTCGCGCGTCTTTTTCTGCGGTTCAGGTTGTCGATCCATATCCGAGAAACCGCCGTCCCTCAGCGCCGGTTCCCGCAGGCGCTAGTCTGCCGGCACCGGCGCGACCGTTTCAGCACGGAAGTGCAGCGGAAACGGCGGCAGGAAGGGAATTTCGAGCGGCACGTCGTAGTCCGCCGTAACGATGGCCAGCGGGACAGCGCCAGTGTCATCAACGACGTAACTGAAATCCACTTCGGGCGAGCCGATACGGACCAAGTCATCGGCCATGAGCTCTTCAATGTCGGCCAGCGTCACATCCGGGTGGATCATGGCCGAACGCAAGCTGCGCTCCAGCGACCATTGTATGGTTGCGCCCTCATAATAGGCGACCCCCAGCATCAGCACCCCAACCACGATCGAAAACAGAGCTGGCGAGATCATCGCAAACTCAACCGCGGCGGCGCCGTCTCTATTGCGCGCAAAGCGGCGCTCAGCGAATGCGAATGGCATCGTCGGCCTCTTCGCCATAGGTGACGACAACACCGCCGAGCGTCGCGTGCGCGCGCAGGCGAATGTAGGCTTCCGGCACGGAATCATCGTTGCACGGCGCGGAGCAAACATGCTCGTCGCCGCCGCACAGACAAAACCTGGTCGCCTCAACCAGCCCATCGTCCGGCATCGAACTCCAGGATCGCATTGCGATCTCTCGCGCGACCTCAAGATCACGGCCGCCATTGAGCACGTACTGACCGCCGGAGCGCAGCGCGCCGTGCATGTCGGTACGCTGATAAACGACATGGCCAACCTCGGCGACGCCTAGAAGCGCAATCGCCAGCACCGGCGCAATCAAGCCGAATTCCACGGCGCTCGCGCCGCCCCTATCGCGCCAAAGCCGCATCATTCGACCAACCTCACCGCGCCGGGCACCTGGATCGCGTCAAGGCCAGTGCCGGTGCAATCGGCGCCGAAGTCGGCATTGCCGCGTAGATCGATGGCGCGCGATACAATGCGCAGGCAGCCGTTGTCGCCGGAGAAATTGCCGTTGTACGTGACCTGCTGCGTGGGGAAGTAGAGCGCGCCGGTCATGCGCGAGTCCGCGGTTCCGTTGAAGACGTTCTCATCGTTGCCTTCGTCACGGTCGCCGTACATCAACACGCCGGCGTACGCCCCACTTGTGGGCGCCGAGAAATTGATTTCAGCACTGCCGTTGAAATGCACTGTGGCGCCGTTGGTGAGGAAGAATGTGACGCCGACGCCGTTCACAACAGCGTTGGAATTGATGCGGAACTCGCCGCCATCGACAATGTAGACGCCGGGATTGAGCGTCACTTGCCCGGACAGGTTCAAGCCGCCGCAATAGCGCCCGGCGCTGATGGTTTTCGGCAAATTTGGATTGCCATTGGGCACGCTGGTGCAAGCGCCGGCCATCGACGGCTCCGGCAGATCTTCGTACGGATCAACCGCCTGCGGCATCTCCTCCATCGGCGCGGCGCAGGACGTCAGCGTCAGATCGGCGCTCACGGCAGTGCCGCCGGCAGACACAATGCACGGCGCAGTGACGTCTGCGCTGCCGGCGATGGTGATTGAATCGTCGGCGAGCGAATTCGACATGACGACACAGCCCTCGAATTCGGCTGTCGGGTTGCCGATGAAGATGACCGCATCGTTGGCCCAGGTATCGAGCGCAAGTATGCACGCTTGCTGCTCGTTCTCGTAAGCGGCCACGGCGCGCACCCGAATGATCACCGGCGACTGCGAGAAAAGGCTCGTAAAATAGCGAGGCGCCGAGGTTTCCAGCAGCACTTCGACGGCGCGATTGTTGCGATGCGCGCCGGTGGTGGGCGGCGTGTTAACGGTGATCGCACCGATAGCTTCATCGAAGCCGTTTTTCGTGGCTTCCCGCAACGCCGTGGCGTCGACTTCGCTCTCACGCGCGCCGGAGCGCAGCATAACCGCACCGGCATTGGCGGCGAGATCGGCTGCGGTTTGCAGCCGCCGTTCCTCAAAGAACCAGTAACCAACCTCAACGCCAAGGCCAGCCGCGCCGATGATGGTCGGTAGCGACAAAGCCGTGACGATCGCGGTGAGGCCGCGCCGGTCGAACCAGAACGTAAAGACGCGGGCGATGGCGCGCATGACAAAATCCTTGCGCGTCACCTTGTCGCCGGTTCCTTGCTAACGAATTAGCAGGGTTGGTTAGAAATTGGTTGATGCACCAGCATCAGTTCACCGCCCCGCCCCGCACCGACCACGGCGCCTGTGCGAACAAGGCGTTCGCCGCCAGGGCCATATTGTAGGCGTGATAGAGCACCAGCATGGTCAGCAGCGCGAGCACGATGGCCTTGCCGCGCGCCAAAGCAGCGGCCAGCGTGAGCGTCAAGAACATGGCGATGCCGACCCAACGATAGCCGCCGAGGAGCAAATCCAGTTCGCCGCTGCGCCCCATCACGGTGACGAAGGTCACGCCCATCAGCACATTGGCGCCGAGCACGCACAACAGGATGAGCCCGCGCTGCGCCCAGAAATGGTCGTCGAGATTGGGCGAGGTTTTCACGTCACGCGGAAACACCAGGGTCGCGGCGACGTAAAACACACTCGCCACGACAAGACTGAGGATCAGTAGCGCGAAGTTAAACGGCGCGTTGCGGAAGAGCGTCCATGCCTGCACCCAAAAGGTGGCGATGTCGGCTGCGACGAAGACGGCCAAAAGCGGCGTCAACACGCCGAAGCGCACGCTGCGCCGTTCGTGCAACACGCGCGCAAAGCCGCCGACAAGCTCCGCCACCGAGAAGCCCAGCAGCAGACCGTAAAAGCTAAAGAAGAACTCGAACGCGCTCATGCCGCCAACCCAATGCGGGCAACAGTAGATTGTCTCGCTCCGACGCGTCTAGCGTGAACGCCGCCCACTTGCTTTGGCCCGAGAGTTCGCTTTGAATCCCACTGAGGGCTATCGGCATGACTTGGCGCGTGATCTTGGCGGCCATCGCGGCGTTTGCGCTATCGAGCTGCGTTCAACCGCTGGATGCTCAAGATGGTGCGCTGATCGCCAGCGCTGTGGAGCGGGTCCGGGCAGGCGACACAAGCTCGATTTACGAACAGCTGGCGGACGAACTGCAAACAGAGCAAGGCGCGGTCGCTTTAGAGCAGCTGCACGAAGGTCTTGTGGTCGCGGGCGAGCCATGCACACGCAGCTTTATCGACGCGTCGACCTTCGAGGGTAAAATTTCACTGCGCGGCGCTCCACTGCGGAGAAGGACCAACGCGCGTCACCTGTACACGTGTTCAAACGCCACCTACATCGTCACTGCTCACATTTTCTCGGAAGACGGCGGACCACGACGATTCGAGACTCTTCAGATCAGATTTGTTGACCCGGCCGCGGCGCGCGCGGCGCAAGCATTCGAATTGCGCGGCCAAAGCCTGCGGCACTACGCGTTCCTGGCCGTCGCGATCCTTTCGCCGCTCTTGATGTTGATGGCCCTTGCTGGCGTCCTTTTCACCAAAGGGTTCAAGCGCAAATGGCTGTGGGGCGTCATCGCGCTGGCTGGGATTGGGAAGTTCAGCCTGGTTTGGCCAACGGCAGAAATTGTAACTCAGCTGATTTCGATCAACTTCATCGGGTTCGGCATCATGCGCGGCGTCGACCCGTTGGCGCCCTGGGTCGTCAGCTTCACTCCGCCGCTCGGCGCTGTCATCGCGCTCTCGCTGCTTTGGCCGCGCTGGCTCGCTGATCCCCCTGCTGATGAGGCCGGCCCATGAGCGAGGGCGCCTTCCCTTCGCCCGCCACCGGCGCTATATCCCCCGGCAACTGACCTCGTCCGCGCCCGGATGCGTCAGCCCGTTGCACCAGATGGCTAGCGCCTGGCGACGACGCCGGGCGCTTTTGCATATCTGGAGCCCCGTACGATGACCCAGAACGTCCTGATGCCGAAGGCGACCGCCGTTTGGCTGATCGAAAACACGTCGCTCGCCTTCAATCAGATCGCCGAGTTCTGCGGGCTGCACCATTTGGAAGTGCAAGGCATCGCCAACGAAGACGTGGCCAAGGGCATTCGCGGCGTCGACCCGATCGCCGGCGGGTTCCTGTCGCGCGAAGAGATCGCCAAAGGCGAGGCGGATGAAACCTATACGCTGAAGCCGCTTGAGCAGAAGCGCATCGACCTGCCGCAGCAGAAGAAGCGCGGCGCCCGTTACACCCCGATTGCGCGCCGTCAGGACCGGCCGGATGCGATCCAATGGTTCATCAAGAACCACCCGGAAGTGCCAGACTCCAAGATCGTCAAGCTGATCGGCACCACCAAGTCGACCATCGAGCAGGTGCGCAACCGCACGCACTGGAACTCGAGCCAGATCAAGCCGGTCGATCCCGTCACCATCGGCTTGTGCTCGCAGATCGAACTCGACGCCGTGGTCGCCGAAGCCGCCTCCGCCAAAGCCCGCGCCGACGCGCGCCGCGCCAAGGAAGAAGCGCGCACGCTGAAGACGGCGCAGGAAACCGTCCCGCCGGAAACCTATCAAAGCGACGAAGGCTGAGGCTCCCAGTTCCAATGATTGCATGCAATCACCGCATTGACGGCGGTGTGATTGCGTGCAATCATTGGTCGTGACCAAGAATAGCTCGCTCACCGTCCGCAACCTCTCGCCGGCCACCAAGGTCAGGCTGGCCACGCGCGCCAAGGCCAAGGGACGAAGCCTGGAAGCGGAGGTTCGCGCCATTCTCGACGCCGCCGCGCAGGAAAAGACAGATAGGCAGCCGGACTTTCCAGACTGGTTCTTGGACATGGTCGCGCCCGGCGGCGACGACGTCGCCGATTTCCTTGATAGCCGCCGCGCCCCGCACAAGCCGGTAGAGCTTTGATCCTGCTCGATACCAATGTGGTGTCCGAGCTGATGCGACCGCAGCCGGATCAGCGTGTGGTGGCATGGCTACGCAAGAACGCACGGATGCTCTCGATCCCCACCATTGCCATCGGCGAACTACGCTACGGCGTGGCTCGTTTGCAGCCGGGCCGTCGCAAGGACTCGTTGAACGCGGCGCTGGACGAACTGGTCAATCGCTTCGCGGGGGCCATCATCGACTATGATGTCGTCGCGGCGCGTGCATGTGGAGACATCCTAGCCGTCGCCGAGGCCGCAGGTCGGCCTATGAGCCTCGCCGATGCTCAGATCGCCGCGTGCGCACACGTTGCGCGCGCCGATCTCGCAACCCGCAACGTCGCCGACTTCGCAACGACAAGCCTTAGGCTCATCAATCCGTGGGCAACCTAAAGCGCCTACGGAAACGGCCGCCGCCAGACTTGCCGCAAGCGCGCGTCGCGGCCGCAGGCGGCGCGATAGGCGGCGTAGCGGGTGCGATTACGCCGCGCATAGTCGCGATGATATTCTTCGGCTTGATAGAACGGCCCCAGCGTCAGCACTTGCGTGATGACGCGCCCATTCACCGCGCCGCTTGCGATCACCGCCGCTTTGCTGGCTTCGGCGTCGGCGCGCTGATCTGGCGTTACGAAAATTGCCGGACGATAGCTCGGTCCGCGATCGCAGAACTGGCCGCCCTCGTCGGTCGGATCGGTGTAACGCCAATAGCGATCGACCAGTTGGCGATAGCTGATGCGCGATGAATCGAAGCGCACCCGCACCGCTTCGTAGTGGCCGGTGCGTTCAGTGAGCACGTCTTCATAGCTCGGATTGGCGAGCGTGCCGCCGGTGTAGCCGCTCTCGACCGAGGTCACGCCGGGGATTGCCCCCATGTCGTGCTCCATGCACCAGAAGCAGCCGCCGGCGAACACAGCTTCCTGCATCTCACCCTGCGGCCGGGTCTGAGCTTGCGCCGTGGCGCTTTGCGGCGGCGAACAGGCGAACAGAAAGAGGAGGCTGGCGGCGAGGGCTCGGATCATGCCGCTTTATACGCGCCATGATCGGCGCCAGTTTCAAGCAACCGGCGGCGGACCTGGCGCGTATCTGGGTCCGAACCCTTTGGAGCTTCGCCCATGAAACCCGCGCCTCTCATCGCCGCCGCCGCCCTCGCCCTGATCGCGGGCGCAGGCGCCTTCTACTTCGCCGGCAGCCCGGTCGCGGTCGCGCAGCAGCGCACCTTCGAGCAGCTGCGCGCCTGGGTCATGGATCAGCGCGGCACCGAGCCGGCATTCAACAACGCCTATTGGGACAACCACCAGCCTGGCCTCTACGTCGAAGCGCGCACTGGCGAGGCGCTGTTCGTCTCCACCGACAAATATGACAGCGGCTCCGGCTGGCCAAGCTTCACGCGCCCGGTCGATCCGAACGCGATCACGATGCATGAGGACAACGCTTTTGGCATGCGTCGTATCGAGGTGCGTTCGCGCCGCGGCGGCGCCCATCTCGGCCACGTCTTCGATGACGGGCCGCGCGGCTCCGGCGGGCAGCGTTTCTGCATCAATTCCTGCGCCATCCGCTTTATCCCACGCGACCGCATGCAGGCCGAGGGATACGGCCGATACATAGCGCTCGTGGACGCGGAGAACGCGCCGGGGTGAATTCCCCAAACTGACCAAATAGTTATCTACACGTCATTTTAGCCCTTTCCTGCGGGGCGATTGCAAGTTATTCGCAACAGCATTGCGAAGCACTCGCAACCGGGGGAGCAGAATGCGCAGTCGATGGATGTGGGCGTCGGCGGCGGCGCTGGCCTTGTTGGCCCCTGCACAGGCGCTTGCGCAGAGCAGCGATGATCTGATGGCCGCGGTTGAGAGCGCCGACGTCGTCGTCATCGGCGTACGCGACAACCTGCTTCACATCCCAGGCTCCGGCGACACGATCGAGCAGGAAGACCTTGAGCGCTCGCGCGTGTTCACCGTCAACGAAGCGCTGCGGCAGACGTCCGGCGTGTTTCCGCGCGACGAAGAAGGCCTGGGGCTGCGCCCCAATATCGGCGTGCGCGGGCTTTCGCCCACGCGCTCCAGCGAAGTGCTGCTGCTCGAAGACGGCTTGCCGCTGACTTACGGGCCGTACGGCGACAACGCCACGTACTCACACCCGCCGCTGCGCCGCTTCGAGCGCATCGAAATTCTAAAAGGCGCGAGCCAAATCCGCTTCGGCCCGCACACCGTCGGCGGCGTCGTCAACTACATCTCCCCCCGAGCCCCAAGCGAGTTCGGCGGATCTCTGTTCGTGGCCGGCGGCGACAACGGCTATGGCGAGGTCGCCGGTTCGCTCGGCGGCGAGATCGCGGGCTTCCGCCTGCTCGGTCACGCAAGCCTCACCGAATTTGACGGCGTGCGCGACAATCACGCGCTCGAATTCGTCGACTACAGCCTGCGCGCCGACCGCACGCTGGCGCCGGGCCACGACCTGACCGTTCGCCTCGCCATCAATCGCGAGAACAGCCAAGTCTCCTATTCAGGCCTGACAGAAGCGGAATTCGCCGCCGATCCGTTCGGCAATCCGTTCCCGAACGATCGCTTCGAGACGCAGCGCTACACCGGCGCAATCACTCACGCTTGGGACATTGCGCCGTCGGTGACGCTGACCACCTCCATCTACAGCCTCTATTTCAACCGCGATTGGTGGCGCCAATCCTCCAACTCGGGGCAACGCCCGAGCGACGCATCCGATCCGGCATGTGGCGGCATGGCCAATCTCACCACCACGTGCGGCACAGAGGGCCGCTTGCGCGAATATCACCAATACGGCCTTGAGACGCGCCTCAACTGGCAAACCAATCTGCTGGGCGCTGAGGCTGACATCGAAGCCGGCGCGCGCATCCACGGCGAACGCCAAAGCCGTCTGCAGATCAACGCCGATACGCCGACCGGCCGGACGCCAAGCGTGACCGTGAACGGCGGCGTGGCGGAAAACAATCTGCGCTACGCCGATGCGCTCTCCGGGTTCGTGCTGGCCGATCTCGATTACGGCCGCATTTCGATCAGCCCAGGCGTGCGTATCGAGTCGATTGAGTATGAGCGCACCAATCGCCTGACCGGCCTGACCGGCACGACTGATTTGACGGCCGTGATTCCCGGCATCGGCGCGACTTTCGATCTGCGCGAAAACTTGGTGATCTATGCCGGCGTTCATCGCGGCTTCTCGCCGCCGCGCATCGAAGACATCGTCACCAATGCCGGCGGCACGATCGATCTCGACGCCGAGGAAAGCACGAACTGGGAGTTAGGCTTGCGTGGCGAAGCCGCGGCTGGCGTGGATTTCGACGTCAGCGCCTTTTTCATGGACTTCGAAAATCAGATCGTCCCGGCCTCGGTTGCTGGCGGTGTCGGCGCCACGCTCACCAGCGCCGGCGAAACCCGCCATACTGGCCTTGAAGCGACGACCCGCATTTCGCTGCGCGACATGGGCGTCATGGAGGGCGACGACGTCTTCTTCCGCGCGGCGCTCACCTACGTCGCCGAAGCGGAATTCGCCGGCCAACGCTTCTCCAACATTGCGGGCTTTGGCGCAGTGTCGGTCACCGGCAATCGCCTGCCTTACGCACCGGAATGGATTGCCTCGGCGGCGGTCGGCTATCAGCGCGGCGAATGGCTCACGCTGCAGGGCGAGGTGCAGTTCACCGGCGAGATGTTCACCGACGACCTGAACACCGTCGCGCCGGTGGCGAACGGTCAGCGCGGCCTTATCGACGACGCGACCATCTTCAACATCGCCGCGAACATCAGCCCAGGCGGCGGCGACACAACGTTCTTCGTCACCGTCAAGAACGTCACGGACGAACTTTACATCGTCGACCGCGCACGCGGCATCCTGCCGGGCGCGCCTCGCCTATGGCAGGCTGGCGTGAGCTTGCGCTTCTGACCTGAGAGCGCCGCCGGCGCTCTCATTGCCGCAAAACGAAACGCGCCCGCGCATACTCTGCGCGGGCGTGCCGTTAGTGGTGATCCATCGTCTGTCGGATCGACTCGATTTCTTCTTTGAGCTTGAGCTTTTGGCGCTTCATCGCGCTCAGCCGCGTCATGTCCGCGGACGGCCTTTTGGCCTCGTTCTCAATGATGATGTCCAGATCCCGATGCCGGGCGTCGAGTTCGCGTAGCCGCTGCTCGATAGCCATCGAAGGCGCCTCCTATAGCTTGGGCAATTGAGAGCATGGCGCCAATCGCAGGTGTTGTCTCCTTACATCGCGAACAAATTTAACGAATCCTTCACCACGTTCATTTCGCAGGCGCCACATCAGGCGAATCGGCGCAGCTTTACAGCGCCTTGCAGGCGTGGCTTAGCTCGGCGTTCGGCGTGGGCCAGCGGGGCGGACGCGTCGTGCCGCGGATAGAGCGTAATGGACGCCGACGACGGAAATACCTTCGACATCAATGACACGCCGGAGAAGCGTGCGTTGAAGGCGCGGCTGGTGGAACTGCGTGAGCAGCATCGCGAACTCGACAGCGCCATATTCGCTCTGCAGGACAGCGCCGGGGATGCGCTGCAGCTTGCGCGCCTGAAGAAACGCAAGCTTGTACTGAGGGACCAAATTCAATGGATCGAGGACAGGCTGACGCCGGACATCATCGCCTGAGGCATTGGCTGACCGGCGCCGCTCTCATTGCGGCGCTCGCGCCCGGAGCTGCCTTGGCGGAGGATCGGCCAGCCGAAGAGAAGGGCGTGCTTTCGCTCGCTGTGGAAAACGACTCGTTGTCGTCGGGCGCTGACCGCAACTACACATCCGGCATCAAACTCGCGTACGTCTCGCCGACGGAAGGCGTGCCGGACTGGTTGCGCGGCACAGGCGGCTTCACCCGCGCGCTCTCCGGCTCGAACCCCGATTTCTGGGGCGTCGCGATCGGTCAATCGATTTTCACGCCGGAAGATATCCAAGCCGTGCCGGCGCCGCCGGATCAACACCCGTATGCGGGCTGGCTTTACATGCAGATCATGGTCGGCGCCGAAGAGGATCGCGACGACGGGCGCGCGCCGCGTTTCATGGACACTTACGAACTTGAGTTCGGCGTCGTTGGGCCCTCCGCGATGGGCGAAGAAGCGCAACGCGGCATCCACCAAGTTTTGGGCGCGCCAGACCCGCAGGGCTGGGACAGTCAGCTCAACGATGAATTCGCATTCGCTGCATCGTTCGATCGCCGTTGGCGCGCGCTGCGCGTCTTTAGCGATGTCGTGCCCGGCGGCATTGAAGCGGATATTACGCCAAACGCTGGCGTCACTCTCGGCACGTTGCGCACCGAAGCGCGCGTCGGCGTCACCGCGCGCATCGGTCAGCGCATCGACAACGATTACGGCCCGCCGCGCGTGCGCCCGTCGCTTTCCGGCGTCGAACATTTCAGCGGCGGCCCGCTCTCGTGGTCGCTGTTCGCAGGCGTGCAAGGACGCGCGGTCGGGCGCAATCTCTTTCTGGATGGCAACACCTTCGAGGACAGCGCTTCGGTCGATCGCAATCCTTACGTCGCCGATTTCCAAACTGGTTTCGCCATCAGCGCCGGCGATTGGCGCCTCGCCTACACTTATGTGTGGCGCACGGAAGAATTCGAGACCCAGCCCACCCGCCAAGACTTCGGCGCACTCGCGCTAAGCTGGCGGCTCTAGCCCAGACGGGCGCATTTTCGCCACGATGTAGCGCCCAACGCGCTGTCCATCCCACGAACCGCGCATGTCGTCGCATTCCGGCGCCGCCAGCGATCGTGCGCGCATACAAGATAGTCGCGGGTGAATTTGATGCTGCATCGTCTGCATCCAAAGCAGGGCGCGGCGGCATCTCAGAGCAAGTTGAGTAGCGAGGAGATATTCAGATGTTGACGACGAGCACCCGCCGTCTCGCGGCGGCGGTCGGCGCCGTATGGCTTGCGAGCGCGGGCGCGGCCCTAGCGCAAACGCAATCCGATCCCATCGATGTCACAGGGCGCACCCCCGAACAGGCGCAACACTTCGTCGAGCAATTGGCGGTGGCGCCAGGCAGCGGCGATCAGCTCGCGCGTTGGGATCGCACCATCTGCACGAGCGTCGCGGGTTTGCCCGCGCGCCAAGGACAATTCATCGCCGACCGCATCGCGCAGCGCGCACATGCGGTAGGCCTTCAGCCCGGCGCGCCGGGTTGCACAGCAAACATTGCCGTCATCGCGACAGCAGATTCCGACACCGCGGCGCGCCGCATGTACGAATCTGACGCCGGCTTGTTTGCGCTGCGCCAAACCAATACGGCGACGCTTGGCCAAAGCGCGCTTGACGATTTCCTGAACACGCCGCGCGCCGTGCGCTGGTGGCACGTCGCCGAAACTATGACCGCAGACGGCTTCTCGCTGATGGGCGACGCGTCGAGCGGCGGCATGGAAAACGCGCCGGTGGCGCGTTCGAGCGGCTCGCGTTTGCGCGAAGACACACGCCAAGACTTGAACCGCGCGGTGATCATCATCGATTCCCGCCGCGTGCAAGGCGTGCAGCTGCATGCGTTGGCGGACTACATCGCCATGGTCGCGCTGGCCCAGATCGACGCGGGCGCCGACACCAGCGGCTATCCGACTGTCATGAATCTATTCGCCGATGGCCAAGCGCGCACGCAAGCGGCCAACGGGATGACGGACTGGGACACCGCCTATCTCGACGGGCTCTACAGCTCCACGCGCACGGCGGCGACGCCTGGCCAGCAGGAGCGCGAGATCACGCGCCGGATGTTGGCTTCGGCGGGCGGTGGCGGCGCGCCGTAAACGACCTGTGTTTCGCCTCAACAGGCCCGGCGTGCTTGGCGCGTCGGGCCTATTTTTTGCGCGGAACCCGCCCGCTTGGATGGACTAAACTGCGCCCACAGCTATTGACGCCCCGATGGGGCGAACGGTCTTCACGCGGCGGCAAAAACGCCCTCCCGTTTTCTCGGGAGGCGCGCGCATGCTTAGGATTGCTATTCCACTCGCACTGGCGGCGTTTGCGTTCGCCGCACCGGCAACCGCGCAGCGCGACCGCGACCACGATGCATCAGAGCGTTCGGAGCGCGGCGACCGCGACAATGATCGTGGCGACAGGGATAACGACCGCGACAACGACCGCGGCGACCGTGACGACGATCGGGGCGACCGCGACAATGATCGCAACGATCAGCCGCGTGGCTATGCCGACCGCGAACAGCGAGACCCACAAGGCGCGCTGATCGAAACCGCGGTCGTCGAAGCGAACACATCGACGGAAAGCGATGCCCAGCAACGCCGGCAACTGGCGCTCGACGCGCTCTGGGTTTGGGATGCCGAGCGGGGCTGCTGGTGGCCGCGCGAGGGCGCCGATCGCACCGCCGCACCGGATCAGCGTATCTGCGAGTAAAGTCGCTTTAGAAGGCTTCGAACGCCCGCACCTGCGTGCGCCTGGCGTGCTTGTCCGCGTACATCGCCTCATCGGCGCGCGCGATCGCGGTTTCCGGATCTTCGACCATGGCGATTGGGTGGACGCCGACAGACGCCCGAATGCGATGCGGCACGCCGGCATGGAGGATGGCGCTCGCATTGATCCTTTCGCTCAGCCCTTCGGCCTTGGCGCGCGCCTCTTCCGCAGTGGCGCGATTGAGGATGACGCCGAACTCGTCGCCGCCGAGGCGGCCGACAACGTCGGACTCGCGCACTGAGTCGAGCAGGAGCCGCCCCAGATGGGTCAGCACCGCATCGCCGGCGGCGTGGCCGTAGCCATCGTTCAGCGCCTTGAAGCCATCGAGATCGAGATAGAGCACCGCCGCGGGCGTTTTGTAGCGCTCGACCTCCGACATCGTGCGGTGCAGCTCTCGTAGAAAAGCGCGGCGGTTGAACACCGGCGCCAGCGCATCGCGGTCGGCCAGGTTTTCCGCCACCGCCAGCCGTCCGGCCAAGGCATCGCGTTCCGCCGCCAGGCGTTCGAGCGCGGCCAGCCCAGCCGGCGAAACATCGCGACGCGACAAGCCCAGCTCCTGTAGGAGCCGGCTCGTTCCGGAACCGAGTTTGCCGAGGCCGAACGCCATCACATGCGCCTTTGCGCAACAGACATGACTCCCTGCTGGTAAAAGCGGCCTTAACCCGCAGGCCGGCGCGTCATAGCCGCAAGGGCTGGACGCGCGCGCCGGCTTCATTTACTGGGCCGTTTTTTAGGAGCAGCCGCAAATGGCTACTGCCCGCCCGTTGGTCGGCCTGATCATGGGCTCGAAATCCGACTGGGACACAATGAAGGCCGCCGCCGAGGTGCTGGAAGCGCTCGGCGTGCCGTTCGAGGCCAGGGTCGTCTCCGCTCACCGCACGCCCAAACGCCTCTACGAGTACGCCGAGACCGCACGCGCTCGCGGCCTCAGAGTGATCATCGCCGGCGCGGGCGGCGCGGCGCACCTGCCAGGGATGGCCGCGGCCATGACCACGCTGCCGGTGCTTGGCGTTCCAGTGCGCAGCCGCGACCTCAAAGGCCTCGATAGCCTGCTCTCGATCGTGCAGATGCCGAAAGGCGTGCCGGTCGGCACGCTGGCGATCGGCGAGGCCGGCGCGGCAAATGCCGGCTTGATGGCCGCGTCCATTCTGGCGCTCAGCGACGAGGCGCTGGCCAAGCGCCTGGACGCCTTCCGCACCGCGCAGACAGAAGCGGTTTCCGAAAGCCCGACATGAGCCCTCTCCCGCCTGGAAGCACCATCGGCATCCTCGGCGGCGGACAATTGGGCCGCATGCTTTCCATCGCCGCCGCTCAGCTCGGTTTCGACGTGGCGATCTTCACCGACGAACCCGACAGCCCCGCCGCGCGCGTTTCGGCCCGCACGGTGATTGGCGACTACCTCGATCAAGCCGCCCTCGCCGATTTCGCGCGCCGCGTCAATGTGGTGACCACCGAGTTCGAGAACGTGCCTGCGGACACCGCGCAGGCGCTGATCGACGCCGGCGCGCGCGTGGCGCCAAACCCAAACGCGCTCGCAGTCGCGCAGGATCGCTTCGACGAGAAAAGCTTCTTCAATTCCACCGGCATCGCCACGCCACGCTTTGCCGCCATTGAAAACCAAACTGACCTCGACGCCGCCATCGCCGACATCGGCGCGCCCGCGATCCTGAAAACGCGCCGCCTGGGCTATGATGGCCGTGGGCAAATTCGCATCAAGGCCGCGTCGGACGCCGCCGGCGCTTTCGACAAGCTCGGCGCCCCGGGCATTCTGGAAGCCTTCTGCCCGTTCGAGCGCGAAGTCTCGATCATCGCCGCGCGCGGCTATGACGGCGCCATCGCCTTCTACGATCTCTGCGAAAACGAACACGCCGGCGGCATTCTCTCGCGCACGACCTTGCCGGCGCTGGCGAGCGATCTCGTTGTGCAGGAAGCGCAGGACGCGGCGCGCCGCGTGCTCGAAGCGTTCGACTATGTCGGCGTGCTGACCATCGAGGTCTTCGTCATGCCCGACGGTGTGGTGGTGGCGAACGAAATGG
>JBFWYC010000006.1:0-141771 GCA_050186805.1 Hyphomonadaceae bacterium
CGACGGAATGATCATTTCCTTGATCGCCGCTTGCGTCAGGATGTCGACGGCCTTGCCGTAGTCCGGCTTGGCGGTGCGTTCCATGATGCCCGGGATTTCGCGGAATTGACGGCGGACTTCTTCGACGACCGCTTGCGCCGCACGTCCCACCGCCGTCATTGACCAACCGCCGAAGAGATATGGCAGCAAGCCGCCAACGAAGAGGCCGACGATCACGTACGGGTTGTTGAGCGCAAAGAAGCTATCGAGCTCCGAGAGCTGCAGACTTGAGAAGAACGGATACTCGCTTGCATTGCTTGCGTAGTACTTCAGGTCTTCGAAATAAGCCGCGAACAGCACCAGCGCGCCGAGGCCCGCTGAACCAATCGCATAGCCCTTGGTGACCGCCTTCGTGGTGTTGCCGACGGCGTCGAGCGCGTCAGTGGTGACGCGCACTTCCTTCGGCAGTTCCGCCATTTCGGCGATGCCGCCGGCATTGTCGGTAACCGGGCCGAAGGCGTCGAGCGCCACGATGATGCCCGCGACAGACAGCATGGTGGTGACCGCGATGGCGATGCCGAACAAGCCCGCAAGCGTGAAGCACGCCACGATGCCCGCGACGATGGTCAGCGCCGGCAGCGCCGTCGATTCCATCGACACCGCGAGACCTTGGATGACGTTGGTGCCGTGGCCCGAAACCGACGCCTGCGCGACGCTCTTCACCGGACGGAAGCCGGTGCCGGTGTAGTATTCGGTGATCCACACGATAGCGCCCGTCACCAGCAAGCCGATGATGCCGCAGACGAAGAGATCCTGGCCGGAGACGCCCGCCAGCTCAGACGTCGCGCCGAGGCTGCCAGCAATGGCGCCCCAGCCAACCGTCAGATGAATCGCAAGCGCCAGACCAACGGCGGAAAGCACGCCGGCGGCGACGAGGCCCTTATAGAGTGCGCCCATGATGTTGTTGGACGGGCCCAAGCGAACGAAGAACGTGCCGACGATCGATGCAACGATCGCGAACGCGCCAATCGCCAACGGCAGCACCATGATGAGCGGCACTTCCGAAGCTTCGCGGAACAGAATGGAGGCAAGCACCATCGTGGCGACCGCGGTCACCGCATAGGTTTCGAACAAGTCCGCGGCCATGCCGGCGCAATCGCCGACATTGTCGCCGACGTTGTCGGCAATGGTGGCCGGGTTGCGGGGATCGTCTTCCGGAATGCCCGCCTCAACCTTACCCACCATGTCGCCACCTACGTCGGCGCCCTTGGTGAAGATGCCGCCGCCGAGACGCGCGAAGATCGAAATCAGCGACGCGCCGAAGCCCAACGCCACGAGGCTGTCGATGACGATGCGGTCGGTTGGATTGTTCGGCAGGATTTCGGTCAGCACGAGATAGTAGAAGGCGACGCCAAACAGCGCGCCGCCAGCGACCAGCATGCCCGTCACAGCGCCGGCCTTGAACGCCATCTTCAAACCGCCCGCGAGCGATTGGCGCGAGGCTTCAGCGGTGCGCACGTTCGCTTGCACCGACACGTTCATGCCGATGAAACCGGCGAGGCCCGAAAGCACGGCGCCGATGATGAAGCCGACAGGAATTTCCCAGTTCTGGAAGGCCAGCGCCAGCACGACGACGACGCCCACGCCGACGATCGCGATGGTGCGATATTGGCGGTTCAGGTAAGCGCGCGCGCCTTCTTGAATGGCGGCGGAGATTTCCTTCATGCGGTCACTGCCGGCGCTGGCCTTGGTGATCGCCTGGGTTTCGAGGAAGCCATACAAGGCCGCCACAACGCCGGCCACGACGGCCGACCATATGATAATGGTGGTGATGTCCATTTTACCTGTCCTGGGCGCGGGTCCCGCGCCGGTTGGGGAAATGGGTTGGCCGCCCCGCGACAGTCCGTCTGCGGCGACGCTTCCCCCAAAGGTGGCGGCTTACTGCCAAAACCCGCCACATTTCGCAATGGACACCCTGGCGCAGATCAGCAGGGCGAAATCAGATGCCAGAGCCCAGGCTGGAATAGGTCGCCACGATCGTGACCCCTGCGACCGCCCTTTCCCCCAACGCCTGAACCGCCGCAGCGCGATACACCTCAATGGCGCGCGCTTCGTTCAAGGCGTTGGTGTCGTTAGGATTTGACAGGTCGTTGGCATGGCTCGCGCGCACCAGCGCATCGCGCAGGAAATGCGCTTGTTCCCGTGTCCGCCAGAGATCGACGCCATTGCCGATCTGAATCCGGATCGAAACGAACAGGTAGTTCACGAGTTGGCCATCGCGAATGACCGGCACGGCCAGATAGGGTGCGTCCATCGTGCGGGCCGAAAGTTCCTCAGCCTCGCCCCCGCCCTTTTCCTTTGCCGGCGGTCCCGACGCGTTCGCCAACCCGGCAAGCAGGGTCGAAGCGATCAAAGCGGCTGCGATGGCGCGTTTCATGTGGCGGAAGAATCCGCCGCAATGGTTATCGAGGGCTTACCGCCCAAGCTTGTGTGAGTAACCCGGCGCCGCAAACTGCAGCTTTGCCCCGTTCGCGTCCAAAACTCGAACGCCCTCGCCCGTTTCAACTCTGCCGATACGCGTCAAGCGCAGTGCGCCCGCGCCGTCCGCCGTCTCCAGCGAAAACCGGAGCGCCTCCGGCGCCGTGAACAACACGACATAGTCGTCGCCACCGCAGAGCAACTTGCCAAGGTCGCCGCCTGTGTCGACCCACCGCTGGGCGGGGATCGACAAAGGCGCCCGTGCAGCTTCGATGGTGAGCGCCACGCCGGACGCCGCCGCCAACTTCTCCGCGTCCGCGATCAAACCGTCGGAGACATCCAAAGCCGCGCTTGCGACTTCCGCCACAAGGCTCGCGCATTCGGCGCGAACGAACGGCGCGAGATAGGCCGTCATCAGCCACGCCGCCTCTGCGTCGAACGTCTCGCCGGGAAGCGTCAGATAGTCCGGCATGCCCTGCGCCATTTGGCGATTGAGCGCATCCGCCTCGATCTCGTTGCGGCCTTGGCGCAGGCGATCAAGCTTCATCTCGCCACTGCGCAATTGCAGACCGAGCCACGCCGAACCGATTTCGCCGCCTACGAGCCACAGGTCTTCACCCACGCGCGCGTCGGCCCGCGCTGGGGTTCGGCCGCCCAGGGGCGCGCCGAACAGCGTCACCGACACCGTAAGCGGGCCCGGCGTTGAGGTCGTGTCGCCACCAAGCAGCGAAATGCCGAAGGATCTGAGCTCTGCGCCGAAGGCCGTGGCGAAGCGCGCGATTTCTTCGGCGTCGCGCGAGTTGCGCCACACCAAAGTCAGCAATGCCGCGACCGGTTGCGCGCCTTTCGCAATGATATCCGAGACATTCACCCGCACCGCCTTCATGGCGACGGTTTCGATCGGATCGTGCGAGAGGAAATGCACGCCTTCAACGAGGGCGTCGGTGGTCACGACCAGCTTGCCGCGCACATCGAGAACGGCGGCGTCGTCGGCCAAGCCACGCGCGCCTTCGCTTGTCGCCAGAGGCGCGAACAGGGTGCGAATCACATCGAATTCCTCGGCGGACATGGCGCCGCTCTTACGCCTTGCTACGCCGGGCGCAAGTCACGGGCGCACGCATCCAAGGTCGCATTCACGAAGCCCGGCTCGGGCCCCTCGAAAAACGACTTCGCGATTTCGACGTACTCGTCGATCACGACGGCAACCGGAATATCCTGCCTTTGTTCAAGCTCCGCGGCGCCCGCGCGCAGGATGGCGCGCGCCACCGCGTCAATCCGCTCAAGGCGCCAGCCCTTGCTCAAATGCCGCGCAATAGCGCGATCGAGCGTGGCCTGACGATCCACAGCTTTCTCCACGAGCACCTTGAACAGGTCGAGGTCGCCTTCGGCCTCCGTATAGGTGGCCTCGGATTCGCGCGGCAGCTTGCCGGCGGCAAAGTCCGCGATGACGTCAGCCGTCGTCGCGCCCGACACTTCCATTTGATAGAGCGCCTGCACCGCGCCGAGGCGGGCGGCGCTGCGTGCGGCGATCTCGCCGGCCTTCATCGCACGCCCTCCGCGAATTTTCGCTTCAGGGCGATCATCGACAAGCATGCTTTGACCGCCTCGCCACCCTTGTCGCCGCGGCGGATGTCGGCGCGCTCCTCGGCTTGCGCCAGCGTGTTGACGGTGAGAATGCTGTAGCCAATCGCGAGACCCCGATCGATGGAGAGGCTCATCAGGCCCCGCGCGCTTTCGCCGCAAACATAGTCGTAGTGGCTGGTCTCGCCGCGAACGACACAGCCCAACGCGACGAAGCCGTCGTAAGCATTGGTTCTAGCTGCGTGCGAGATCGCGCCCGGGATTTCGAAGGCGCCTGGAACGAAAACGCGGTCGAGTGTCGCCCCCGACTCCGCCGCAGCCGCCTCCGCGCCACGCTGCAGATGATCGGCTATGCCCCGATAGTACGGCGCGATCACGAGCAGCAGGCGCGCGCCCGGAAGCTTGATCGCCGGCGTTTTCTCAGCGTCCTTCACGACTTGAACTCACGCCAGCCATCTACGGACAAGCCGTAACCCTCAAGGCCAACAAGCTTTTGCGGCGCGCCCAGCACCATCATGCGGCCAACGCCGAGTTCGCGCAGGATTTGTGAGCCCAGTCCGATCACGCGGCGAATGTCCTCTTCCTCAAACTCCACCGGCACGCCGCCGAGCCGACGCGACAAGACGTCCGGCACGAGATCGCGCAAGAGCACGACCACACCGGCGCCTTCTTTATCGATCTCAGCGACAGCGCGGTCGATGATGCCGGCGCGCCGGCCGTAACCGCCGAGAATATCCGCGGCGAAATCGATGCGATGGACGCGCACCAAAGTAGGCTTGTCGGGGTGCACATCCCCTTTCACCAAGGCCGCGTGCTCGACGCCATCGAGCTTGTTCCGGAAGACAACCAGCTTAAAGCCCGCGCCAGCCCGCGTTTCAAACGGCGCCTCTATGACCTTCTCGACCAGTCGCTCGTTCACCCGCCGATAAGCGATAAGTTCGTCGATCGCGCCGATCTTCAGATTGTGGAATTGCGCGAACGCAATCAGTTCCGGCAGTCGCGCCATGGTGCCGTCGTCGTTCATGATCTCGCAGATGACCGCCGACGGATTGAGCCCAGCAGCGCGCGCAATATCGACGCTCGCCTCGGTATGGCCGGCGCGCACAAGAACGCCGCCGTCGCGCGCCGTGAGCGGAAACACGTGTCCCGGAGAAACGATATCGCGGCGGCCCTTGGTCGGGTCGATGGCGGTGGCGATCGTGAGCGCGCGATCGTGGGCGCTAATGCCGGTGGAAACGCCTTCGCGTGCTTCGATCGACACAGTGAAGGCGGTGCCCATGCGCGTTTGATTGCGCGGCGTCATCGGGTCGAGGCCGAGCGCTTCGGTGCGATCCGGCGTGAGCGCCAGACAAATGAGCCCGCGGCCAAAGCGAGCCATGAAGTTCACTTTCTCGGGCGTCGCGAACTGCGCGGGGATCACAAGATCGCCCTCGTTCTCACGATCCTCCTCGTCCACGAGGATGAACATGCGGCCTTCGCGCGCTTCCTCGATGATCTCCGCCACCGGCGAGATCGCGCGCTTGAGTTCAGAGACGGGGGACGGCTTGGCCGCCATTACGTGCTTCTCCGCGCTTCGACCAGGCGCGCCGCATAGCGCGCCATCATGTCGGCTTCCAGGTTCACCTTATCGCCGGGCTTCAGGTTAGACAAAGTCGTCACCGCCCAGGTGTGCGGAATGATGAGAACGCCGAAGCCCTCGCTATCCACTTCGTTGACCGTCAGCGACACGCCCGCCACGGCGATTGAGCCCTTCGGCGCAATCAGATGAAAAATGCCGTGCGGCGGCTTGATCCTGAGCCGCCAGCCTTCGCCATCTTGCTGCACCGAGAGCACCTCGCCCAACCCGTCGACGTGACCTTGAACGATGTGTCCGCCCAACTCATCGCCCACGCGCAAAGACCGCTCGAGGTTGACCCTCGTTCCCACGACCACGCTACCGAGCGTCGTCAGCGCAAGACTTTCCGGCGCCACGTCAACAACATGGCTCATGCCGCCCTGCCGCGAAGCTGTCTCAACCACCGTCAGGCAGCAGCCGTCGTGCGCTATGCTGGCGCCGATCTCCACACCGGCGGGATCGTACGGGCTCTCTATCGTTAGCCGCACGAGGCCCTCGCGGCGCTCGACGGCCTTCACTTCACCCAGGGCGGAAACAATTCCAGTAAACATCTGCACTCAACGCGCCCGCTCGTAGCTTTCCCAGAGATCGGGGCCAAGTTCGCGTAACGCAACCCGGCGCCATTTCGGCGCCTCCGCCAGCGCTGCGATTGCAAGCTCCGCGATGCCCGGCCTGCCGGCCGCGCCCAGCACCACCGGCGCGCGGAACCATTCGAGCCGGTCGACGACATCGGCTTGAATGAGACCGGCCGCCACCTTGCCGCCACCCTCAGCAAGGACGCTGCTGACGCCCAGTTCGGCCAGCCGAGCGAGGACGGCGTCAATGTCCAGACCGTCGCCGCGCCGCGCGACCTGTTCGACCCGGGCGCCAGCGCCTTCCAATATGGCCTGCCGCGCCGGGCCCGCGCGCTCCGCGCCAAACACGATAAGCGGCGAGATTGCGAGATCAGCGAGTAGCTTTCCGTCCAACGGAATGCCCAGCCGCGTTGTGAGCACCACGCGCGCGGGCTGACGTGCGGGCGCCGGCTCGACGCGCGCGAGCAGAGACGGATTGTCCAGACGGGCCGTCTCGGCCCCGATGAGCACAGCATCGTGCGCAGCGCGCAGGCGCTGCACCTCCTGACGGGCGCTTTCGCCCGTGATCCACTTGCTCTCGCCGGACGCAGTCGCAATGCGTCCGTCGAGGCTAGTGGCGAGTTTAAGGGTGACGGTCGGGCGTGACACGGCGCGCAGCTGCTTTCAGGGACGAACCTTGTGCGCGCCGGGCGCCACGAAATCCAGCGCCCTAGCGCAGGACGGGATTAGTCCTTGCCGCGGCCCTTGGTCTTACCAGCCTCTTCAATGAAATCGGCGAAGTCCGAGGTTTCACGGAAATCCCGGTACACGGAGGCGTAGCGAACGTACGCCACCGGATCGAGATGGCCGAGGGCCTCCATCACCATCTCGCCGATCGTTTCCGATGCGATCTCGCTCTCGCCCTGGCTTTCGAGCTTGCGCACGATGCCTGAGATCATTTGTTCGATTTGATCGGCCTCGATCGGCCGCTTGCGGAGCGCGATCTGCAGCGAGCGCGCAAGCTTGTCGCGGTCGAACGGCACTCGCCGGCCCGAACGCTTCAGCACTGTCAGCTCTCGCAGCTGCACGCGCTCGAACGTGGTGAAACGCGAGCCGCACTTGTCGCATTGGCGTCGGCGGCGGATGGCTGCGCCGTCCTCGGTGGGACGGCTGTCTTTCACCTGCGTGTCTTCGTTCTGACAAAACGGGCAGCGCATTGGGCACTCGAGACTGGTGGCTGGGGATCGGGGCGTGGATGAAACGGAAAGCTACAAGGAGTCGCGCTCCGCCCCCTAATCCTCAACTCCGTATCTTGCTCTAGTAGATCGGGAAACGCGCCGTCAGCGCTTCGACCTTGGCGGCAACCGCAGCTTCGGTGGCGGAATTGTCGCCGTTCGACTTGGCCAGCCCATCAAGCACTTCGCAGATCAGATCCGCGACCTGCCGGAACTCGGCCGGTCCGAATCCGCGCGTGGTGCAGGCCGGCGACCCCAGGCGCACGCCCGACGTGATCATCGGCTTTTCCGGGTCGAACGGAATGCCGTTCTTGTTACACGTGATGAGCGCGCGCTCGAGGCTCTGTTCACCGGCTTTGCCGGTCACGCGCTTCGGGCGCAGATCGACCAGCATCAAGTGGCTGTCGGTGCCGCCCGAAACGACGGCCAAACCGTTCTCGATCAGGCGCGACGCCAATGCGCGCGCGTTGTCCAACGTGCGCTGCGCATAGAGTTTGAACGAGGGCTGCAAGGCTTCACCGAAGCTAACGGCCTTGGCGGCGATCACATGCATCAACGGCCCGCCTTGTAATCCGGGGAAAACCGCGGAGTTGATCTTCTTGCCGATCTCTTCGTCGTTCGACAGGATCATGCCGCCGCGCGGCCCGCGCAGAGTTTTGTGTGTGGTCGTGGTGACGACATGAGCGTGCGGCAATGGCGAGGGGTACACGCCGCCCGCGACCAAGCCAGCATAGTGCGCCATATCGACCATGAGATACGCGCCGATTTCGTCGACGATCTGCCGAAAACGGGCGAAATCAATTTGGCGCGAGTAAGCTGAAGCACCCGCAAGAATGAGCTTGGGCCGTTCGCGCCGCGCAATCTCGGCGACCTGCTCGTAGTCAATGAGTTGATCGTCTGGCCGCACGCCGTAGGCGACCGGCTGAAACCATTTGCCGGACACATTCACCGGCGAGCCGTGCGTCAGGTGGCCGCCACACGCGAGGTCCATGCCCAAGAACTTGTCGCCGGGTTGGAGCAACGCAAAGAACACGGCCTGGTTGGCGTTGGCGCCCGAATGGGGCTGCACATTGGCGAACTTACAGTCGAAGAGCCGCTTAGCGCGCTCGATGGCGAGCCGCTCAACCTCATCCACAAACTCGCAGCCGCCATAATAGCGCCGGCCAGGATAGCCCTCCGCGTACTTGTTGGTGAGCACAGAGCCCTGTGCTTCCAGCACCGCGCGCGAGACGATGTTCTCCGATGCGATGAGTTCGATCTGTTTTTGCTGACGACCCAGCTCTGCTTTGATGGCGGCGAAGACGTCGTGATCGCCTCGCTCCAAGCTGGCTTCAAAAAAGCGGTCGCGTTCGTTCGCCCGCCCGGCTTCCTGGGTCATGCGCGCCTCGTCTCGGGGACTAGATTCTCCGCCCCTACATAGTTCCTCTTTAGCGTGTACGCAAAATTACTCGGCGTCTTTTAGGCGAATACCCGAACGACCTAGCAAAACTGCAACTTTTTCCGCTATGCCAATAGTAATACTTGCCAGAATTTGGGCTCAGCGCTTATACACAGGCTAGATTTCGTTGTATTCGCTAGGAAATTCACTTGCCTATTCGAGATGAAGACGAGTCAGAGCCCAGGGGTGACTCGCTGCGAATGACGACAGACATCGTGGCCTCGTTCGTCTCCAACAATAAGGTTTCCGCAGAAGAACTGACCGATTTGATCCGGTCCGTGCATCGGGCGCTTGCAGGCCTCACCCAAGGAGATCGCGAAGCTCCGTCCGAGCGGCCGAAGCCCGCCGCGCCGATCAATAAATCGATCCACAATGACTACATCGTCTGTCTCGAAGACGGCAAAAAACTTAAGATGCTGAAGCGCTACTTGCGCTCAACTTACAATTTGTCGCCGGACGAGTATCGCAAGCGCTGGGGCCTGCCGGCGGACTACCCCATGGTGGCGCCATCCTACGCAGCCCGTCGCTCCGAATTCGCCAAGCGCATCGGCCTGGGCAAAGGCGTCCGCCGCAAGGACTAGTCAGACGAGTTTTCCCGGTCGCGGATCGGGGGCTTCGCCACCACCCTGATCGTCGCCGGCTAGCGCCTTTTCCAGCTTCTTAAGCGCCAGCGCCCTCACGTCAGCAAGGGCCGCATTCGCGGGCGCGACGACAATTACTTCAACGCCCGAGGCGACGTCTATAGCTGCGACGCGCTGGACATCGCCCACTCGGGTGATTTCGAAAATGACGTCGTTGTCGGCGTCGCCGCTCACGCGGGGACGTGCACCGGACACTTCGACCAGACCGCCAACAGCGCCTGGATCAGATCATCCATCAACGTGTCATCGTGGAACGGGCTGGGCGTGATGCGCAGGCGTTCAGTGCCGCGCGGCACGGTCGGATAATTGATTGGCTGCACGTAGATGCCGTGTTCCAGGAGCAGGATATCCGAGATCTTCTTGCAGCGTGCGGCATCGCCCACCAACAGCGGGACGATGTGCGTGGTCGATTCCGACATCACCGGGAGGCCAGCGTCACGCAGCAGCGCCTTCAGCCGCTCGGCGCGCTCCTGCAAGCGGTCGCGCAGATGCGGGCACTCACGCACAATGCGCACGCTTTCGAGCGCGGCGGCGGCGATGGACGGCGCCAGCGAGGTGGTGAAGATGAAGCCCGCGGCCGTCGAACGAATGGCGTCGATCGCTGCGGCCGGGCCGGTAACGTACCCACCCATCGTGCCGAACGCCTTGGCCAACGTGCCTTCGATGAAGTCGACGCGATGCATGACGCCGTCGCGCTCCGCCACGCCGCCGCCGGTCGGCCCGTAAAGGCCAACGCCGTGAACCTCATCCAGATACGTCATGGCGCCATACGCTTCGGCGAGATCGCAAATCTGCTCGATTGGCGCGGTGTCGCCATCCATCGAGTAGACGCTCTCGAAGGCGATCAGCTTCGGCGCGTGCGCCGGCGCTTCGTTGATCAGCGCCTCCAGATGTTGCACGTCGTTGTGACGGAAAACCCGCTTCTCGCATTTGGCGCGCGTAATGCCTTCGATCATCGAGGCGTGGTTCTGCGCGTCGGAGAAAATCCACAGATCCGGAAAGAGCTTCGCCAACGTCGACAACGTCGCGTCGTTCGAAACATAGCCCGAGGTGAACAGCAGCGCCGATTCCTTGCCGTGCAGCTTGGCCAGTTCGCGCTCCAGATCGACATGGTAACTGGTCGTGCCGGAAATGTTGCGCGTGCCGCCTGCGCCGGCGCCAACTTGATCGAGCGCCGCGTGCGCGGCGTCCAGAACTTCCGGGCTCTGACCCTGGCCCAGATAGTCGTTCGAGCACCACACGACGATGTCGCGCAAATCGCCGTTATCGAGCCGCAAGCGTGCGTGGGGAAAGCGGCCGCGCTCACGCATGATGTCGGCGAAGACGCGGTAGCGGCCTTCCTCACGGATGGCGCCGACGGCGTCCTCGAAAACTTGCTTATCCTCGACTCTCACGATCGGCCCTCTGACGCGTCGGCATCGCGTTTGCAAACTTATATGATATTTCCGGTTCAGTACGTAACTGAGACCCTAAATCGCATGTAGTTGCGAATGACTCGCATGACTTACGCTGGACGTTTTCCCAATGCCCGCCCACGCCGCTTGCGCCAACAAGATTGGACGCGACGGCTTGTGCGCGAACATCGGCTTAGCGTCGATGATCTGATCTGGTCGATGGTCGTCCACGACGGCGTCGCGGATGAAATTCCGGTCGCGGCGATGCCGGGCGTCTCCCGCTATTCCGTCCGCGCTGCCGCTGAAGCGGCTAAGCGTGCGGCGAAACTCGGCATTCCGGCCATCGCGGTGTTTCCGCACATCGACCCGTCGCGCAAGGACCCAGATGGACGTGAAGCGCTCAATCCGAACGGCCTCGTATGCACGGCGGTGCGCGCGATGAAGGACGCCGCACCCAATGTCGGCATCATGGTTGACGTCGCGCTCGACCCGTTCACCGACCACGGACATGACGGGCTCCTGCGCGAAGGGCGCATCGTTAACGACGAGACGGTAGCGGTTCTCGCCGAGCAGGCCTTGATCCAGGTCAAGGCTGGCGCCGACATCGTGGCGCCTTCAGACATGATGGACGGGCGTGTAAGCGCCATCCGCGCAGCGCTCGACGCCGCGGGGCATCAGGAAACTTTGATCATGTCCTACGCCGCCAAGTACGCCTCGGCGTTTTACGGCCCTTATCGCGAGGCGATCGGGTCCGGAAAGCTAGGCGGCGGCGCTCAGGCCAATCCGGGCGACAAACGCACCTACCAGATGGATTTTGCCAACACGGACGAGGCGTTGCGCGAGGTGGCGATGGATATCGCCGAGGGCGCCGACATGGTCATGGTCAAACCCGGCCTGCCCTATCTCGACATCGTCGCGCGGGTGAAGGCGGCGTTTGGCGTGCCGACGTTCGCGTTCCAGGTCTCCGGCGAATACGCAATGATGATGGCGGCGGTCGCCAATGGCTGGCTAGATCACGACCGCGCTGTGCTTGAGACGCTCACCGCGTTCAAGCGTGCTGGCGCCGATGGCGTCATCACCTACTTCGCCCCAACGGCTGCGGAGCTGCTCGGCGCTTAAGCCGCGCGCTGCATCGCGGCCTTGGCGACCGCTTGGCGTACGCCTTCAGCGACCTTTTCACGCTCAGCCGCCTCGGTGCGCGGCGTCGCCGCCAGGCGCACAACCCCGGAAACGCAGGCGTCCAGCGCCGCACGCGCGGCTTCGGGGCGCAGATTCTTGCCGGACGTCAGCTGCAGCGCGAACGCCGCACAGGCGCGCATCAGCGGGCCGTCGCCGGCGTTGACCGCATAGGCTTGGACGAAGCGTAGGGCTGCTTCGCAGCCATCGAGCTTGCGCGGATCGTTAAGGTATTGCGCCGCGGCTGCGGCCAGCGCTTCGACGGCCTGCTCAAGCGTGATCGCGGCGTTCGCCGCCGCGCCCTTGGCGGGCGCCGCATCGTCGGCTTTTCTACGTTTGCGCGGCGCGCCGGCGGTTACGATCCCTGCCCGGCGGCATGGGCCGACATAGCCTTCGCCGTCGATGAATTCGCGCGGCGCAGCCAGAACCTTGGTGATCGTCGCGAGCAAAACCTTCGCCGAGATGGGCTTGCCGATCAGAGCATTGGCGCCGGCGTGGCGGCACTCTTCCGCCATCGAACGCGAAAACGCCGACGATGTGATGAACACCGCGGAGCGGCGGTTGGCCAGTTTACGGTTGCGGCGAAATTGCCGCGTCCAGCTGGCGCCATCGGTGGTCATCTCGAACGACGCGATCACCACATTGGCGTTGTAGGCCTCAAGCGACTCCATCGCGATGGTCGGATCGGTGAAAACCTTCACACGATCGACACCCGCGTTGCGCAGCAAGTCGAGGATGATCTGCCCCTCGTACTTGTTCGGCTCGACAAGGCACACGGTCCAAGTCTTGACGTTCACAGCCACGCTCCGGCCCCCAGGAAGGCGCCGACTATAAGGGGAGCGGCTTAAAAGAGCCTGAAAACCAAAAGCGTAACGTAAACTACTGGCGCTGAACGCCGTCCAGACGCGCGATCAGGCTCGACGTGTCCCACCGCTTACCGCCCATGGCCTGGACGTCAGCATAGTAGGCATCGATCAGCCTGGTTAAGTCGAGCTTGGCGCCGTTGCGCTCGGCCTCTTCGAGCACGAGGCCCAAATCCTTGCGCATCCAATCAACCGCAAAACCGAAATCGAAACGCCCCTCCGCCATCGTCTTCCAGCGATTTTCCATCTGCCAGCTCTGCGCGGCGCCTTTTGAAATGGCGGCGATCACCTTGTCGATGTCGAGGTCGGCGCGCTTGGCAAAATGTAGGCCTTCCGCCAGGCCCTGCAGCACGCCAGCGATGCAAATCTGATTAACCATCTTCGCCAGCTGGCCCGCGCCTGCGGGCCCGATGAGCGTCATGTTGGCGGCATAGGCAGCCATGATCGGTTGCGTCTCGGCAAACACGTTGGCTTCGCCGCCGGCCATGACCGTGAGCTTCCCGGCCTCGGCACCAGCTTGGCCGCCCGAAACAGGCGCGTCGAGAAAACCCAGCCCGCGCTCTTCGGCCTTTTGCGCGAGTTCGCGTGCGATCTCGGCAGACGCGGTGGTGTGGTCGACAAAGATCGCGCCCTTACGCATCCGCGCGGCCGCCGCCTCGAACACTTCACGCAAATCGCGATCGTTGCCGACGCACGAGAACACGATGTCGGCGCCCTCCGCCGCATTCGCCACCGAAGAGTAGGTGCGGCCTTTGTGCTTCTGCGCCCAGTCTCGCGCCTTCTCCTCGGTGCGATTATAGACGGCGACCTCGTGGCCGGCGCGCGCCAGGTGACCCGCCATCGGGCCGCCCATTACGCCCAAGCCAATGAAAGCGGTTTTCGCCATTACTTCTCGCTCCCGAGATCGTGTGCGGTGCGGCCGTAACGGCCGCGAAAATAGGTTAGCGCGTCGCCATCCTGCGCGCGGAGGTCCTGGACCTCGCCGATTACGATCAAATGATCGCCGGCCTTCTGTCTTAGATGGGTGCGGCAAGCGATGTGCGCTACGCCTGCCCGCAGCACCGGTGCGCCGGCGAACACCTCAGCCTCATGCGCCTCGATGCTCTCACTCTCGGCGCGCGCAAAACGGCGCGCGATCGCTTCGTCGGCGGCGCCTAGAACCGTGACGCCCCACGCGTTCGCTTCCGCGAACACATCATAACGCTCCGACTGGTCGCCCAGGCACCAAAGCAGCAGGCGCGGCCGCAGAGAAACAGAGGTCAGTGAGTTCACTGTGATGCCGGACATGCGCCCATCGGAACGGGCTGCCGACACGACAGTCACCCCTGTCGCGAAGGCGCCCATGACGCGCCTGAACTGCTGATCGGGGTCGCTCGTCACCCGGTGAGTCTCCGCCATTGCTCAACGCGATCTTAACGCTGTTGGGCGAATGTCGCCCGCTTTCCGCCAGAACGGACGGACCATGGCCTCTGCGACCAATCAACGCCCCATTATTATCAAGAAGATCAAGAAGGGCGGCGGCGGCGGCCACCATGGCGGCGCCTGGAAGGTCGCTTACGCCGACTTCGTGACGGCCATGATGGCGTTCTTCCTGCTGATGTGGCTGATCAATACCACCAGCCCCGAGCAACGCCGCGGCATCGCCGAATTCTTCGCGCCCGCCAGTGTCAGCCGCGTCTCATCCGGCGCCGGCGGCCTGTTGGAAGGCACCAGCTTCGCCGAAGAAGGCGTACGCCACGGCCATTCGGCGCCGGTGGCCGCGTCCTCTGAGCCGCAATACACGTCGAACGCGAACGCCGAAAACGAGGCCCACGAAAACACCGAAACCGGCGGCCAACAGTCGCCGAACCAAGACAGCCTCACCCGTGCCCGCACGCTGCGTGAGAACGCCGAATTCTCGCGCGCCGAAATCGCCATCCGCCAAGCTATGGCCGACATGCCGGACGTCGCCGAACTGTCGCGCAACGTCATCATGGAGCAAACGCCGGAAGGCATGCGCATCCAGATCGTCGACCAGGAGGGTCGTTCGATGTTCAATTCAGGCGACGCGCAACCGAACGAGCGCGCGCGCCGTCTGCTCGTCGCCATTTCCAGCGTCATCGAACAATTGCCAAACCGGCTGACCATTTCTGGCCACACCGATGGCGCGGCGCCAGGCGGCCGCTACGCGTCGAACTTCGAACTTTCCGCAGCGCGCGCCAACGAGGCGCGCCGTATCCTGTCGGCGCAAGGTATTCCCGCGGAACGCGTCTATGAGGTCGCCGGTCGCGCCGATAGCGAACCGCTCTTCCCGGACGACCCGACCCTCCCTGGCAACCGCCGCATCGCGATTACGTTGCTACGCGAGGCGCCGCCGCTGCCCGCCGATCACGGACTCTGATCATTCACCCACGCTTGTGCGCCGCCGTACTGCATTCAGTGCGTCACGTCGCTGCTGCGGCGCCATGCGCCCCAGCGCCTCAATGACAGCTTCCTGCGCTTCAGCGGTCACCACCGCATCCGCGGCACGGCTCGCCGCGAACGCTGCCCGCACACGGTCCGGATCGTAGGGCTCCGCCGCTGCGGCCTCGAACATTGCCTCTCGCGCTTCACGAGCCGCCAAACGCTGTTCGCGGGTCTCCAACAATCTTCGAGCAAGCTCGCGACGCATTTCCCGTCGCTCGCGCGGCGGCAACGCCTGCATGAACGCGCGCGCGTTGGCCACGCGGGGAAACGCCGAACCTGAATCTGCGCGCTGCAAACGCGCGCCGGTGGCGACTGCGCCGATCGCAGCGCTGGCGATCACCAAGTTAAGCGCCAGCGATACGAAGAAGGCCGCGCGCCACGGAAACCCGCTCATAGTTCGCTCCAGTCGCCGGGAGAGTCGAACGCCTCCGCCAACACGTCATCGCCGCCGGCTGCCGGAGCGTTTAGACCCGCGCCCACGCCGATGAGCACGCCCACGACCATGCACGCAGCCAAGGCCGCAAGCGGCGCGCGCAAGGATTCTCTCATTGGCGCTGCGCGCAAAATGCGCGCGCGCAGCAGCTCGCTTGGCGCTGCTGTCTCCGCCGTCAGATTGAGCAACCTATCGAGCTCACGCGCGGCGCTCAGGTCCACGCCGTCACGCTCCGCAAGTGCGCGCGCCGCCAAGCGTTCATGCGCGGGCCACCGCCGCGGATCGGCGCCGTAAGCCTCAACGATGGCGCGCAAACGCTCGCTATTCACGCCGTTGCTCTGCTCGCTCATGGTATTTCCTCAACTTGCATCCCCCAAGAGATCGTCCGCGACATCCGCGAGCGCTGCCCGTAACGCTTTGCGGCCACGCGCCAGCAGCGACTCCAACGCGTCAATGCTGACCTCCATCGCAGCCGCAACCTCGGCCTGCGGCATTTCTTCGAAATGGCACAGCGCGATCGCGGCGCGCTGGCGCTCCGGCAGCGCTGCGAGCGCCGCGCGAACGCGCTGGGCGCGCTGCGCCGAGAGCCACGCCTCGGAAGCGCCTGGCGATGGGTCCGCATGACCCAAACCAGCGTCTGGATCGCTGATCTCTCGGCGACGGCGAAGCCGATCGTAGCAGAGATTGAGCGCGACCCGATGCATCCAGGTTTCGAACTTGGCCTGCCCTGGACGCCATCGTGCGGCCTCGCGCCAGGCTCGGAGAAACACTTCCTGCGAGACGTCTTCCGCCTCGTGCGCGTCGCCCAGCATACGCTGTGCAATCGCCACGATGCGCCGCAGGTGGCGATCGACAAATGCCTTCGTGGCCGCAGCATCGCCGGCGGCGATGCGCGATATCAGCTCGCCATCGGGGTTCAGCGCCAAGGCGGAAAATCAGGGCGATCGGGCTGCTCCGTCAGCGTCCGAATGCGCTTGCCGCATCGCGTAAGGCCTGCAGCTCGGCGGCGTCGAGGACATCGTTGTCGTTGCGGTCGAAGCGATCGAAGACCTGCATCGGTTGGCCCATGAACTCCTCGCGCGAGACCTGGCCATCGCTGTTGGCGTCGGCGCGCAAGAGCCGATTGGCGCCGCGTCTTGCGGCCGCGGCCTCGGCGCGTGACACCACGCCGTCGCTGTTGGCGTCCAAGCGCGTGAACATGCCGCCACGCGCCGCCTGCGCCTCCGCGCGCGACAATGCGCCGTCGCGATTGGTGTCGGCGTTGGCGAGCGCGCTCGCGTCTTGCGCCGAGGCAGCGCCGGCGAACGCCCACACGCTAAATGCAAACGCCGCCGCGATTGGTGCTTTCATCGGACATCTCCAGTGGCCTCGGGAGACTAGTTGAACGGCCGAGTCGGCCAAATCCGTCGCGGCGGCGTCCGCGATATCAGTGCCCCCGATCACGCCGGTTTTCGCGGCGGTCCCAGCGATCCTCGCGCCGATCCCAGCGGTTCTCCGCCCGGTCGTACACATCCTCAATCCGATCACCTGGGCCGGTGTAGCGGGCCGCGTCACGAACATCTTCACGCCGATCCCAGCGGTTTTCGCGGCGGTCCCACCGGTCCTCGCGACGGTCGAGGCGATCTTCGCGCCGATCTAGCCTGCTTTCGACGGCGCCGGTGGGCGGATGGGCGAACGCGGGCGTCGCCACCCCCGTCAGCGCGAGGATCGCCGTGGCCATGAAAAATGTGCGTGCGTGCCGCATTGGGTGCTCCTGACTGCTTGTCCCTGCTCTTCGTTGAACGGCCGCCGCGCGGCGATCCGTCGAATGCGCACCCGAAATTCGGGGTTAACAGTCTGCCCTTGTCTGGATTGACAACCTTTTACATTGCCGCTACCTTTTGTAGACAAGGTAGCTTATGCCGAACGCCGACGAACAGTTCGCCGGGCTCCGGAAGGGGCTTTTGGAATTCGCCATCCTGACGCTGATGTCGGGGCGGACGGTCTATGTCGGCGACATTCTGGCCGCCCTGGCCCCCACGCCGTTCGCCACCCAGGAGGGCACGCTCTACCCCCTGCTCTCAAAACTGCGGCGCGATGACTACGTCGATTATCAGTGGGTCGAGAGCGGCCAGGGCCCGCCGCGCAAATACTATCAGCTCACCGAAAAAGGCGCCGGCAGGCTCGACGAGCTCGCCGCCTATTGGCGCCACCTCACCGCAACTCTCGAAAGCTTGGGGCGCTAGAGATCATGGAACGCGTGGTCACCATCAATCTCAACGGCAATCCGTACCAACTGGAAGAGCCGGCATACGACGCCCTGCGCGCCTATATGGATCGCGCCACTGCGGCGCTCGCCGACAATCCCGATAAGGCCGAGATCATACGCGACCTTGAACAGGCCATTGCCGATAAGTGCGGCGGCTATCTATCGCCCAGCAAGACGGTGATCGCGGCCGCCGAAATGGCGCGGATCATCACCGAGATGGGGCCGGTCGAAGGCGATGGCGCCGATGCGCCTCGCCCGAAAAGCGGCGGCCCAACGGAAGGCCCGCGTAAGCGCCTTTACCGCATCAAGGATCGCGCCATCGTCGCCGGCGTGTGCTCCGGCATCGGCGCTTACTTCGATATCGACGCCAACATCATCCGCGTGCTGTTCATCGTGGGCACGCTGTTCACGTCCGGCTTTGGATTGCTGCTCTACCTTATCCTGATGTTCGCGGTGCCCTCGGCGCATACGAGCGAAGAATGGGCGGCCGCGCACGGCGTGCCGTTCAATGCGCAAGAAGTGATTGATCGCGCCAAGCGTGAATACAACCGCTTTGCCGACGACAACGGTAAGTCTTGGCGCGCGCAAATGCGCGCCCAGCGCCGCGCGTGGAATGAACAAATGCGCGGCTGGCAGCGCAGCTGGGATCACGGCGCCGGACCCGTTGCCGCGCCCGCGCAGCCGGTCGGCTATGTGACGCGCGTGTTCGCGGGCCTGCTCGCGTTCATCTTCAGCATCATCACAGCAGCACTCCTGATCGCCTTCCTGATCGCGCTTTTCTCGTTGCTCGGAACGGGAGAGTTGCTGGGCTGGTCACCGCCCGGAGACGTGCCCGGCTGGCTCGTGATCGTCATTCTTTGCATCACGTACGCGGCCATCTCGGCGCCTTTCAGCGCGCTGCGCCGCACGTCGTTCGCCACCGTGAGCGGCCAATCGTCCGCCGCAGGCGCGACCGATGGCTTCTTCACCCTGATGATCGCGCTGATCGCGGCGTGGTTTGCCTGGGTCTACGTGCCGGAAGCGCGAGAGCTGATGGAGCAGGCTTACCTGGTGGTGCGCGACTTCGTCAGCTTCTGGTCGGAGAATTGGTTCTGGAACTGAGTTTAAGAGCTCCATAGCCTAGGGCGCGGTGGTTTCAGTCCCACCGCGCCCATTTTTTTACCCCCAAGGACCCCGCTTCGTCGGCGGCGCCGCTGGTGGCGCAGGCTCGAGGGGCGTGATGCGCCCGCCGGCATACTTCGCCAAGGCCTCGATCCGTTTCTCGATCGGCGGATGCGTCGCAAACATGCCAGCGAAATCCGAATGCGGATTTTCGATAAACATCTCACGCACCTCCGACGGCGCGTTCACAACAGCGTTGCCGGAAATCTTCTGCAGCGCGGAGATCATGGCGTCAGGATTCTTGGTCAGTTCCACAGCGCCTGCATCCGCCAAATATTCGCGCCGGCGCGACAGCGCAAAGCGGATGACAATCGCCAGCGCGTAGGCAATGGCGATGATCACCAGCGCCACAATGATCGCGATGATGGCGCCGCCGCCAGAGTCGCGACTCGATGAACGGCGCGACGAAGAACCCCGCCCCGGAACGAAGCGCATGCTCCGGAACGCCATCTCGCCTACGAACGAGAAAATGCCCACGAACACCACCGCGATCACGAGCAGCCGCACGTCGCGGTTCTGCACGTGAGTAAGCTCATGCGCCAGCACCGCCTCCAATTCGTCGCGATTGAGCGCGCCCATCAAACCGCGCGTCACGGTGATCGAATATTGCCCCTCATGCAGCCCGGTCGCGAAAGCATTCAGCGCATCGGTTTCCATGATCCGCAGCGCGGGCATGGTAATGCCGCGCGAGATGCAGAGATTTTCCAGCAGATTGTAGAGATCGGGCTCCGCCGATCGCGCAACGGACTTGGCGCCAGTCGACGCGTCGATGATGCCCTGAAAACTGAAATACGCGATCAGGAACCAGATCAGCGCCGCCGCGATGGCGAACGGCCAGGCATGCGCCAACGCTTCGCCTGCCCAGATGAACGGTCCCGCGATCGGATCGGGGCCGACGCTCTCGCCGCTCAAGCCGGCGAAGCCCAGAAACAAGCCGTACGTCAGCAGCAGCAGCAAAACCGGAAACCCGGCCATGAGCAGCACGGATTTCCAATTGTTGTTCCAGATGTGCGTCTGGAGGCCGAAAGCGCCCAATGGCGTTGCGCCTCAGTTGAACTTGACTTGCGGCGCTTGGTCCAAGGTCGCCCGGTTCTCTTCGCCAACATCGAAGAAATCGCGCGCGCCGAACCCGAACATGCCGGCGAAGATCACCGCCGGGAATTGTTCGCGCGCGGTGTTGTACTCGCCGACGGCGTTGTTGAAGAAGCGTCGCGCGGCGGCGAGTTTGTTCTCGATGTCCGACAGTTCGCGCTGGAGCTGTTGGAAGTTCGTGTTGGCCTTCAGGTCGGGATAGGCCTCCGCCAGCGCGATCAGCCGACCAAGCGCTGCGCCAAGGACGCCTTCGGCCGCGCCCATCGCTTTCGGATCGCCGGTGCGCTCTGCGCTGACAGCGGCGCTGCGCGCCTGGATCACGGCTTCCAGCGTGCCCTTCTCGTGAGCCGCATAGCCTTTAACGGTCTCAACCAAGTTCGGGATCAGATCGTGACGCTGCTTCAGCTGCACGTCGATATCGGCGAACGCCTGGTTACAGTTCTGCCGCAGCGCGACGAGACGGTTGTAGATGCCGATCAGCAGCACCGCCAAAACGACGACGACGATCAGCAGGATCAAAAGCACGCTCATGCGGTCTCCTCGAACTCTTCGCGCCGTCTCTTAGCGGAACCTGATGGCCTGCGCTATCCAATCACGTCGCTGAAGCGGCCCGATCTCGAAAAGCCCTTAGGCGCGACCTTCCCGGCAGAGCCCCTCTTGCCGCGATAATCCTTCCATTCCGGCACCGCGCGAACGCGGCCGGCGCTGTCTTCCCAGGTGAGGCCCTCGTCTTTTGCGAACACCTTCACATCGGCCAGACCGCGATCATGGTACGATTGCAGCTTGACGCCTTTGCCGCGGTTCATTTCCGGCATTTCGTCGAGCGGGAACACCAGCAGCTTCTTGCGCTCGCCGATCACGGCCACCTGATCGCCGGCGACTTTCGCCGCCTGCATCGCGCGGCCGTTGAGGACTTGCTTGCCAGAACGCTTCGTCGCCAGCATCTCGCTCTCGGGAATGACGAACCCGTACCCCTCGTGGCTCGCAACGAGCCGCTTGGCGCCTTCCTCATAGACGAAGAGCGCCACCACTTCATCGATATCACCGAGTTCGATGGAAAGCCGGATCGGTTCGCCATGCCCGCGTCCGCCTGGCAGCTTGTGCGCGTCGAGCGTGAAGACCCGCCCATCGGACGCGAACGCCAGCAGCTTGTCGGTGGTCTCGCAGCGGACGATGTGCTGGGCGTGATCCCCTTCCTTGAACTGAAGGCTGCCCAGATCGCCGTGTCCTTTAAGCGCGCGTATCCAGCCCTTCTCAGAGAGCACGACTGTCACAGGCTCGCGGACGACGAACGCCTCGATGTCGACCTCCGCGACAACCGCAGCGGCTTCGCCCAATTCGGTGCGCCGCTTGCCCCACGCCGTCCCCGGGCCGAACAGTTTGCGCGTCTCCTTGAGTTCACCGGCAACCTTGCGCCATTGCTTGCGCGTGTCTTCGAGCAGGCCCTGCAGATCGGCCTGCTCCGCACGCAAGTCGGCATCCTCGCGCCGGATTTCCATCTCTTCGAGCTTGCGCAACTGCCGCAGGCGCGTGTTGAGGATGGCCTCCGCTTGCGTCTCATTCAACTTGAAGCGCTGAATAAGCTTCGCCTTCGGGTCGTCCTCATTGCGGATGATGCGGATCACCTCGTCCAGATTGAGATAGACGATCAGCAGACCCGCCAACACATCCAAGCGCGCGGCGATCTTCTCGAGGCGATACGCCGTCCGCCGCTGCAAGACGTCACGGCGATGATCGAGGAAGGCTCGCAGCACCTCCTTCAGGCTCATCACTCGCGGCGCGCCACTTGCATCCAGGACGTTCATGTTCAGCGAAATCCGGCTCTCCAGCGCGGTGAGCTTGAACAGGCTCTCCATGAGGATTTCCGGTTCAACCGTGCGCGATTTCGGTTCGAGCACGAGGCGCATGTCTTCGGCACTCTCGTCGCGCACATCGCCCAGGAGCGGCGCCTTCTTGTTTTCGATGACAGCGGCCAGCGCTTCGACCAGCTTCGACTTCTGCACCAAGTGCGGAATCTCGGTCACGATGATGCGCCACATGCCGCGCCCGAGATCCTCGGTGTGCCAGCGCGCCCGCACGCGGAAGCCGCCACGGCCCGTTTCATAAGCTTCGCGGATCGCTTCGGGCGCCTCCACAACAATGCCGCCGGTCGGAAAGTCGGGCCCGGGAATGACCTTCAGCAGGTCATCCGTGGTGGCTTTCGAGTTTTCGATCAGCAGCAAGCAGCCGTCGATCAGCTCAGCCAGATTGTGCGGCGGAATGTTCGTCGCCATGCCGACGGCAATGCCGGACGATCCGTTCGCGAGTAGATTGGGAAACGCCGCCGGCAGCACGACGGGCTCTTCCTTCGAGCCATCATAGCTCGGGCGAAAGTCGACAGCATCCTCATCGATGCCTTCAAGCAGCGCTTCCGCGGCTTTGGTCAGACGGCTTTCCGTGTAGCGCATCGCCGCCGGGCTATCGCCATCGATGTTGCCGAAATTGCCCTGACCATCGATCAGCGGGTAGCGCGAGTTGAAGTCCTGCGCGAGACGCACCATCGCGTCATAGATCGCCTGGTCGCCGTGCGGGTGATAATCGCCCATCACGTCGCCTACGACCTTCGCGCTCTTCCGGAACGCAGCGTCTGCGGTGAGATTGAGGCGTCGCATCGCGTAGAGCACGCGGCGGTGCACCGGCTTCAGGCCATCGCGCACATCCGGCAGCGCGCGGCTGGTGATCGTCGAAAGCGCGTAGGCGAGATAGCGCTTCGACAGCGCCTCGCCGATCGGCTCCTCAACGATGCGCCCGCCTTCTTCCGGGCTTCGTGTTGCGTCGTCAGCCATTCTAGCTTCCAGGTGTCAAATACTAGGTGTCAGGTGTCAGAATTCGACGACCGCGTCAGCCCCTTGCTGACACCCGACATCCGGCAGCTGATACCTAGAGTCGCCCCGCAAATCCTAAACGCTCAATCAGCCGCCGGCGCGCGTCCGGCATGCCCTCGCCGCGATGCTCGAAGACCCGGCGCTCCAGGAAAAAGCCGGCCAAAGCGAACGCATCGGCCACATCCCCTGATTTTAGTTCCGCCTCCGAATCAACCAGGAACGGCGGCAGCTTTAGCAGCAGGTCCGCGTGCGGCGCCCCGGCTTCGGCGGTCGCGGCCCGGCCGGTGCGCGGGCTGACCCAAGCGAGATTTTCGGTCTCGCCCGTCACCGCGCAGCGGGTCAGGTCGAGCCCATAGCCCAAGGCCGACAACAAACCCAACTCAAAGCGCGTGTAGAGCGCCGGCCAAATTTCACCGTGCGGCATCGCCTCGATGACGACAATCAACGCGTCGTAAAGATGCGGGTAGGCTTGCCGTTCTGGGGTTGCGCCGCGAACCAGCGAAACAGCCGACGATAGGCCCGCTAGTGCGATCGGATCATCAAGCAGGCGCGTCGCGTGCGGTTCAATCAATTCAAGCGGGCTGTAAAAGCCCAGTTGCTCGCTCAGCCGCGCTTTCCAGCCCGCGTGCACGACATTGCCAGACTGCAAAATCGGCTGCGACTTTCGCCCAGCGTGGACAACGCCGCCAAAGCGTCCATGCTCACGCGCAAACACTTCCGCGACGAGCTTGCCTTCGCCGAACGGACGCGCGCCGAGAACAATGGCGTTGTCGATCCATTCCATTAGAGATCGCCGCGATCGTAACGTTCACGGAGCTTGCGCCCCCCCGGCTCGCCGCGCGACACGCATGCGGGACAACCGCACAATTTTCGCAAGTGTGCGTCGGGCGTATGGCGCCACCCAACGACGCCGCGCACCGGCGCTACACGAGTGATCTCTTTCCGCTCGATCGGGCGGCGCAAGATAATCTCGAAGCCCCGCGTGTCTGCGGCGCGCCGCACTGCGCCTGCCGCGATGGACGCTTGAATTTTAAGCAACTCCAGACCGTCGTTGAAATGGCCGAACTCGATGATTTCGTCATCCGGCACGCGGAAATACACGCCCACCAGCGGCTGCCGCCGCCACTTCATGATCTCCCGCGTCCATTGGTGCGTGGCGGTATAGCTGGGCAGAACCGGAAACGCGTACACGGCATCGCTCTTGTAACCGCCGAACAGTCCCTCACCGGGCCTGATGCCGCTGCGCCGGATATTTGACTCCAACTTCGCGGGCGCGAGGTGCACAAGCATCACCACGGCTCACGCCTCAAAGTCCAGGCCCAGCCGTTTGTAAACCGAGCGCTGCTCGGTCCAGTCTTCATCGACTTTTACGTGCAGGAAGAGATGAATGCGTCGATCGAACGCCGCCTCCATCTCTTTGCGCGCCAGTTCGCCAATCGTCTTGATCGTCTGGCCCTTCGCCCCGATGGCGATCTTGCGTTGGCTTTCGCGCGCCACATAAATCGTCTGATCGATCTTGGCGGAGCCGTCTTTGCGCTCTTCCCAGGCATCCGTCTCGACAATCAGTTCGTACGGCAGCTCTTCGTGCAAGCGCAGAAACGCCTTCTCGCGCGTGATCTCGGCGGCAAGCACGCGCGCCGGCGCATCCATGGTTTGGTCTTCAGGAAACAGCCACGGCCCCTCCGGCGCGCGCTCGGCAAGAACGCGGGCTATGTCTTCGACGCCATCATTAGTCTTCGCGGCGACCATGAAGACGTCGGTATAAAGACCCTCTTCGACAAGCTTCGTCGTGAGCGCCAACAAGTCCGGCCGCGACACTGTATCGACCTTGTTGAGCACCAGGATGGACGCCAGTTCCATTTCCTTGAGCTTCGCAGCGATGGTGGTGGAATCCTCCACCGCACGGGCGTCCGCGCCCTTGGCGCCTGACACATGCGCGCCCGCATCGACGACGTGAATGATGGCGTCCGCGCCTTCTAGCGCACTCCAGGCCGCGGCCACCATGGCGCGATCCAAGCGGCGGCGCGGCGCGAAGACGCCAGGGGTGTCGATCAGCACAATCTGCGCGTCGTCGCGCATGGCGATGCCCCGCACGAGCGCGCGCGTGGTCTGCACCTTCTGCGTCACCGCGGCGACCTTGCTGCCAACGAGGGTGTTCACCAGCGTCGATTTACCCGCGTTCGGCGCGCCGAGCACCGCAACAACCGCACACCTTTGCTCACTCATCGACGCCATGGTCCTTCAAGAATAGCGTGGCCGCCGCGCGTTGGGCGTCGCGCTTGGAGCCGCCTTCGCCACGCGCGGGCGGATAGCCCTCGACGCGCGCCTCTACCACGAAGCTTGGCGCATGCTCAGGGCCGGATTGTTCGATCACGGCATAGCTCAGTTGCCGCCGCCGCGCCGCGCTCCATTCCTGCAGCGCCGTCTTGGCGTCGCGGGGCGCGCTTTTCACGTTTTCGAACGCATCACCCCAGAAGCGCGCCACGAACGTACGCGCCGCATCCATGCCAGCGTCGAGATAGAGCGCCGCGATGGTGGATTCACAAATGTCAGCGAGAATGGCTTCCTTGCCACGCCCGCCGCTCGCCTCCTCGGAAGGGGAGAGAATAACGGCCGCCCCCAAGTCCGCCGCACGCGCGGCTCGGGCGCACGCGTGCTTGTTCACCAGCGCGTTGAAGCGCGGCGCCAAATCGCCTTCATCGTCGCCCTGATTTTCGCGCAGCAACCGCTCGGCCACGATAAGCCCAAGCACGCGATCGCCCAGAAACTCGAGCCGATCATAGGAGCGGCCGCGTTTGCCATCGAGGGCGCTGCCATGCGTCAGCGCTTCGCGCAGCAGAGCGCGGTCGGCGAACGTGTGGCCAATGCGTGCTTCCAGCTCGGCGAGCTGTGTGTCCTGGCTCTTGCGCCCGCTCATTCCACCGACTTCAAGAACCGCTCGCTGCGGAAGCCGGAGAACAGCGTCCAAGGCCGGAAAAGCGACGTCGAACTATCGAACGACACCACCGTGAACTGCGCCGGCCCGACCAGATTGTCGTAAGGCACAAAGCCGACCACCGACGGCACGCGGCTGTCGGCGGAATTGTCACGGTCGTCGCCCATCATGAAATAATGGCCTTCCGGCACTTCGTAGACGCGCGTGTTGTCGAGTTCGAACGTGCCGCGGTCGAAGGTGACGTAGCTCACGCCGTTCGGCAGCGTCTCGCGATATGTCTGGATCGGTTCGATCAGGCCGTGTTCGTTCTCGAACTCAGTGACGCCGAGCGACTCCCGCTGCACCGGCTCGCCGTTGATGTGCAACACGCCGTCGATCATCTGAATCCGATCGCCGGGCATGCCGATGACACGCTTGATGAAATCGCGATCCGGCTCGGGCGTCGGACGGAACACCACGACGTCCCCTTGCCGCGGCGCCGAACCGAACAGGCGCCCATGCGGGAGCAGCCCCTCAAGCGGCGCAAACGAGAAGCGGCCGTAACCGTAAGACCACTTGGTCACGACGATGTAGTCGCCAACCTCAAGCGTCGGCTGCATCGATCCGGACGGAATGCGGAACGGCTGAGCGATGGTGAAACGCAGCACCATGGCGAGCGCCAGGGCGTAGAGGATCGTCTTCACATTGTCCCAGAAGACGCTCATCGCCGGCGTCGAAGTCCCGGTAGTCGACATGGTCATGCGTTTCTCACTCGCGCGCCAGTTCCTGGCGCAGCCGATCCGGCAACCCCGAAACCGGCGTAATTTCATTACCGTAGCCGCGCGCGTCGCCGCGACCATGACAAAACTGCCAGGGACCCCAAATCATTGACCAGGGCCTGGGTCAATCGGGCTCAACTCCGCCGAAATAATGACGAAGCTGACAGCAAGCGGGTAGTCATCCGTCAAGGTGACGTGGATGATCGGGCTGTGCCCGGGAGGGGTAAGCTTGGCCAGACGCGCGGCTGCGCCGCCTGTAAGGCGCATGGTGGGCTGGCCAGACGGCAAGTTCGCCACCCCCATATCCCGCCAAAAAACCCCTTGTTTCAATCCTGTACCCAACGCCTTGGAGGTCGCCTCCTTGGCCGCGAAGCGCTTGGCGTAGCTGGCCGCCCGCTCATGCGGGCGCCGCTCGGCGCGGGCCCGTTCCTGTTCAGTGTAGATGCGCTGGATGAACCGGTCCCCAAAACGCTCCAGCGTCTTTTCGATCCGGCGAATGTCGATGATGTCGGAACCGATCCCCAGGATCATGCAGTCGCTCCCGTCCGGGCGGCGTCGATCCGCCGGCGCATCTCCACCACCGCTGGCGCCAAGCCGATGAAAATCGCCTCACCGACGAGGAAATGGCCAATGTTAAGTTCGGCCACCTCCGGAATCGCGGCGATCGGCGCCACGGTCCCGTAATCGATGCCGTGGCCGGCGTGGACTTCAAGCCCGAGCGCCGCCGCCTGCGCCGCGCCGGCGCGCAGCGCCTTTAGAATGCTCTCAGTCTCCGCCGCGTTGCCATCACGCGCGGCATCGCAATAGGCCCCGGTGTGCAGCTCAACCACCGCCGCGCCAGTGCGGCTCGCCGCCTCGATCTGGAGCGGGTCGGCGCCAATGAACAGCGACACCCGGCTGCCCGCGTTGCGCAGCTTTTCGACGAATGGCGCGATCCAATTATGTCCGCCGGCAACATCGAGCCCGCCTTCAGTGGTGCGCTCCTCGCGCCGTTCGGGCACCAGGCACACGGCATGCGGGCGATGGTGAAGCGCGATCTCCAGCATTTCGGAGGTCACCGCCATTTCGAGATTGAGCGGCCGCCCACGCGCCCGCAGCATCGCCGACAAGCGCGCGATGTCCTCGTCGGAAATGTGCCTTCGGTCCTCACGCAAATGCGCCGTCACGCCATCGGCGCCGGCTTCAAGCGCCACGATCGCCGCGCGAACGGGATCGGGATAAGACACGCCGCGCGCGTTCCGGATCGTGGCTACGTGATCGATATTGACGCCGAGCCGGACGCGCTGGGTCATGCGGCGAGGCCTCGCGACCCGGGCTTGATCGCCGGCAGCGCGGCAAGCTCAGGCGGCAGCTGATCGGCCGGATAGGCAGGCGCGCTGACGCTCGCTAGCGACACAAGTTTGGCGCCAATATCGGCCTTGCCGCCGGAGCGATCGATCAAGCAAGCGGCGCCAACCAGTTCCCCCGGATGGCCGCGGATCGCGTCAAGGCACTCGCGCGACGACAAGCCTGTCGTGACGACGTCCTCCACCATCAAGACACGCTCGCCAGGTTGGATCGCAAAGCCTCGGCGCAACTGGAATTGGCCGCCCTCGCGCTCCACAAACATAGCGCGCGCACCGAGATGACGCGCGGTCTCGTAACCGGGGATAATCGCGCCCACCGCCGGCGACACCACCGCGTCGATCTTTCCGAACGCAACTCGCGCCTTCTCCGCCAGCGCCTTGCACAGACGCTCGGTGCGCGCGGGGTCCATGAACACCGCGTTCTTTTGGAAAAAGACCGGCGAGTGCAGCCCGGAGGAGAGAATGAAATGGCCTTCGAGCAAAGCGCCCGCGGCCCGGAATTCGTCGAGAACTTGGTCCTGATTCATGCGGCGGGTCTAGCATTCGGGCGGGGCGGCGAAAACGTCACCCTTTGACCCGCTCCACTTCTTTGACAGCTTTCGATGTACGCATGGCGGCCAGGATATTGGTCAGATGGCGGGCGTCGGCGACTTCCACATCGAACACCATGTCGAAAAAGTCGGTGGTCCGTTTGGCCAGGCGCAGGTTGAGAATGTCGCCCTCGTTCTCCGCGATAATGCCGCACAATTCCGCAAGCACACCGCGCTTATTTTCAACGGTCGCGACGATGCGGCTAACAGCCAGCGTGCGGTTGAGCGCAGTCGGCGTCCAGGCGAGGTCAACCCATTCGCCCTCGCCCTCAAGCGCGCCGAGCTGCTCGCAATCGATGGTGTGAATGACGACGCCCTTGCCCGGCGTTTGCACGCCAATGATGCGGTCGCCCGGGATTGGCGTGCAGCACTCGGCGAAATGCAGCGCCACGCCGGGCGTGAGTTCGCTGCCTTTCACATAGAGCTTGGCTTTCTCCAGCTCCATCGGCCTGCGTCCCGCGTCGCGACGCACTTTGTCCTCGAGCCCGGGGAATGCTGCTACCGCGACGGCGCTGGCCTTCAGCGTGCCTTCGCCGACGGCGATGAACAGCTCTTCCTCATCATGCTTGCCGAGCCGTTCTGCGGCTTGCTTCAACGCTGTGTCCGCAAGCTCGTGCCCATAGCGATGGAGCGCGTGCGAGACCAGATCCCGGCCAAGCCGTGCGAACTCCTCACGCTGCGCATGGCGTTGCAAGCGCCGCTGTGCGGCCTTTGCGCGGCCTGTCTTTGTAAGCCCTTCATAACCGGGCACGGGCGCAACCCGATCACCGGTGATGATTTCCACAACGTCGCCATTGCGCAGTACTGTCCGCAGCGGACGCTCGACGCCGTTGATCTTGGCGCCGGTGCAGCGATTGCCAATGCCGGAGTGAACCGCATAGGCAAAGTCCAGCGGCGTCGCGCCTTGCGGCAGCGGGATCAACGCGCCCTTCGGCGTAAAGGCGAAGACATGATCCGAGTACATTTCGAGCTTTGCGTGCTCGAGAAACTCGCCGGCGTCGCCGCCGTGTTCGGCAATTTCCAGAAGTGAGCGGGTCGCCTCGCGCGCATCGAGGCCGGTGGACGCCGCACTTTCCTCGTCGAACCCGTAGGACTCATTCTTGTAGCGCCAGTGCGCCGCGACGCCATTTTCGGCGATTTCGTCCATTTCATCGGTGCGAATCTGAATCTCGACGCGCACATTGCCCGGGCCAATCACGATTGTATGGATCGAGCGGTAGCCGTTCGGCTTCGGGTTCGAGATGTAGTCCTCGACTTGATCGGGAACGCAGCGCCACGTCTGGTGAATGAGACCTAACGCGCGGTAGCAATCATCGGGATTGTTGACGATCACGCGGAACGCATAGACGTCGGCCAGATCGGAAAACTCGATGCTCTTGCGCTGCAGTTTCTTCCAGATCGAGTACGGCTGTTTTTCGCGTCCGAACACGCGCGCATCGATGCCGGCGAACTCGAACACTTCCATGATGGTTTGGATAATGATGGCGACGTTGGCGCCTTTCTCGACGCGCAATTGTTCGAGGCGCGCGTTGATCGCGGCTTCGGCCTCCGCATAGGCTTCATGGAAGGCTAGGCTTTCCAACTCGCGCGCCATTTTCTCCATGCCGATCCGGCGCGCCAGCGGCCCGTAAATCTCAAGCGTCTCCGTCGCGATACGTCGCCGCTTGCTGGGGTTCGGGATGTGGCTCAGCGTGCGCATATTGTGCAGCCGATCGGCCAGCTTCACGATCAGCACGCGCACGTCGCGTGACATGGCGAGAATGAACTTCTGCAGGTTCTGCGCCTGCTTGTTCTCCTCGGATTGGATTTCCAGCTGCGAGAGCTTGGTCACGCCCTCGACCAAATCCGCGACTTGCACGCCGAACATGCGTTCAATTTCCGCGCGCGTGGCGTCAGTGTCTTCGATCGTGTCGTGGAGTAAGCCGGCGCAGATCGTCGCCGCGTCGAGCTTGTACTCGGTCAGAATGCCGGCGACCTGAATCGGGTGAGCGAAATACGGGTCGCCGGAATGGCGCAGCTGGCTGCCATGCTTGGCGGTCGCATAGACGTAGGCGCGGTTGATCAGGCTCTCATCGACGGAGGGGTCGTAGGCGCGAACGCGCTCCACCAGTTCGAACTGGCGCAGGTATTTGGCGCGCGGAGGCGCCTCTCCCGCGGCGGTCTTGGTTGGACCAGCCGGGGTCTTGGCGGCGACTCCGTCACCGCCGCCCATCGGCTTAGTACCGTTCGTCGCGCTGCGCTTCGGCTTCCTGCTGGAGCGCGCGCAGGACGTCGTCCTCGCTGGTCTCCACCGGGGCCGCCAGGGCCAGGCGGTCCTGCTCGTCCTCGGCCTGGGCGGCCGGCTGCACGTCCTGGTAGAGCATCACATAGCTGTCGCGCAGTTCTTCCGGGGTAATCGCCCCGTCCCCGATCTCGCGGAGCGCCACCACCGGGTCCTTATCCCGGTCGCGGTCGACCATCGGCTCGGAGCCGGACGAAATGTTCCGCGCCCTGTGGGCGGCCAGCAGCACCAGCGAAAACCGGTTTGGGACTTTCTCAATGCAATCTTCGACGGTTACGCGGGCCAAGGCGTCTTCCTCTACGACAAATCGGCGGGAATGAACCCCAACCTAGTAGGCCCGGAGGTATTTCGCAATGCGAAGCCCCACCGCAGACGTGAAAAGGCTCAGCCCGTCCCCTGCTCGGCCACTGCGCCGGCCAAATTGGCAACCTTCCGGTAACCGTCGCCCGGGAGATCGGCCAACAGCTCGGCCGCCGTCTTTCCTAACATAGGATGGCGCCAGTCAGCTGCGATCTCAGCCAAGGGCGCGAGCACAAATGTGCGCTGATGCATGCGTGGATGCGGCAGCACGACATCGCCAAACACGCCAACGTGATCGGCATAGGCCGCAATATCCAGATCAAGCGTGCGCGCTGCATTGTGTTCGCGCCGCACGCGACCGAAACGCAGTTCAATGCCCGCCAACACAGCGTAGAGCCGTTGCGGCGGTAGCCCACGCGGGTCTAGCTCCACGACAGCATTATGATAGTTCGGCTGGCCGCTATTCGGCGGCCACGCAGCGGTTTCCCAAACACTGGAGAGCACGCGCGGAGCAAGGTCCGCGTCCTTCATTGCGATCACAGCGCGCGCCAACAGCGCCGGACCAGCGACGCCGTCGAACGGCACGTTGGAGCCCATGGCGATGTAAGCGCTGCTGCCGATCATGGATTGCCGATACGAAGCGCCGAATGCGCAGGAGTGGAATGAACGGAATGACGACTTTGTTGGATCGCCTCATCCATCACGACGAGCGGATCGCGCTCTTCATTCACGGCGCAAATCTGTACTCCGCAGCGAAGGCTTTGGCGTTCGATATCGACTACCGCAAATTGCTTGATGAATTCAAGAAAAGCGGCCGCGTGATCCGCGCCTACTATTACACTGCGCTTGTCGAGGATCAGGAATTCTCCCCGATCCGTCCGCTGGTCGATTGGCTCGACTATAACGGCTATACGCTGGTGACGAAACCGGCCAAGGAATACACCGACGCCAACACCGGCCGGCGCCGCTACAAGGGCGACATGGACGTCGAACTGACGGTGGACCTGCTGCAAGCAGCGGAATTCGTGGACCACGCTTTCCTCTTCTCTGGCGATGGCGACTTTCTGCCAGCGATCGAAGCCGTCCAACGCAAGGGCGTGCGCGTCAGCGTGGTGTCGACAATTAAATCCAGTCCGCCCATGGTGTCCGACGACGTGCGCCGCGCGGCGGACAACTTTGTCGACCTCGCGGACTTGGCCGCGCTGGTCGGCCGTCCGCCTCGCGAGCGCGCGCCCGAGAGCCGTTACGAATACGCTGGGGACGACGAAGATAGGTGACGAAAGCGCCCGCTGAAGCGCCGAAGGATTGCCCGCTCTGCCCGCGCCTGGTCGCCTATCGCGAACAGAATGCGCGTGCGGAGCCCACCTGGTATAACGGCCCTGCGCCCTCGTTCGGCGATCCTGACGCCTTCCTGCTCATTGTCGGCCTCGCGCCGGGCCGCACTGGCGCCAACCGAACGGGCCGCCCGTTCACCGGCGATTATGCCGGCGACCTGCTCTACGGCACGCTCAAGGCATTGGGTTTGGCGGAAGGGGAGTACCGCGCCGATCCAAAAGACGGCTTCACGCTCAAAGGTGCGATGATCACCAACGCTGTCCGTTGCGCCCCGCCCGAAAACAAGCCGACGCCCGCCGAAATATCGACCTGCCGGCCGTTTCTCTCGTCACGCATTGCCGCGCTGCCAAAACTCCGCGCGATCTTTGCACTCGGCTCAATCGCGCATGAGAGCGTACTGCGCGCGCATGGGCTGAAGCCCACTGCAATCAAGTTTGCGCATGGCGCGGAGGGCGAACTGCCGAGCGGACACGCTCTGGTGTCTAGCTATCACTGCTCGCGCTACAACACGCAGACCCGCAGGCTGACGGCGGACATGTTCGAAACCGCCATGGCGCGCGCCAAGGCGCTTGCGCTGGGCTAGCCCTTGTCGCGCAACAGCCGCGCCTGCTGCCGCTTCCACTCGCGATCTTTCGTCGCCTCGCGCTTGTCGTGAGCCTTTTTGCCTTTCGCTAGCGCCAGCTCAAGCTTCGCGATGCCACGCGCATTGAAATAGAGCTTGAGCGGCGCCAGCGTGCGGCCGTCGCGCTCGACCGCGCCAACAAGCTTTTTCAACTCTCGGCCTCTAACCAGCAGCTTTCGGCGCCGGCGCGGCTCATGGTTGAATTGTCCGGCGGGCGGATATTCCGGGATCGTCGCATTGACCAGCCACAGCTCGCCGTGCTCGGCGCTGGCATAACTCTCCGCGATGTTGGCCCTCCCGTTGCGCAGCGACTTCACTTCCGTGCCGACAAGCTGAATGCCCGCCTCTAGCACGTCCTCGATCGAATAATCGAAGCGGGCGCGACGATTTTCCGCGATCAGCTTGCGGTTGGGATCTTCTTTTTTCGCCATCTGCTTAGATCAGTCCCGCATGTGTCATAGCGGCGCGCACCTGCGCCTTTGCGGCGTCGCTGCATGCCAGCAAGGGCAGCCGCACTTCATCACCGCACAGCTCCAGCAGTGCGCAAGCGTATTTCGCCGGCGCGGGCGACGGCTCGGCGAACAGCGCTTTATGCAGCGGCGCCAATTTCTCATCGATGGCGCGCGCGACGTCGAAAGCGCCCCGCAACGTCGCCTCCTGCAATTGCGCGCACAGTTTCGGCGCGACGTTCGCGGTCACCGAGATGCAGCCTCTACCGCCATGGGCGTTAAACCCCAGCGCGCTTGGATCTTCGCCCGAGAGCTGAATGAAATCGGCGCCGCACAGCGCCTTGTGCTTCGCCACGCGCGAAAGATCGGCGGTCGCGTCCTTCACGCCGATCACGTTTGGCAATTGCGCCAAGCGCGCCATCGTTTCGGGTGCGATATCCGTCACCGTCCGCGCCGGCACGTTGTAGGCGACGATGGGCATATCCACCGCATCGTTGATCGCCTTAAAGTGCGCCACGATCCCGTCTTGGCTGGGCTTGTTGTAGTACGGCGTCACCACGAGGACCGCGTTCGCGCCAGCCTTCTTGCCCAGTTTGGCCAAGTGAATGGCGTGGGCGGTGTTGTTTGAGCCAGCGCCGGCGATAACCGGGACTTTTCCCCCGGCGGCCTCGACACACAATTCCACCACGCGTGCGTGCTCAATATCGCTCAGCGTGACGCTCTCGCCGGTCGTGCCACAGGGAACCAGCGCGTGTGAACCTTCCGACACCTGGCGCGCGACCAGCGCCTGGAAGGCCGATTCATCCAGGATTCCGTTGCGAAATGGCGTTATCAGCGCCGGAATCGACCCGTGAATCATGGTGAAGCGCTCGGCAAGGGTGGCATTGGCGCGATTCCTGCCACAGTGTCAGGCGAGGTTAAATAGCCGCGCGCCGAGCCGCGTGGCCAGGGCCGTGCTTCGGAGCAAAACGCGACGTGGGGAACATGACGCCGAGAGTGATCAGAATCGCCGTTCTGGCCGCGACAGCGAGCGCCCTTTTGGTCGCCTCAAGCGCGGGTCAGCAAGAAAACGGCGCCGCCCCCGCGACGGCCGAGGCTGTCGCCTACACGCCCCCGCCAATGCCATCGGCGGCCGAACGCATGCGCCTGCGCGACGGCATGGCGGCGGCGGATTCGGGCGACTGGACGGGCCTGGCCCAATTGCGTGACAGCGCCGCCGACCCGTTGGTGCGCCACATGCTGCAATGGCGCTGGGCCGCGGCCAACGAGGCGCCGCTCTACTTCAACGACATTGCGCAGGCTCTGAACGAACTGCCGGGTTGGCCTGGGCGCACCACCATGCGCCAGCGGGCCGAACAAGCGATCTTCGACTCCCGCTTATCGGCGTCCGAGCGTGTTGCATTTCTGCGCCAAGACGGCGGTCCCGCAACCGGCGACGGCCGCATCGCCCTCGCCATGGCTTTGCGCGATCTGGGCCAACGCTCCGAAGCGGCCGAGATTGCGCGCGCCGCATGGCGCGAGGATGCGCTGACCAGCGCCACCGAAGACCGGGCGCTCAGCGAATTCGCCTCTTCCTTCACCTCGGAAGATCACGCTGCACGTGTCTTCGGTTTGCTCTGGCGCGATCAGCGCTCGGCGGCGCAACGGCTCATGCCGCGCCTTTCGCCAGCCGATCGCGCTGTGGCGACCGCACGCATTGCCCTGCAGACCCGGCAACGCCGCGGCTTGCAGGCCGCGGTGGACGGCGTACCGGCGTCGCGCCGTGACGATCCTGGCTTTGTCTTCGATCGCGTTCAGTATCGCCGCCGCACCGATCAACCCGTCGAGGCCATGCAGCTCGCGGCGGAGATCGACGCCAACGCCGCGCCGCTGGCGGCGCGCGCCGAAATCTTCCGCGAACGGCGGCTCTACGTCCCGCGCGCCCTGCGCGCCGGCAACTACCGGCTAGCTTACAGCCTCGTCTCCAATCACGGCCTGCGTTCGGGCGAGGCGTTCGCCGACGCCGAATGGCTGTCCGGCTGGCTTAGCTTGCGCTTTCTCGATCAACCGCAGCGCGCCGCTGAGCATTTCGCGCACCTGAGCGAAAACGTTTCCGCGCCGGTCAGCCGTTCTCGCGCGCTCTACTGGCGCGCCGAGGCGGCGCGCGCATTGGGGCAGAGCGACGAGGCCGAGCGCCTGCTCGCAGAAGCCGCGCAGTACAATTTCACCTATTATGGCCAGCTTGCCGCCACGCGCGGCGAGCGCACAGCCACCATGTCGCTGCCCGAGACCGCTGCCATCACGAGCGACGCGCGCACGCGCTTTGAGAACCGCGAATTGGTGCGCGCGCTACGGCTGATGGCTGAGATTGGCGATCAGCAGGATTTCGAATCCATCGCCTTCTATCTCGACGACACGCTCGACGACCCGATGGAGATCGAACTGCTGTCGCAGATGGCGCGAGAGCAATCCTATGCGCGCACCGCGCTACGCAGCGCCAAGGCCGGTCTATTCCGCAACGTGGTGGCGGCCAACGCCGCCTATCCGCTGATCGATCTCCCGGCGACGGTGCAGCAGCAGCGCCGGATCGAGCCGGCCTTCGTGCTCGCCATCATCCGTCAGGAGAGCGAGTTCGACGCCAGCGCCATCTCCAGCGCCAACGCACGTGGCTTGATGCAGCTCATTCCGTCCACCGCCCAGGCGCAGGCCCGCCGCGAGGGCATGTCCTACGAGCGCGCGGCGCTGACCACCGATCCGCAATACAATATGACCCTGGGTTCAGCGCACTTGGCGGATTTAGTCGATAGCTTCAACGGCTCGTACGTCCTGGCCATCGCCAGCTACAATGCCGGTTCGCACAACGCCCGCGAATGGGTTTCCGATTGGGGCGATCCGCGCTCGCGCTCCGTCGATGTTGTCGACTGGATCGAGCTCATTCCGTTCGCGGAGACCCGCAACTACGTCCAGCGCGTGCTCGAGAATGTACAGGTGTATCGCTATCGATTGGCCGGCACGCCGACGCCGATCGAGCTTGAGCGTGATCTCCACCGCGGCCGTTACTAGGCGGCAAGCGCCCGCGTAAACGTCTCTGCGTCGACATTGCCGCCGCTGGCGATGATCGCCACCGTCAGGCCGCGCGCATCGACGTCGCCTTCCAGAAGTGCTGCCAGCGGCGCCGCGCCCGACGGTTCGAGCACAATCTTGAGCCGCGCGAACGCCACCTTCATCGCACGCAGCACGGCATCGTCAGACACAGCGACCACGCGTTCGAAGCGTTCCCGGGCGATGGGGAACGTCAATTCGCCCATCTGCTCCGTTAGCAGCCCATCGCAAATCGAGCGGATGCCCGGCGCGTTGCGCTGGATGACGCCCGTCGCCAGCGTCCGCGCAATATCGTCGTGCCCCTGGGGCTCCACCGCGACAATGCGCGCCCTCGGCAAGGCCAGCGCAACCCCGGTTGAGAGGCCGCCGCCGCTTGCGGGCACAAACACGATGTCTGGCGAAATCTCGGCTGCCACTTCGAGGCCAGCAGTGCCTTGCCCCGCGATGATGAATGGATCGTCAAAGGGTTTGATCACCGCCAGGCCACGCTCACCGGCGATCTTCGCGCCGATTTCTTCGCGGCTTTCCCGCACACGATCGTAGGTGACCACCTCGGCGCCGTTTGCACGCGTGGTTTCAAGTTTGATCTTTGGCGCGTCGCTCGGCATCACGATGACCGCGCCGATCCCGAAGATTTTGGCGGCCGTCGAAACGGCGATGGCATGATTGCCGGACGAAAACGCCAGCACGCCGCGTGCGCGCACTTCGGGCGCGAGCGCGGCGATAGCATTCGTTGCACCGCGCATCTTAAATGCGCCGCCGCGCTGTAGGCACTCGGCCTTCACGAACACCTTCGCGCCGGTCAGCTCGTCCAGAGTATCGTTGCGCAGGAGCGGGGTGCGAACTGCGATGCCCTCAATCCGCTTCGCCGCGGCCTTCACGTCCTCGATCGTCGGGATCATCACGAGCCTCTCGGTTTGGCGCGCCGTGTCGGCGGTGCGGTCAGCGGGTCTTCCGGCCATGGGTGTTTCGGATAGCGGCCGCGCATGTCGCTGCGCACCGCCGCATAGGATCCGCGCCAGAAGCCCGGCAAATCCTTGGTGGTCTGCACCGGGCGATGCGCCGGTGAAAGCAAGCGCAAGGTGAGCGGCGTGCGGCCGTTCGCGACAGTTGGATGCTTGTCCTGCCCAAACATCTCCTGCAGCCGCACGTCGAGCGCAGGCCCGCCCTCGGCTTCGTAGTCGACGCGCAGCGACGACCCCGCCGGCGTCTCAAACCGCGCCGGCGCCTCGGCATCGAGCCTGCGCCGTTGCTCGTACGACAAACTCTGCAGCAGGGCCTGCGCGACATTGACATCGCCCAGCCGCTGCACCTGCGGCAGCGCCGGGGCCAGCCACTCAGCCAACGAGCCTGTGAGCACTTCGTCGCTCCAGTCCGGCCAATCACCGCCAAGCGCGCGCAAGAACGCAACCCGCGCACGGGTCTGCCGCGCAGCATCGTCCCAGTCGAGCAGACCAAGGCCCTCGTCAGCGACCGCAGAAAGCAGAGCCTGCGCAAGCTCGGCGCCGTTTAGCCGCTCGATCGGCGCTTCCGACAGCACTATGCGTCCGAGCCTACGGGTCTTGCGTCCCCGCACCGAGCCGCTCGCCGCGTCGACACTGGCCTCGGTGCGCTCCTCAATCTGCCCTGAAAACAGGGTCTCGACGTCTTCCTGCGCAATAGGCGCGGCGAGGAGAATTTGCGCCTTGCCGGCGGCGCCCGAAATGTCACCGACGACAATGAAGGGTTCGCGCGCCAACGGCGAGGCGGGGTCGACAGATGCTGCGCGCCCGTTGACCATTGTGTATGCGCCGCCGCGCTGCTTTGCGACGCGATCCGGATAGGCGAGCGCCAGCAGCGCTCCCGCGCGCTCATCATCGAACTCAGCCCGCTTAACGCCCACATTGCGCGCGATGCGATCTGCCAGGCCCTTGGCGGCATCGGCGCGCTGCCCGCGTTCCTGCGCGAACCGATGCAAACGCTCGCGCAAATCAGCGCTGCGTCCGCCCAGCCCTTGCTCGGTCAGCAACACCGCGATGCGCGCGGCCAAAGCCGCCTCTTCACCGGCGGCGATCACCATGTGCGCGAGCCTGGGCGGCAGCGGCAACCGTGCGATCGCCGCGCCATGCGTGGTCAGTCTGCCGCCGTCATCCAGTGCGCCAATACGCTTCAAAAGGGCGATCGCCTCCGCCCAAGCTGGCTTCGGCGGCGGATCCAACCAGGCCAGCGCGCCGGCATCGCTCACGCCCCACGCAGCCAGGTCGAGAGCCAAGCCCGACAAATCGGCATCCTGCATTTCGGGCCGATCGAACGCCGGCAGCGAACGCGTCTCGCCTTCGCTCCAAAGCCGCCAACATACGCCTGGTTCCAAACGCCCTGCACGGCCCGCGCGCTGCGCGATTGCGGCTTGGCTCGCGCGCACAGTCTCCAGACGCGAGAGGCCCAGCGCCGGCTCGAAACGCGGCCGGCGCGCCAGCCCCGCATCGACAACGATGCGCACGCCTTCAATGGTGAGGCTCGTCTCGGCGATCGCGGTGGCAAGCACGACTTTTCGGCGCCCCGCGGGCGCAGGCGAAATCGCGGCGTCCTGATCGGCGGGGCTCATGGCGCCATAGAGTGGGCGCACGTCGACACTCGGATCTCGCAGGCCTGCGCGCAAAGCCTCGGCCGTTCGTTCGATCTCACGCACACCCGGCAAGAATACGAGCGCGCTACCGGTCTCGGCCGCCAGCGCCGCGCGCGTTGCGCCTGCCACTTCGTCCTCCAGTCGCGCACGCGCATCGCGCGGCCGATAGACATGGCGCACTGGAAACATGCGTCCTACGCTGACAATCACTGGCGCGTCGCCAAGCAACGCCGCGACGCGCGCAGCGTCGAGCGTAGCCGACATCACCACGATCTTGAGGTCTGTCCGCAGCGCGCTTTGCGCATCGCGCGCGAGCGCCAAGCCGAGATCGCCTTCCAAGCTGCGCTCGTGAAATTCATCGAACAGCACCGCCGCGACCCCAGAAAGTTCGGGGTCGTCCAAGATCATCCGCGTGAACACGCCCTCGGTGACAACCTCGATGCGCGTTTTGGGCCCCACCCGCGCGTCGAGCCGCACGCGATAGCCCACGGTTTCGCCGACGCGCTCGCCACGCTCACTCGCCATCCGAGCCGCCGCCGCCCGCGCCGCGATCCGGCGGGGTGAGAGCAAGATGATTTTGCCACGCCCGGCCCAGGTCTCCCCCAGCAGCCCCGGAGGGACGCACGTGGTTTTACCGGCCCCGGGAGGGGCCACCAGCACGGCCTCGCCGCGGCGCGCCAAGGCGGCGCGCAAATCGGGCAGGACCTCCTCAACCGGCAGCATGGCCGGGGCTTAGCCTGCTCCGCCGTCTATGTCTCGCCGCATTGGCGTGGACACTGCGGCCCGCTATAGGCTGGCCGCCAGGCGGCAGGAGCGGGTTATGCGAGCGAAACTTGTGGTGAAGCTGTGCGTCGTGGCGGCGCTGGGCGTAAGCGTGGCCGCGTGCTCTTCAGGCCGGACCGCCGACACCCGGCGAGGCGTCACCGGCGCGGCGTCCATTCCGCTGCGCGACGTGGGCATTATCCGCCCGGAAATTCCGCTGCTGCTGCGCAACCTGCAATATCCCTATTCGACCGTGACGCTGACCGACTGCACAGCTGTTACGCGCGAGATTCGCCAGCTGGATTCAGTGCTTGGTCCCGAAAGCTATCAACCCGGCCCACAACGCAACATCTGGGACCGCAGCGGTGACTTCGTCGAAGAACAGACGATCGAGGCCGCGGAAAGCACGGCGGAGGATTTGATCCCGTTCCGGTCGTGGGTGCGCCGCATCTCAGGCGCCAGCCGCGCCGAACGCGATGCGTTGCGCGCCGTCGCCAACGGTCAGCAACGACGCACCTTCCTGCGCGGTTATGGTGCATCGCTCGGCTGCCCGGCGATGATCCCGCCGCCGCCGCCGGCCCCACAGGAGGCGCGCGACCCGAACGAAGAGCCCGTCAGTCGGCGCGACTGAGGCTGCGAAATTCGGCTCTGAAATCGTTGAGGCGCCTCGCTGCGATGGCGGCGCGCAGGCGCGCCATCAGCGCCTGATAGTAGGCCACATTGTGCCATGACAGCAGCACTTGACCGAGCAGTTCGCCGGCTTTGAACAGGTGATGCAAGTACGCCTTCGAATAGTCGCGGCTAGCGGGACAATCGCTGCTTTCATCCAGCGGAGAAATATCTTCGGCGAACCGGGCATTGGTGATGTTGAGCGGCCCGGCGTCCGTCCAGGCTTGGCCGTGGCGGCCCGAACGCGTGGGCAGGACGCAATCGAACATGTCGATCCCGCGCGCGACACTCTCAACGATATCCAGTGGCTTGCCCACGCCCATCAAATAGCGCGGGCGATCACGGGGAAGTTCCGGCGTGGTGACGTCCAGGGTCGCCAGCATCGCCTCGTGGCCTTCGCCAACCGCAAGGCCGCCAATGGCGTAACCATCGAAGCCCTCGCGCACCAATGCTTGCGCCGACGCGCGACGCAGATCGGCATCGACGCCGCCTTGCACGATTGCGAACAAGTTCTGCGTTTCCCGCGCACCGAACGCGCGCTTGCAGCGCTCGGCCCAGGCGAGAGAAAGCTCCATCGCCCTCTGCACATCGGCTCGCGGCGCCGGCAGCGCCGGGCACTCATCCAATTGCATCACGATGTCTGCGCCGATCATGTCCGCTTGAAGCGCCACCGCGTGCTCCGGCGTCAAACGATGTTGAGCGCCATCGACGTGACTGCGGAAGGTGACACCATCGGCGTCGAGTTTCCGCAGCTGCGAGAGCGACATCACTTGATAGCCGCCGCTGTCGGTCAAAATCGGACCATCCCAGCGCATGAAGCGATGCAAACCGCCCAAACGCTGCAACCGCTCGCCGCCCGGACGCAGCATCAGATGATAGGTGTTGCCAAGGATGATGTCGGCGCCGGTGGAGGCGACCTGATCGACGGTCAGGCCCTTCACCGTGCCGGCGGTGCCAACAGGCATGAAGGCGGGCGTGCGTATGTCGCCACGCGGCGTCTGCAACACGCCGGTGCGCGCCGCGCCGTCTGTCGCCGCAATTCGAAAGGGGAAGGCCGTCATTCGGCCCGCCATAACAGGCTAGCGTCGCCATAGGAATAGAATCGGTAGCCATGCGCGATGGCGTGCGCGTAAGCCGCCTTCATCCGATCGAGGCCAGCAAACGCCGACACCAGCATGAAGAGCGTCGAACGCGGGAGATGGAAGTTCGTCCACAAGCCGTCCACGACGCGGAAACGATAGCCTGGCGTGATGAAGATGTCGGTGGCTCCCGTCTCAGCGCGGAGATGACCACTCGCGTCGGCGGCGGATTCCAGCGATCGAAGGCTGGTCGTGCCAACCGCGATCACGCGGCGCCCTTCCGCCTTTGCTGCGTTGATCTTGTCGGCCGACGCTTGAGAGATCGATCGCCACTCGCTGTGCATCACGTGGGCGGTGGTGTCCTCCGCCTTCATCGGCAAGAACGTGCCGGCGCCAACGTGCAACGTCACCCGCGCGCTTTCCACGCCTGTCTGCTCGAGCGCCGTTAACAGATCGTCCGTGAAGTGCAGACCCGCCGTCGGCGCCGCGACGGCGCCGTCGTTTGCCGCGTACACAGTTTGGTAGTCGCTCATATCTTCTTCGTCGGGCGCGCGTTTGCCGGCGATATAGGGCGGCAACGGCATCACGCCGGCGGTTGCGATGGCCATGTCGAGATCGGGGCCGGAGAGATCGAATGTCAGCGTAATCGCGCCATCTTCACACTTAGCGCTGACCCTTGCATCGAGCGCGCCAAGCAAACACGCGCGGTCGTCCAACGAACCGAAGCGGATGTGGTCGCCTTCCTTCAGACGCTTCCCCGGTTTCGCCAGCGCCACCCAGGTTGAAGGAGAAGCGCGCTCAATCAACGTCGCCTCTACCGCAACACTCGACTGCTCGCGCACGCGAACTCCGTTCAGTCGCGCCGGGATCACCCGCGTGTCGTTGAAGACCAGGAGATCGCCAGGGCGAAACAGGGCTGGCGCACCGCGGACGATATGATCCTCGAACAGGCCATCGGCGCGAACATGCAACAGGCGCGCACTATCGCGCGGGCGGGCTGGACGGAGCGCGATCGCTTCATCGGGAAGCTCAAAGTCGAACAGCTCTACGCGCATGCTTCTCCTGCCCGCCAATTGCGTGCATCCGTCAGCGCCTCCATTGCATCTTTCTTCACGAGCGCAAGGGGAATACGCATGACCGAAGGGCCGCCACTCAATCCGCAGGACCCAAAACGGACCGGCCATCGCTGGCTGGACCTGGCGGTCGCGCTGTTCGCGTTGCTGATCTCCAGTGCGTCGATCTTCGTCGCCTACCAGAGCAACCAGTCGATGGAGCGGCTCGTTCGCGCCGGTTCCTGGCCCTTCCTGCAATTGGGCAGCGGCAATGTGAGCGATGACGGCGAGCGTCAGATCGCCTTTGCGGTCAGCAATGTCGGGACTGGCCCCGCTCGCATTCACGACTTTGAAGTGAAGGTCGATGGCGCGGCGTTGCCGCAAGAGGGCCATTTGCTCACCAACGTGCTACGCGCTTGCTGCGACGCCGAATTCCGCGCCGCGGTCGCAGCCGCCGGCGGCGATGTCGTCGCCATCTATGGCGACGAAGTCTCATCGCCTGTCAGCCGCCGCTTCCTAGCGCCGAACGACGACGTGACTGCAATGCGCTGGCCTCGCTCGGATACGAACGCAGCGCTTTGGGCCGCTCTCGACACCGCGCGTCAAACCGGGCGTATCACGCAGAGCGTTTGCTACTGCTCCGTGTTCGACGATTGCTGGGTCGCCCGCTCCGATGCCTTCCCACCCGAAGAGGTGAATTCCTGCGAGAGCGCCGCGCTGCAAACGCGCCGCGACTAGGCTTTGACCATGCGCCCCTTGCGCATCTCTTCGAGCTCCCAGCGCATATTGGCGCGAGCCGTGTCGCCGCGTTCGCGCTCGTAGAGCTCCGTGCGGAACGTCCGTGCATGCTCCAATTGCTTCGCCAGAAACGAAGCCCGCCCGCCAGCGAACGCGGGGTCCGCAATATGCGGATACTCGGCGCGGATGCCCGCGGCATAGGCGCAGTATATCTCCCAGGGCGCGCCCAGTATGGCGATGTCCATATCGAGAAACAGCGCCGCGTCGCCCTCCGCCGCGCCATCCGAGTGGTTTTTGGTCATCTCGATCACGCAGGCGACGCGCGCCGCCAAATCGGGCGACGCAGCCAGCGACGTGTGCGCCCAATCGGCGCTCAGTTTCTCGTTGTCGGGCTCTCCGGGCTGATAGACGGCGTCATGAAACCAGATCGCATAGCCCACGAAGGCGCGATCGCGGATCAGCGGCGCACGCTGATCCGCCTCTTCGAGCAGCCAAAGGAGATGCGTTTGATCGTGATAGCGGCGCTGCGGCTCATCCCAGGCGCGCACCAGCGCTTCGCCGAGGTCATCAGCGTCCTCTCCCGCCAGCGCACGCCAGCGCTGCAGGAGAGAGACGCTCACTCGGCCCGCGCGCTGATGATCTTGCCAGGCTTGCGCGGCGGCTCGCCCTTCGGCAGCGCATCCACCGCCTCCATGCCTTCGATCACCTGACCCCACACCGTGTACTTGCGGTCCAGGAACGTGGCGTCGTCGAACACGATGAAGAACTGGCTGTTGGCCGAGTTCGGATCGTTGGTGCGCGCCATCGAGCAGACGCCGCGCACATGCGGCTCGGCCGAGAATTCCTGTTTCAGGTTCGGCTTGTCCGAGCCGCTCGTTCCGGTGCCGCTGGGATCGCCGCCTTGCGCCATGAAGCCGTCAATGACGCGGTGAAACACAACGCCATCGTAGAAGCCTTCATTGGCCAATTCGGCAATCCGCGTCACGTGATTGGGCGCCAGATCGGGGCGAAGCTTGATCTTCACGTCGCCCGTCTCGAGCTTCATCGTCAGGGTATGAAAGGTATGATCGACCACCAGCGTCTCTCTCTGCCGTCGCGCGGAACCCGCGCGGGAATTTGCACGTCACAGACCGAGAAATCGGCGCGCCGGTCACGGCGGGTTTCCTCGATCAGGTCGCGGAATTGCGGACCATCCGTCCGCAGCACGTAAATTGGCGCGCGCTCGGCCTCCGGCAAGTCAGCGGCGATACGCACGGCCAGCATGCGGTCTGGATTGGCCGGCGGCTCGCCGGTCGCGATCGCCTCAACCGCCTCCATGCCCCACACCACTCGGCCCCAAATCGAATAGACCTTGTCCAGCGACGCGCGGGCGCCCAGCATGATGAAGAACTGGCTGTTCGCGGAATTGAAGTCCTGCGCCCGCGCCATCGAGGCCACGCCCTCGCAATGCAGAGCATTGGAGAGCACCCGGCCCTCCCGCGCCACAGCCATTTGCGAGTCCGGCTGCGTCTGGATCGGCAGCGCCTGATAGAAGCCAATCGGGCCAGCGCGATCAGCCGCGCCCTCGATAAACGGCATGTTGGCGCCGCGGCGGAACGTAAACTCCGGCGCTAGATCAGGTAGGTTCGAGGCCCCTTCGCCAGTGCCCAACGGGTCGCCGGTCTGCGCCATGAACCCAGGGATCACGCGGTGAAACAACACCCCGTCATAGAAGCCGGCGCGGGCCAGCGTCTTGATCCGATCGACGTGGCTCGGCGCCACCTCCGGGTACATTTCGATCACGATGCGCCCGTGCACCGTATCGATATAGAGCGTGTTTTCCGGATCGAGCCGGCGCCAATTGCGCGCGTCCGGCGTCTGCGCTGAGGCAGCGTCGAACATTCCAACCAAGCCGAGCGCCAACAGCGCCGCAGCCAACAATCCACCCAAGCGCATCAAGAAACCCCGAACTTGGCCTTCAGTCGTCCTTCTACTTCCTTGGGCACGAATTGCGCGACGCTTCCTTGCAGCCGCGCGATTTCCTTCACCAGCCGCGACGCGATCGCCTGATGCGTCGGGTCGGCCATGAGAAATACCGTTTCCACGGTGGGATTGAGCTTCTGGTTCATGCCCACCATGGCGAATTCGTACTCGAAGTCGGCGACCGCTCGAAGTCCCCGGACGATGATCTGCGCCCCTACGCTCTCGGCGAATTTCATCAGCAATGTGTCAAAAGGTTGAATGACGATCTCGGCCTCGCCCTGAATCTTGGCGCACTGCTCGCGGACCATCTCCACCCGCTCGTCCAGCGTGAACAGCGGCCCCTTGTCCTGATTGATGGCGACGCCGATCACCAGTTTGTCCACCAGCGTGGCCGCCCGGGCGATGATATCCACATGGCCATTAGTGACCGGATCGAAGGTGCCTGGATAAAGGCCGACGCGCCGCTTGCTCATTCGCCGCCCTCCTCAGTGCCGCCTTCGCCGCCCAAGGCTTCCAGCCGCTCAGCCGCCACCACGTGCTCATCGTCGCTGACATTGATCAGGATGACGCCCTGCGTGGCGCGCCCGGCGATCCGAATTTGATCGATCGCGGTGCGGATCAGCTGGCCCTTGTCGGTGACCAGCAGCAGCTCTTCGCCGTCCTGTACCGGGAACGAGGCGACGATACGGGCATCGCCAACCAGTTTGTGCGCGATCAGCCCTTTGCCGCCGCGATTGGTGACCCGGTATTCGTAAGCTGAGGCGCGCTTGCCCAGGCCGTTGCTGGTGACCGTCAGGATGAATTGCTCCTGCGTCTTCAACCAGGCCAGCCGCTCGAATGGCACCACCGCATCGCTGGCCGGCGCTGGCGCTTCGTCGTCGCCAGCCTCGACCTCGCCACGCGATTGCGCGTCCCACTTGAAGTAGGCGGCGACCTCCTCGGTCGTGACGTCAACATGCTTCAGCACGGCCATGCCGATGACGCTATCGCCATTTTTCAGCTCGACGCCGCGATTGCCGGTTGAGGTTCTGCCCGCGAACACCCGAACGTCGGTCGTGCGGAAACGCACGCACATGCCGTTCGCGGTGGTCAGCAGCACGTCGTCGTCTTCCGTGCAGATTTGCACGCCGATGATGCCATCGCCCTCGTCGGGTTTCATGGCTATCTTGCCGTTGCGGTTCACTTGCGTGAAGTCGCTGAGCTTGTTGCGGCGCACGCTGCCCGAGCGCGTAGCGAACATGACGTCGAGCTTGTCCCAGTCGCGCTCGTCCTCAGGCAGCGCCATCACTGACGTGATGGTTTCGCCTTGCTCAAGCGGCAGCAGGTTCACCAGCGCGCGACCCTTGGTCCGCGGGTCGCCGGCAGGAATGCGCCAGGCTTTGATTTTGTAGACCATGCCCGACGACGAGAAGAACAAGATCGGCGCATGCGTCGAGGCCACGAATACGCGCGTGACGAAATCCTCGTCCTTCATCGCCATCCCGGCGCGGCCCTTGCCGCCACGACGCTGGGTGCGATAGGCGGCCAGCGGCGTGCGCTTGACGTAGCCGCCGTGCGTGACGGTGACGACCATGTCTTCGCGAGGGATCAGCGCTTCGTCGTCGATCTCGCCCTCGGACTCCGAGAACGTGGTGCGCCGCGGCGTGCCGAATTGATCTTTCACCGCCGTCAGTTCGTCGCGGATAATGCCGAGAATGCGTTCGCGCGAGGCCAGGATCGACAGCAATTCCTTGATCTCTTCGGCGATCTCGTTGGCGGCCTTGGCGATATCGTCGCGGCCAAGCCCAGTGAGGCGCGCCAGCTGCAACGCCAGGATCGCGCGCGCTTGTTCGTCGGAAAGCCTGATCTTGTCGCCGTCGCTGACGACGGTGCGCGGGTCCGCAATCAGCGCGATCAGGGGCATCATATCGCCGGCCGGCCAATCGCGGGCCAACATGCGCTCGCGCGCCGTGGCGGGGTCGGGGCTCTCGCGGATCAGCTTGATCACTTCATCGATGTTGGCGACCGCGATCGCCAAGCCCACCGTCTCGTGCCCACGCTTTCGGGCCTTCGCCAAGCGGTGCTTGGTGCGGCGAGTGACCACCTGCTCGCGGAACGACAGGAAGATATCGAGGATTTTCCGCAAGCCCATTTGTTCGGGCTTGCCCTGGTTCAGCGCCAGCATGTTGACGCCGAACGAGGTTTGCAGCGACGAGTAGCGGTAGAGTTGGTTCAACACCACGTCCGCCACTGCGTCGCGCTTCAGTTCAACGACCAAGCGCACGCCAAGCCGGTTCGACTCGTCGCGCACCTCGGCAATGCCCTCGATGCGCTTCTCGCGCACCTGCTCGCCGATCTTCTCGACCATCTCGGCCTTGTTCACCTGATACGGAATCTCGGTGAACACCAAAGCTTCGCGGCCACGTATGGTCTCGGTGTGATGCTTGGCGCGGATCATCACCGAGCCACGGCCGGTCATCAGCGCCATACGCGCGCCGGCGCGGCCCAGAATTTCACCACCCGTTGGGAAATCCGGCCCCGGCACGATGTCGAGAAGATCAAGATCGGAAATGCTCGGATTGTCGATCAGCGCCACCGAGGCATCGATCACTTCCGTCAAATTGTGCGGCGGGATGTTGGTCGCCATGCCGACGGCGATACCGCCGCCGCCATTGACCAAAAGATTGGGAAAGCGCGCCGGCAGAACTGTCGGCTCTTGCATCGAGCCGTCGTAATTGTCCTGGAAGTCGACGGTGCCTTCGTCGATGTCGTCCAAGAGCGCGCGCGCCGCCTTCGCCAGCCGCGCTTCGGTGTAGCGCATGGAGGCCGGCATATCACCATCGATCGAGCCGAAATTGCCCTGCCCATCGATGAGCGTCAGGCCCATCGAAAAATCCTGCGCCAGGCGCACCAGCGTCAGATAGATCGCCTGGTCGCCGTGGGGGTGATAATTGCCCATCACGTCGCCGACCGATTTGGCGCTCTTGCGATAGGCCTTGTCGTGCGAGTTCCCGGCCTCGTCCATCGCGTAGAGGATGCGCCGGTGAACCGGCTTCAGGCCGTCGCGCGCATCAGGCAGAGCGCGAGACACGATCACGCTCATCGCGTAATCGAGGTAGGAACGTTTCAACTCATCCTCGATTGTGATGAGCGAGACGCCTTTGGGAAGTGTTGGACCGCCGTTGTCGGCGGGATCGGACGTGTCTGACACGGATCGCCGGTCTAATCTGCTATTCAGGAAAGCTGCGGAAATGGATCGAGAGAGAGCCTCGAATCCGCAGCCAAACTAACATCGGGACGAAGCGCCCGCAAACCAAGGAGAACCCCCATGCGCCGCATCGCCGCCCTTGCCATCGCAGCATTCCTCGGCGCCTGCGCGGGCACCCCCGATCCTGTCGACGTCGCGCGCCAAGTGCAGCCTCGCACAACCTGGATCGTCGGCGGCGACGGCCGCGCGCTGGGGCAGGCCACGTTCACGGAAGCGCCGACTGGCGTATTGATTCGACTAGAGTTTTCGCAAGGCGCCCTGCCACCCGGTTGGCACGGCCTGCATCTCCACGAGCGCGGCGACTGCTCGGACTTCGCCGCCGGCTTTCAGGCGTCCGGCGGTCATGTCGGCATGAACCGTCGGATCCAACACGGCCTGCTGAACCGGCGCGGGCCCGAAGCGGGCGACCTGCCGAACATTTTTGCCAGCCCCGGCGGGCCCTTCGGCGCTGAAGTGTTCAGCCCGTACGTGACGCTCTACCGCGAGCGCATCGGCAACCGGATGCCGCTCCTCGACAGCGATGGCGCGGCGTTGATGATCCACGCGTCGCCCGACGACCAAACCAGTCAGCCGATCGGCGGTGCGGGGGCGCGCGTCGCCTGCGCGGCCCTCACCGTCTTGCCGTGACGGCTCAGCGCGCAGCGCGTTCGAGATCGATCATCGCCTGCACGCTCTTGCGGCCACGCAGGGCGCCGGCGTCAGACGGGCAATGCACATCCGGCGCGCGTCCCGGCACATCGACGCGCGGCTCGATCGCTTCGATCGCCTCTTTGTCTTCGTCCAGCACGCGGTTGAAGTAGGCTTGCCGCGACGCGGTGAGCGCCTCGTCGTCGTGGGCGAAATCGCGCGCCAGCGCGAAATAATAAATGCTGTCGTGCGCCGTCTCGGGCGTGAAGAAGTGGAAGAAGCGCTCCTCCAGAATATGCCGTCCAGGCGTCCCGTCCTTGTCCACTTCGCGGAACACCTGCCGCCCGACATGAAACGCTGGCGGATAGAAGGTCGCCGTCAGCACCAGTTCGATCTCGCCCCTCACGTCCGCGAAAGGCGCCAAGGGCGGCGGCTCCGGCACTGCCAAGACCCGCGTGCTCCGCTGCCAACGCCCGCCCGGATCGCGCTCAAACTGCTCGCGCCGCCACACGTCCGAACGGATATGCTTGGAATTGTGCAGATAGAGAATGTGGCTCAGGTCGAGCAAATTCTCGTTCAGCAGCTGATATCTTCCAGCGACCGGCAACCGGTACGATGGCACGGCGTGAAATGCGCCGCCCTCGAAGCCGAGCTCGTGGTGATCGGGGATAAGCGCTTCGTCGGCGCGTGCGGGATCGCCTGCCCACACCCAAATCCAGCGCCACTTCTCAACCACCGGGTACGCGCGCACGCGGCAATCGCCGACACTATCGGCGGAAGGAATGTCAACGCACGCGCCATCGGCGCCAAACGCAAAACCGTGATAGGCGCACCGTAGATGATCGCCCTCAACGCGGCCGCGCGCGAGAGGGTATTGCCGATGCGGACAATGGCCATCCAGGCACGCCACTGCGCCTTTGCTGTCGCGATAAAGCACAACCTGCTCGCCCATCAGCCGTCGCCCGAGCGGCGCATCGCCAACCTCGTGCGACCAGGCGATCACATACCAAGCGTTGCGAACGAAGACATCGTCAGTGGCGAACGGGTACATGCAAACAAACATGCACCCCAGTGCATTTTTGTCAAACCGCCTTACGCCACCGCCTTGAACCGCCGCTCCGCCAGCGCCACGAGCGCCACACCGGCCATGGTCATCGCGGCGCCGAAGAGGATTTGCGGCGTGATCTCATCACCCAGCACCAGCGCCGCGAGCCCAAAGCTTATCGCCGGCGTCATCAGCAGATAGGGCGTCGTGCGCGAGACCTCATACTTCTGCACCAGTTTGAACATGAAGGCGTTGGCGACGATCGACGACACGATTGCGCCGAAGGCGATGAACACCCACACGCTCCAGTGCGCGGCCCGGGCAGCTTCGATGTGGCCAGACTCGAATGCGATCGTACCCAGCCCCAAGGTCGGCGCACTCACCAGCGCGATCCAGGCCTGCATCGTCCACGGGCTGATCCCGGCGCCGAGCCTGCGCACCAACACCGTGCCGAAGCCATAAAACGCCGACGCCAGTGCAACCAGGAGAAGCGCCCACCCTTGCGAGAAGACAGTGGGATCGAAATTAAGCGAGGCCGCGCCCAAAAACGCCACGCCCACGCCGATCCACCGCAACACGCCCACGCGCTCCTTCAGCAACAGCGCAGCGAATACGACCGAGGACGGCGCCCAGAGCTGCATCGCCACCACCATCGGCGGCAAATCGTCGGCGAGCTTCAGTCCGATCGACTGAACACCGAAATGCAGCGGCCCGACAAAGAGGATCATCAGAAAGAACAGCCGCCAATTCGCCGGCGGCGGGCGCAGAAACGCGAACAGCGCCGCTACCACGAGCGTGAACCGCAGCGACGCCATCATCAGCGCTGGCAGCGCATCCACGGCGATCTTCGCCAGAATGTTGTTCACCCCCCAAATCAGCGCGATCGAAACGAGCTGCAGCAGGTCGAGTGGCTCGAAGGCGCGGGAGGGCGTGGTCACGGCGTCAGCGAATAGCCAATTCCCGTTGCGGCGTCGCCCGGTATCATATTCCCGCCACTCCCCCGCCAAGCGACAGAATGACAGAACGGCGCGACGGGTAACCGTCGCTACACATGGAAGCGTCGCGTACCCCTGCTCAAGTTTGCATCAGTTCCAGCAGCAGGATGGCAGACGTGCTCTCGCAGTGCCTAGCGCCGCCATCCGAGTGGTCGGTCTATGTGCAGGATGCTGCTTGGCTGCCGCATGTCTATGACGTCCGTCGCGACACCCTAACGTTCGCTCACATGCCCCGCGAGGCGCAGCAGCGAGCGGTGTTCCTCGACCCCCGCTTCGTAACACGCGGCCAGCTCTCGCCAGCAGCGCCAGTTCTCGATTTGCCAGCTTGCGAGATCGAGGAGGCGAAAGGACCGATCCACTTCATTTTCCACACCGCGTTTTGTTGTTCGACATTGCTCACGCGCGCGCTCGACCAACCCGGCCTGTCGATGGGGCTCAAGGAACCTGCAGTGCTGGTCTCGTTCGCGGAATATTGGTCGCGCTCGCGGCGCACGCCGGGCGCCTTTGCCGGCTTGGAGACGACGCTCAATCTCTTGTCGCGGCCGCTGACGCAGGGCGAAACGCAAATCGTCAAGCCGAGCAACGTCGCCAATCACATCATTCCGCAATTCCTGCATGCGCGGCCCGACGCGAAAGCGCTTGTTCTTTATTCCGGGCTCGACGCCTTTTTGCGCGCCATCGCCCGCCGCGGCATCGACGGACGTCTGTTTGCGCGCCAAGTGTTTCAGCAGTTCGAACCTGTGATCCCGCTCGACTCCGGCTTCGCGCGTGAGGACGTGCTGCTCCACACCGATCTGCAAATCGCGGCGGAGGCGTGGCTTATGCAGGCGACTTTTCTCGACAAGCTGGCGCAACGCTTCCCGCAACGCGTGCGCACGCTAAGCAGCGACAGCTTTCTTGCCGACACCGCAGGCGCGATGACAAAGCTCGGCGCGTTCTTCGGCCTGCAAGGCGACGCCGCGCGCTGGCAAGCAACCGCCACCAGCCCGATCTTCAGCGAGCACGCCAAGGAATACGGCCGCGCCTTCGACGCCGGCGCCTACCGCGCCCAGCATGACCAGGCAGCCGCCACCTATGGCGCGGAGTTACGCGCCACGCGCGACTGGGCGCATGCCCTCGCTGAGCAGTGCAATGCGCCGCTTACGCTTGGCGAGACGTTGCTGGCCTAATGCCCGCTTAGGCCACAGACTTCGGCCACAATCTCATAGGCCCGCACGCGCGCGGCGTGATCATAAATATGCGACGCGAGGATCAGTTCATCTGCCCCGGTGCGCGCGATGAAGGCCGCGATGCTGCGCTTCACCGTTTCGGGCGCGCCGATCGCAGAGCACTCGAACACCGACTCCAGCTGCGCCCGCTCCGTGTCGGTGAGCGCCTGCTCGAAAGCCGGATCCGGCGCCTGCAGTTTGCGGGGAATGCCTCGCCGCAAGCTGGCGAAGGATTGCATCAACGACGTCGCCAAGAGCCGCGCTTCCGCGTCCGTCGGCGCTGCGAAGATGTTGAAGCCGAGCATGACATAGGGCTTTTGAAGTTGTTCCGATGGCTCAAACCGCGTTCTGTAAATGTCGATCGCACTCATCATCTGCGCCGGCGCGAAATGCGAGGCGAAGGCAAACGGCAAGCCCAGCGCCGCCGCCAGCTGCGCGCCGAACGTCGAAGAGCCCAGCATCCAAAGCGGCACGTTCGAGCCTTCGCCGGGCACGGCGCGCACGAACTGACGGAGGTCCGCCGGCGCCAGCAGCGCTTGCAATTCAATCACGTCTTGCGGAAAGCGATCCTCGCCACCGATGAGCGTGCGCCTGAGCGCCATCGCCACGCGTTGATCGCCGCCCGGCGCGCGCCCGAGTCCCAAATCGATGCGACCGGGAAAAAGCGCCTCCAGCGTGCCGAACTGTTCGGCGATCACGATCGGCGCGTGATTCGGGAGCATAATGCCGCCGGCCCCAACGCGAATGGTCTTGGTGACGCTCGCCGCGTTCATGATCGCCAGCGATGTCGCCGAGCTGGCTATGCCTGGCATGTTGTGGTGCTCGGCCAGCCAGAAGCGATTGTAGCCAAGCCTCTCGGCGTGTTGCGCCAAGTCACGGCTGTTGGCCAAAGCCTGCGCAACCGTCCCGCCTTCAACGATGGGCGCGAGATCGAGAACGGACAGCGGGATCATGTCGGCGATATGGGCGCGGGGAGACGCGGGCTCAATCCCACCAGAAGAACCACCAATCGTCGCCCATCAGCGTAGCGGCAAGATTGGACAAAGTGTCTGTGCCCTGGTCAACGATGTCGTTGCAGAAGGCGTATTGCTCGCGGGCAAGCGCCAGCGCCTCCTCGCGTGTCGTTGGGCGGCGTGTGGCGCGTGCGTTGATGACATCGCCCCCCATGCCCACGATTTCCACGCCATAGCGCTCGTGCCAGCTTCGAAACGCCGAGACTTGATACTCGGGCGCCGGACAGGCGTTCCAACCGCCCCAATGAAGATACGCCGGCGCCTCATATGAGTGCTCGGCGGGAACCAGCACGATATGCACCTTCTCGAACGGCATGTTGCGCCGAGGATAATCCTCAACAATGCTCAGCCCTGCACTCCGCGGCGCGTCGCTTGGCCATTCCCCGATTGGCGGTTCATGGCCTTCCGCAAGGGACGCCTCGAGTTCGGCGCGGGTCTCCTCATCCGATTGCAGCTCGCCGCCGATGATCACGCGCGGCAAAGTCGCGTTCGGATCGCGCAGCATCTGCTCAAGGTAGGCGCGTGACTCAGTCTCTTCGGCCGCGCGCAGAGCGTTTATTGCTTCGGGATGCTGGAGATCTGCGGCGGCGGCCAAGATTTGCGGTGGCGGCGGCCGCGAGGCGTCACCGACTATGCCAGGAACGCCTTCAAGTCCGACGACGCCTTCCGCAACGCGAAGGAATTCGCTATCGCTCCCGACGACGATCGGTACGCCGCGGCCGGCGCTCCTGAGCCGCCTCCATTCCTCCAGCGCCCGCGCACCCGCTGTTTCTATGCGCTCGTAGGGAAAACGGCGCCACAGGCTCGCTTGGTATGCGGCGTAGTCAAAGTTCTGCGCCATAGCTGCTTCTCCGACCGCCAGAGCCGCAGCGCCAACCAAAAATTCGCGACGGCGCATGCTAAGCCTCCGGATGGAGACCTAGCACACGCTCGATGCGAGGCTGAGACTTAGAACGGGATCTCGTCGTCCAAATCCTGGTTGAAGCTTTCGCGCGGGCCGTCGCTGACGCGCTTTTTGCCGCTGGATGAGCCGAAGCTGTCGCCCGGCCCGTCATCGTACGAGCGGCCGCCGCCATCGCCCTTGCCGCCGAGCATGGTGAGCTCGCCGCGGAAGCGCTGGAGCACGACTTCCGTCGTGTACTTCTCTTGGCCGTTCTGCTCGTACTTGCGCGTCTGCAGCTGGCCTTCGATGTAAACCGTCGAGCCCTTCTTCAGATATTGCTCGGCCACCTTCGCGATATTCTCGTTGAAGATCACGACGCGGTGCCACTCGGTCTTTTCCTTGCGCTCGCCGCTTTGCTTGTCGCGCCACGTCTCCGACGTCGCGACGCTCAGATTGACCACCGGATCGCCATTGTTGAGCCGGCGGATTTCAGGGTCCTTGCCCAAATTGCCGACCAAAATCACCTTGTTGACGCTGCCAGCCATCGCCGACCTCCTGTTTCCTGCGCTGCACTCGATGGTGAGGCATCCGCCGGGCGTATCCGGACAAATGTTCTCTCTATGTTCTATAGCCCGACTCGCCCAATTCGTAAAGGGGCGTTAACCAGCCGAACCAATCAGGCAAGCTAAGCGACATCCACAGATGTTCTTATCTTGTTCTTGATGTTCAGCCGACTCCGCCTACTAAATATGGGGGCCGCCGTAGGGCTTACGGCGGTCCCGAAAGACCGAAATGACCCGAAGAGCGCCCGCCCTCTTCATCGGCCATGGTTCGCCGATGAACGCGATCGAAGACACGCCCTCCGCGCGCGGCTGGGCCGAGATCGCACGCGCGTTCCCGAAGCCACGCGCCATCATCTGCGTCTCCGCGCATTGGGTGACGGAAGGCGTCCGCGTGATGTCGAACGCGCGGCCGCGCACCATCCACGATTTCGGCCGCGGCTTTCCGCAGGCGCTTTTCGACGTTCAGTATCCCGCCCCTGGCGATCCCGAACTCGCGCGCGCCATCGTCGAAAAGCTGACAGCCTTTGGCGCGCAGTTGGACGATACGTGGGGGCTCGATCACGGCGCGTGGAGCGTCGTGAAGCACATGTACCCGGATGCAGACGTGCCGATCGTTCAAGTGAGTCTCGATATTCGCCGTCCGCCAGCGGAGCACTACGATATCGCGCGCACGCTCGCCGACCTCCGCGAAGACGACATTCTCGTCATCGGGTCGGGCAATATCGTCCACAATCTGCCGGCGTTCTTCCGCGCGACTTCGCCTGATCCGCAGCCTTGGGTCGCGACATATGACGAGCTGATCGTCTCAGGCGTGGCCAACGATCACGGCAAGGTCGTGGACTATGCTGCGCAACCTGATGCCGCCCTCGCCGCGCCAGATTGGGAACACTTCATGCCAGTGGTTTACGCGCTCGGCGCTCAACGCGACGGCGAAACGCCGCTGTTCTTCAATCGCCACTATTATCCCGGGATTTCGATGACCGCTTTCGCATATGGTCTGCCGCGATGAAAGACGGCCTGACCCATATCCGTATCCGCGGCGCCCGCGAGCACAACTTGAAAGGCGTGAACGTCGATATTCCGCGCAACGAGCTGGTGGTGATCACCGGGTTGAGCGGCAGCGGCAAATCATCGTTGGCGTTCGACACCATCTACGCAGAAGGCCAACGCCGTTACGTGGAGTCCCTTTCCGCTTACGCCCGTCAGTTCCTCGAACTGATGCAGAAGCCGGACGTGGATTCCATCGAAGGCCTCTCGCCGGCGATTTCCATCGAGCAGAAGACCACCTCGCGCAATCCGCGCTCGACTGTCGGCACCGTCACCGAAATCTACGACTACATGCGCCTCCTCTGGGCGCGTGTCGGTATTCCGTATTCGCCCGCCACCGGTGAACCGATCGCTGCGATGCAAGTCAGCGAGATGGTCGACCGCATCATGGCGCTGCCTGAGGGCACGCGTTTGTATTTGCTTGCCCCGGTCGTGCGCGACCGCAAGGGCGAATACAAAAAGGAAATGGCCGAGTACCTGAAGAAGGGCTACCAGCGCGCCAAGATCGATGGCGAGTTCTACGAACTCTCTGAGCCGCCGACGCTCGACAAGAAATTCAAACACGACATCGACATTGTCGTCGATCGCATCGCCGTCAAAGTCGGCATTGAGACGCGCCTCGCGGATTCGCTCGAACAGGCCTTGAAGCTCGCCGAAGGCGTCGCCTTCGCGGAGTTCGCCGACAAGGGCGAAACCGGCGGCGGCAAAGCCACGCTGAAGAACAAGACCGGCGCTCCGGAACGGCTGATCTTCTCACAAAAATTCGCCTGCCCCGTCTCCGGCTTCACCATTCCGGAAATCGAGCCGCGCCTCTTCTCGTTCAACAATCCAGCCGGCGCCTGTCCCGCTTGCGACGGACTCGGCGTGCAGCTCAAGTTCGACGCCGACCTCGTCGTTCCAGATCACGACAAAACATTGAAAGACGGCGCCGTTGCGCCCTGGGCAAAAGGCCCATCGCCGCTCTACGCGCAAACACTCGAAGCGCTCGCCAAGCACTTCAAGGCGAAGATTACGGCGCCCTGGAAAGAACTACCGAAGGATCTGCGCAACGCCATCCTCAACGGCACCAAGGACCCGATCAAGTTCGTCTATGACGATGGCGTGCGCCGCTACGAGACGACCAAGAATTTCGAAGGCGTGCTGCCGAACCTCGAGCGCCGCTGGAAGGAGACAGATTCGGCTTGGGTGCGCGAAGATCTTGAGCGCTTCCAATCCGAAGCCCCGTGTCCCACGTGCGAAGGCAAGCGTCTGAAACCGGAGGCGCTCGCGGTGAAAGTCGGCATGACCGACATCGCCACGGCCTCCAATTTCTCCATCCGCAACGCCCGCGATTGGTTCGGCGCCATCAACGATCAGCTGACGCCGAAGCAAAAGGAAATCGCCGTCCGCATTCTGAAAGAGATCAACGATCGCCTGCGCTTCCTGGTGGATGTGGGTCTCGACTATCTCTCGCTCGGCCGCTCCTCCGGCACGCTCTCCGGCGGCGAAAGTCAGCGCATTCGCCTGGCTTCACAAATCGGCTCGGGCCTTACCGGCGTACTCTATGTGCTCGATGAGCCAAGCATCGGCCTGCACCAACGCGACAACACGCGTCTGTTGGAGACGCTTGTCCGCCTGCGCGATCTTGGCAATTCGGTGCTCGTCGTTGAGCACGACGAAGAAGCCATCCTTACCGCCGATCACGTCATCGACATGGGGCCGGCGGCCGGCATCCATGGCGGCCAAATTATCGCCGAAGGCACGCCGGATCAGATTCAGAAGAACAAGAACTCCATCACCGGCGATTATCTCACTGGGCGCCGGGAGATCGCCATCCCCGAAAAGCGCCGCCGCGTCACCAAGCGCGCCATCGGCGTACGCGGCGCGCGCGGCAACAATCTGCAGAACGTCGACGCAGACATTCCGCTCGGCACATTTACCTGCGTCACCGGCGTGAGCGGCGGCGGCAAGTCCACGCTCGTCGTGGAAACGCTTTACAAAGCGGTCGCGCGCCAATGGCACGGCGCGGGCGACGTGCCGGCCGAGCACGACAAGATCGAGGGCCTCGAGCACATCGATAAGATCATCGATATCGATCAGTCGCCGATCGGCCGCACGCCGCGCTCAAACCCAGCGACCTATACCGGCGCCTTCACGCCAATCCGCGATTGGTACGCCGGGCTTCCTGAATCCAAAGCGCGCGGCTACGGGCCGGGCCGCTTCTCGTTCAACGTCAAAGGCGGCCGCTGCGAAGCGTGTCAGGGCGATGGCGTCATCAAGATCGAGATGCACTTTCTGCCGGACGTCTACGTCACCTGCGACACGTGCAAAGGCAAACGCTATAATCGCGAGACGCTGGAAATCCTCTACAAGGGCAAATCGATCTCCGACGTGCTCGATATGACCGTCGAGGAAGGCGCGAACCTCTTCAACGCCGTGCCTAGTATTCGTGACAAACTCGAAACGCTGAAGCGCGTCGGCCTAGGTTACGTGCATATAGGCCAGCAGGCCACGACGCTTTCCGGCGGCGAGGCCCAACGCGTGAAGCTCTCCAAGGAGCTCAGCAAACGCGCGACCGGGCGCACGCTCTATATTTTGGACGAGCCGACAACCGGGCTGCACTTCGAAGACACCAAGAAGCTGCTCGAAGTGCTGCATGAGCTGGTCGAGAACGGCAACACGGTGCTGGTCATCGAGCATAATCTCGACGTCATCAAAACCGCTGACTGGATCCTCGATCTCGGCCCCGAAGGCGGCGATGGCGGCGGAAGAATGGTGGCCGTCGGCACGCCCGAAGACGTTGCGAAAGTGAAGGAAAGCCATACGGGGCGCTATCTCGCCGAGGCGCTCAAGCGTCACGGCGAACGCAGCAGCGCACAGAGGCCAAAGCTCAAGGCTGCCGCCGCCGAAGCGCCGGCGCCAAAGGCGACGAAGCGCAACGGCAAGAAGACCGCGACGGGCTAAGCGTCAGCTGGCGCGGGCTCGATCTTTCCTTCTTCCAGCGCCGCCTGAACCGCCCGCGATTCCACCCCGAACCACATCACGTTGAAGAAGGCGGAGATGGCCAAGCTGACGAGTTGGCCGCCGATATAGAGCGCGATCATCAACGGCGATGCGAACATGCTCTGCATGGCGCCCAGCGCGGCCCGTTCGTACGCCACCGCGAACCCTTCGGGATCGGTCGCCATTGTCGACCAATCCAAACCGGCGAACGCTTGCCCATAGACGGCGCCGAAAAGAACGGCTGTCACGATCAAGCTGACCAGCATGTAGAGTATGGCCAGCAACAGATAGGCGCCGAACAACGCCCAGAACCGCCCGCGTGTGACAGCCCACGCCTTGAGCGGTGCAAACTCGCCGAGGCCGATCGAGGTCGCCACTGCTGGCGACAAGCGAATGGTCACATAGAACCAGGCAAAGAAATAAAACACGCACAGCGCAAACATCATGAGCGGGCCGACCACATCGATGTTTCCAGCCAGCACGCCGCCGACGAGCGTCGTGAGAAAAAAGCCGAGCCAGCCGACGATCACGTAGAGAAGCCACGCCCAATAGGTTCCATAAGCGCGCCACATGTCGGCGCCAAAGCACAGGTTGAACGGCGCGCTGGTCTCGCCGCGCAGCATCCAGCGCACGGCGGACGAGTGAAACGCGGCGAACAGGATGAAGAGCGCCGCGATCAGCAGAAACTGCACCGGGATCATCAGCATGATGCCGCCGAAATCAGGCGGCGGCCGGTCCGACGCGACGCCCGACGATGCGGCGCTTATCGTCTCGGCATACCAGCTGAGGAAATCGCCGCCGCCGATCAGGAAAAACGCGATCGTCCCGAACACGAGAAAAGCAACGAACAGCGCGACCGTGTAGGCAATCGCAGCGCCGAGCAGAACGCCGCCCCTTTCGCGCTTGCGAAGAGCAAAAAAAGTCGCATTCAGCGGCTCAGCCATGGCGGATCCCTCCCGTCTCCGCCGCGAGCATGCACGTGCGGCGCGACCGGATCAATCTCGGCGCAATGAAGGCTCAATCATCAGCGTGGGGACCCCGCACGTCCCGCTGCGCACCGTGAACACGCGCGTGCCCGGTTTCATCCCCCGGCGCACCTCGGAAACATCAAGCCCCGCAGCGTCCAACCGAGCGCGCGCGGCATCCGCATCGGCGACGCGCCAGGACAGGCCCCAGAGGCGATCGCTGGAGAGCGTTTTGTCCTCGATGACCTCGGCCACCGCGTCGCCGCAGCGGAAGAACATCAGCCGCCGGTCAGCCACCTCGCGGTCGAGCCGCATGTCGAGCCCAAGCCGCGCGCCATAGAGCGCGGCAGCGCGCTCCCCATCCCCGCATCGAATGACGACGTGATCCAAGCCGAGCGTCGCGCCCTCGCGAGCGATCGGCGCAGACCGCTCCACGCGCTGCATGAAAAACAAACGCACGCCGTTGGTGCACTCCGCCGCAGCGCGGAAACTTCGCCGCCCCGGCCGTTCGCCGATCGCTTCGGGCGCCAACCCGACGCGATCCAAGCGGCGATGCAGTGCGTCGATATCCAGCGTCGAGAACACCAGGCTCGTTGCGCCCTCGCCGCCGGTGTCGAGCGCGGCTGTTAGCCTGCGGCCCATCTCGCCATCGCCATCCGGGGCGATCAGTTCGATGCTCATATTGGCTGCGGCGATCAGCGCCGACGCCATGCCTTGGTTATTCTCGCGTGCGACCACGCAGCAACCAAGCAGCGTCTCATACGCCGCCACGCCCGCCGCGAGATCGCGCACGGCGATGGCGACGTGGTCGAAGCCGGAGATCAATCGCATCCGTCGCGGCGGCCATGAAAGATGGTGCGTTCCGGCCCGTCGCCCACCACGGCGATACGCAAACGATCGCCGTGCGCGTCTATGAACACGCGCCCGCCTTCGAGTGAGCCGCCGGCGCCCTGCGCGACACGCCAGCAGCGCGCCGCCGCGCCGGCCGCATCGAGTTCGCACATGCTCCAGCCTTCCTCGCTCGGCTCCAGCGAATAGCGCGTGGAGAGCGGCGATCCCGCTTGCCGATACACCAGTTTCGACCCCGCCATCACGCCAGGCCGGCTGCGGTCCGGCAACCAGCGCATGGTCGACGCGCCGACATCGCGGTTGATCCAGCATCCCGCCACGCGCTCAGCCGGCGACCGCGCATCGCCGGTCGTCGAGCAGGCGGCAAGCATCAGCGCGGCGGCGACCAATGTCCTCATGGCGCAGGCAACTCCCCGGTGCTCTCCAGTTCGACCGGCCCGGTCATCAGAACCCGATCATCGCCTTCGCGCCACTCAATCTGAAGTGAACCGCCGTCAGCAATTACCTCGACCTTGCGTCCAGTGCGGCCTTGGCGATGGGCGGCCACCACCGCTGCGCAAGCGCCGGTGCCGCAGGCCTTGGTGAGACCAGCGCCGCGCTCCCACACGCGCAAGCGGATTTGCTCGGCTGAACGAACCTCAGCGAAGCCTGCATTGACCTTCTGCGGGAACAGCGGGTCGTGCTCGATCTTCGGGCCGAGCGTCTCGATTGGCGCGGCGCGCACATCATTGACGAAAAACACGACGTGCGGATTGCCCATGTTGACGGCGCCGGGACCTTCGAACCCGCCGGCGCTGAATTCGATCTGCTTGGTGTCCATCGCGCGCGCGAGCGGAATTTCCTCCCAGCGTAGGAGCGGTGAGCCCATGTCGATGGTGATGATCTGATCGCCCGCGCGTTCGGCGTAGAGCATGCCCACCGGCGTCTCGATCCGGCGTGACACGGCGCCGCCTTCCTCCATCAGCAGCCACGCAACGCAGCGCGCAGCGTTGCCGCACGCATCGACCTCGCCGCCGTCGGCGTTCCAGATGCGCATGTAGGCGTCGCCCCGGATCGACCGCTCGACCGCGATCACCTGATCGCAACCGAGGCCCTCTTTGCGGTTGGCGATCGCCTGCGCCTGCGCGCGCGACAAAGGCAGCGACCCGCGCGCCCGCGCGTCGATGATCACGAAATCATTGCCGCAGCCGTTCATCTTGAAATAGCGCATTGGAACTTATGTAAGCCGGTTCGCGCCCTTGCGCCATGCCGCCGCTGGACGCCGGGTTTCGACCAAACGCCCTTTCCCCGATCCGGCCAATCTGCTTGGTAGCGCCTGCAAATGGCTTGGAGGGATGCCCATATGCGCTTGGCCGCACTTGCCGCGACAGCCGTCGCGGCCTTCGTTCTCGCTTCGTGCAGCACCGCCCAAACCGCCGAAGCCCCCACACCGGACACCGCAATGACCGCAGAAGACCCGTATCTCTGGCTCGAGGACGTTGAAGGCGAACGCGCGTTGACTTGGGTGCGCGAGCAGAATGCGCGCTCGCTGGCGCTGTTGGAGAACGATCCACGCTTCGCGCAATTGCACGCCGACGCGCTCGCTTTGGCCAATAGCAGCGACCGCCTGCCGCTCGGCGGCATTCAGGAGGGCTACTACTACAATTTCTGGCAAGACGAGACGCACGTGCGCGGCATCTGGCGGCGCGCCCCGGTCGCAGAGTTCGCGCGCAACGGCAATCCAAACTGGGAAACCATTCTCGACATCGACGCCATCGCCGCCGCCGAGAACGCCAATTGGGTGTTCAAAGGCGCCGACTGTCTCGAAGGCACGACGCTGTGTCTGATCGCGCTCTCCGATGGCGGCAAGGATGCATCCGTCTATCGCGAATATGACATCGCCACGCGCTCGTTCGTGGCGGGCGGCTTCGTGGTTCCGGAGGCCAAATCCGGCGTGACTTGGCTCGACCGCGACACGCTGCTTGTCGCCACCGATTGGGGCGAAGGCTCGATGACGGAAAGCGGGTATCCGTTCATCGTGAAAAGCTGGCGCCGCGGCACGCCGCTGGCGAGCGCCACCGAGATCATTCGCGGCCAGCCCACAGACGTCGGCGTGTTCGCCGGCGTGCTTCAGGATACTGACGGTTCACGCGTGCCGATCGCGGTGGAAGCCGACACGTTTTTCGAGTCTACAACCTATCGTCTCGACGGCGCGGCCCCGCAGCGGCTCAGCCTGCCGTCCAAGGCGACCGTCCAAGGCCTGCACCAAGGCTTTCTGATCTTCACTATCGAAGAGGCCTGGAACGGCCTGCCGCAAGGCGCGCTCGTCGCCTATCCGCTCTCTCAATCGAGCGCGGAAACGCCGAACGCGACGGTGTTGTTTGCGCCAAGCGAGCGCCAATCGATAGAAGGCGTCGCCATTACGCGCGATGCGATCCTGGTCGCTGGCTACGAAAATGTACGCGGTCGCGTTCTGCGCATCGCACACGACCGCAATGGCTGGGCGACGACGACTATCGCACTGCCGGAAAACGGCTCGGTCTCCTTCGCGGGTTCGTCGGGCACGGAGAGCGAAGCGTTCGTTGTCTATGAAGACTACCTCACGCCGGACACGCTTTACGCGCTTGAGGATCACGCCCGCACAGCGCGCTCGGTGCGGTCGCTGCCGGCGCAATTCGACGCTTCGCCCTATGTGACCCAGCAGTTTGAAGCGGTGAGCAGCGACGGCACGCGCGTGCCCTATTTCGTGCTGCATCGTCGCGACATGGAGCTCAATGGCGAGAACCCGACGCTGCTTTATGCGTATGGCGGCTTTCAAGTGTCGATGCTGCCTGGCTATTCGCCCAGCGTGGGCAAGCTGTGGCTTGAGCGGGGCGGCGTTTATGTCATCGCCAACATCCGTGGCGGCGGCGAATTCGGTCCCGCCTGGCACCAGGCTGGCCTGCGCACCAATCGCCAAGTCATCTACGACGATTTCTACGCGGTGGAGCGCGATCTGGTGGAGCGCGGCATCACCACGCCGCGCCGGCTTGGCATCATGGGCGGCTCGAACGGCGGTTTGCTGATGGGCGTCATGCTCAATCAGCATCCCGAGATGATCAACGCCGCGGTCGTGCAAGTGCCGCTGCTGGACATGCTGCGCTACGACCAATTGCTCGCGGGCGCCTCGTGGGTCGATGAGTACGGTTCGCCGGCCAATCCGGAGGAACGTGCTTTCCTGGAGCAGATCACGCCCTACCAAAACCTGCGCGCGCGCGACGATTTTCCGCTGCCGTTCGTGCTGACCTCAACCAAGGACGACCGCGTGCATCCTGGCCACGCGCGCAAATATGTTGCTCGCATGATGGAGCTGGGCATGCCGGTTCTCTATTACGAGAACATCGACGGCGGTCACGCTGCGGCGGCGAACCTGAACGAAACGGCGCGGCGCCGAGCGCTTGAGTTCACCTATCTCATGCAGCGTTTGATGGACTGACAATCGCGTTGCGCGCGCGCCGCCTTGATTTCGGCGGCGTGCGCGCGGACAAGCGCGGAGAGGTGATTTCATGACGGTGGTACGGGCTGCAATCGGACTACTTGGCTTGGCCCTGGCCGCGCTCATCGCGTGGGCGGCGGTGTCGTTGCAGGATCTGCACGGCAGCTTTTTCGATCAGCTTGCCGTCATCACCACTTTGCCATGGGGCACGGCGGGGTTGGTCGATCTGTACATCGGCTTTGTCCTGATCGCCGTGCTGATGTTCCTGACTGAGCGGTCCTGGGTCGTGGCGGCGTTGTGGGCGGCCCCACTTTTCGTGCTCGGCAATGTCTGGGCGGCGCTGTGGTTTGTCATCCGCCTGCCGCACCTGGCCAAGCAGCTGTCGAAGCCTGACTGGCCGACCGCCTAGCGGCCGGCGAAAACGTCCGTGCGCAAAACGTCAGCAAGCATGCGCGCTTCGGTTTCGCGCTGACCGCCCTCGCGCCACGCGACCCCGATCGAGCGCCCAACCAGCGGCTCGGAGAACGCCCGCACCGCTACATGCGCGCCCGCGGCCGCCCCAGCGTCGGCGGCGAGCTTCGGCAACAACGTCACGCCCAAGCCGCCCGCCACCATCTGCACCAGCGTGTGTAGGCTCGTTGCGCCCACTTCCGACGATCGCCGCGCCGGCGCCAGCTTGCACGCCGAAAGCGCATGCTCACGCAGGCAATGGCCGTCCTCCAGCAGCAAGACGTCCTCGCTCTTGAGATGCGCCGGCGACAAGTCGTTGCGCGACGCCAGCGGGTGCGTTTCAGGGCAGACGAACAAGAACTCGTCTTCCGCGATCGGCGCCGTGGCGATGCCGTGGGCTTCATAGGGCAACGCAATAATCGCGGCGTCGAGCGTGCGGGCGCGCAGCGCGTCAACCAGGCGGCTCGTGAGATCCTCGCGCATCTGCAGCCGCAGGCGAGGATATTTGCGTTTCAGCAGCGGCAGGACTTGTGGAAGCAGGAAAGGCGCGATGGTCGGGATAGCGCCCAGGCGATAGGTCCCGGAAAACGGCTCACCGGCCGCGTGCACCGCCCGGACCAATTCCTCAACCTCGGTCATGGCCCGTTGAGCGTGCTCGGCCGCCTCTTCGCCCGCCGCTGTCAGCACCGCGCCAGAGCGCCCGCGTTCGATCAGCACCGCGCCAAGCGCGGCTTCGAGCTCCTTTATGCCAGCCGAGAGCGTGGGCTGAGTGACGCCGACCGCCTCTGCGGCGGCGACAAAACTGCCCTCCGCCCGCACCGCCAGCAAAAACTGGAGTTGACGCAAGGTCGGGATCGACGAGGCGGGAATCCGGCTGTCCATAGGATCAATCTATGAATTGTTTATCTTCATATCGATTTGATCAAAGATAAATCAAGCGGCTTCTCTGCCGCAGGAACGACCCGTCGCTCGCCGGCGTTGACCGGCACATCGCAGAATAAAATCCCTTCGGTCGCCCTTGGCGGCCCCTGGCAACCCCGCAGCGCGTCTACCCTCCCCCCGCAAACGCGCGAACCGCTCCCTCAACCGAGGGGGCGGGCGGGGACCTTCCCTTTGGACATTGAGCTAGGCTGCAGCCTGCGTGCGCGACTGCGCGGCGCCGAAGAGTTTGCGCGGCACGCGGAGCGTGAACGTAGAGCCTGCGCCAATTTCGCTGGTAACCCGGATATCGCCGCCGAGCGTATGCGCCATGCGCTGCGCGACGGAGAGGCCGAGCCCCATGCCCCCCTTGGCGCGCGTTACCGTGGAGTCGATCTGCGTGAATGGCATGAACACGCGCGACAGATTATCCGCCGCGATCCCGCAGCCCGTGTCCGACACGGCGATCGAAAGCATCTCCCTTCCTTCGACGTCCTCGCATTCGACGGTCACCGCGATGAGTCCATCCGCCGTAAATTTGACGGCGTTCGAGAGCAACGCGGAGACGCTGACCATGAGCTTGCCGGCGTCCTGGAAAGCGCGTTCGCCGCCAGCGTCGATGCGCATGGACAAGCGGTTGCCATTGGCGCGCGCTTCGTCCTGAACGGCGTGCACCGCCTCTTCCATCAGCGCGCGGATGTCCACATCGCGCGGCGCCAACCCGTCTTCGCCAGCGTCGATGCTGGAGAAATTGAGGATCTGGTCGATCAGCCCAAGCAAATGGCGGGCGGAGCCAGTGATTTTCGAGGCGTCATCGGCCAGCTCGCCGCGCCCTTCGCTCTGCAAGTCCTCATGGATAAGCTCAGCGTAGCCGATCACAGCGTTGAGCGGCGTGCGCAGTTCGTGCGTCATCACCGTCAGGAATTCAGATTTCGCGCGGTTGGCCTCTTCCGCTTCGGCGCGCTTGGCTTCCGCCTCAAGCTGGCGTTCTTTCGCTTGCTTGTTGGCGCCACGAAGGCCGTCCACCAAACGCCCGTTGTAGAGCGCCGCGCGCATCACATAGGCCAAAAAGCCGGCGCCGCCGCAGGCCGCGCCGATGGCGCCAGCAAGCGCGTCCGCCGGCCCCGGCTGGAACGGCAAGAACGCCATGGTCAACAGACACAGCGTCGCCGGCAACGCCGTCAACAACATGAAGCCTGGCGCTTGAAACAGGAACAGCATGACGCTGACGAGCGCGCTCGCGGCCATCAACGTCGCCAGAATGCGGCCCGGTCCACCGCCGGCTGCCGCCAAATAAAGTGTCATCGCCGAAAATATCGCGATCGAAAACGCGCAGCCCCACACGAACAGAACGCCCGCCGTGCGCCGATCCTGACCACTACGCGCGTCTAGATAGGAATGGCCGAGCATGGCGTCGAAACCGCCCGACAGGATCACCGCCAAGAACCAGCCAAAGCCGGCGGCGAAAGAGTCGAGCACGAATGACGCGCCGAGCGCAAACAGCGCGCCGACCAGCATCCGCCAGCGCACGCTCGAAACATGCGCACGCGCGGCCGCAAATGTCGTCGGATCCTGAAACTTGATCACGAGCGCGCACCTTCACCAGCGTCCCTACACTACGCCGCGTCAGCTTGCGTTTGGATTAACCGCGCGTTGTTTCGCGCGTTTTAGGTCTTAGGATCGCTTAACCATCGAGGGAGATGATGACCGCAGACGCCATCCCATGAACGATTTCGACGCCGTCATCGTCGGCGCCGGCGCCGTAGGGCTTGCGTGCGCCTATGCGCTCGCCAAGACCGGGCAGGGCGTTGTCGTGCTGGAACGCGAAGCGCGCATCGGCGCTGGCGTGTCCTCACGCAATTCCGAAGTCATCCATGCCGGCCTGCACTATCCGACCGGTTCACTGAAGGCGCGGCTCTGCGTGGAAGGCAGGCGCGCGCTCTATCCCTTCCTCGCGGCACACAACGTCGCCCACGACAAGTGCGGGAAACTCATCGTCGCGACAGAGGGTAGCGAGATCGCCGCGATCCAAAATCTCGCGCAGCAAAGCGAAATCAACGGCGTCGAGGGCGTGCGGTGGCTGGACGAGGCCGCGGCGCGTGCGCTGGAGCCGCAGCTGAGAGCCGTGGCCGCGCTGGAATCCCTTGAGAGCGGCGTATTCGACGCGCACGGCTACATGGCCGCCCTTGAGGGAGAAATCGCGGCGCATGGCGGCGCAGTCGTCCTCAGTTCACCGTTCGAGGGCGCCGAGACGAGCTCCGAGGGGTTTCATGTGCGCGTCGGCGGCGAGGCCCCGACAACCATTAGCGCGCGGCAACTGGTCGTAGCCGCCGGCCTAGGCGCGCAAAACTGTGCGCGGCTGATCGACGCCTTTCCGCGCGCGCGCATCCCGGAACTTCATTTCGGCAAAGGCAATTACTTCGCGCTGCACGGCGTGAAGGCGCCCTTCTCGCGACTGATTTATCCGCCGCCCATTCCCGGCGCGCTGGGCACCCACTATCGCCGCGACCTTGGCGGCGTCGCCCGCTTCGGCCCGGATTTACAGTTCGTTGACACCGAGACTTACGAGGTCGATCCCGCGCGCGCCAAGGCCTTCTACGCCACCGTCCGCCGTTTCTGGCCAGCTTTGCCCGATGGCGCGCTGCAACCCGATTATGCCGGCATCCGCCCAAAGCTGCATGGCGCCGGCGAACCACAAAGCGATTTCGTGATCGACGATCCCCACGCGCACGGGATTCCAGGGCTGGTTTGCCTGTTCGGGATCGAAAGCCCCGGCCTCACCTCTTCGCTGGCCATCGGCGACGACGTGGCGTGCAGACTGAAGGCAGCGTCGTGAACGGAACGGAAAGCATGTTGCGCTAACCTTTAGCCGGTACGAGCCACCCCGCGACATGGTCCCCCCTTCCGCCCTCGATAGCCACAGCCTTGAGCGCCGCGCTTGGGTGACCGCCGGCGCGCCTATTCTCACGCTTGTTCTGGTGGTGATCCTCGCGGCCGTGGCGGCGTTCGTGAACTTTGCCGGCCAGCAGAATCGCGCCTTTGCCGATAGCAGCAAGCGTCTCGTGGCCAGCGCTATGGAAGGCCGACTGCGCGCGCTCAGCGATCTCACGCTCGACTTCGCCAACTGGAACGACGCCTACCAGGCCATCAGCGTGGAGTGGGATCAGGCGTGGATCGACAACAACTTCTATTCAAGCGTTGCCGACGGCCTGATCATTTTCACGCCCGACGGAGAGTTGCGCTACACGTGGTTCGCCGCCAACCTCTTGGGCTCAAGCGCGCGCTTGCCCCCCAAGGTGGTCGCAGCCGCCCGCACTGTGCCCAACATCGAAGCCCTGATGCGCGCACGATCGGTGTCAGATACCGTGGCGCGCGCAGTTGTGAAAATCGACAACCGCTTGGTGCTGCTCTCCGTAGCGCCAATCTCACCGGAGAACACCGCGCTGCGACTGCGCGCCAGCGAAGGCGCCGTGAACTACCTGGCTGCAGTGCAGGTTTTGACTGATCACGAGATTGCCGATATCGGCGCCGATCTTAGCCTGCGCGATTTCTCCTATTCTCCGGACCCCATCGCCATCGACGGCCACCAGACTGTGTCGCTTCTGCTTGAGACATCAGCCGGCGACCGGGTGGGCGAACTGACCTGGCGCCACGAGCGCCCGGGCAGCGCTGCCTTCATGAGCCAGATCGGCCCGGTCATAGTCGGCCTTTTGCTGATCGGCGTGCTGACGGTGTTCGTCGCCCGCTCACTTGTCGCCCGGCAAATCGCGGCATCCAATCGCGCCGAACTCGAAAGCGAGGCGCATCGACTGCGCTCGGACTTCATCGTCGGCATCAGCGAAGAGATGAACACGCCGCTCAACGCCATCATCGGCTACGCCGAATTGATCCGGGAGGAGGCGCCGCCCGGGCCGGCGTCGGATTCCGTGCGCGAAGACGCTGGGCGCATCCTCACCGCGGCCCGTCAGATCCGCCAGATGATGGGCGAACCCCTGGCCGCCTCGCGCGCGGCCCGCAAGTACAAGGCCCGTTCCGATGCCTGATCGGCGTTTGACCTCGTACAACCTTCTCTTTAAAAGCCCCGCCCACGCGCCAGCTTAAAAGCGCGCTTTGACCGGCACACGGCCCATATGAGGCTTTGAGGCTGGCGAGGCACCCCGCCCGACGTGATCGTCCGGCGGGGCTAAGTGCTTTTGGCTATTGGAGTTTTGATGTTTGAGGCCCTTACAGACCGCCTGACAGGCGTGTTCGACAAGCTCACTGGGCGCGGCGCGCTCAGCGAAGCCGATGTCGACGCCGCCCTGCGCGAAGTCCGGGTCGCCCTGCTCGAGGCGGATGTTGCGCTGCCGGTGGTGAAGGACTTCATCGCCAAGGTCCGCGTCGATGCGGTGGGTGAAGCCGTCATCAAGTCGGTGAAACCCGGCCAGCAGGTGATCAAAATCGTCCACGATGCGCTCGTGGACATGCTGGGCGGCGACGGCGCGCCGGTCGGCCTGCGCATCGATGGCGAGCCGCCGAACGTCATCATGATGGCCGGCCTGCAGGGCTCCGGTAAAACCACGACGACCGCCAAGATCGCGCTGCGGCTAACCAAAACCGACAAGCGCCGCGTGCTGATGGCCTCGCTCGACACACGCCGGCCGGCGGCGATGGAACAGCTGTCCACGCTGGGCAAAACCATCAACGTCGACGTGCTGCCCATCGTGGCGGGCCAAAGCCCTCAAGATATAGCCAAGCGCGCACTGCAGGCGGCCCGCCTCGGCGGCCACGATGTGCTGATGCTGGATACGGCAGGCCGCACCACCATCGACGAAGAGATGATGTCTGAGGCGGCGTCGATCGCGCAAATCGCCAAGCCGGGCGAAGTCCTGCTGGTCGCCGACAGTTTGACCGGCCAAGACGCCGTCGAAACCGCAAAGCGTTTCCACGAGCGGCTGCCGCTGACAGGCCTGGTGCTAACCCGCGCCGATGGCGACGGCCGCGGCGGCGCGGCGCTTTCGATGCGCGCCGTCACCGGGCTCCCGATCAAGTTTCTCGGCGCCGGAGAACGCCCCGACGCGCTCGAACCGTTCGACGCCCGCCGCATCGCCGGGCGCATCCTTGGCCAGGGCGACATCGTCGGCTTGGTCGAAAAGGCGGTCGAACAAGTCGATCGAGCTGACGCCGAGAGGATGGCGCAGAAGCTGGCCAAGGGCCGCTTCGACTTCGACGATCTTGAAAAGCAGCTTGGCCAAATCCTGCAGATCGGCGGGCTCAAGGGCGTCATGGGCATGCTGCCCGGCGCTCAGAAAATCAAAGCTCAGATCGCCGACGCGCAGCTCGACGACCGCCAGGTCCAGCGTCAGATCGGCATCATTCGGTCAATGACCAAGCAGGAACGGCAGAAGCCTGACCTAATCAATGGCCGTCGCCGCGCCCGCATCGCTAAGGGCGCCGGCGTCGAAGTCATGGAGGTGAACCGCCTCCTTAAAATGCACCGCAACATGGCCGACATGGCGAAGGCCATGGGCAAGGGCAAAATGCCTTTCGGCATGCCGGGCGGCTTTGGCGGTGGCGGAATGCCGTCACCGGAAGCGCTCAAACAACTCGGGTCCGGAGCAAAGTTGCCGGGCCTTAACCCATCCACTGGATTGCCTGGCCTCCCAGGCGGCCCGCCGGGGCTTCCCGGCGGCCAGAAAAAAAGCTAACAGGTCGAAGGAGAAACACTGAAATGTCTCTAAAAATTCGCTTGGCCCGCGGTGGCGCCAAAAAGCGCCCATTCTACTCAATCGTGGTGGCCGACAGCCGGAGCCCGCGCGACGGGCGTTTCATCGAGAAAGTTGGAACCTACAACCCTATCTTGAAGTCTGACGACCCAGCCCGGGTCACGCTGAAGCTCGAGCGGATCCAAGAGTGGATGAAGAAAGGCGCTCTCCCCACCGACCGCGTCGCGCGGTTCCTGGATCAGGCCGGCGTCTTCACGCGTGAAGCCCGGAACAACCCCAATAAGGCCCAGCCCGGCAAGAAAATGTCCGAACGCGCCGCATCGCGCGCTCCGGCAGCCGAAGGCGAGGCCGCCTCGGAGGCGTAAGTAAACCCTTGTCCGATAAGAAGTCTGTCCTTTCCAAGCCTGCGGCCAAGGCGGCCGCGCCGAAGCCAGCTCCGGCCAAAAAGGCGCCCCCTGCCGCCCGCCGCGAGGCGCCGGCGCCCGCACCGGCCAAGAAAGAGCCGCCGAAACCGGTGAAGGCCGCCAAGGCGCCGCCGGCCAAAGCCGCGCCAGCGCCCAAGCCGGCGCCCGCCAAAGCCGTCGCCAAGGCGGCGCCTCCGGCCAAGCTAGCCGCCAAGGCCGCGCCGAAACCTGAGCCCAAGCCGGCCGCCAAGGCCGAAAAGGTGCCGGCGAAGGCCGAAAAGACAGACGGAAAGTCCGCAAAACCTGCGGCTAAGAAGGTCGAAGCCAAGCCGGTTTCGCCTGCAAAGCCCGTCAAGGCTGTGCCGAAGGCGAAGGCGGCCGCGCCCGCGCCAAAGGAAACGGCGAAGAAGCCCGAGGCCAAGCCCGCCGCCAAGGCCGCCAAGCCGGCGCCTGCGGCGAAGCCGGAACCGAAGGTCGAGGCGAAGCCGGCCCCCAAGGCGAAAGGCAAGGCCAAAGCGGAGCCGGCGCCTGCGCCCGTGGTCGAGGTGAAAGCCGAAAAACCGGCCAAGCCTGCGAAGGCACCCAAAGCGCCTAAGCCGCCCAAACCGCCAAAGCTCGCGCCGGTCGCAGCCGCCCTGGCCAAGCCGATGCCGGCCAAGCCGATGGCCGTCGCCGCTGGCCGGGCCCAGCCCATGCTGCGTAGCGTGGCGCCGCCGCCGCGCGTGGTCCCGAAGCCGCTCGCGGCCCCCAAGCCCGTCGCGGAGGTCGAAACCGTGGGCGACTCCCACCCGGTGCCAGCGTTTAAGGGCAAGACCGGCACAGCCAAGGGCATGGTCCTGGTTGGTGCCGTCGCCGGCGCCTTTGGCGTGAAGGGTGAAATTCGCCTGCGCGCCTTCACCGAAAAACACGAGGGCGTCATTTCCTATGGCCCGCTGTACGGCGAGGACGGCAAGGTCGTTCTGAAGCCGAAGAGCTGGCGCGAACTGAAGGACGGCGTCGCTGTCATCGCCCCGGAAGTGAAAAGCCGCGAGGATGCCGAGAAGTTGCGCGGCATGCGTCTGTTCGTACCACGCGCGAACCTGCCAACCCCGGCGGAGGACGAGTTTTACGTCGTCGACCTCCTGGGGTCGCGCGCCGAGGCGCTGGACGGCACGGTGCTGGGCGACATTTGCGCGGTCTGGAATTTCGGCGCAGGCGACATTCTCGAATATCGCCCCCCGAACGGCGGCCCGAACGTGCGGATCACCTTCACCAAGGAAACTGTCCCGCACGTCGATCTGGGCGCCAAGCGCGTGGTAATCGACCCGCCCGCGCCGGAGCCGGTAGGCAAATAGATTTTTCGTGCTCATTGCGGCAACCGCGTTAGCGCACGGCTTGGCGGTCGCCACGCGCAATGAGCGCGATTTTATTGATCTCGGCGTACGCGTTCTGAATCCCTGGCTCGCATGACGTTCAAAGCTTCCGTCATCACGCTTTTTCCGGACGCGTTTCCGGGCACGCTTGGCGTTTCGCTGATCGGCAAGGCGTTGCGCGATGGCGTGTGGACGCTTGAAACCATGCAATTGCGCGATTTCGGCGTGGGGCCGCACAAGAGCGTTGACGACACGCCCGCTGGCGGCGGCGCCGGCATGGTGATCCGCGCCGACGTGGCGGCGGCGGCGGTCGACAGCGTGGCGGCTGAGGGGCGCCCACTGATCTATCTCTCGCCCCGCGGCAAACAGTTGGACCAAGCCATGGCGCGCGCGTGGGCCGCTGGACCGGGCGTGGTGCTTTTTTGCGGACGCTTCGAGGGCCTCGACGAACGGGTTATCGAAGCGCGCGGCATGCAGGAGGTTGCGGTCGGCGAAGCCGTCCTCGCAGGCGGCGAGGCCGCGGCGATGGTGCTGCTGGAAGCCTGCGTGCGCCTTCTCCCTGGCGTGCTCGGCAACGAGGCGTCGATGGTGGAGGAAAGTTTCAGCGACGGACTGCTCGAACATCCGCAGTACACGCGCCCGCGCGAGTGGGAAGGCCGCGCCATCCCCGACGTGCTTACCTCCGGCGACCACGCCAAAGTCGAAGCTTGGCGCAAGGCGGAGCGCGAGCGCATCACCCGCGCTCGGCGCGGCGACAGCTGAGCCGCCTCACAGCGGCCAGAATTGACCGGCACTGCATCGCCATGCGCGCGCTCTTCCTTTGCCTCGCCGTTTCCCTCGCCGTGCCGGCTGCGGCTCAGACGCCCGCCCCTCCCAGCGATGAAATGACGCTCGTCGCTCGCCACCTGGGCGCGCTTTGGCGGCCGCTTCCGGCGGCGCCCACAGGCACGGCGGATGAGGTGTTCGCCGCCGCGTGCGATGGCGCGATCCCGGAGTTGGAGCAACTGGCGACGTCGCTACCCCAACAAGTCCATCCCGAGGCCGTTCGCGGGCTCCGCACCACGCGTGGTCTTGCTCTGGTGCCCGGCTCCGATCCCGGCCAGATGTTCCTTTTTCCGAGCCCTGAACTGCGCTCCATTGCCGGCGGACTCGGCAGCTTTACAGTGGTCGACGCCGGCCAGGGCCGGATTGATCTCGTGGACGCCGCTGGAACCACGATCCAGACGCAGCTCGGACAGGCCGGTGGGCGGTCGGTGCTGCGCATCCTGAGCGAAGGCCAACCGCCACAGAGCTTTGTGGGCTGTGCGCCGACTGTAGATTAGGGCCTCGACAAGGGCCCAGCCTTCCCTTATACGCCCCGCTTTCCCGTGGTTTCCTTATGGAAGCGCCGGCCTCCAGCCTGTGCGCTCCGGTGTCTGTTATGAACCTGATCGAGACGCTCGAAAAAGAAGAAATTGTCCGCATTACCAAGGGCAAGACCGTCCCCTCTTTCGATCCGGGCGACACCCTGCGCGTCAACGTCAAGATCAAGGAAGGCGATCGTGAGCGCGTGCAGGCCTATGAAGGCATCTGCATCGCCCGTTCCGGCGCCGGCCTGAACGCCAATTTCACCGTCCGCAAGATCAGTTTCGGCGAAGGCGTGGAGCGCGTGTTTCCGCTGTTCTCGCCGACCGTGGACTCAATCGAAGTCGTGCGCCGCGGCAAGGTCCGCCGCGCGAAGCTCTACTATCTGCGTGATCGCCGCGGTAAGTCGGCCCGCATCGCCGAACGTGGCGGCGGCGCCCGCGAGGACGATTTCGTCGGCGAGGCGGTCGAGACCGCCGCCGAGTAAGGCAGCCAACGAGCAGCGAAGACATTTGAGGCCGTTGCGCTTGAGCGCAGCGGCCTCAACCACATCTAGGCTATTGCTCTGCTAGTGCCCTATGCCCTTGCTCACCCCATGAACGCGCCCGTGAAGCCCCCGAAGGCGAGAGATCGCGCCGATGTCGAGATCGTCACGCTCGGCTGCCGTCTCAACGCCTATGAGAGCGAAGCGATGCGCGCGCTCGCAACTAAAGCAGCGCTTGCCAACGCGGTGATCGTCAACACCTGCGCGGTGACGGGCGAAGCCGTGCGACAAGCGCGCCAGACGATCCGTCGTGCGCGCCGCGAGCGGCCCGACGCAGAAATCATCGTCACCGGCTGCGCGGCGCAAATCGATCCGCAAAGCTTTGCGGCAATGCCTGAAGTCAGCCGCGTCATCGGCAACGCTGAAAAGATGCGGGCGGAAAGTTTCGCCGGCGCACACGAACGCGTCAGCGTGTCCGACATCATGGCCGTACGCGAAACCGCGCATCATCTGATCGACGGCTTCAGCGAGCGCACGCGCGCCTACGTGCAGGTGCAGAACGGCTGCGACCATCGCTGCACCTTTTGCATTATCCCCTACGGTCGAGGCAATTCGCGCTCGGCGCCGGCTGGCGATGTGGTCGAACAGGTACGCCGCCTCGCCGGAAACGGCGTGCCCGAGATCGTTCTCACCGGCGTCGATCTCACCTCTTGGGGCGGCGACCTTCCCGGCCAACCGCAGCTTGGCTCATTGGTTGCGCGCATCCTGAAGCTCGTCCCCGAACTGCCGATGCTGCGCCTTTCTTCGCTCGATGCGATCGAGATGGACGAGCAGCTGTTCGAACTGGTGACTCAACACGAACGTGTCGCGCCGTATCTGCATCTTTCCCTGCAGCACGGCGACGACATGATCCTCAAGCGCATGAAGCGGCGTCACTCCCGCGCGCAGGCACTAGATTTGTGCCAGCGCTTGAAGAGCGCGCGCCCCGAGATCGCGCTCGGCGCCGATCTGATCGCGGGTTTTCCCACCGAGACCGACGAACACTTCGCCAATCTCATCTCGATCGTCGATGAATGCGGCCTGGCTTTCGTGCACGCCTTTCCCTTCAGCCCGCGCGAGGGCACCCCCGCCGCGCGCATGCCGCAAGTGGATCGTCGCGTTGTGAAGGAACGCGCTGCGAAGCTGCGCGAGGTCGGCGCCGCCGCACTGGCGCGCCATCTCGATGGCTGGGTCGGACGTGAAGCGGATGCCCTAGTTGAACGCGACGGCTTTGCGCGCCTACCCGATTTCACGCCGGCTGTGTTCCCCTTCTCCCTTGCGGAGAAGGGGCTAGGGGATGAGGGGCGTTCCGTACGCGCGGTGTCCGAAGGCCGCAAGGGAGAGGGGGCGGCGCACATTCGCCTGCGCTTCGTTGCCCATGACGGTCAGCATCTGATCGGCGTGCCCGCATGATCTGGGGTCTATTCGACAAGAAGAAGAAGCCGAGCGAGGCCGCGCCCGAGCAAGCCAAGGGCTTGTTCGACGGCCTGCGCAAATCCTCGGCCAAGCTCGCCGACAGCTTCACCTCGGTCTTCACCAAAGAGAAGCTCGACGCCGCCGATCTCAGTGAATTGGAAGATGCGCTCGTCACCTCCGACATGGGTGCCGCCGCCGCCGCCCGCATCGCCGCCGCCCTCGCCGATCAGCGCTTCAGCAAAGAGAATGGCGCAACCGAAGCGCGCGAGGCGCTCGCCGCCGAAGTCGCGCGCATCCTGAAGCCGCGCGAGGCGACGCTCGATCTCACGGACGGTCCGAAGCCGCGCATCGTGCTCGTCATCGGCGTCAACGGTTCGGGCAAAACCACCACGATCGGCAAGCTCGCCAACAATCTGACCAATGCCGGCGCGAAGGTCGTCATCGGCGCCGCCGACACCTTCCGCGCCGCCGCCATCGAACAATTGCAGGTGTGGGCCGAGCGCGCGGAGGCGGATTTCGTCGGCGCCAAGCAAGGCGCGGACGCCGCCAGCGTCGCCTATGAGACGGTCGCCCGCGCCAAAGCCGAGACTGCCGACGTCGCGCTGATCGACACCGCCGGGCGTTTGCAAAACAAGTCAGAGCTGATGGCTGAGCTCGCCAAGATCGTCCGCTCCATCCGCAAGATCGACGAAGACGCCCCGCACGAAACCCTGCTCGTGCTCGACGCCACGGTCGGCCAGAACGCGCTCAGCCAAGTCGAGAGCTTCCGCGCCGTCACCGACATCACCGGCCTCGTCATGACCAAGCTCGACGGCACCGCCAAGGGCGGCGTGCTCGTCGCCCTGGCGCAACGCCACGCCATCCCGATCCATTTCATCGGCGTCGGCGAGAAAGCCGAGGATTTGCAGCCCTTCGACGCCGCAAGCTTCTCGCGGGCGCTGGTTGGGCTCAGTTAGCGCGAACCCCGCACCGGCAGCGGCACATTGCAGAGATTGATCCGGCCCGTCGGCTGCAGGAACCACGCATCCCGGCGCGTGCGGCGTGACTCGACCACGGTACGGAAGGTGGTGCTATCCGTGCGCAGCGTTTCCAGGTTCACGCGCTGGCTCGCCGGCAATTCCGACGCCAACCGCACCGAGCGAATGATCGTGCGCTCCTGCGGCGTTTCGTAGAAGCCGAGCGGCCCCGTGCCGCGCGGCATGACCGAGAGCAACTCCATGCCTTGCAGCACGCGCCCGACCAAAGTCACGTTGCGGTCGAGGTGTCGCGGCGCGTGACCGATGACGACATAGAGCTCCGCGCCGCTGCCGCTGTCGGCGGTGTCGCCGCGGCCAGCGCCGATCATGCCGTAGCAGTGCGCCAACCATGTGCGCCCGTTCTGCCCGGCGACCGGAAAGCCATCGGCGAAGCCGACTTCGCGCGCATAGCTGTCGGGGTCTTGCAGGCGGGTGACCTGCACGCCGGCGCGCGGACGATCGAACTCGCCCGCAAGCGAACGCTGCGCTTCGCCGTAGGAGGTTTCATCACCTTCGTCGCGGCCCCATTGCACGACATAATTGTCCTGGCTGCGGACGATCGCCGCGCCATCCCAATAATGCGCCCGCGCCAGCGCGCGGATGTTGGCGGCGTGGTTCGGCGCGTACTCCGGCGCCAGTTCGATGATCACCCGCCCGCCGGGCAGATCCATGTAGAGGGTGTTTTCGGGATCGACGGCGCGCCAATCGGCGGCTGGCGCTTGTTCCAGGATTTCGCCCAGCGACGGAACCGGCGCCGGTGCATCACCCGTCGTCTCAGGCGCCGCTGTCGCGCACGCCGCCACCGAAATTGCCGCGATAAGCCCCTGCCAGCGCATTCGTCCCTCCGTCTTTGCCGCTGATCTGGGCCAGGAATGCGCTTCAGCGCAAGCGTCTGGTCTGGCCGGCCCGGTTCGGCGTATCAGGGTGCATGAGCGAAGAACTGACCGCCATCGACGCGACCAAGCCCAAGCGCGCCACCGACAGCGCCGCCCAGCTCTGGATCGATCTCGGCCCGATCCTCGTGTTTGTGGTCACCTACAACGTGCTTTTCCGCATTGAGGCAACCAAAGCCAACGCGATCTACATCGCGACCGGCGTGTTCATCGTCTCGGTATTGGCCGCCATCGCGTATTGCAAAATTCAGCGCGGCAAAATTCCGCCGATCCTGATCGTCACCGGCGTGCTTGTCACCGCGTTCGGCGGCTTGACCATCCTGCTGCACGACCCGGCGATCATCCAGATCAAGTTCACCTTCACATTCCTGTTCTACGCGGCCGCGATCCTCATCTCGCTGGCGATCGGGCACAACATTTGGAAGCTGTTCTTCCGCCACATCTTCAATCTGCCGGATAAGATTTGGACCACCCTGGCGCTGCGCTGGGCTGCGTTCTACGTGGTGGTCGCACTGCTCAACGAAGTGCTCCGCTACAATTTCAACGAAGCCAACGGCAATTTCGACGTGTGGCTGAACTTGCGCACGGCGCTGACCTATCCCGCCTTTATTCTGTTCGCAGCGCTCAACACGCCGATCGTGTTGAAGCACCATCGCGAAGATGACGATCAGACGACAGAAACGGCGCCGGGCGCCTGATCGCGCCGCTTTCGGTCTGAAATTCGCCTTTGTGGCGAACAACACTCGAACGCATGATTGAACACGCGGGGCCAGGCGCTAAGGTCTCCGCCCGTTGGGGACGGGTAAAAATGGCGCGCGCACCGGACGGACCAGAGTCCGAGCCTTACAGGCTCGCGTCATCGGCCAGCCACTTGCTGCACCGCGCCGAGCAACTTGCGACAGACCGCTTCATGCAGCTCGTTGGCGATAGCGTCACGTTGCGCCAGTTCGCCGTGCTTGCCGCAATTGCCGAAGCCCCGGGCCTTAGCCAGGCCGATCTGGTGCGCGCGACCGGCATCGATCGCTCGACGCTGGCCGAAATGATCACGCGCATGGACAAGCGCAGCTGGGTGACGCGCACCGCCTCGGCCGTCGATGCGCGCGCGGTATCGCTCAGGCTCGCACCCACTGGCGCGCAGATTTTGGTCGCATCCACACAACACGCGCGCGCCGCCGACGCGGCCATCCTCGACCTGCTGCCGCGCACCAAGCGGCGTACGTTCGTCAACACGCTGATGAAGCTGGCCAAGCTGGCCGACGAAGCGGCGGCGAAAGCCGATCGCGACGCGCGCAAACAATCCAAGAAGGAAGCGCGCGAGAAACGCCGCGCCAAATCACAGACCCCGCGCGCGAAGAAGCGCTAACCGTCCGCTTGCAGCGCCGGTAGAATTTCTTCTTCCACAATCTCCGGCGTCAGCGGCCCGCGGTGAACGGCGCGCACGGTTCCGTCGGCGCCGATCACAAAAGTCTCCGGCACGCCCGCCAAGCCTAGATCGAGCCCGAAGCGTCCCTCCGGATCGAGCCCCACCGCTGCAAACGGATTGCCCAGATCATCGAGAAAGCGCGCCGCGTTCTCCGGCCGGTCTTTGTAGGCGACGCCAACGATCTCAACGCCCGCCGCTTCCAGCGCCATCAATTGCGGGTGCTCGGCCCGGCACGGCACGCACCAAGAGGCGAACAGGTTGATGACGTAGGGCCGCCCCGCGCGCGCCTGGCTGCTGACCGGCGTTTCACCGTTCAGCGGCGCCAGCGTGTAGGCGGGCGCCGGGCGGCCAAGCAGGCCCGCTGAGACAGTCTCGCGTTCACCCCCGCGCGTCAGCAACACGATAGCCGCAACCACCAGCACGGCGAGTGCCGCGAGCGGGACGAAAGCAAGCCAGCGCTTCATTTTTTGTCATCCAGCTTGCGCGCTTCGTTGGCCCAGTGTCGCGCACGCAAAGCGATCGCCACACTCAGCCCGCCAAGCAGCACGACAGTCAGCGCGTACGCCGCATAAATGAACGGCCAGCCGCCATCGATCATGCCGCGCCCCCCGCACGCAGACGCGCCATCTCGACCCGGCGACGATGCACCGCTGTGCGCATGCTGGCCATCAGCAGCGCCGCAAAGAGGAAGAGGTACGCGCCGGCCATCGTGAACAACGGCCCCATCATGCTGGCGTGAATGGACGAGCCGCCTGAACGCAGAATGCTGGCGGGCTGATGCAAGGTCGACCACCAGTCGACCGAGAAGTGCACGACAGGAATGTTGACGAAGCCGGCGAGGCAGAGAATGGCCGCGAGCCGCGCGGCCTTTTCTTCGTCCTCGATCGAAGCCCAGAGCGCGATGTAGCCGAGATAGGTGACGAACAGGACGAGCATGGACGTCATCCGCCCGTCCCACTCCCACCACGTCCCCCAAGTCGGCGCGCCCCAGAGCGATCCCGTAGCAAGGCACAAGCCCGCGAACACAGCCCCGATCGGCGCAGCTGCGCGCGCGGCGACGTCCGCCAGGGCGTGGCGCCAAACCAGCCCCGCCAAGCTCGCGACCGCCATCATCGTGTAGATGCCGAGCGACCACCACGCCGCCGGCACATGCACGTACATGATCCGCACCGTCTCGCCCTGCTGGTAGTCGGCCGGCGAGTAGATCAGCCCCCACGGCAAGCCGATCGCGAACAGCACCGCCGCAATTACGGCGCAAGCCGGCATCGCCCAGCGCGAGAGCGCCATGAAGCGGGCAGGGTTGGCGAAGAAACTCAGCATGTCGGGTGTCAGGTATCAGGTGTCGGCGCCAGTTTTCCAGGCGTCACAATGCCGTTCCGGTCCCTCATTCCGCTTGCAGCCGCAAGGCCGCGGCCGCCGCAATAGGGCCAAGAGCAACCGAACCCAGAGCGCAACCAGCCAGGATCGAGAACGCCGCCCCCACCTCCTCGCCGGACGCCACCGCTGCGCCAAAAATGATCGGGGGAGCGAAGAACGGCAGCACGATTAGCGCGATCAGCACGCCGCCCCGGCGCACGCCGGCCGTCACCGCCGCGGCGATCAGCCCGGCGCCAATGAAAGCGGCCGTCCCCAGCGCCAGGCTGGCGAGCACCAACGGCACGCGCTCGATCGGCGTCTGCAGCGCAATCGCCGCCGGCGCGCCCGCAAGCGTCAGCGGCAGCCCGACCGCACACCACAGCGCGGCGCCTTTTGCCAACACCAACAACTCTAACGGCGCGCGCGAAAGCAACATCTGATCGAGCGAACCATCTTCGAGATCGGCCTGAAACAGCCGCTCCAGCGTCGCCAGCACCGCCAGCGCCGCGGCGATCCACACAAGCGGCGGGCCTGCCGCGGCCAGGAGCGTGCGTTCCGGCCCCATCGCCAGCGGCACGAGCATGGTCGCGCCAAGGAAATAGCCAATCGGCGTCAGCGCCCCGCCGCCGCCCCACATGAGCGCCAAGTCGCGCCGAAAGGTCGACACCACCGCGCTCATGGCGCGCCCAACGTAAGTGTTTGCGTGGGTGTGGGCCCGAGCGGTTCGTGCACCGCCGCCAGCACGATCCCGCCCACGCCAATCTGCGCCTCGATCAAATCAGCAAGCATGGCCCGCCCTTGCGCATCAAGCGCCGCAGCCGGTTCGTCGAGCAGCCAGATCGGGCGTGCCGCGATCAGCAAGCGCGACAACGCCAAGCGCCGCGCCTGGCCTTGGCTCAGCACGCGCGCCGGCAAATCCGCCTGCGCCTGCAACCCAACACGGCTCAGCACGTCGTCGCTGTCGGCGCCGCCCAGCAGACCCGCCCAATAACGCACGTGCGCGCGCACGCTGACCACGCTCTTCAATGCATTGAGGTGCCCGACATGATGCAGCGCTAGGGCGGGCTCCTCGGCGCCATCGAATTGGATCCGCCCAGCGCGCGGTTTCAGAAAGCCGGCGACGGCGCGCAAGAAGCTCGTTTTGCCCGCGCCATTGCCGCCGCGCACCTCGACGAACGCACCCGGCTGCGCCGCAAAGCTCAGGCCCTCGAACACAACTCGCCCGCCGCGCGCAATCGCGAGCGTTTCGACCCGGAGTGCCGGCTTGTCTTGGAAAGGTCCGGGCGCGCTCATAATGCCGCCTTGGGTTCTAGAAAGGCTCGCTGTATCCGCCAAGGGCGGGGGAGGAAGCGCGATGCGTCGTTTCGTGGTGGGGATGATCTTGGTCGCGGCGCTCGCGGCCTGCGGCCAAAACATGAGCGCGCCACAGGAGGCCACGACCGAAAGCGCGTCCTATGGCGGCATGGCGGACATGGATGTGGCGCAGGAAGAGGCCGCAGGACGCGCCGCTGCTATGGCGTCGCCCGCCTCGCCGCCGCCGCCGCCGGCGCCTAATGCCGCCCCCGCACCGCAACCGAGCCAGCCGACTGGCCCATCTCCCGTCCTCTTCCTCGCCTATTCCTACGGCATGGGTCTCGAACTGCCGAGCCAGCGCCTCATCGGCGTGATGGATCAGCACGTGCGCGCCTGTCAGGAAGCTGGTCCCCGCGTCTGCCAGCTCATTGGCTCTAACCGCAGCGGCGACCCCGAAAGCTATATTGAAGGCTTCGTCTCTTTGCGCGGCGAACCGCAATGGCTGCGCACCTTTATGGGCGGCATGTCGGCGCAAGTGGACGAAGCCGGCGGACGCATCACCGCGCAGAACACCAACACCGAGGACCTCACCCGCGCCATCGTCGACACCGAAGCGCGCCTGCGCGCGCAGACGGCGCTGCGCGACCGCCTGCAGGAATTGCTGCGCTCACGGCCGGGCCGGCTGGCCGATCTGCTTGAAGTGGAACGCGAACTCGCCCGCGTGCAGGGCGAGATCGACGCCGTGCAATCCAACCTCGCGGTGATGCGCACGCGCGTGGCGATGTCCGAACTCACGCTCAATTATCGTTCGGCGCCGCGCCCGGTGGGCAGCGACACGCTGGAGCCTTTGCGCAACGCGCTCGCCGGCTTCCTCGGCATCATCGTCGCCGGCTTCGCAGCGATCATCACCATCATCGCCGGCTTGATCCCAGTTGCGATCGTGGTCGTCCCGCTGGTGTGGCTGGCGCTGCGCTGGCGCAAACGCCGCGGCGGACGCTTCTTCAGCCGTGGCGTTGGCCTCGATTTTGAGCAGCGCAAGCCGCCGGAAACTCCGCCAGCAAGCTAGTTGCGATTCACTCGCAACATTGAATTCAGAGTGTCAATTGCGCCGTCAGGAAACGGCGCTAAATAAGGCTTGCCGCGCGCCCGGTTTGATTCCGGATTTGGGGCGCTCCCCAACGCGTTTGCATCTCTGAAGCTTCAAAGCCGGATGCACACTCATGTCATCACTGAACTCGTTTAACGCCCGCACCACGCTGAGCGCGGGCGGCAAGACCTACACTTACTTCGATCTCAAAGCGGCCAGCGCCAACGGCCTCGGCGACATCTCCAAGCTGCCGATCTCGCTCAAAGTGCTGTTGGAGAACTTGCTGCGCACCGAAGACGGCGTCGCGGTGAAGAAGGCCGACATCCTCGCCATGACCTCGTGGTTGGTGAACAAAGGCAAGAACGAAGTTGAAATCGCGTTCAGCCCTGCGCGCGTGCTGATGCAGGACTTCACTGGCGTGCCGGCGGTCGTTGATCTCGCCGCCATGCGCGACGCCGCCGCCAAGCTCGGCGCCAATCCTGAAAAGATCAATCCGCTCGTGCCCGTCGATCTGGTGATCGATCACAGCGTCATGGTCGACCACTTCGCCAACGCCGGCGCCTTCGAGCAGAATGTCGAGCTTGAGTACGAGCGTAACGTTGAGCGCTACCAATTCCTGCGCTGGGGCCAGCAGGCGTTTCGCGACTTCCGCGTCGTGCCGCCCGGCACCGGCATCTGCCACCAGGTGAACCTGGAATATCTCGGCCAAAGTGTTTGGGTGCGCGAAATCGACGGCGAAACCTTCGCCTATCCCGACACCGTCGTGGGCACCGATTCACACACCACGATGATCAACGGCATCGGCGTGCTGGGCTGGGGCGTTGGCGGCATCGAAGCGGAAGCGGCTATGCTTGGCCAATCGATCTCGATGCTGATCCCGGAAGTGATTGGTTTCCGCCTCTCGGGCAAACTGCCGGAAGGCGCCACCGCCACCGACCTGGTGCTCACGGTTACGCAAATGCTGCGTAAGAAGGGCGTCGTCGGCAAGTTCGTCGAGTTCTTTGGCCCGGGCCTCGACACGATGAGCGTCGAAGACCGCGCCACCATCGCCAACATGGCGCCCGAATACGGCGCCACCTGCGGCTTCTTCCCGGTCGACGCGAAGACCATCGATTATCTGCGCGCCACCGGCCGCGATCCCGCGCGCGTCGCGCTCGTGGAAGCGTACTGCAAAGCCAACGGCCTCTGGCGCACCGGCGAAGAACCGGAATTCACCGACACGCTCGAACTTTCACTGGTTGACGTGCGCCCCTCGCTCGCCGGCCCCAAGCGTCCGCAAGATCGCGTCGTGCTCGGCGGCGTCGCCGAGGGCTTCACCAAGGTGATGACCGACGAGTTCAAGAAGAGCGCTGAACTGAAGAAGCGTTCGCCGGTCGCGGACGCCGGCCACGACATTGGCCACGGCGATGTCGTCATCGCCGCCATCACGTCGTGCACGAATACGTCGAACCCAAGCGTGCTGATCGCCGCCGGCCTCGTCGCCCGCAACGCGCGCGCCAAGGGCTTGAAGACAAAGCCGTGGGTGAAGACCTCGCTCGCACCGGGCAGCCAAGTCGTCACCGACTATCTTCGCAAAGCCGGCCTCGACGACGATCTCGATGCGCTCGGCTTCAATCTCGTCGGCTACGGCTGCACCACGTGCATCGGCAATTCCGGCCCGCTGCCGCCGGCGATTTCCGCCTCAGTCAACGAGAACGACCTCGTCGTCGCCTCGGTGCTCTCGGGCAACCGCAACTTCGAAGGCCGCGTGAACCAAGACGTGCGCGCCAACTATCTCGCCTCGCCGCCGCTGGTCGTTGCCTATGCGCTCGCCGGCTCGGTCTATGCCAACCTGGAAACCGAACCGCTCGGCGCGGGCAGCGACGGCAAGCCGGTGTTCCTGAAGGACATCTGGCCCAGCAATGCGGAAATCGAACAAGTCGTGCGCGCATCGGTGACGCCGCAAATGTTCGCCGAGCGTTACGGCAACGTGTTTGCGGGCGATCAACACTGGCAGGGCATCAAGGTCGGCGCCGGGCGCACCTATGGCTGGGATTCCAAATCCACCTATGTGCAAAACCCGCCCTACTTCGAAGGCATGAGCATGACGCCAACGCCGCCGACCGACATTGTCGAGGCGCGCGTGCTGGGCCTGTTCGGCGACTCCATCACCACCGACCACATCAGCCCCGCAGGTTCGATCAAGAAGGTCAGCCCCGCTGGCCTCTATTTGACCGAACACGGCGTCGCACAGGCCGATTTCAACTCCTACGGCGCGCGCCGCGGCAATCACGAAGTGATGATGCGCGGCACCTTCGCGAACATCCGCATCAAGAACCAGATGGTGAAGAACAGCGATGGTTCAGTCGTCGAAGGCGGCTTCACCATCCACCACCCGTCGGGCGAGCGCCTGGCCATCTACGATGCGGCGATGCGCTACCAAACGGAGGGCAAGCAGCTCGTCATCTTCGCCGGCAAGGAATATGGCACCGGCTCTTCGCGCGATTGGGCCGCCAAAGGCACCACGCTGCTTGGCGTGCGCGCTGTGATCGCCGAGAGCTTCGAGCGCATCCACCGCTCGAATCTGATCGGCATGGGCGTGCTGCCGCTGCAGTTCCTCGACGGCCAGTCCTGGAACAGCCTCGGCCTCAAGGGCGACGAGCAGGTCTCGATCTCCGGCGTCGCGGCGCTGACGCCGCGTCAGAAAGTGACGCTGCGGATCAAGGGCGGCGACGGTGCGGTGCGCGAGGTGGAGGTACACTGCCGCATCGATACCGAGAACGAAGTCGAGTATCTGCGGAACGGGGGCATTCTCCACTATGTCCTGCGGGGCTTGGCCAAGGCGGGATAAATTTCCCCGTCACAACGGTTTGATTTCAACCGGCGGGGCGGGCCGGCCATGCTGCACGGCATGATCGCCCGCTTCCTCGCCCTGGTGCTGATCGCGCTGGCGGCGACTGCCGTCGATGCGCGCGCCCAAGATCAGGGGCGGCGCGCCACGGCGGTCGTCGAACTTTATACCAGCCAGGGCTGCACGCAGTGCCCGCGCGCCAACCGCCTGCTCGGCGCGTTTTCGCGCGAGGATGGCGTGCTCGCGCTCACCTTTCCCGTTGGCATCTGGGATTATCTCGGCTGGCACGACACCTTCGCGCGCCCCGAGTTCGCCGATCGCCAGCGCATCTATTCGCGCACCATGCGCGTGCGCGGGCGCTTTACGCCGCAGCTGGTCTATAACGGGGCCCGGCAAGTCAGCGCTTCCGATTGGGACGAAGCGCGCGCGCTCTTCAACACACAGCGCCAACAAGGCTGGCCCGCCGGCGCGCCGGACGTCACCATCGCCATGCTGCGCAACAACACGCGCACCCGCGTCACCGTTGGCTCAGGCCCCGCCGGTTCGAATGCTGATGTCTGGCTGCTGGCTTACGAACCCGGACCGATCACGGTGGTCATCACCGGCGGCGTCAACGTCAATCGCAGCATTGCGCACTACAACCTCGTGCGCTGGATCGAACGGCTCGACAGTTGGAACGGCACGTCGGCCTGGTTTGAGCGCTCGCGTTGCCAGCCTGAATGCGCAGTCATCGTGCAAGAGCCGAACGGCGGCCGCATTCTCGCAGCCGCTTACACCTACCGGCCCGGCCGCCACTGACTATTCTTCGCTGGCCCCGGGAATGAGCGCGCTCAGTGGCGGCGTCAGCGCATTCACTTCCATGCCGGTCAGCGCATAAGCCCACGCCGCCGACTGGTTGTTGATTTCGAGCGCCGCTTGCTCCTGCTCTGGCGCTTGTGCGCGCGCCACCAGCTTCAGCCACGTCTTGCCATCGCTCTCGATCAATTCCGCGTCGATGATCACGCCGTCGAACGTAGACGCGCGCACGCGTGCGTTCGGCGCGCCTTGAATAGCCGGCGCGGTGCGCACGTCCGCCGGGGCCAGTTGCGTGATGCGCTCGGCGGTGGCGGTGACGCTCGATTGTGAGAGCGCCGCCAACGCGGGCGACGCGATACGCCACGGCAGATCGGCGCTGTCGCGCGCTAAGATGTAAGCGCGCCCTTCGCGCGGCATGACCTCGACCCGCGCCAGGCGGTCGGCGGCGATGTTCAGTGGCCGCAATTCCATCCACGCCGCCGCATCGCGCAATGGCGGCAACTCGACATCGCCGCGCACTTCGGCCGCCCAGGTTTGGTTGTCCTCCGGCTCGCGCACGTAGAAGCCGCCGCTTGGCTCGATGCCGAAGATCAAGTTGACCAGCAGCGCGCCGCGGCCATCTTCGATCTGCACCAGCACGCCGCGTCCGCCTTGCCGGGGATCGGTCACGCCCAGCCGCTCGTGCTTGGCTGGATCGTTGGTCATGCGCCGCGTGTAGCGCAGCGCTTCCAACGCATCAGTGAACTGCCCGAGCCGCGCCGCGAGCACCGGATAGTCGTCGCGATCGCGCATCGCCCAGCCGCGCTGCGTGCGCTCGATGCGATAGGTGGCCTCGTCGCTGGTGATCGTGATCCGCTGCGCGCCGTTGATCGACTCCGCCAGATCCGGCAGCACCAAGCCCGCCGCGGCTTCCGGTTGCCCGGCGCGCATCTCGATGCCGACAGTCACCGCCGCGATCGCCGCCAGCGCGCCCGCGATCAGGAACAGAGTCAGCGCGCTGCGCTTACGGCGCTCGGCCAAATCGGTCGTCATTGGCGCGCCCTCCCGCGACGTTGGCGGCGCCAGAACAAGAACACGCCGCCGGCCGCGATCAGAAGCGGCGCCAGCCAGATGTTGATGAACACGATCGCGCCTTGCAGGCGGTCGATGTCGCCGCGCAATTCCCGTTCGGCGCCGCGCAACTCGCCGCGCACCTGGATCGCGCGTGCGCGAAACTGCTCGATCGTCGCAGCTTCCTCGGGCGTCAGCTCAGCGCCCAGATCACCGGAGAAGAAACCCGACCCACGGCCGCGCGCCTGCAGCTCGGCCAATTGCGCTTCGGTTTCTTGCAGCTCTTGCTGGAGTTCGGTCTGACGGCGCTCGATGCGGCGACGCGCATCGTTTTCCATCTCTTCCACCAAATCCATGCGCCGCAGCGATGGCGCGCGCGAGCGCAACGACACCAAAGCATCCGAACCGCCCAGGACATCGATGGCGTTGAGCGCGAACGCGGCGTTATCGGCGCCTGGCGTGCCGGTGCGCGGATCGATGTAGAAATCGTCGGCGAGGAAATCGACGTCGGCGACGATGACGATCTGCGCCGAGGTCTCCGAGCGCGCCAGCACGGGCGCATCATCGACAGGTGCAGTTTCGGCGTCCGTGGGCGCAGCGTCCGGCGCCGGCGCTTCGCCTTCAACAGGAGGTGGCGGCGCTTCAGCGGCGGGGCGTCCCTCCGGGAATGCGGTCGGCAGCGTACCCGACAAACGCACCGCCACGGTTTCGCGGCGACCGCTGCCTTGCGGCCACATCGACATGATTTGGAACGGCGATGGCCGCTGCAGCGCTTCCGCCGCCGACATCCGCATGGTCTGGCCGCTGGTGCGTGCGAGTGGATGCGATTCAACGCCTTCGCGCTCAGTCACGGCCAGCGATCCGGCCAAGCCGAAATTCACGCCGCGCTGCAGCCACGCCGTCATCAGATCGTCGCGGTCGAGGCCATCGTTTTGCGGCACGGCCGTAAAGAACAGAGGCTGCGGCGCCTCGATGGTTTGGCCCGTGCGCGGGTCCTGCGTGTTGACGCTGAGTGCGTGCTGCCCGTCGAGCACCACGCCCGGCGAAAGCGTTACGCCCCACGCCGAGAGCAAGGGCTCAAGCGTCGAGGCCAGCGGCGCACCGTCCGTCGGGCTGAACGCGTCGAAGCCGCCGCGCGCCTGCTCGGCCATCAGCGAAGCGGGATCGAGCGCGATGAATGCGCGGCCCTTGCGCAGAACAAACTGATCGATCGCAAACGCCTGCGTCGGCGTGAGTTCGCCCGGATGAATGACGGCGAGCACATCGATGTCGTCAGGAATCACCGAAAAGCCGGGCGCCAGGCGCGTCACCTGCATCAACCGGCCCATCTCCACCGCGAACACGGACTGGCCCATGCCCGCGCCCGTGCGCGGATCGACAGCCGTCGCCGGATCGATGGGCAGCGACGTGATCAGGCCGACATGCACCGGATCGGGATTTTCCAGTTCGTAGATCAGCCGCGTCACCTCGTATTCGAGGAAGGCTTCGCGCTGAGGATCGAAGAAGGGGATGGTGCGCTGATCGTCGATCGCGTTGGCGCCGGTCAGGCCCAAATAAATCGGGTCGGCGCCTTCGAACGGCCGATACGGTTCGATACCCGCCGCCACCGCGTCGTCTTCTTGATCGGAAAACGCTTCGACATTCACTTCCACGAACCGCACCCGCCCACGCGAGCGCGCTTGGAAGGTCTGCAGCATTTCGCGCACGCGTGACGCATAGGCCTGCACTTGCGGCAGCCGCGCAGCGGAGTCGCGCGAGTAATAGAGCGTGAGCTGCACCGGCTCGGTGAGCTGGTTCAGCGTTTCCTGGGTGCCGGGGCTCAGCGAGTAGAGGTGGTTCTCGGTGAGATCGAGCCGCCAGGATTTGAACCAGGAATTGGCGGTGACGTTCACCGCCACGAAAGCGATGAACAGCGCCAAGGCGGCGAACAAGGCGAAACGGCGTGCGCTCATGGCTCAGCCTCCCCGCCGCGCATCGACCGCCAGCGCGGTAAAGCCAAGACACAGAGCAATCAGCGTCGCGAAGTAGAACACCGAGCGGAATTCCACGACGCCGCGCTGCGCGGCGTCGAAATGATGGAGAATGGAGAACCGCGCCACCGCTTCAGCGAAGCCGCCGCCGGTGAACGAGGAGAAGAAGTCGAGCACAATCGGCAAGCCCAGCGCGGTGAGCAGGAACGCCACCAACACCGACAGCACAAACGCCACCACTTGCGAGGGCGTCAGCGCCGACATGGCCGAGCCGATCGCGATGTAAGCGCCTGCCATGAGCAAGCTCGACAAATACGCCGTGAAGATCGCCGCATTGTCGGGCGAGCCCAGCACATTCACCGTGACCCACAGCGGCAGCGTCAACACCAGCGCGACCGCAGCGATTGTCCAGGCGGCCAAGAACTTGCCCAGCACCAGCGACCAAGTCGGCGCCGGCAGCGTTAGCAGCAGCTCAAGCGCGCCCGAGCGCGTCTCTTCCGACCAGAGCCGCATCGCGACAGCCGGCAGGAACACCATGAAGATCCAGGGATGGAACGCGAAGAAGGCGCTCAACTCGGCGCGGCGCGCCTCGAAGAACCCGCCGACCTGGAACGTGAATAGCCCGATGGCGAACAGAAACACCGCCACGAACACATAGGCCGTCGGCGTCGTGAGATAGGAAAGCAGCTCGCGCCGATAAACGGCGAGCATGCTGGCAAGCCCGGGTCGTTTCTTCACGCGCGTTCCTCCCCGCGCGTGAGCGCGGTGAACGCGCGCTCCAGCGAACCATGCTCGTCGATCAGCGCTTGCGGCGCCTTGTCGGCGACGATGCGGCCCTGGTCGATCACGATGACGCGCGTGCACACGGCTTCGACTTCCTCAAGGCTGTGCGTAGAAATGATCAGGCCGCGCTCTTCGCCCAGGCGCTTGATCAAATCGCGCACGGCATGCCGTTGGTTCGGATCGAGGCCGTCCGTCGGCTCGTCCAGAATAAGCAGCATCGGATCGTGCAGCAGCGCCGAGGCCAGACCCACGCGCCTGCGATAGCCCTTCGACAGCGTCTCGATTGGCCGATCGATCGTGTCACCCAGGCGCGCATCCCGCGCCGCGCGGCGCACGGCATGCCTCGCCGCTTCGCGCGCCATGCCACGCGTCTCCGCGACAAAGCGCAAGAACGACCACGGCGTCATCTCGCCATAGAGTGGCGCGCCTTCGGGCAAATAGCCCACGCGCTCCTGCGCCCGACGGCGCTCGCGCGCCACGTCGATGTTGAAGATTTTGGCCGCGCCTTCGTCGGGCTCGAGATAGCCCGCGATCATGCGCATCGTTGTGGTCTTGCCCGCGCCGTTGGGGCCGAGGAAACCGACGATCTCGCCCACGTCGAGCGAGAAGCCAATTCCATCAACGGCGACCCGGCGGCCAAACGTCTTCCGCAGACCGTCGACCTGCAGCAGCATGTGGATAGATGTCCCAGTCCAAAATCGAGCGCTGCTCTTAAGGCGGATTCCGGTGAAACGCCACCGTCGTTATCCCCAAAACCACCGCTGCTTCGCCGAATCATGTGCGGCGATTCCGCCTAGGTTTCGGCTCCCTTCACGGGGTGACTCGCTGTGCACGCGGCGGCGCATGCGGCGCGCCCAGTCACCTTGCAGAGCGCCTGCTGCAGCCTTCGCGGCGCCTCTGTGAGCGCTACGCAATTGGCTGATTTTCATGTGAAAACTGGAGCCCCGAAACAACAAAGCCCGCTATGATCGCGGGCTTTGTAGAGAGAGATGTGTGGCCGACCGAAGCGCGCACCCGGGGGGCTGGGGGGGCTGATGGATACCGGATACGAGCCTTTCTCCGGCCGGCCACGCAACTAAGGTCGCGCTACGATGCGGCGTAAGCAAGGCAAAAGTGCCGAGGTACTGATTTGTAATAATGTAGCGGATGCGCTTTGCTACTTGGCAGACGTTCTAAATTACGCATGAGGCGCGATTCGAAATGAGCGGACGCACGGTCTTTTTTGAGCGTCCTGAACTGGATCGAATACTACGCTTCTACGGACGCATGGTGGCCGCGGGCGAGTGGCGTGACTATGCCATAGACGCGCTGACGGATCGTGCACTGTTTAGCGTCTATCGCCGCTCCAGCGAAGCGCCGCTCTATCAGATCGAAAAGCGCCCTGAGGAGGCCCGCAAACAAGGCCCCTACAGCGTCCGCGCCATGGATGGGCGCATCCTGCGCCGCGGCCATGATCTCGCCCGCGTGCTTGCCGTGCTCGAACCCAAGCGCATGCAAGTGGTCGGCGACTGAGGGCCCAAGAAAAAAGCCCCGGCTAGGCCGGGGCTTTGCAGTCTCGATCACCTAGCGGCGCCGCTTAGTTGCGCGGCGACAGCAGGCTCAGGATGAATTGGACCAGGTTGATGAAGTTCAGGTACAGGCTGAGCGCGCCGAACGTGGTGCCCACAGCCATGGCGCGCTGATCGCCGCCAAGCTGGTAGTACATGTACTTCAGGCGCTGCGTGTCGAACGCGGTCAGGCCGGCGAACACCAGCACGCCGATCACCGAAATCGCGAAGCTCAGCGCCGAGCTGGCGATGAACATGTTGACGATCGACGCGATCACGAGGCCGATCAGGCCCATGATCAGGAACGTGCCGAAGCCCGAGAGATCGCGCTTGGTGGTGTAGCCCCACAGGCTGAGCGCGCCGAACGAAGCGGCGGTGATCAGGAACGCCTTGGCGACGATCGTCATGCCGTCCGGGACGCGGGCGTAGGCGAAGACGATGGCGCCCATGCTGACGCCGATCAGCGTCACGACGCTCCAATACACAAGGTTTGCCGCAACCGGCGACGGATTACGCATGGTGAAGCTGGAGATGAGCAGGATCGCCAACGGGCCAAACATGACGACGTACGCCAGCGGCGGCGTCAGCAGCGTCATGTAAAGGGCCGGCGTGGAGCCCACGAGATAGGCCAGACCGCCCGACAGCAGCAGGCCGAGGCCCATCTTGTTGTAGATGCCGAGCATGAAGGCGCGCAGGCCAGCATCGACCGCCATGTCCGCCCGGCTGGTCGGGATCGGCCGCGCCTGGGAGTGGTAGTCGCTCATTAAATAACCTCCTTGCCGCAGGACCAGGTGCGGCGTTCCCGCAATATATGGCCGCGCCCTCCCCAAACGGCAACAAAAAGCGGCTTTGGTTTCGGTTGCCGAGCGCGGCTTTGCGTCCCAAAATCATCGTTAACGGGCGGTGGGAACCAGCTGCCGCCCTACGCGCGTTTCGCTGGGGGCGATCGCGACCTGCCCGCAACGGGCCGAACCGCGGTCGAATCGCGCTACCAGCAGGCGCGGAGGAGCCGGGGTGGCTGACGAAAACGATCCGAACGAGCCGGAGGCCCCGCCTCCGCCGCCACGCGCACCAGATGACGCGGCGACGCCGGACGTTGCCGAGCAGATCGCAGCCGACGCTGATTTGCCCTTGCCCGAACCAGAGCCCGAGGTCACGACCGAAGGCGCGTCGCTGTTCGAGGCCGAACCTGAACCTGTCGCCGTCGAGCCTCCAATCGAGGCGGCGGCCGTCGAGGAGGCGCCCGAACCCGACGCCATCGCGGAGACCGTTTTCGAGGCGGAAGCCGAGCCAGAGCCTGAGCCAACGCCGCTTGAGCCCGAGGCCCCCGAGGCGCCCGAACCGACCTTCAGCACAACGGACAAACCGCAAGCCGAGGAAGAAGCCCCCGCGCCGCCTGCGGTCGACGAAGACGAGGCCCCTCCCGCCATCGCGGCGCGCATCGAAGAAGAACCGGCGCAAATCGAGGCAACCTCCGCGCCCATCGCTGAGCAGCCGGCCGCGCCGCCGGAAGATTTGCCGGCCAATTATTTCCGCGCCGCCGGCGACGAGCCCGATCCGGACGTACCCCCATCGCGCCTGGCCAAAGCGCGTGCGCAGGTCGAGCACAGGGCGCGCGAAACCTGGAAGGCCGTGGAGCCGCGCTGGGTTGCATTTCGCGGCGGCGCGCGTGCGTTCGGCGGCGAGATGTGGCGGCGCGCGAGCAACGTCAAACGCCCGCGCAATGTGCGCGAAGCCGCTGTCTGGGGCGGCTACGCCGCCATTGGCGGCGTGCTCGCGGTTGTGGCGTTCTTTTTCTTCGTCACCTGGGGCATGCCCTCGACCGACGACCTCTGGGAAGCACGACAAGGCCAGTCGATCACCTTCCTCGATCGCAACGGCCACGTGATCTTGCGTGAAGGCGCGCAGAACGCGCCGCCCGTCGATCTCGCGTCACTGCCGCCCTACGTGGCGCAAGCGTTCATCGCCATCGAGGACCGCCGCTTCTATCACCATTTCGGCGTTGACGTCGGCGGCATGATGCGCGCCGCGGCCGAGAACATACGCTCCGGCCGCGTCGTGCAAGGCGGCTCCACCATCACCCAGCAACTCGCCAAGAACCTATTTCTCACCAACGAACGTTCCTGGCGCCGCAAGGCGCAGGAAATCATGATGGCGATTTGGCTGGAGACGCGCTTCAGCAAGGACGAAATCCTCGCGCTCTATCTGAGCCGCGTCTATTTCGGCGCCGGCGCCTATGGCATTGAAGCCGCCTCCGAGCGCTATTTCGATCGCCCGGCCCGCGAACTCACGCTGCTGCAATCGGCGATGTTGGCGGGACTGGTGAAGGCGCCGTCACGGCTCAACCCAGCCAGTCAGGACATCAACGCCGCGCGCGATCGCGCCCAAGTCGTGCTCAACGAAATGGTCACCATGGGCTTCATCAGCGCCGCCGAACGCGACGCCGCTCTTGGTCAGGATCTTGTCGTCAGCCGCCGCAACCCGGCTGGCGTGCTCAGCTATTATCGCGATTGGATCGATCCGCTGCTCAACGAAGTCATCGGCCAGGAACGCGACGACTTCATCATCGAGACAACCATCGACATCGCCGCGCAGCGCGCCGCCACCGAAGCGGTGGAAGCGGTGCTGGCCGAGCAAGGCGAGGATCGCCGCGTCGGCCAAGCTGCGGCGCTCACGCTTGACGACACGGGCGGCGTGCGCGCCATGGTCGGAGGGCGCGACTACGAGCAGAGCCAGTTTAACCGCGCCACGCAGGCGCGCCGGCAGCCGGGCTCATCGTTCAAGTTCTTCATCTATCTCGCCGCGATGGAAAACGGCCTCACGCCATGGACGGTGCGCGAAGACGCGCCGATCACGATCCACATTGCCGGCCAGCCGGATTGGTCGCCTGGCAATTACGAGGAAGAATATAACGGCCCGACCGAACTCACGCGCGCATTTGCGCTCTCCTACAACATGGTGGCAATCCGCGTCGCCAATGAGATTGGCGGCGACAAGGTGATCGATGTCGCGCGCCGCCTGGGCGTGCGTTCGGAGCTGCACAATTATCATTCGCTGGCGCTCGGCGCGCAGGAAATTTCCTTGCTTGAAATGACACAAGCCTACGGCGCGATGGCGGCGGAAGGCTACAATGTCGAGGCCCACGGCATCACCCGCATCCGCCGCGCCAACAGCAACGAAACCATGTGGAGCTGGCGTCCGAGCCAGCGTGTTCGCGTCATCGATGAGCGCCCCATGCGCTACATGAATCTGATGATGCGTCGCGTTGTCGAAGCGGGCACCGGCACCCGCGCGCGCATCGATGGCCGCGACGTCGGCGGGAAGACCGGCACCGGCAACGACTATCGCGACGCGTGGTTCGTCGGCTTCACGCCCGGCATGGTGACCGGGGTGTGGGTCGGCAACGACAATTTCGCCGTCACCAACCGCGTCACCGGAGGCTCGCTGCCAACGGAAATTTGGGCGCGCATCATGCCGGTGGCGCTGCAAAATACGCCGCGCCGCACCATGCAAATGCCGGGCGAAGAAGATTACAGCGTCGGTGAACCAGCGCCCCCTGATCCCACCATTACCGCCGTCGGCGCGCCAATCGGCGCCATTGTCGGCGCACCCCCGCCCACACCACCCGACGATAGCGACCGCTCGCTCGACTTCGGCCCCGAAGGCTAAACTCGGGAACCGCCGAAGCCGGCTGACAGGCGCACAAGCGTTCGCTACAAAAACCCGTCAACGTCCGCACAAACGGCGTTTGGGGGTATGTATGTTCCGAACACTCTTCGTCCTGATCGGGGCGGCGTTGGTGCTTGCGCTGCCCGCGGCGGCGCAAACCCAGCGCGCTCCGCTTGAATGGTTCTACGGCTACGAACAAGTCCGCGGCGCGACGCTTTCGCCAAGCGGGCGCTACATCGCGGTGATCCGCCACGACGATGTCGGCGATCACCTGATTGTCGTCGACATGGAGACCCGCCAGTCGCGCGCGATCCAATCGGCGCGCAACGAACACCAAATGGAATTCACGTTCGTCGACTTCAAAAGCGATGATCGCCTGATCTTCGGTTATCGCCAGAAGATCCGCGTTGTCGCCAGCCGCCGCTCCGCGCTGCAACGCGTCCACGTCGATGACGGCTTCGAATTCGTCTCGCGCATTTACGCCACCAACGCTGACGGCACGAACCGCATTCCGCTCTACGATCCCTCGTCCGCGCAAGGCTTTCCGCGTTACATCAATGCTGGCCTCGTCAGCATGCTGTCGAGCGACGAAAACCACGTGCTGATGATCGTGCCTGACGAAGGCGGCGCGAAGCTTTGGCGCGTCGACGTCAATACCGGCGACCACACCGAAGTGGAGCGCGGCGGTCTTTACACCGTCGGTTGGGTCGTTGACGCCAATGGCACGCCGGTCCTGCGCCAAGACGTCGTTGGCATGGGACGCGGTTGGGCGTGGTCACGCCGCGGCCCCGGCCAAAGGCAATGGACGGAAATCATCCGCTATCGCGGCGCCGACGCCGCCAACTCAGCGCCGACGTTCCAGGGTTTGGGTCCTGCGCTGCAGCCTGGCCAAGTGTTCGTCGTGGCACGGCGCGAGGGCCAAGACACCACTGGCCTGTTCGTCTACGACAGCAGCAACGGCGAGTTTGTCGAAACCGTCCAAACCAACCCGGATTTCGACGTGTTCGACGCTGAACTCGACCGCGATCGCAACACGGTGCTCGCAGCCTGCTGGTGGGCCCACCGTTGGACCTGCGAAGCCAAGGACCGCGACTTCGGCCGCCATTGGACCGCGATCAACGCAGCCCTCGGCGACCAACTCAACATTCGGCTTGTGGGCCGCGGCGGTGAAACCGGAAACTTGTGGCTCATCCAAACCGATGGCCCGCAAGATCTCGGCACCTACGCGCTCTACAACACCGAAACCCGCACGCTGAACACGCTCTTCCGCCAGCGCGCCAACGTGAACCCGGCATTGCTGCCGACCCAACGCGTGGTGAACTACACCGCCAGCGATGGTCAGCAATTGTGGGGCTATCTCTGGATTCCGCCTGGCGTGACCAACGCCACGAACTTGCCGCTCATCGTCGTGCCGCATGGCGGCCCCGAGGGCCGCGATGTGTGGGGTTTCGATCCCTTCGCCATCGTGTTCGCTAGCCAGGGCTATGCGGTCTTCCAGCCGAACTTCCGCGGCGGCGGCGGTTTCGGACGGCGTTTCGTGGAGGCAGGCCACCGCCAGTGGGGTCGTCGCATGCAAGACGACGTCACCGACGGCACCCGCTATCTGATCGCGCAAGGCATCGCTGATCCAAACCGCGTCTGCATCACGGGTTGGTCGTATGGCGGCTACGTCGCGTTCACAGCGTCGTTCCGCGACACCAATCTCTATCGTTGCTCCATCGCCGGCGCGGGGGTGTCAGACCTCAACGCCATGCAGCGCTGGGAGCGTGCAGGCCAGATCGAAGCCGACGTGATCAGCGGCGGCGGCTCGGGCTCGCAAAGCATCTCCTACCAGTACTGGCGCGATGCGATTGGCGACGAAGGTCCGGAGCTGAACCTCTACTCGGCTGCGCACAACGCCGAACGCGTGACCATTCCGCTCCTCATCATCCATGGCGATGAAGATCAGACCGTGCCGATTCAGCAGAGCGAACTCATGGTTCGTGCAATGGAGCGCGCCGGGCGGCCGACGCGCCTCGTGACGCTGGTCGACATGGATCACTATTATCGCGCCGATCAGGGCGATCACTGGCGGACCGTCTACACGGAATCGCTGGCGTTCTACCGCGAGCACATTGGTCCGGGCGTCGAGCCTGGCAGCCAATAGGCGCCGAAACTGGATCGAACTCACAAACTCCCCGTGGCGACACGGGGAGTTTTTCTTTGCCTCTCACGATGTGCGATTAGCGCGCCATGCCCACGGCGTGCAGCGCGTAACCGTTTTCGTGCAGCCAGTCGCGGCCGAGCTCAAACTCCGGCATGCAGCGCTTCACATGCGCCCAGAAGCGGCGCGAATGGTTCATCTCGCGCAGGTGCGCGGTTTCGTGCGCGGCGAGATAGTCCAACACGAAGGGCGGCGCCAGAATGAGCCGCCAGGAGAAGGCGAGAATGCCGTCGACCGAGCACGAGCCCCAGCGCGAGCGCAACTCCTTCACCTGAATCCGCACCGGCCGCACGCCCAGCGTCACGGCGTGATGGGCAACGCGATCGATCAGATCCTCGCGCGCCTGATCCTTCAGGAAGCGCAACAGTCGCGCTTCGAACAACGCCACATCCGGCGCCGGCACAATGAGGCGCGCCCCGTCTTCAATGCGCGCCGGCCCGCGGCCGTGCTCATAGACAAGCTCATGCTCAACGCCACGCAACGGCGCCCGCGACCCCGGCGCGAGCAGCACGCCCTTTGGCAGCCGCGACAATTCGTTGGCGATCCAGCCAGCGCGCTCAGCCGCGAATTGCGCGGCGTGCTTGAGATAGCGTTTCGACGGCGCCGTCGCGATCGCCTCGCGCCGCGTCGGATCGATGCGGACCGACACGTGGCGCGCGCGTGGATTGACGATCAACTTGACCGGCACGCGCCGGCCGTCGATCGTTTCGATCTCGGTCTGACTTGGCTCGACCTTCGGTCGCGAATCGAAGCGCATACGCAAAGACTCTCACGATCCGCGCTTCACCGCACCCGTCCGTGCGCGTTAGGCTGCGCGAGAAGGTGAGCACATGCGCGTTTATTCAGGCTCGTGTCATTGCGGCGCGGTTCGGTTCGAAATCGAAACCGATATGAGCGACATCTACACGTGCGATTGTTCGCTCTGCGCAAGGAAAAACGCGCTGATGACGACGGTCCACGAAAGCCGCTTCAAGCTGCTCGCCGGCGAGGACAAGCTCTCGCTCTATCAATGGAACGCGCGCATCGCGAAGCACTATTTCTGCAGCGTCTGCGGCATCTATCCGTTTCATCGCAAGCGCTCGATGCCCGATCACTACGGGGTCAATGTGCGCTGTCTCGAAGATTTCGATCCCGCCGGCCACACCGTTCGTCCAGCCGAAGGCAAGACCATGACGCTGCTCGATCCCAACCCGCAACCGAGTTGGAGCGGCCCGCGCGAATGATCAATCCTTGCCGACGACTTTGAGATTGGCGCGCCGCGCGCCGCGCGACGCAGGCGATTGGAACGTGCGCATGAAGTCCTTCACACGCGGATAAATCTCGGTGCGGAAACGCCGGCCGCTGAACACGCCGTAGTGGCCCACGCCCGGCTGGATGTAGTCGCGGCGCATGGCTTCGGGAATATTGACGCAGATATCGTGCGCGGCCTGGGTTTGGCCGATGCCGGAAATATCGTCGTTCTCGCCTTCGACCGTCAGCAGCGCCGTCTTGGTGATCGCCCCTGGATCAACCAGCACGCCGCGGTGTTGCAGCGTGCCGTTGGCAAGCGAGTATTTCTGGAACACCTCTTCCAGCGTCTGGATGTAGAATTCTTCGGTGAGATCCATCACCGCCAGATACTCATCGTAGAACTCACGGTGCTTGCGCGCGTCGTCGCCGTCGCCCTTCACCAGGTTCTGGAAATAGGCGTAGTGCGCATCGACGTGACGCGACAGGTTCATGCCCATGAAGCTCGCCAGCTGCAGGAAGCCCGGATAGACGCGCCGGAACGCGCCCGGATAGAGCGCCGGCACCGTGTGGATCATGTTTTTCTTGAACCACTCGATGTCGCGTTTTTCGGCCAGCAGGTTCGGCGCCGTCGGCGATTTCCGCGCATCGATCGGCGAGCCCATGATGGTGATCGTCGCCGGCGTGCAGGGATCGTCCTCTTGCGACATCAGCGCGACCGCCGAAAGCGCCAACGGCCCCGGCTGGCACACCGCGACGATGTGCGTCTCCGGCCCCAGTTCGCGCACCATGGCGATGACGTGATCGATATAATCGTTCAGATCGAAGCGCCCGGCGAACACCGGCACCATGCGCGCGTCGGCCCAGTCGGTGACATACACTTCGTGCGACGGCAGGAACGCTTCGACCGTGCCGCGTAGCAACGTCGCGTAATGGCCTGACATCGGCGCGACAATGAGCACGGTCGGATCGGTGCGATCGCCACGCGCCTGCTTCAAAGCTGCGCCATCGCGCTCGAAATGCACCATGTCGGCCCACGGCGACGACCACACCGCTTTCGGCGTCACCGCCACTTCGACGGCGTTGACCGTCGTCGTCGGCAGCATCCAATCCGGCTTGCGGTAGCGCCGGGTCATGCTTTCAAACAGATCGGAGGCGGCCGCGGCCGTGCGCGCGATCTCGGTGTCGGCGACCGGGTTGAGCGGTGAGCGCAGGATGCTCGATTGCATCAGCGCCGCCATCCGCAGCGGGGCCATCGACATGTGGCCCAGTTCATAAAGCGAATAGAGCATCTCGCCCTTTCGTGCTGCGCCGCAGCAATCCTCACCGGATACTGCGCGCCATCCCGTTGCCAACAAGCTAAGACGCCTGTCAGGACACATTTGCTGCGGCGCCACAGCGCCGCGCAATCGGCCAAACGTCCTAACCCAACTCCCGGACGGGTGTTCCCCCAACCCGATGCAAGTCTGGCGTCAGCGTAATGTTGGTTTCAGGGCGCGCCAAGCGGTATTAACCGCGCTGATTTCCCATAATCGCGCCAGCGGTCCTTGCCCGCTCCAGCCCCGCAGCGATGCACGCGGCCATATTTTCCGGCGGCACCGCCGCCAGCGGACTGCGCGGGTCGGCTTCATTGGCGCGCTGGACGGTGCGCACCGCGGCCACCGTCCGCCACTGCCCGTCCATGATGTAGAGCAGCGACGAATGGTCGATGTCATAGACATCCGGCGCCGCGCCCTCGATCGGCACGCGATTGCCAAAGACCCGAAACGCCGCCTTCGCCGCCTCGACCTGAGCCGCGCTCCCGGTCAGCCCAATGAGGCCCGACGGAAAGCCATCAGTCGCCGCATACGCGCCCATGCGCTCCGGCGTGTCGCGCTCGGGGTCGAGACTGATCAGCACCGGCTGGATGTCCGGCGCGTTGGCTTCCGCAAGTGCCGCCGCCAAGGTCTGCATCGTCACCGGGCACGCAAACGGGCAATTGGTGAAGCCGAAATAGACCGCCACCGGCTGGCCCGCGAAGTCAGCTTGCGTCACCGCCGCGCCATTTGTGTCGACAAGATCGATCGGCCCGCCTACCGCATCGATCCCTTCCAAAATGCAATTCTCGACCACTGGCGCGCCAGCGGGCGCGGGCTCGCCGTTACGGCTCACGATCAACAGTGCGCCCAGCCCCGCCAACGCCGCCGCCGCCAAAGCGGGCACTGCGGCGCCCGTCAAATTCCGGCGCGGGGTCTCAACGTTCGGAGGCATGCCGGACGCTATTCGCCGAGCCCGTCCACAAGCAACGCGGCGCGAAGGCACAGGGGGCGCAATGCCGCAGCCGCCGCTTGAGAGAAACCGCGAATACAGTGCATTTCCGCGCCATGGAGCTCATCCGTTCGCGGCGTTTGATCCTTGCCGCCTTCGCAGCCGCACTCGTGCTTGTGGCGACCGCCGCAGCGCTGCTGAGCCAACGCCGCGCGCCACCCGCTTGCGCCGAACATGAATTCGAAGGCGCGCGTTTTCTCGTCTGCGCCTTCGATGCGCGCCATCACGATCTGCGTTTGGCGTCACGCGGCGCATCAGGCGCCTATTTACGCAGCTTCGAGGCGCTGGCGGCCGAGCTCGGCCCCGGCGCCCACGTCCGCTTCGCCATGAACGGCGGCATGTACAATGATCGCGGCGCGCCGATCGGGCTCTACATCGAAGATGGCGAAGAGCAGCACCCGCTGCGCCTCACAGATGGCCCCGGCAACTTTCACATGAAGCCCAACGGCGTGTTCTGGCAGGGGATGGACGGCGCCCTGCACGTCGATCGCTCCGAGACTTTCGCCGCTACGCGGCCGTCCGCGCGCTGGGCGACACAGTCGGGACCGATGCTGGTGATCGATGGCGCGCTGCATCCGCGCTTCGCGCCCGACGGCGAGTCCCGTTTCATCCGCAACGGCGTCGGCGTGCGCGACGCCCACACCGCGTACTTCGTCATCAGCCGCAGCGTCGTGTCGTTCGGCAAGTTCGCGCGCTTCTTTCGCGACGCCCTGCACTGTCGCGACGCGCTGTTTCTGGATGGCGCGGTCTCCAGCTTGTGGGCGCCCGATCGCAATCGCAGCGACCACCTCCATGAGCTTGGCCCGATGGTGGTGGCGCTGGATCGCGACTGAACGACGGATATGCCCTTGGCGCAAAGGCTCAGGCGGGCCATGACGGGCGCTTCGTTATGGCTGTTCAAGACACCCGCCTGCCCGCACCCATCCCCGGCTTCTGGACCGCCCAGAGCCGCGTGCGCGTACGCACCCTCATTCTGCTGCGCTGGTTGGCGGTGTTCGGACAGACGGTCGCCGTCGTGTTCGTGCGTTTCGGCCTGGACGTGGACTTTCCGCTGGCTTGGGCGCTCGCCGCCATCGGTGTTTCGGTCGCGCTCAATCTGGGGCTGATCGCCAGCCGCCGCTCGCAGGAGCTGGCGCTGGAATGGGAAGCCGCCGGCCAGCTTGCCTATGACGTCATCCAGCTCGCGGTGCTGCTGGCGCTGACCGGCGGATTGCAGAACCCATTCGTGTTCTTGTTCGTCGCGCCGGTTGCGGTGTCGGCGACGATCCTGCGCCCAAGCGTGACCGCGATGCTGGCGGCGCTTTCGTTCGCCTGCGTCGGCGCCATTTCCGTGTTGCGCTTTCCGTTGCCCTGGCCGGAGGGCGCATCGTTCGATCTGCCGCCGCTTTACCAGCTTGGCATTGCCGCCGCCGTGCTTGTCGGTTTGGGCTTCACCAGCGTCTATGCCTGGCGCGTCGCCGCCGAAGAAGAGCGCCTCAACATCGCGCTGGCCGCCGTGCAAGCAGTTTTGGCGCGTGAACAAACGCTTTCGGCGCTTGGCGGGCTCGCCGCCGCCGCTGCTCACGAACTCGGCACGCCGCTCGCCACCATTCATCTCGTCGCCAAGGAAATGGCGCGCGATCTGAAGCCGGACGATCCACGCGCCGAAGATTTGCAGCTGCTCGTCACCCAAAGCGAACGCTGCCGCGCCATTCTCGGCCAGCTCTCCGCCAATCGCGAGCAAGGCGATGTCATGCTCCAGCGCGCGCCGATCCGCGCCATGTTGGAAGAGGTCGCCTCACCGCACGAGGGGCTGGGCACGGACATCGTCATCAGCACCGAAGGCGACGGCCCGATCGACGTTCGCCGCATGCCGGAGATTGTGCATGCGCTGGGGGGCATTGTTGAAAACGCCGTCGGTTTCGCCCGCACCCGGGTCGACATCGAAGCGCGCTGGACGGCGGAGACTGTCGAGATCACGGTCCGCGACGATGGTCCGGGATTCTCACCCGCCATCCTGGGCCGCATCGGCGAGCCCTATCTCACCGAGCGCGATCACGAAGGCATCGCCGGCGGCTTGGGCCTCGGCTTTTTCATCTCCAAAACCCTGCTTGAGCGCACCGGCGCCAAGCTGGATGTGCGCAATCGCCGTCCGCCCAACGAAGGCGCCGTGGTGAAAACTGTGTGGCCGCGCGCCGCGATCGAAGCGCCAGCGCTTTGATCTGGCGCGAAATGGTCTAAATACAGAGACATCGGAGCTGGAAATCCCATGAGTGCGACAGCACCCCCGGAAGGGGAAAAGACCCTTTTGATCCTCGATGACGACGCCGCCTTCCGCACGCGCTTGGCGCGCGCGCTGGAAAGCCGCGGCTTTGAGGTGACCGCGATCGGTTCGGTCGCCGAAGCAAGCGACGTCGCGGCCAAGTCGCCGCCGGCCTACGCCGTACTCGATCTGCGTCTGGAGGACGGCTCCGGGCTTTCGGTGGTCGAAGCGCTCAACAAGAGCCGGCCCGACTGCCGCATCGTGATGCTGACCGGCTACGGCGCCATCGCCACCGCCGTCGCAGCCGTCAAAGCCGGTGCGCTCGACTATCTGGCCAAGCCGGCGGACCCGGAAGACATTGTCAAAGCGCTGCTCGCCGCGCCGGACACAACGCCCGAGCCGCCGGACAATCCGATGAGCGCCGACCGCATTCGCTGGGAGCACATTCAGCGCGTCTATGAATTGTGCGGGCACAATGTCAGTGAAACAGCGCGACGCTTGAACATGCATCGCCGCACGTTGCAGCGCATCCTTGCCAAACGCGCGCCGCGCTGATGGCCACGCCGCTTCGCATCGACTTTATCTCCGACGTCGCCTGTCCATGGTGCGTCATCGGCCTGCGTTCGCTGCAGACGGCGCTGCGCGCGCTCGGCAATGAGGTGGAGGCCGACATTCACTTGCAGCCATTCGAGCTCAATCCGGATATGGGGCCGGAGGGCGAGAACACGACCGAGCACGTCCAGCGCAAATACAATTCGACCGCCGAGCGTTCCGCCGCCGTGCGCCAAGCCATTCATGACAACGGCGCCGCACTCGGCTTCACCTTCAACTACAGCCCCGACAGCCGCATCTGGAACACGTTTGACGCGCATCGCTTGCTGCACTGGGCCGCGCTCGAAGGCCGGCAACTCGAACTGAAGGATGCGCTGTTCAAGGCCAATTTCACCGACCAGCTCTCCACCAGCGACCATGAGGTGCTCGCCCGCGCCGCCGCAGCAGCCGGCTTGGACGAAGCCCGCGCCCGCGAAATTCTCGCCAGCGACGCCTACACGCTCGAGGTCCGCACCGACGAAGAGCATTGGCGCGGCAACGGCATCCAGGCCGTGCCGTCCGTGATCTTCAACAATCAGTGGCTCATCCAAGGCGCGCAGCCGCCCGAGGTGTTTGAGCGCGCCATCCGCAAAATGATCTCAGAGCCCGCGAGCGCCTAGCTCTTCGCGTTCAGCTGAACCAATTGCACCAGCGCACCGCCCAGGCGCTCGTCATGGAGGAAAATCCACGACGCGCGCGGCGCCGAACCTTCGTTGACGATGGCGATGCCGCGCGCTTGCGCCTTCGCCCGTTCAGCGGCCAGATCGTCCACCAAGAAGGCGACATGCGAGATGCCTTCGCGCCCGCCCAAGACGTGCTCGTCCACCGGCGGGCCCTCGACGTACTGCACCATCTCGATCTCGACGCCGTCGCCGGTTTTGCCGTGGGTGACCTTGCTGCGGCTCAATTTCGACGCGTCGCCATCGCGCGGCAGCGCGTATTCGGCCACCGGGTCCCACTCGATGCCGAACAATTCGGTGTAAGCTTGCATCGTGCGCTCGATGTCGTGAACGCGAAAACCGAAGTGCAACAAACGCATGCCCGGCATTGGCCGCTCCTCACTGCCTCCGGCAAAGTGTAGCGGAACGTGAACCCGGAACGCCCGCCGCGGACGCATCATCGCACTGACGATAGAGGGCTTTTATGGCGCGCCCCTGCAGCTGGCGCCGGCGCTCCAAAACGTAACCAAGTGATCGTGCACTGTCTCATCGCTCAAATCGACAAAGCGATAGGTCAGAGCGGTTTCGCGGCGACTAGCAGCCGCGCCAGTCTCGGCCAAGTCGAAACTGCATCGCGCCTCGGTTCGCGCGCTATTAGTGAAAGCGCAGGCGGCGTTGCTGATGGCGTAAGAGGGATACACGCGCCTATCGCTCGGCCCATCGGCCGCGTCGGCGCTTTCGCAGGCGAAATCGAGATCGCTTGCATCCGGCAGCGTGCAAGCCCGCACCGCCTCACCGCTTCGTATGCGCGGCACACCGGGGCGGCCCAAGCGCGATTGCGCGACCAGCGCTACGCCGCAATCGGCCTCAGCCACAACAGCTGGCGTCGCGGCCTGCTGCACCGGCGTGCACGCGCTCGCCGCAAGCGCAACGCAAACCGCCAAACGACACGCGATGAAATATCCCATCTCTGGACGATTTCATATTTCGCCGTCGGCGCAACGGACAATGTCGTGATTGCGGTTCACTCGATCGCTTCGATGCCCAAGGCGTCGAGCCGGGCCAGATTGTCCCGCATCGTCTTCAGCTGTTCGGGCGAGTGGCCCTGCCATGCCGTCACTTCGCCAATCACACGCAGCGGCTCACGCGTGCGGTAGGATTTGGTCGGATTGCCGGGAAATTTCTTGTCGGTGAGGTTTGGATCGTCCTCGTACGCGCCAGACGGCGCCACGATGTAAATGCGCCCCGGCGCGTCGCCGACCGCCAGCTCAGCGCCCCAGATCGCCGCCTCCAAGGTCGCCGCGAAATAGACGAAGGCTGCGGCCTTGCGCTTGCCGAAGTTCGACGCATAGCCGGGCGCGATCAGGTCGCCCGCATTCAACTGCGCTTTCGTACCGTGATAGAACTCAGTCATCGCGCGCCTCCAATCGGCGGCGACCATCGCCAAATCGCGTCGGCGCGCAATTCTTGAACTCGAACCGATCAGCGCCATCTCTATGATGGCGGCAGGCGCGCTTACGCCGCCTCGCCCATGAGCCGCTTGCGTGCGCGCTCTTCGCCGATCAACGGAAACAGCGCCGCCATTTCCGGGCCGTGATCGAGGCCGGTCAAAGCCTGGCGCAGCGGCATGAACAGGGCCTTGCCCTTGGCGCCGGTCCTTTCCTTCACCGCATTGGTGAAGGCCTGCCAGCTGGTTGCATCCCATGCGCCCTTCGGCAACACGTCCGCGGCCGCGCCCGCAAACGCGGCATCCGGCACCACAGGCCTGATCGGGCCATCGACAATGCGCGCCCAGGCGACGACGTCCGGGAACAGGACGAGGTTGGCCCGCACCGCGTTCCAGAACGCCTCGCCCTTGTCAGCGCCGAGCTTGGCCAAGCGCTCTTTCACCGCCGCATATTCGAATTGATGCAGCAACGCGGCGTTGACGCGCTTGAGATCCTCGGGATCGAAACGCGCCGGCGCGCGGCCGATTTTCTCGAACGCGAACTCCGCCGCCAATTGCTCCAAGCTCGCCCGCGCTTCGATCGGATCGGACGTGCCGATCTTGGCGAGGTGCGAGAGAATGGTCATCGGCTCATAGCCTTCGCCCGCCAGTTCGCTGACGCCGAGCGATCCGATCCGCTTCGACAAAGCATTGCCGTCAGCCCCGACCAGCAGCGGGAAATGCCCGAACGCCGGCACATCGCCGCCCAACGCTTCGAAAATTTCGATCTGCACGCCGGAATTGGTGACGTGATCCTCGCCGCGCACGATATGGGTGATCTTGAAGTCGATATCGTCCACCACGCTCGGCAGCGTGTAGAGGAAGGCGCCGTCTTCGCGGATCAACACCGGATCGCTGAGCGAGGCTGTATCGATCGATTGCGGTCCGCGCACGAGATCGACCCAATCCTTGCGCGCGCCCGATAGCTTGAAACGCCAGTGCGGCTTGCGCCCTTCGGCTTCCAACTTGGCGCGGTCGGCTTCCGTGAGCTTCAGCGCGGCGCGATCGTAGACCGGCGGCTTGCCGGTCGCCTGCGCGATCTTGCGGCGGCGGTCGAGTTCGTCCTCGGTCTCGTAGGCCGGATAGAGCAGCCCTGCCGCCTTCAGCTTTTCCGCCGCCTTCTCGTACACGTCGAAGCGGTGCGATTGGTTGGCGCGTTCGCTCCACGGCAAACCCAACCAAGCCAAATCGTCGACGATGCTTTGCTCGAACGCCTTGGTCGAACGGGCGATATCGGTGTCATCGATGCGCAGCAGCACTTGGCCGCCTTCGCGGATCGCGAACAGCCAATTCATCAAAGCGGTGCGGACGTTGCCGACATGAATGCGCCCGGTCGGCGACGGCGCAAAACGGAGGCGGATGGACATTCGGTAAGACTCTATATCGGGAAGCGCGGGTTATGCGGCGCGCGCGCGCGCATTGTCCAGCGCCAGACGCTCCCGGCGCGTCAACCGATGTAGTCAATCTTATGCCGTCCGCCACGCCGCGTGGCGGCTTGGCCGGGCAGCGTTTTGAGCTAAGGTCGCCGCGCTCATCGAGGAACACCGCCATGACAACCAAATCGCGCGAAATCCGTCTCAAGAGCCGCCCGACCGGCCTCCCGGAAGCCGCCAATTTCGAACTTGCCAGCGTCGATCTGCCCGCACCGGGCGACGGCCAGGTGCTGGTCCGGAACATGTGGATGTCGGTCGATCCGTACATGCGCGGGCGCATGTACGATCGGCCCAGCTACGTGCCGCCGTTCGGGTTGGGCGAACCGCTGCAGGGCGGCGCCGTTGGCCGCGTCGTGGCCTCGCACGACCCGAAGTTTCAGCCCGGCGACTTGGTCGAGAGCATGAATGGCTGGCGCGAGGCCTTCGTCGCGCCAGCCGCCACGCTCAACAAACTGCCGCCGAATGGCGTGCCTCCGCAGGCTTATCTGGGCGTGCTCGGCATGCCGGGCATGACCGCCTATTCGAGCTTCCATCGCATCGGCGAGCCGAAGCCGGGCGATGTCGTCTTCGTTTCTGGCGCGGCTGGCGCGGTGGGCGCGACAGTGTGCCAGATCGCGAAACTGCGCGGCTGCACTGTGGTGGCGTCGGCGGGCTCGGACGCAAAGCTCGCTTGGCTTAAGTCGCTCGGCGTCGAGGGCCTGGTGAACTACAAGAACGGCGATCTCTTGAAGCAACTGCGCACCGCCGCACCGAAAGGCATCGACATCTATTTCGACAATGTCGGCGGCGAGCATCTCGAAGTCGCCCTCGAAGTCGCGCGCCCCTTCGCGCGTTTCATCGAGTGCGGCATGATTTCCATCTACAATGCCACCGAGCCCACTCCCGGTCCGCGCAACATGGCCTATATCGTCGGCAAGCGGATCAAGATGCAGGGTTTCATCGTGTCCGACTTCATGGACATGCGCGAGCAATTCTACACCGAAATGGGTGGCTGGGTTCGCGATGGCAAAGTGAAGTGGGAAGAGACGGTCGAAAACGGCATCGAACATGCGCCGAAGGCTTTTCTCAACCTCTTCAGCGGAGGCAACACGGGCAAGATGCTCGTGAAGCTCGACTAAAAAACCGTATGTCTCAGCGTCTTTTTCAAGCCTATGTCATGGTCGACTGGAGCGCGGCTGCAAAGCCCGCGACAGGCGCCGATTCCATCTGGGTCGGCGTGCTGAAGCGCAATGTGCGCTTCCAAATGGCGTTCGAGGCGCACAATCCAGCAACCCGCGCAGAGGCGGAAAAGCTGCTCAATGGCGTGCTTGACGATCTCAAGCGCAAGAGCGAGCGCACGCTTGTTGGCTTCGATTTTCCGCTGGCGTTTCCGCGGGGCACGGCGGCGGCGCTCAAGCTTGCCGGCGAACCATGGCGCGCGATGATGGATTTCGTCGCCAAGGAAGTGAAGGACAAGCCCGACAATTCGAACAACCGTTTCCAAGTTGGCGCCAAGATGAACCGGCTTATGACGGGCGAGGCGTTTCCGTTCTGGGGCGCGCCGGCGCGCGACGAGCAAACCATGCTCTCCGCCAAGCGCGTTCGCGAACATGGCCCCGACGATCTACCTGAATTCCGTATGGCTGAAGCGGCGGTCAAGGGGCCGTCCTCGATCTGGAAGCTCTATTACCAGGGCTCGGTCGGCGGCCAGGCGTTGACCGGCCTGCCGGTGATCAAGCGCTTGCGCGATCAACGGGCAGTGAAGCTGTGGCCGTTCGAAACCGGTTGGAAGCCGCTCGCCGCCGCCGATCTCGGAGACGCCGAAGCGGTCTTCGCGGAAATCTATCCGTCCTTGCTCGGCGCCAAGCCGAATGCGGGCGAGACGAAGGATCAAGCGCAGGTGCGCGCCGCGTGCGAACGCTTCAACGCGCTCGACGAGAAGGGCCAACTCGGCGCCCTTTTCGGCCCCGCCAAGGAAGATGCCCGCCGCGATGTGGTGGAGCGCGAAGAAGGCTGGGTGCTGGGCGTGAACGCCTAATCTATCCCACACTTTGGGGCGCTTAAGTCTCTGAAAACACAACGTTCGCGCGCCGATCTATCCGACACCTCTGACGCCGGCCGTAAACTGACGGCCGACATGACCGATCAACCCGCCCCCAACCGCGCCGCCCCCATAGCGCTCTGGCGCATCGTCGAAGCCTTTCTGCGCGTGGTGTTCAGCGTCTGCGGCACGCCGGAGGAATTGGCGGCGCGCCACACACTGACCACCAAAGCGCGCGCCGTGCTGCTGCCATGGATCGGCGCAGCTGAAATGCTGATGCGGCAAATGCTGATGGTCGAAGCCGCACAATGCGCGGTGGTGGGATTGGGCGGTGACACACGCGGATTGGGCGGTGACACACACGCACGCCCCGCATCGCGAAGCCTGGGCGGACTAGCCAGACGTGCGTGTGTGTCACCGCCCGCACCAGCAGACGACACCTGCGCCACCGAAACCTGGCGTGTGAGCTTCAAGGCTCTGCCGCCGTCACGCGCCAAGCCCGGCGCACGAAACCCACGGCGGCGCGGAGCGCCGCGCCGCTTCCACTCCGCACGGCCGCTGGCGGCGCGGCTCGAAGCGCTGCTGCGCGCGTTCAACACGCCGCTTCCATATGCGCAGCGCTTGGCCCGGCGGTTGCGTCAAGCGCCTGCGCTCAAGCGCCGGCTGATGCCGACACGCGCGCCAACCCAAATCGCGCGGCAAGACTATTACGCGGTGTGCGACGCTGCCGACGCGGCCTGGCTGGCGCACGATTCGAGCTAATGCGCCGGCGCGCTTTCCGCGACTGAGGCCGGCCGACCGCGCCGCGCGAGCGCCCACCAGCGCAGGATAAGCACCGCTGCGCTCAATACGCTTGACCAGAAAATCGCAAACAAAAGTCCAGCGACTCCCCAGCCCTCGTGCTCGGCGAGCCAATAGCCCATGATCGGCATCACCACGGCATAAGCCAGGATATGGCTGAAGGTCGGAAACCAGTTGTCGCTGCGCGCGCGCAAGGCTGAGGCTGTCACCACCTGCGTTCCATCCGGCAGCAGCACCAGCGAACACACCCACATAAGTGACGCAATCAAGGCTGCGAGTTCAAGATCGGCGGTGTAGAGCCGCCCTATCTGGCCGGCGAACACATAGATAGCGATGGCCGCGATTATCATCGCGATCGCGTTGAGCCACATGCCGGTCCAGCCGGCGCGCGCGGCATCCACCGGCGCCTGCCGCCCCACCGCCTCGGAGACAAGCACCGCCGTCGCCGCCGCCAGCCCCAACGCGATCATGAACACGAACGCCATCAGGTTGAGCAGAATTTGATAAGCCGACACGACCTCCGCGCCGATGCGCCCTGCGATCACGGTCATCGCGGAGAAGGCGCCTGCTTCCACCGCTTGGCTCACCGCCGCCGCAATGCCGACCGCAAGCAAGCCGCGATAGGTCGGCCCCTGCGCGCCGGCCTTGTGCACGCCGTAGGTCTTGCCTTCGCGCAGAAGGAAAATCCAAAGCAGCAGACCGCCGGCCAGAAACACGCGCGCGCCTACCGTCGCCCACGCTGACCCGATCGCGCCATGCTCAGGCACCCACCACAAATTCAGCGCCAGGTTCACCGCGTTCGCCAACCACATCACTGTCGTTGAGATGACCGGCTTCTTGATCGCTTCGAGAAAGTACGTGCCGGCGATGTACATCAAATGCAGCGGGATCGAGAGCGCCAGCACGTTCATCACCGGCGTCGAAGGCGCCGCAAGCTCGCGCGAGATGCCGAACACCGTGAAGAGACTTTCGCCCGCCGCCCACATCGCGATCGCAGACAACAACCCCGCAACGAAAGCCAGGATGAGGCCGCGCCGCAGCGCAACGCCGGCGCCTTCGGGATTGCCTTCTCCTAACGACCGCGCCGCCAACACCTGCACGCCTTGCAGCAAACCGATCGCCGCCACCAGAAACACCGCCGTCGGCGCCCAGCCGAGCGCTTGGTGCGGCAATTCATCGGCGGCGAGCTGGCCCACGACCACGACGTCGACAATGGCCATGCCGATAATGCCGAGGCGCGCGAGCGCCACCGGGCCGGCAATGCGCAACAAAGGCGCAGCAAAGGAGTGTCTCGCGACCATGGGGACGCGGGATTTAGCCCGCCCTCACGAGTCGGTCGAGGCTTAAGCGGCGGGCGGCTTCAGCGCGCGATAGAGATTGACCGAAAGCCCTGCTTCAAGCGCGGTATATATGGAAATCTGCAGGAAGTGCGCGCCCGCATAAAACGCTACGAAGCCGAAAGGGTTGCCGGCCGCGCGCTCAGCCATGGCCAGCGGATTGTCGGCGCCGACGCCAACAACGATGCCCAACAAGGATTGCAGCGCGCCCGCAAACACCAGCGCCGGCGCCAACAACGCCAAACGCGCCCACACAATCCGCCACAGGTTGCCCTTCGTCCAGCGCCAGCTTTCGAACACGCGGATGCGCCCGCTCTCCACGCTCGCCGGCGCCGCGAGATAGAGCCGCGACGTCAACAACAGCAGCACCGCACCACCCGCGATCGCCGACCAGAACAACACGCCCGGCTGCTCGCTCACGGCGCGCTGCAGCAGCGCCGTCATTGCATCCTGATTATCGACCGCCGCTTTCGCTTCCTCTGCATAGGGCGCGATCAGCACGCTCATCGCGACATAGGCCACCATGAAGGCCACCAGCGTGAAGAAGAAGCCGACAATCGCCACCGCCCCAAACACCCGCCCCGTATCGGCCGGCAAAGCCCCCGGCACGCCGGACGAACCGGAAAGCGCCGCGCGTGTCAGCGCCGCATGAATGGCCGCCGACAAAAGCGCCATGCCGATCAGCCACAGAATTGGAATGGCGCCCAAGAGCAGCAAGGTCGCCACATGCGCGGCAGCGCCAATGCCGGCGACGGTCAGCACGACACGCCAGTCCTCGCGGACGAAACGCAAGGCCGCGCCGATACCGTCGCGTATGGGTGATAAACTCGCCACGTCCGACCTTCCCCCGCCCGCAGCCGACAAAAGCGCTGCGCAGTGCGTCTCGTCCCTCTATATAGCGGCAATGACTGGTTCAATGCGTCCTGTTCACGTGGTTGGCGGCGGTATGGCCGGCTCGGAAGCCGCCTGGGCGCTGGCCAATGCCGGCGTGCCGGCGATTCTGCACGAAATGCGCCCGCTGGTGAAAACCGACGCGCACCACACCGACAAGTTCGCGGAACTCGTCTGCTCCAACTCGTTCCGCAGTGACGATTGGCGCGGCAATGCGGTTGGCCTGCTGCATGAGGAGATGCGCCGCCTCGGCTCGCTGGTGATGGCGAGCGCCGCGCCAGCGCAAGTGCCGGCCGGCAGCGCGCTGGCGGTCGATCGCGACGTGTTCAGCGATGCAGTGACGGCGGCGCTGACGGCGCACCCGCTGATCTCGGTCGAGCGCGGCGAGGTGCGATCGCTGGATGCGTTGCTCACCAATGACAATGAGAGCGTCATCTTTTGCACAGGACCTCTGACCTCGCCCGCACTGGCGGACTCCATCCGCAATCTCACCGGCGAGGACTCGCTCGCCTTCTTCGACGCGATCGCGCCAATCGTGCATGCGGACTCGATCGATTTCGACATCGCCTGGAAGCAGTCGCGTTACGACAAGGAAGGCCCGGGCGGCGACAAGGCGGCCTACGTGAACTGCCCGATGGATGAGGCGCAGTATGTGGCGTTCATCAATGCGCTGAATGCGGGCGCGAAGACCGAGTTCAAAGAGTGGGAGAAAAACACGCCCTATTTCGAGGGCTGCCTGCCGATCGAGGTGATGGCGGAGCGTGGGCCGGAGACGTTGCGGTTTGGGCCGATGAAGCCGGTGGGGCTGATGGACCCGCGCGTGGGCAAGCGGCCGCATGCGGTGGTGCAGCTGCGCCAAGACAACAAGCTCGGTACGCTGTTCAACATGGTCGGCTTTCAGACGAAGCTGAAATACGGCGCGCAGGAAGAGATTTTCCGCATGATCCCCGGCCTGCGGAACGCGCGCTTCGCGCGGCTGGGCGGCATCCATCGCAATACGTTTCTGAATTCGCCGAAGCTGCTCGATGGCACGCTGCGTTTGCGCGCCGAGCCGCGCGTGCGGTTTGCCGGGCAAGTGACGGGCGTTGAAGGCTACGTCGAAAGCGCCGCGATGGGCATGATGGCGGGGCGCTTTGCTGCGGCGGAGCGTTTGGGTCGCGCGGTTGAACCGCCGCCAGCGACCACGGCTTTGGGCGCGCTAATAGCGCACGTGACCGGCGGACATATCGGCGACGGCAAGGGCTCGTTTCAGCCGATGAATGTGAACTTCGGTCTCTTCCCGGAAATCGCCGCGCCGACGCATGGTGCGGATGGGAAGAAGCTCAAAGGAGAAGAACGCGGGCGCGCCAAGAAACTCGCGTTGGCGGAGCGGGCGCTACATTCTTTGGCTGCCTGGGCTGAGGTGTCTTCCACCTGACACGGCCACATCACAGAATCGTTGCTCTCATGGTGCACACCATGGAGTCGTTGGAATGACAAACTTCTCACTACAGGTCGGTGACGAACTCGATATCGGTTACGACGACCTGCAGTTCGCTCTAACGGCATTGCGGACAATCAGCGAGAACATGGCGCCGCCGCGCAATTCGAGCAGCCCAAGCGTTCAAGAATTCCATCTCGCCGTGAGCGTCGCACTATTTGCAGCTGAACGCCTCAATGCCGAGACATTGGAAGCGGGCATGCGCGCGCCTAAACACAATTCGCGGCCCTTCGTCGAGCGCACGCGACAAGCTCGGGCGTAACGACAATTTCTTTGAACCTGAGCTCGATCAGCCCTTCCGTGGACAGGCTCGAAAGCGCCTTGTTGGTCGTTTGCCGCGCTGCCGCGGTCATCGCGGCAAGTTCCGCCTGCGTTATGTCGAGCACGGTTGGATGTTCCAGCGCGGCTGCGCCTTCCAGTTCCTCCGCCATGCGGCCAAGACGCACCAAAATACGATCATCGACCGACATTAGACCGAGTTCCTCGATCACCCGCAGCGCCGCCACATACCGACGCCCCAGCGCAACGGACGAATGATGATGCAAGTCCGGATAGCGCGATCGGAGAGAGCGGAACATATCCCAAGAAAGCCACAGCGCCGTTAGACTGTTACGCGCGATAACCTCCAGCATCGCCGGCTCGTCATCGGTCGGCATTTCGCTCAGCACATCGCCTACGCGCAATATTCTCAGCAAGAAGCTGTTGCCCTCGGCGTTCGAGATAGACGCCTGCGCCGCGCCCTCGACAATAATGAAAACACCCGTGGGCTTGGCGCCGAGCGCCTGAATGACAGCGCCGACCTCGAACCGCCTGATCTTCGCCGCGTCCTGAATGGCGGTGCGCGTGGCGCTCGACAGCGCGCGCAGCCAAGAATTGTCGGGGATCGAAGCGCTCAAAAACGGCATTTGGATTCCTCGTGTTTACTCCCTGTCTCGTGAGCTAACTTTCTCGCGCGCGCATGGAATTTCAATTAGTCAAACGATTTAGGTACATCTCCATAGGCCCTTGCCGCAGCCGTCGGCTCCTCTGACGCTATTGCGCTGATGACGCTACGTCTTTTCGCGCGATAGTCTCGCACCGGTCCCGCCGAGGCCTCTTTCGGAGGACGGTTCTCATCGAGCGGACCTCTAAAAATTCACGCGCGCGTACGCCTCTCGGAGAGAATTCCGTTAGATCAACCCACCCAACGGCGAACTTGGATCAGCGTACTTCTTCTTCCCCATACGCCCTGCGAGGTACGCCTCCCGTCCCGCGATCACCGCGTGCTTCATCGCGCGCGCCATGCGCACCGGATCTTTGGCTTCGGCGATGGCGGTGTTCATCAGCACGCCGTCAACGCCTAGCTCCATCGCTACCGTCGCGTCGCTCGCGGTGCCGACGCCGGCGTCGACGATCACCGGCACGCGGGTTTGTTCAACGATCAGCCGGATGTTGACGGGGTTCTGCACGCCCAACCCCGAGCCGATCAGCGAGCCCAGCGGCATGATGGCGACGCAGCCGGCGTCTTCCAGTTTCTTGGCGTACACCGGATCGTCGCTGCAATAGACCATCACCTCGAAGCCTTCGGCGACGAGCACCTTGGCGGCGCGCAGCGTCTCTTCCATGTCGGGATAGAGCGTCTTCTGGTCGGCGAGCACTTCGAGCTTGACCAGCTTCCAATCGCCGGCCTCGCGCGCGAGGCGGAGCGTGCGCAGCGCTTCATCGGCGGTGAAGCAGCCGGCGGTGTTGGGCAGGAAGGTCGTCTTCTTTGGATCGATGTGATCCGTGAGACGCTCTTTGCTCGGATCGGAGAGATTCACGCGGCGCACCGCGACCGTGACGATCTCGGCCCCGCTCGCTTCAAGCGCGGCGGCGTTCTCGGCGTAGCTCTTATACTTGCCGGTGCCGATGATGAGGCGCGAGGCGTAGCTCTTGCCGGCGATGGTAAGGGTGTCGTTGCTCATTGCGTGCAAACCAATCGACTCCCCGCCCCCTTGCGGGGCGGGGTTGGGGGTGGGGGGCGGTGTGCAGCGCGCACGACGACCGGACGCGCGACGGCGCCTGCGCAAGTTGGATTTAAGAACGGCGCGTTTGAACGCCCCCCTACCCCAACCCTCCCCCGCACGGGGGGAGGGAGTCGCGCGCTGTCTAAGTGTGGTGCGTGCATCAATATATGGCGCATCACCCGCCCCCCACGAATTGCACAATCTCCAGCTGGTCGCCCTCAGCCAGAATGATCGTTCCCCACAGGCTCTTGGGCGCGATTTCGCGGTTGCGTTCGACGGCCACGCGGCGGCCGTCTATCCCCAGCGAGGCGAGCAGCTCGGCCAGCGTCGCGGAATCGGGCGCCTCGCGCGTTTCTCCATTGACCGTCAGACGCATAGGCCTTCCTATCCGGCCCGACTTAAGCCCCCCAGATTTGGGGATCAATGGGCCGCCCGCACCCGGCCGGCCTGCTTCCGCCAACGCCAGGGACCCATGCCGGACGGTAAGCCTATCTACGTGCTCAACGGCCCTAATCTCAATCTGTTAGGCACGCGCGAGCCGCAGATTTACGGCCGCGCCACCCTGGCCGATATCGAGGCCGCCTGCGCCGCCCGGGCCGGCCAATTGGGCCGCGACGTCGTCTTTCGGCAATCCAACATCGAGGGCGAGCTGGTAAACTGGCTGCAAGAAGCCCGCGACAAGGCCTGCGCGGTTGTTCTAAACGCCGGCGCCTACACCCATACCTCGGTCGCGCTGCACGACGCTATCAAGGCGATTCCCGTGCCGGTGATCGAGACCCATCTTTCCAACCCCGTCGCGCGTGAGGACTTCCGTCACGTCTCGCTCGTGGGCAAAGCCGCAAAGGGCGTCATCGCCGGCTTTGGGGCGACATCGTATCTGTTGGCCATCGAGGCGGCGGCCTTGCTGGCGAATGAAAGCAAAGGCGCGTGAGCAGGAAAACGCAGACTATGAGCGATAAGAAGTCTCAAGCGATCGACCCCGACCTCGTGCGCCAATTGGCGACCATTTTGAGCGACACCGGGTTGAGCGAAATCGAGGTCGAGCACGGCGAGCTGCGTTTGCGCATCGCGCGCACCCTGGTGGCGGCAGCGCCCGCGCACACGCATGTGGTGGCCGCCGCAGGGCCAGCGATCGCCGCGCCCGCCGCGCCGCCTCCGGCTGCCGCGCCCTCGCCCGCTGCTGACGCGGCGTCCCATCCGGGCGCTGTGCCCTCGCCGATGGTCGGCACCGCTTATCTCGCGGCCGAACCGGGCGCTGCGCCTTTCATCAAAATTGGCGACACCGTCTCGCAAGGCCAGACGCTGATGGTGGTGGAAGCGATGAAGACGTTTAACCCCATCCCCGCACCGCGCGCCGGCAAGGTCGTCGCGATCTTGGTGACGGACGCGCAGCCAGTCGAATACGGCGAGCCGCTGGTCATTCTCGAGTAGGCGATGTTCGAAAAAGTCCTCATCGCCAATCGCGGGGAAATCGCGCTGCGCATCCACCGCGCGTGCAAGGAGATGGGCATCTCCACTGTCGCAGTGCATTCCACCGCCGACGCCGACGCGATGCATGTGCGGCTTGCGGACGAAAGCGTCTGCATCGGCCCGCCGCCGGCGCAGAAAAGCTATCTCCACATTCCGTCGATCATCGCAGCCGCCGAAATCACCGGCGCGCAGGCGATCCATCCCGGCTACGGCTTTCTCTCGGAGAACGCCAAGTTCGCCGAGATCGTCACCCAGCATGGCATGACCTTCATCGGGCCGACGGCCGAACACATCCGGCTGATGGGCGACAAGATCGCCGCCAAGCAAGCCGCGATCGACACCGGCATGCCGGTTGTGCCTGGTTCCGATGGCGGCATCGCCAACGAAGACGACGCCAAGAAATGGGGCAAGAAGATCGGCTACCCGGTGCTGATCAAAGCCGCGGCCGGCGGCGGCGGACGCGGCATGAAAGTCGCGCGCACTGCGGACGATCTGAGCGAGGCGTTCTCCACCGCGCGCGCGGAAGCGAAAGCCGCGTTCGGCAATGACGACGTCTATATGGAAAAGTATCTGACGCACCCGCGTCACATCGAAATCCAGATCGTCGCCGATAGCCACGGCAACGTCATTCACCTAGGCGAGCGCGATTGCTCGCTGCAGCGCCGCCACCAGAAAGTGCTCGAAGAGGCGCCCTCGCCGGCGCTCAACGCCGAAGACCGCGCGCGTATCGGAAAGATCACGGCCGACGCCATTCAGAAGCTCGGCTATCTGGGCGTCGGCACCGTCGAATATCTCTACGAAGACGGCGAGTTCTATTTCATCGAAATGAACACGCGCCTGCAGGTCGAACATCCAGTCACCGAGATGATCACCGGCATCGATCTCGTGCGCGAACAGATCCGCATTGCCGACGGCGCAGCGCTTTCGGTGAAGCAGAAGGACGTGAAGTTCAACGGCCACGCCATCGAATGCCGCGTCAACGCCGAGAACCCGCGCACCTTCTCGCCGTCGCCCGGCAAGATCACCGGCTATCACCCGCCCGGCGGCCTGGGCGTGCGCTTGGACAGCGCCATTTATGCCGGCTACGCGATCCCGCCAAACTACGATTCACTGATCGGCAAACTCATCGTCCACGGCCGCGACCGTTCGGAATGCCTGATGCGCTTGCGTCGGGCGCTCAACGAAATGGTGATCACCGGCGTTGAGACGACCCTGCCGCTCTTCCGCGATCTGATGAACGAGCCGGACGTCATCAACGGCGACTACTCGATCCATTGGCTCGAACAGAGCCTGAAGGCCAAAGCCGAGGCGGAAGGCTGACGGTGAAGGCCGTAGCGGTCGCTTTGCTGCTCGCCCTCGCGGCCTGCGGCCCTGCTCCCGAGCGCGCACAAACGCAGGCGCCGATATCGCGCGACGTCTGCCTGGCGATGCTGAGCTTTGCCTCCGACGAAGCCCGCACCGAATTCATGGCCAACAATCTCGACGCCGTGGTCGATCAAGCCATGCAGGCGCGCCTGATGTTCGCGACGCATCCGCGCGATCCAGTTATGGCCGTCGTCGCCGCCGACGCGGTCTGCCCCAGCGACGGCCTCGAACGCGCTTACCGCCTCGCCGGCGCCGACGCGCATGTGACCTCCGTCGACGTCATGAGCCTCGACGATGCGGCGCGCCGGATCAGTGCGCTGTTTGGCGAAGCCGAGACCTGGACCGAGCAGGACGCACACGCTTGCGTCGCCCGCATCGATGGCGCCGACCTCGTCGCCGCCGGGCAACTGATGAACGCGCTCAGCCTCTCTGGCTTGCGCGGCGCGACCACCAACGCCTCAACCACCGGCCCCGCGCCGGCGATCTTCCTCGCCAGCGAAGAAGCCTGCCCGCTCACCGAGCGGCTCACCCGCGCCGCCCTCGAGCGCGCTGCCCTGCCGCACGAGCGGATCACGTTTTGCGCCGACGCCTCCTACGCGGCCTGCGGCTGGACGGCCGGCCCACTCGTCATCGGCGCGGGCGACGAGGGTTAACGGCCCGACGCTTGCAGAATTCGCCCTGCACTCGACTTTTCAGGGCCGGACTATGACGATTTGGGACATTGCGCGCACAGGCGCGTTGGCGGCGTTCACCACATTGGCGGCATGCGCCAGTGCGCCAGAGCAAACCACGGCGGATGCGGAAACCATCGTCGTGGCGGCAAACGAACCATCGGGCGTGCCGGAATTTCACGGCGCCCGCATCGGCCGCGATACGCTGCGCTCGCGCCTCGACACCGAGAACTGACCGAGCGGACGTGACGAGCCGGGCGGCGTTTGGCATGCTCGGCGATTGTGAAACCGTTCACGCCTGACGATCTGGTCGCCTGCTACCGACGCGGCGTTTTCCCGATGGCGGAAAGCCGCGACGACGAAGGTTTCTTTATCGTCGACCCGGAATGGCGCTGCGTGTTTCCGCTCGATCGCTTCCACATCCCGCGCCGGCTGAAACGCACTCTGCGCGGTGACCTGTTTCAATTCACCATCGACCGCGAGTTTGAGGCGGTGATCGATGGCTGCGCGGCCCCCGCGCCGGATCGCGATGACACCTGGATCAACCCCGACATCCGCGCGCTCTATATAGAACTGCATCAACGCGGCCTCGCCCATAGTGTCGAGGCGCGCATTGGCGAGACGCTGGTCGGCGGACTTTATGGCGTGGCGATCGGGGGCGCCTTCTTCGGCGAAAGCATGTTCTCACGCGTCACTGACGCCAGCAAAGCCGCCTTGGCGCACCTCGCCGCGCGCTTGCGCTTCGGCGGTTTCAAACTGCTGGATGCACAATTCATCACGCCGCATCTGGAACAGTTCGGCGCGCAAACTCTGCCGCGGCGGATATTCCAAGCGCTGCTCGGCGTGGCGCTGGACAAAAAAGCGGATTGGGCATCGCTGCCGGAGACGGCCTCAGGTAGCGAACTCGTCGAAATCCTGGCGGCGTCTCAGTAGGGCTCGAAGCTGTCGTCCTCGAAGGCTTCGTCGAGCATGCCTGAGGTGAAGAACCAATCAATCGCCGCTTCGAGACCTGTTGTGCTGGCCGGATAGATTTGATCGAAGTCATGCGCGAAGACGAAAATGCGATCCGGCTCGCTTGGATGAAGCGCCAACTCATCGCCGCCGATCGTGTCGCCGATCACCACGCATTCGAGGGCGCGTGACTTCGGCAGGAGAGCCGCGCTGGCGTCCCAAAACCAATATTCATCGATGCGCATGCGCCACTCGCTGAAGCTCTGCGGCCCCTCCATGATTGCCGCGGGCGTATAGATGCGCACTAGGCCGCCGAGCAGGCCGCGCCCGAAGCGCAACATGAATGCGCGATAGCCGTTCGGAAATGGGCCGCCGATCGCGGCCTCGGCTGCGTCCACGTCTGACGCCGAAACTGGCTGCGGCGGTGAAACCGGCGCGAGCCGCTCAAGCCGGTTCACTTCGCGATCCGCTCAAGCCCACCCATGTAAGGCGCGAGGGCTTTCGGCACAGCGATGCTGCCGTCCGCTTGCTGATAATTCTCCAGCACCGCAACCAAGGTCCGCCCCACCGCGAGGCCCGAGCCGTTCAGCGTATGCACGAACTCCGTCTTTCCGTCCTTGTTGCGGAAGCGCGCATTCATGCGCCGCGCTTGGAAATCGCCGCAGTTCGAGCACGAACTGATTTCGCGATACTTGCCTTGGCTCGGCAACCAGACTTCGAGGTCGTAGGTCCGCCGCGCCGTGAAGCCCATGTCGCCGCTGCACAGAAGCATGGTGCGGAACGGCAGCTCCAGACGCTTCAGAACTTCCTCGGCGCAGCGCACCATACGCTCATGCTCGTCGTGGCTTTGCTCCGGCGTGGTGATCGAAACGAGTTCGACCTTGCGGAACTGGTGCATCCGGATCATGCCGCGCGTGTCGCGCCCGGCCGCGCCCGCTTCGGCGCGAAAGCACGGCGTGTCGGCGGCCATGCGGATCGGCAGCGGCGCTTCGTCCAGAATCTGCTCGCGCACCAGATTGGTCAGCGCCACTTCCGCTGTCGGGATCAGCCAGAAATCTTCGCGTGTCGGCGCGACTTCCAAAAGCTCACGCATCACTTCGGTAGGCTTGGCCTGGCCCTTGCGTCTCTCGAATTCATCGTCGAAGCGCTCCAGCGCTTCGAACAACAATTCCTCGCGGCTCACGGTGCGCGCGGCGGTGAATTGATCGTCGACGAATTTCGGCAATTGCCCGGTGCCGAACATGACGTGATCCTTCACAAGGATCGGCGGCGCGGTTTCGGTGTAACCAAATTCGCTGGTGTGCAGATCGAGCATGAACGCCGCGAGCGCCCGCTCGAGCCGCGCCAATTGTCCGCGCAGCACCACGAAGCGCGCGCCCGAAAGCCGCGTGGCGGCCTCGAAATCCATCATGCCGAGCGCCTCGCCCAGCGCCACATGATCGGCGCTGAGATCGAGCGCCGGCGGATCGCCGCCTTCGCTCTTGTACCAGCGGCGCACCTCGACATTGCCGTGCTCATCGACGCCGGCGGGAACGTCGTGGGCCGGAAGATTGGGCAGCGACGCCAGCAGATCGTCGCGCTGTTTTTGCAGCTTGGCTTCGTCGGCGCCGGCCTCTTCGATGCGCTGTTTCAGCGCCGCGACTTGGGTGATCAACCGGTCGGCCTCGGCGTCGTTCTTTTGGGCTTTGGCCTGGCCGATCGCCTTCGAGGCGGCGTTGCGCTGGGCTTCGGCGTCCTGCTTGGCGGTGGCGGCGGCGCGCAATTTGGCGTCGAGATCGACGATCTTTTGCGCCTGCGGCGGCAGACCGCGGCGCGCCCAGGCGGCGTCATAGACCGCCGGATTTTCACGTATGGCTCGAATGTCGTGCATGCGGCTCGCTTAGCCGATCCCGCGCAAGCGCGCTATGGGGCCGGCGAACGCACGTCGGCGGCGGCGAGCGCGGTCGCTTCGGCCTTCTCCCGCTTGGTCCGGGCGGTTTCGATGGCGGCCACGATCCAGATCGAAAGCTCGTAAAGCGCATAGACCGGCAGCGCCATGACGAACATCGAGATCACGTCGTTGGGCGTCACCAATGCCGAGAACGCGGCGATGCCGACAATTGCGTAGCGGCGGCCCTTGCGCAGCAGCGAAGCCGACACGATGCCGACACGACCCAAAAGCGAGAGCACCACAGGCAGCTGAAACATGAGCCCGAACGCCAGCACCAGCGTGGTGACGAGGCCCATATATTCCTCGACCTTCGGCAGATAAGTGACCTGGATCGGCCCGTCCGTCACCTGCTGCTCGATGGCGAAGTAAAGCGCAAACGGCATGGCGACGTAGAAGACGAACGCAGCGCCCAGCAAGAACATAAGCGGCGCTGCGATCATGAACGGGGCGGCGGCGGCGCGCTCGCGTTTGTAGAGGCCGGGCGCGATGAAGGCATAGACTTGCCAGGCGATGATCGGGAACGCCAACACGACGCCGCCAAATAGTGCGATCTGCATCTTCACCGAGAAGAAGCCGAAGGCGCCGGTGTTGATCAGCTCGACGGTTTGGCCAACGCTGTCGGGATGGGCGCGCTCCATCGCCATCTGAAAGGGATGGGCGAGGAAAACGAACAGCTGATTGGCGAAGGCGAAGCAAATCGCAAAGCCAATGAAGACTGCGATGACCGACCGCACCAAGCGATCGCGCAATTCGGCGAGATGATCGAGCAGCGGCGCGCGCGAAGCTTCGATCTCGTCTTCGTCGCCTTGCGCTCCCGCACTCATGGCGCGCCTCGCGCGATCGGCGCGGCCTCAGCGTGCTCCGGCGCGTCGAGCACGGCGTCTCCCCCTCGCTCAGGCGCTTGCGGCTCGGCCCGCCCCGCCTCCGGTTCGCTTGCGCTGGCTGCCTCCCCCGCGAGTGGGGAGGAGACAGGAGGCAGAGCTTTCGGCACGCCGGCATAGTCTTCCAGCGTCGGCAGCGGCTTGGTCAGCTCACTGCGGATTTCCTGCAGCGATGTGGTGCGGCGGAGCGCCTCGACTTCGCGCTTCAGCTCATCAAGCTCGGCCTGGCGCGCGAGTTCGTCGAAGCCGGTGCGAAACTCTTGCGCCATGCCGCGCAGCTTCGCCGTCCAGCGTCCGAGCTTGCGGAACAGCAACGGCAAATCCTTCGGCCCCACCACCACAAGGGCGAGGATGCCGAGGATCACAATCTCATTGAAGCCGAGGCTCGGAAGCATGGCGCGCTTTCAGTGCCGCGCTCAGTTCTGCGCGCGGTCCGTTTCGCGGGGCGTGGACTGGTCCGGGACTTGGCGCGGCGGATCGCCGGCCGGCGGCTGGTCTTGCGGGTCGCTCAGGCCCTTGCGGAAACCGCGGATGCCCTTGCCGAGATCTTCCATCAGGCCGGAAATGCGGCCCGGGCGGCTGAAAAGCAAAAACGCCAGCACCAGGACGATGAGAAGCGGGATCAACCCAGGCATATGCATTTAACGGAACTCCAACTCGTCGAAGCGACGCCCTTGGGGCGCTACTCGTCCTTTTCCAGATGATCCACGAAAAAGCTTGCCGCGTCGTCACCTTCAGACAGCGGCTCTTCGTCCGAGGCCATCTCCTCGCTCGGGCGCGGCACGTCGAGCGCGGCGGCGGCGCGCGGATCGAGCAAGCCCAAGCCCTTCAAATCGTCCTTGCCCGGCAGGGCGTCAAGCGAGGCCAGGCCGAAGTGACTGAGGAATGCGTCGGTCGTGCCAAAGGTAAGCGGCCGGCCCGGCGTCCGTCGCCGGCCCCGGGGCCGTATCCAGCCGATCTCCAGCAAGAGCTCCATGGACCCGCGCGACAGCGAGACGCCGCGAATGTCCTCGATTTCCGCCCGGGTCACCGGTTGGTGGTATGCAATAACCGCCAATGTCTCGAGCGCCGCCTTCGGCAGCCGCTTGGGCGCCTCGCGCTCTTCCACGAATAGGCCACCCAGGTCTGGCGCCGACTGAAACCGCCAGGCGCCGCCTGCCTCGATCAGCTGCACGCCCCGGCCGGCATAATCGGCCTTCAGCTTCATCAGCACGGCGGCGACGTCCACCGCCGGCCCAAGCTTCTCGCTCAGCGCCTTTGCAGTGATCGGCTCGCCGCCGGCAAAGAGCAAAGCTTCCGCGGCGCGGATGGCGTCGGCGCTGGGTTCAGCGCGCGGACGCTCGCCGCCTTCGACGAAGGCGTCTTCGATCCGGCGCATGGCGTCGGCGAGCGGCGGGCCGTCAGTGGAACTCATGTCCCCTCATTCTGAACCGGACGCGCCCGCACGAACAGCGGCGCGAACGCTTCAGCCTGCCGCAGCTCAAGCTTGGATTCGCGCGCCAGTTCGAGCGCGGCGCCGAAAGTGGAGGCAAGATAGCTCTCGGGCGGGGGCGCGTCGGGGCCGCTTTCGCTCGGCGGCGTGATGGCGTCGATGGCGCGCCACTCTTCGAGCTTGGCGAGCGCCTGCTCCAGCCGCTTGCGCGCTGTCTCGAGCGGATAGGCGCGGCGCACGAAGGTTTTGAACGCGCGTTTGCGGATGCTCTTGGACCGCTCGCCGCAATAGGCGTTGAGCAATTCGTAGAGATCGGCGCGCCACGCTGTTGTCGTCGTCAGCGAAGTCGGCTGCGGTTGGCCGTTGAGAAAAATGTCGCGTCCCAGCTGCGGCATTTCATTGAGCCGCTTGGCCGCCGCACGCGCGATCGCCAGGCGCATGAGCTTCTGACGCAGCGCGTCTTCAAGTTGCTCAGGATCAGGCTCGTCTTCGGCCAGCTGCGGTTTTGGAATCAGCAGCCGCGACTTCAACAGCGCGAGCCATGCCGCCATCACCAGATAGTCGCCGGCAATTTCCATGTTGCGCACACGCGCTTCGGCGATGAAAGCGAGATATTGATCGGCGATTTCGACGATCGACACTTTGGCGATATCGATCTTCCGGGCGCGCGCCAGCTCCAAGAGCAGATGCAGCGGCCCCTCGAATGCATCGAGCGCCACGATCAACGCCTCGCCCCCTTCCGCCTCTTCAGCGGCGGCGAGATCGAACTCTATCTGATCGTCGGCGTCGGTCATTGCGGGGCGCATGTTACGCGCTTCACGCGCCGGTCAAAACCCGGAACCGCTTCCATGCGGCATCGACGTCAAGCGGCTTGGGCGGACGCTTGGCGTACGCCTCGACGGCGCGGGCGCGGACCAGCGATACGCCCGTCAGGGGAACGCAGCCCTTGGCGGTTTCCTGCATCTCTTTCAGCACGCCGGAGCATTGCAACACCACGTCGCAGCCAGCGCCGAGGGCGGCTTCGGCGCGCTCCTTCAAGCCGCCGTTTAACGCGAACTGCAGCGCCTTCATGTCGATATCGTCACTCATCAACAGGCCCTGAAAGCCGATGCGCGTGCGGATGATGTCGCCGATGACGATCGGCGAGCACGTCGCCGGGCGATCAGGATCCCAGGTCTCGTAGATGATGTGCGCCGTCATCGCCGCTTCGGCGTCGGCCAGTTGCGCGAAGGGAAATACATCGTTCGACAAATCGATCTCGGCGGCGGCGACACGCGGCAGCGCGAGATGGCTGTCGGCGGTGGCGCGGCCGTGGCCGGGCATGTGCTTGATACAGCCGGCGACGCCGCCATCGTGCAATCCCTCAAGCGCGGCGCGCGCCAGCACCGCGACCACCCTCGGATCAGCCGAGAACGCGCGATCGCCGACGATTTTGTCCGATCCGTCGACCGGCACATCGAGCACCGGCGCGTAGTCCGCATCGACGCCGATCGACTTGAGTTCGTGGGCGATGAGGCGGTGGCCGAGATAGGCGGCCTCGGCGCCGATGGCGTTGTTCTGCTCAAACACCGCGCCATAGGCCGCGCACGCCGGCCACGTTGGCCATTCAGGCGCCTTCAAGCGCGCGACACGCCCGCCTTCTTGATCGATCCAGATAATGGCGTCATGCCCTGTCGCGTCACGCAAATCGGCGCAGAGCGCTTTCACCTGCTCGCGCGAGACGCACGCTTCGCGAAACAGGATGAAGCCCCACGGTCGCGCCTCGCGCACGAAGGCGCGCAAATCCTCGTCCAGTTTGGCCTGGCGAATACCGAGGGAGCACGACAGTAGCGACATCGCGTTCTCTTAGCGCGCCGCGACGATGCAGTCCTGGCCCATTTGCCGGATGCGGTCGCAGAAGCGCGCAGCATTATCGCGATCGGCGAAATAGCCGGCGCGGACCCGGAAATAGATGCCGCGCGCGCCAAGATCGGCGCGTTCGACATCGAGACGCGCGGCCGAGAAAAGGTCGGGCGCGCGCGACGACAGGCGCCGCCACGCTTGATCCACCGCCGCTTCCGATTGCAGCGCCGCCAACTGCGCCACGTACGGGCCGTTGCCGACAAAACGCGGCGCAGGCCCAAGCTGCGGCGGACCGGATGGCGGCGGCGTTTCCGGCTCGGCCGCCGCCTCCGGCGCCGGCGCATCGAGCGCGGCAGTTTCCACGCCATCGGGCGCTGTCGCCATTTCCGGCGCGGGCTGAACTTTGTAAGGCCCCGGCTCGGCGGCGATGCGCGGCGCCTCCGGGCCGCTATAGAGTTGCCAAAGGAAACCGCCAAACGCGACGGCGACGACAAGCATCAGCACATAGACGAAGCCAGCATGACGGCTGCCCTCGTCATAGGGGTGCAGGCGCGGATCGTAACGCGTGCTCACGATGGGAACTCCGGCGGAATCGCAAGTCCGTGTTTACCACGCGGCTGCTTCATCTTCGTTTAACGGCGCGAAGAACAACCGCACGGAATCCATAATTCCGCAGGCGTAACGGAGTGATGAACGGCTAACGATCGAGCGAAAACAGGCGGCGATGCTCTTCGATGGCATAGTCGTCGGTCATGCCGGCGATGTAGTCGCAGACCCGCCGCGCCGTGCGCGGGCCGGCGGGGCCATCGCCGCCTGCTTGCCAGGCCGGCGGCAAGAGTTCCGGGCCGCTCAAGAACAATTCGAAGAGTTCGCGAAGGATGCGCTTGGCGTGGGTGCGCGAACGGTTGACCTTCCAGTGCCGGTACATGCGCGCCATGAGGAAGCGGCGCAGCACGGCCTGGTGTTCGTTCATCACATCGGAGAAACCGATCAGCGGCTTGCCCGCGGCGCGGACATCTTCGACGCTTTGCGGGTTGGCGGCGGCGATACGGTTGCTGCTCTCCCAAACGAGGTCGTCGATCCAAACGCCGATCAGACGCCGCACCGTTTCCGCCGAGGTGCGGAATTCATCGATGCCGGGATAATCCTTCTCCACCGTGGCCAGCACGCGCTCGACCATCGGCACCTCTTCGCGCAACTCCGCGAGCGTAAAGAGCCCCGCGCGCAAGCCGTCGTCGATGTCGTGGTTGTTGTAGGCGACATCATCGGCATGCGCAGCGACCTGCGCTTCGAGACTGGGCCAAGTGTCGAGTTCGAGGTCGTGGGTGGCCACATATTCCTGAATGGCGATGGGCAAATCGGTCAGCGTCGCGCCATAGCGGATCAGCGGGCCGTTGTGTTTGACGACGCCTTCCAGCGTCTCCCACGTCAGGTTGAGCCCATCGAACGCAGGATATTTGCGTTCGAGCTTGGTGAGCACGCGCAAGGTCTGCGCGTTGTGGTCGAACCCTTGATAGTGCTCCATGCAGGCGTCGAGCACATCTTCGCCAGTATGACCGAACGGGGGGTGGCCGAGATCGTGGGCGATCCCGAGGCACTCGGCCAAGTCGTCGTCCAGCCCCATTACGCGCGCCACAGATCGGGCGATCTGGGCGACCTCCAGCGAGTGCGTCAGCCGGGTGCGGTAGTGGTCACCCTCATGGGCGACGAACACCTGGGTCTTGCCCCGCAGGCGGCGGAAGGCGCTGGAATGGACGATGCGGTCCCGGTCACGCTCGAAGGGCGTGCGGGTGCGACTTTCCGGCTCTGGATAAAGCCGCCCCCGCGCGCGCGACAAATCGGTCGCGTAGGGCGCGCGCGGCGGGCGTTCGTACGGTCCGGCGGCGTCTTTCACCGCCCCGGCCCGCTTCGCCTGTGTTGCTTTCTGGCCATCCGCCACGAACCGGCTTCTCCTCACGCTGGAGATGGGACCATATATGGAGCCGGGACACTTGAGAAACCGCTCAAAGGCTTGCGTTAACGAATGACTGATGTCGCCCTCTCCGCCGCCGCCGCCGACCGCATCAAGACGGTGGTCGCCGCCGAGCCGCCCGGCGCGGGCCTGCGCGTCGCCGTCGAGGGCGGCGGTTGTTCGGGGTTCCAGTACGAGATCGCGGTCGCGCCCGCGCCGAACGCCGACGACATGATTGTCGAGCGCGACGGGGCGCGGCTGTTCGTGGATCCGGTGTCGCTGCCCTTCCTGCTCGGCTCGGAGGTGGATTGGGTGGATGAGCTGATCGGCGCCTCCTTCAAGGTAAAGAACCCGAACGCGAAAACCGCCTGCGGCTGCGGCGTGAGTTTTTCGATCTGAAATGTTCGGCCAGCGCGCCACCACGCTCGACCGCGGGCTGGATGCGTTCGAGCGCAAGGAATGGAAGCGCGCGCGCCGGTTGCTGGAAGAAGCGCTGGAGAGCGAGGACCGGGCCGTCGGCAACTATCATTTGGGTCTGCTGTACTGGCGCGGCCTGGGCGGCGAACGTGACGTGCGCGCCGGCGCCGATCGCTTTGCCCGCGCCGCCGATGATGGGCACTCAGCGGCGCAGACCGCGTATGGCATGGCGCTGCGCTCCGGCGTCGGCGTCGCCAAGGACAGCGAGGCCGCGCGCGGGCTGTTCCGCCTTGCCGCCGGCGCCGGCGATCACGAAGCCATGGTGCAGATCGCGACCATGAGCGAACCCGACGAAGCGCGCCACTGGCTGCAGCGCGCGTCCGAGGTCGGCCACCCTTCGGCCATGCTGCACCTTGCCGACATGATGATGGCGCGCGACCCGATCGAGGCGCTGTCGTGGCTCTATGCGGCAGTCACGCTTTCCGCCGACGAAGGCGCGCGCAAACGCGCCAACGCGCTGGCGCGCGAGATGACGGCCAAGGAAATCGAACAAGCGCAAAAGATTGGGCGCACGTACGTTAAAGAAATCAAAGACCGGGGGCGGCAAAGACGATGAACGTGGACGATGCGATCAAGAGCCGGATTTCCATTCGCGCGTTCAAACCCGATCCCGTGCCGCAGACCTTGGTGCGCGAGATTTTGGAGGTCGCGCGTTTCGCGCCGTCGGGCGGCAATCTGCAGCCGTGGCGTGTGATCGCCGCCGCTGGCGCCGAACGTCAGGCGATCATTGATCTGGCCAAGGAAAATTTGCCCGGCAAAGTCGGCGAACGCTTCGTCTATCCCCCCGATCTGTGGGAGCCCTTCCGCTCGCGGCGGTTCAAGGTGGGCGAAGATATGTACGCGCTGCTTGGCGTGCCGCGTGACAACAAGCTCGGCCGCCTGGCGCAGTTCTCGCGCAATTTCGAGTTCTTCGGCGCGCCGGTGGCGCTCTTCTTCATCATCGACGAGCGCATGGGCTACGGCCAGTGGGCGCATCTGGGCATGTTCATGCAGACGTTGGCGCTCGCGGCCGAAGCGCGCGGGCTCGGCACCTGCATGCAGGAGGCGTGGGCGACGCAGCGCGGGCCATTGCACAAGCATTTTGGCTTGGAGCCGCAGGAGATGCTCTATTGCGCCATGGCGCTCGGCTATCCCGACCGCGAGGCGCCCATCAACTCACTCCGCAGCGACCGCGCTGAAGTGGATGAGATTGCGGTGTTCAAGGGATTCTAGCGGCGGCGGGGAGGCCGCATCCGATGGAGTACGCTGGTCTTGTAATCATCCTGATCCTTTTGTGGATCAGACCGGAATACATGTTCCTGCTGTTCTACTTGGTCGCCAACTATGTGCTGCTGTTTCTGCTTCGGGATGTATGGCAGCTGACGTGGGCGGATGCTCCCAGCTACGCGATATATTTCACCTCCGGGCTGGTCGTATCGCTTGCGGTGGGCGTACCCATCGTCGCGTTGTTCAAATGGCTGAAGACACGTCGAACTGGCCGAGACAAACGGCTGGATGCTGAGATCGCGCAAATTCGCGCCGAATTGTCGGCTAAGAAATAAACTCACTTCCGCCGCGCGTTGCCGAGTATTCCGTCTTCGGCAAAATCCACCACCGCGAACACGACGCCCATGGCGATAAGCCACGCAATCGGCGCCAGCATTAGCGGGAAGGCGTGCGCTTCGCCGGCGTGATAGCTGCGCCAGGCGATGCTGGCGCTCGCGAATGCCAGCAGCGGGTAGACCCAGCACAGCACCTCCGCCGCCAGCCGCGCGCGCTCGGAGCGCCAGTGGGCGCGCTCCTCGGCTGTGAGCAGACGTACAGCAAGGCCAAGGCTCGCCACGCCCACAACCAAGTGGAACAAGCTGAAGGCCCAAAGGATTACAATCATGACGCCCATTTAGACACTTTCCCCGCGGGCCGGACAGGCGGAAAATGCCCAGGCCTGCGGGGGTAAAGGAGATTGCCATGACCGTGCGCAAAGTCGGCGAGCACGTCGAGGTCCAAGAGGACGAAGCCCGCGCCGGCGAGACCGGCCATCATGTCCGCTACATCTTGGGTGCGGGCGTTGTCTTGGTAGTCATCGCATTTCTGGCCCTCGGCGGCTTCTGGTTCGGTTGAACCGACGGCTCCGCGCGGCTAAGCCCCGCGCATGGCCCTTAAGATCGCTGCCTGGAACGTCAACTCCATCCTCGCGCGCCTGCCCACGGCGTTGAAGGTGTTCGAGGAAGTAAACGCCGACGTCTGGTGCCTGCAGGAAATCAAATGCGAAGACCCGCGCTTTCCGCGCTTCGAGATCGAAGCCATGGGCTTCAATGTCGAGACGTTCGGGCAGAAGAGCTACAACGGCGTGGCCATTCTCTCCAAGCATCGCATCGAAGAATGCACGCGCGGCATCCCTGGCTTGGAGCATGACCAATCGCGCTACATCGAGGCGGTGATCGCAGCGCCAGATGGGCCGGTGCGCGTGGCCTCCATTTACGCGCCAAACGGCAACCCGATCGGCACGGAAAAATTTCAGTTCAAACTCACCTTCATGGACGCGTTGCAGGCGCACTTGAGCGAGCTCTTGAAACTTGAAGAGCGCTTCATCATCGCCGGCGACTACAACGTCATTCCGCGTGAGGTGGATTGCCACGATCCGCGCGTGTGGACGGGCGATGCGCTGTTTCAGCCGGAAACGCGCGCCGCTTATCGCGCTTTGCAAAACCTCGGCCTAGCAGATGCCTACATGCAGGCCGATGGCGCAGCGCATCGCTATACGTTTTGGGATTATCAGGCCGGCGCCTGGCAGAAGGATCACGGCATCCGCATCGATCACCTGCTGCTCTCCCCACAAGCCGCGGACAGGCTCGAAAGCGTCGAGATTTTCAAGAAGGCGCGCGGGCTGGAAAAGGCCAGCGATCACGTGCCGATCGTGGGGACGTTCAGTTGAAGGAACTGCCGACCGCCGGGCCCGGTTGAACGGCCATGCGTTCCACACGTTACCAAGACCCCGAAATCCTGGAGCCGCGTCGCGGCTGGCGCGACCATACCGACACCGCCGACATCGAAAAGCTGGCGGAGTGGCTCGACACCAAGTTCGTCATCCCCGGAACCAATTGGCGCTTTGGGCTCGATAGCATCATCGGACTTGTGCCCGGCGTGGGCGACGCGGCGACCACCCTGCTCGGCGCCTACATTATCGTACGCGCCAGAGAACTCGGCGCGCCCTTGCATTTGCAGGCGGCCATGGTTGGCAATCTGACGATCGACGCGCTCGTCGGCGCCATCCCCTTACTGGGCGATGTGTTCGACTTCGCCTTCCGTTCCAACGCCAAGAATGTTCGCCTCTTGAAGCGCCACCTCGACGCACGGCGCATGCGCAGCGTCAATCCTTAGGCGCGCGCGGCGCGATCACCGACTCGTCGTCTGGATCGTCCTCCTCGGCGGCGGGAATGGCGTAGCCGCCGCTTAGCCAGCGATTCAAGTCCACGTCGGCGCAGCGTTTCGAGCAAAACGGCTTGTACTTGGCATCCTGCGCCTTACCGCAAATCACGCACGTGCTCATGGCGCCCTCGCATCGATCTTGTCGCGCGGCCAGAAGGCGCCGGCGGGCGCGGCGTCGAGCGTCCAGCGCATGCCGATGCGGTTGGACAGCGCGCTGCGCCAATCGATGACGCCACTGTCTAGCCACGCCTTCGCCTCCGCCGACACCGTGCACGCAATCTGGCGGCCAGTCTGAGCGCGCCCCTCGCGCTCGACCGCCCGCAACGCCATCAGCGCCACCGTTTCGGCGCTCAAGCGGCCGTCGGCGTCGCGCAGTGTTTCGTGCAGCGGCGTGCGCAACTGCGCGCGCGCCAGATCGAACACGCCGAAGCGCGACAGCGCGCCGAATTGCACGCTCCAGGGATCGTCCGCGAACGCCGCGCGCACCGCTTCCTCCAACTGTCTGTGATGCGATTTCGCGCGCATCGACACAAAATCAATCGCGATCACGCCGCCGAGATTGCGCAAGCGGATTTGGCGCGCCGCCTCATGCGCTGCGGCGATGTTGAGATCGAGCGCAAAGCGCTCGGGATCGCCCGAACCGGTGCGCGCGCCGGCGTCCACATCGATGGCCACCAGCGCTGCGGTCGGCTCGATGGTGAGCGCGCCGCCGCCAGCGATGGGCGCAGTCCGCGCCAGCATATCTTCGATCAGCGCGTCGAGCTTGGCGCGGACTGGCGTGTCCGCAGGTTTCGCGGCAAGCAAATCCTTGTCGGCGTCGTGGCGATCGATGATGTGCGGCGCCTCGCCGTCATGGCCGATCTCGCGCAGATCCAGCACCGGGTTCTTGCCGCGCGCGCCTTCACGCGAGACGCCGACGATGACGCCCTGGCCTTCGCGAAGCGCCAGGCGCTCGCGCTTGCCCAGGCGCACTTTGCCGTCCTCGCCCAAGGGCAAAAAGCCGCTCTGCTCCTGCAGGCCGAGATCCAGAAATACGCCGCGGCGGCGGCGATCCACTTCGCGCACGCGCGCGCAATAGAGTTCGCCCCACCGCGCGCGCCGCCCCACGTCGCTGGCGCGCATAATGCGAAGCGCAATCGGGCGCCCATCGCGCACTAAAGCTTCGCGCGTTTCGCCAATGGCAGCGTCGATCCAGGTTTCGAGCGGCGCACTCATGTCGCGCCTTCAATGAGGTTCGCCGTCTCATAAAGCGGCAAGCCGACGACAGCGGAGTACGAGCCGATAATGTGGGTGATGTAGCGGCTGGCCAGGCCCTGCACCGCATAACCGCCCGCTTTGCCCTGCCATTCGCCGCTGGCGATGTAGGCCTCGATTTCGCTTTGTGCGAGGCGCTTAAAGCTGACGCGCGTTTCGACCAAACGCGTACGCGTCGGCGCCCCCCCGCGAGCAAGCGCAACGCCTGTGTACACGCGATGCGCGCGTCCCGAGAGCAGCGCCAAACAGGCGCGCGCCTGCGCGTCCGTCTCCGCTTTCGGCAGCACACGCCGCCCCAGCGCAACCACAGTATCCGCCGCGAGCACGCATGCGTCATTTGCTTGCACCGCTTCGGCCTTCGCCCGCGCGAGGCGCAGCGCGAGCATGCGCGGGGTTTCGCCCGGCAGCGGTGTCTCGTCGATGTCGGCGGCGATCACCTCGTCCGGCGTGATGCCGATCTGCGCCAGCAGCGCCAGGCGCCGCGGGCTCGCGCTCGCCAGCACGAGGCGCCTCTTCATGAGCGGTTCGGAAAGCCCAGGCGCTTGGCCAGGATGCGGTCGACGGCGCGCGGGCCCAGCCATTGCGGCAGCGTGCGGTCCATGAACGGACGGCGCAGAATGGGATAGCGTGTCTTCGGCTTGGGGTCGCTCAGGCAATGCCAGACGAGATCGCCCACGTCGCCGGCAGGCAAGCCTTCGCGGCCTTGCTTCAGCATATAGTCGAGCACGCGGTCGATCGCCTTTGCGTACGGCGTGTTGGAGAAACGCTTGAGATCGTTCTGCTCTGCTTTGTCCCAGATCGGCGTGGCGATAGCGCCGGGGCCGATGACGATGACGTCGACGCCGAACAGCAGAAGCTCGCGGCGCAGCGATTGCGAATAGCCTTCGAGCGCGAATTTCGACGACGAGTACGGCCCCACAAAAGGTGAGCCGTTTTGACCACCGACCGAGGAAATCATCACGATGCGCCCCGGCGCGCCTTGGCGATCCGGATCGGCGCCCAGAAGCGGCGTGAAAGCGCGCGTCACATTGTGGACGCCAAACAGATTGATCTCGAACTGACGGCGCAGCTCCTCGGTGTCGAGATAAAGCAACGGCCCCGCCACCGCGATGCCGGCATTGTTGACAAGGCCGAAGAGACGACGATTGCCCAATGCCTGCGCCACGCGCTCGGCGCCGGCGCGTACGCCCGCTTCATCGGCGACGTCGAACAGAAGCGGCGTCACCGCTTCGCCGAATTCGGCGCTCAGCCCGTCGGCGTCGCTTTGCTTGCGCACGCTGGCGAACACGTGCGCGCCTTCGCGTACGGCCTTCGCCACGGCCGCGCGGCCGATGCCGGTGGATGCGCCCGTCACCACGACGGCGCGGTCAAGAGAGCCTGTCGCCATTATTTGAACCTGTACGTGATCCGCCCCTTGGTCAGATCATACGGCGTCATTTCCACGAGCACCTTGTCGCCCGCGAGCACACGGATGCGGTTCTTGCGCATCTTGCCGGCGGTGTGGGCGATAATTTCGTGATCGTTCTCGAGCTTCACCAGGAACGTCGCGTTGGGCAAAAGCTCAATCACGGTTCCCGCGAATTCCAGTAGTTCTTCCTTGGCCATTACATCTCCATGCCCGCGCCCGGGACTCAAACGCCCCGGGCCGCGCGCCTTATAGGCGCTGGAGGCTAGCCCGTCGACGGTCGCGGGAAACGCGCGGCGATCCGCCGATCCAGCCCGTCCCGCACCGCCCGATACTCCATAAGCACCTGATCGCGCGAGCCTTCCGCCAGGGAGGGATCGAAGGTCGGCCAGTACTCGGCGGCGAGCCCCAGGGCCGGCACGAGGTCAAGCGCCCGGTGGTGGGCCTCGGGGCTCAGCGACACAATGAGGTCGAACGGGCCGGCCTCGTTTTCGGCGAACGTATCCAGGCTCTTGGGCCGCCAGCGCGAAATATCGCCCCCCAATTCGTCGACGACGAAGGCGGCCATGGCCGAAACCTCCTCGTTGGGGCGGATGCCGGCGCTGTCGGCCCGGATCAGAGGGCCATAGCGCAGGCGCGTGAGTTCGGCGGCCATGGGCGAGCGGATGGCGTTGTGGGTGCACACAAACAGCACCGACGCCGGCGGACCCTCGCCCCCCGGCACGCCTAGCCCCGCACGTGCAGGGCGCAGACGAGTGTGAACAGGCGGCGCGCGGTTTCGAGATCGACCGTGAAGCGATCGGCCAACGCATCGACCATCACTTCAGCGGCTTCGTTGTGCAGCCCGCGCCGACCCATATCGATCGCTTCGATCTGGCTGGGCGAGGCGTTGCGGATGGCGGCGTGATAGCTTTCGCAAATCATCGCGTAATCCTTGATGATCTTGCGCAAGCCCGACATCGGCATGTGATGCAGACACACGCGCTCGCCGGCGCTGTCGGCGACATCGAAGGCGAGGCGCCCTTCGGTCATCGCGAGCAGTAACGAATAAGGACCGCGGTCCTCGCCAGCGACGCTGAAGGAGTTCGACTCCTTCAGATCGAAGAGCGCGATGCGGCGCTCATGCTCGGCGTTGGGCGATGCAGGCGCAAGCGAGGCTTCGTCCAGCGCGACATCGGCAAGGCGGTTGCGCTCCTCGCTCATGACGCGTGTCAGGCCTTCTCGTGGTCGGGCCGGCGCGGCGTCGGCCAGGACGGGCCGAGGTCAAGCAGCACGGCGTCCAGGCATTCCACCGCCACCGCAATCTCGCCGCCGCCGGCGAGCACGATCTTCACCGAGCCGCCCGGCGGCTCGGCATCGGGTTCAAACGTCAGCGACAACACCGAGGCCAAGGCCTCATCGGCGTCCTGGCGGACATTGCGGCTTCTCACGCCGAGCACGCTCTCGAACGCCAGCGCGCTGCTGATGCGTTCGTACGGGCCGGTTGCGCCTGCGGTTTCCCAGCGAAAGCGGCTGATCTGCGCGGTGAAGCGGCGGGCCTTTTTGTCGAAACTGATGTCGCGCATGCGCACCAGCGCGTCTTGAGCGGCTGCCGCGATGATGTCGAGGTCGGCAGCGTCCTCGGCCATCAATTTCAGCATGCCGCTCATTATTCGTCGTCTTCCTTGCGCCGCGCGATCTTGGCGCCGCACGCCGCCAGCTTCTGCTCCAGTTTTTCGAAGCCGCGATCGAGGTGATAGACGCGATTGACGGTCGTTTCGCCCTCCGCCGCGAGCCCCGCGACAACGAGACTGACCGACGCCCGCAAATCCGTCGCCATCACCGGCGCGCCAATCAGTCGATCGACGCCGGTGACGACAGCCTCGTTGCCGTGCACCGCGATCTGGGCGCCGAGGCGGGTGAGCTCCGGCGCGTGCATGAACCGGTTTTCGAAAATGGTCTCGCGGATGCGCGACTCGCCGGCGGCGAAACACATCAGCGCCATGGCTTGCGCTTGCAGGTCAGTTGGAAAGCCTGGGAACGGTTCGGTCTCGAAGCTCACCGGCTTCAAACGCTGGTTCGGGTCGCGCTTGATGCGCAAACCGCGCGACTCAGCGTCGACCTCGACGCCGGCGTCGCGCAGGACCTTGATCAGCGCCTGCAAATGTTCGAAGCGCGCGCCGCCCAAAAGCACGTTGCCGCCAGCGGCGGCCGCGGCGATCGCGTAGGTGCCGGCTTCGATGCGATCGGCCACCACCGGATGCTTGGCGCCGCCCAGCTTCTCAACCCCGGCGATGTGAATTTCGGACGAGCCCGCGCCTTCGACCTTCGCACCCATCGCGTTCAGGCAATCGGCGAGATCGGCGATCTCGGGCTCGCGCGCGGCGTTCTTCAGAACGGTTTCACCCTGCGCCAGCACCGCCGCCAACATGGCGTGCTCGGTGGCCCCGACGGAGACGAACGGAAACTCGATCGCCGCGCCCTTCAAGCCGCGCAGCGCGGCGGCTTTGACATAGCCCTGCTCGATGACGATATCGGCGCCCATCGCCTCGAACGCCTTCAAGTGCAGGTCGACCGGGCGCGCGCCGATGGCGCAGCCGCCGGGCAGCGACACGGTGGCGTGTCCTACACGCGCCAAGAGCGGGCCCAACACGTTGAACGAGGCGCGCATCTTCCGCACCTGGTCGTAGGGCGCGATGGTCGACGCGATTTCGGCGGCGTGCAGACGCAGCGTACGCGTCTCCTTGATCCAGGTGACGTCCACGCCAAGCGTTTCCAGCAACTGCGCCATGAAGCGCGTGTCGGCCAGATCAGGCATGTTTTCGAGGATCAGCGGGTCAGCCGAGAGCAGCGCCGCGGCCTGCAGCTTCAGCGCCGAGTTTTTAGCGCCGAAGATCGGAATAACGCCGTTCAGCGGCGCGCCGCCAGTGATGACGATACGGTCCATTTGGCTCTTTCGAAGGTCCTCCCCCGAGTGATCCGGTTTATGGGGGGCGTTGGGGGCGCAAGCAAGGCGCGGGCTGGACGCTATTTCTTCGCCGGCGGCTTCTGCGCGGCTTTGCGGCGGCCGATATTGCGCTTGAGCGCTTCGGCGAGCCGCTCGGCGCGGGTTTTCTGCGGTTGCGGCGGCTTGGCCATGGATACCGAATCGACCCTCTCGGCGGTTCCGGCTAGGCTTGCCGCCGGGGGACGACATGACAGAGACGGCCGCACCCGCGCAAGCGTTCGCCAACAGCGGCAAGTTTTTTAATGTGCTGGGGCTGGCGCTGAAGAACGCCGGGCTGACGCTGGCGACGCTCACGGTCTACCGGTTCTGGGCGCGCACGGCGATGCGCCGGCGCATCTGGTCGCGCATCTGGGTGATGGGCGATCCGCTCGAATACACCGGTACGGCGGGCGAGCTCTTCCGCGGCTTCCTGATCTCGCTGCCGTGTTTCTTCCTGCCGGCGATTTTCGTGTTCTACATCGCCCCGTTCGCGATGGATCCGGTAGGGGCGGCGTGGCTGACCTTCGGCTTTTACGTCGTCGTCGTGCCCACGATGGCGGCGGCGCGCTATTGGATGCGCCGCTATCAGCTCTCGCGCACGCGCTGGCGCGGCATCCGGCTGGGGCTTGCGGGCTCGGCTTGGGGCTTTGGTTTCGCCTCGTGGGGCTGGACGATCCTGCAGACACTATCGCTCGGCTGGTACACGCCGGTGGCGCGCATGAACCGGGCGCGGCTGTTGTGGGAGAACGCCCGCTTCGGCGACCAGCCGTTTCAATTCATCGAAGACGGACGCTCGCCAGCGAGCAGGTTGTGGTGGCCGTTCGCGCTAGGCTGGTTCGGCATGGGGCTCGCGTACCTGTTCGCGGCGGTGATCACGGTCGGCGTCATGGGCGCTATGCTGGGCGCGGGCTTCGATCCCGAAAGCGGCGCGCCGAGCACGGCGCAATCGTTCGCCATGGTGTTCACGGCGTTCTTGAGCTTTGCGATTTTCGCCACGGCCTTTTGGGCGCCCTACAATGCCGCCGCGATGAATCGCATCGCTTCGTTGATCACGCTCGACGGCGCCCGCTTCCGGCTGCGCGCGAAGACCTTCTCGCTGTATTTCGTCACGCTCGCCGGCTGGCTGATGATCATTCTGAGCGTCGGCTTGCTGACGCCGATGGCGGGCTTCCTGCAGGTGCGCTACGTCGCCCGCCGGCTTGAGATCGTCGGCGAGCCACAATTCGCGCAAATCGGCCAGAGCGTCGTGGCGGAGGGCCGCGCCGGCGAAAGCCTGGGGGATGCGTTCGATCTCGACATGGGCGTGGGGATCATCTGATGGCGCACCCTGCTCGCTACGCCGATGGGCGCGCCGCCGTGGTCCACGCTGCGACCTGCGAAATTGGCGCTGAGGCTTTGCGTTTCGACGTCGGCGGCCAGAGCTTTGACTGGGACTATGCCGAGCTACGCCGCGCCGATGACGGCAACGGCCGCATCATCCTGAAGCGCAAGCCGGACACGGGCGAACGGCTTACGCTTGAGGCGGACGTGGGCGAAGCATTGCGCGCGGTCGCGCCTTCGCTGTTCGCCCCGCGTGCGTTCGGCATCGAAGGCGTGCGCGTCGTCGCTGCAGTGGCCGCCGGCGCGTGGAGCGTCGCCATCGCGTGCCTTGTCGGCGTACCGCTCATGGCCGGCCCGATCGCCGACGCCCTGCCCGAGCGTTATCGCCAGCAATTGGCGGATGTCTCGTGGTCGCAGGTCAATGCGCTGACCGATACGTGCAGCGACACCGCCCGCGCCACTGAAATCCTGAACGCCGCGACGCTGACCTTGATGGAGCGCGCCAATATCGAGAGGCGCGACGAAATCTGGGTCACCATCGTCGACGCCGACTTTCCGAACGCGTTCGCGCTGCCGGACAATTCCATCGTCGTCACCGACGATCTGATCGAATTGGCCGAAACGCCGGACGAATTGATGGGCGTCATCGCCCATGAGATCGCTCACATCGAGCACAACCACGTCATGAAAAACCTGGTGCGCAGCATCGGCGCCGGCGTGTTCTTCGACGTCGTGTTCGGCGGCGCCGGCGCTGGCCAAGCCATCGCCATCGCTTCGATCAATCTTTCCGGCATGCGCTACAGCCGCGCCGACGAAGTCGACGCGGATGCAGCCGGCCTCGCTTACCTGGAAGCGGCCGGCATCGATCCAGCCGGCCTCGCCCGCATGTTCGAGCGCTTCGAGACCATGGAGCGCGAAATGGGTGAGCTGCCGACGCTGTTTTCCAGCCATCCCGCCAGCGCCGCGCGCGCCGCCGCCGCCCGCTCGCGCGCCCATGCGGGGCTGGCGGCCCCCATCGACGCTCAGAACTGGCAGATCGTGCGCGCCATTTGCGGACGCATCCCGCCCTCGCCAGCCGGCGACGCCAGCGCCTCGCAAGGCGTTGAAATCCTTCAAGGCGCCAAGGGCCCCCGCTAAGCCCGCCAGAAGCCTCAGAGGCGGGCTTCCCAGGCCGGACGGAGCAAGCTAGAAGCCCCGTCTTCCTGGCGTCGCCGCGGTAGCTCAGTGGTAGAGCGCACCCTTGGTAAGGGTGAGGTCGAGAGTTCAATCCTCTCCCGTGGCACCAGGAAATCCTTCGGCCTACCCGCCGGTCAGCTTCGCCAGC
>JBFWYC010000007.1:0-122027 GCA_050186805.1 Hyphomonadaceae bacterium
GATGACAGGCTCGACCAGCATCGACCGGCGCGACTTCGATATCGGCAAGGACACCGACGCCGACGATCTGATCTCACGCGACATCGACATCAACGTGCGCGTGGAAGCCTCGCGGGCGCCATGAGCGTCGAGAGAGCCGCCGAAATTCTGCGCGGCGGCGGCCTCGTCGTGCTGCCGACGGAAACCGTTTATGGCTTAGGCGCCGACGCCACTAACCCACAGGCGGTGGCGCGGCTCTACGCCGCCAAAGGCCGCCCGCGCTTCAATCCGCTGATCGCGCATGTGCCCGGGCTCGCGGAAGCGGCGCGGGAAGCGCTGTTGCATCCGCTGGCGACTGAATTGGCGCAGGTGTTCTGGCCGGGGCCGTTGACGATCGTTGCGCCGCGCCGCGAGGACAGCAGCGTGTGCGAACTCGCCTGCGCGGGCCTTGCCACCATCGCGTTGCGCGCCCCGGCGCATGCCACGGCGCGGGCGCTGTTGGCGGCGTTCGCTAAGCCCATCGTCGCGCCGAGCGCCAATCGGTCGGGACATGTCAGCGCCACCACCGCCCAACACGCCGCCGCCGATCTGGGTGGGGCCGTCGATCTTGTGCTCGACGCCGGGGCAAGCCCGATCGGCTTGGAGTCGACCATCGTCGCCATCGACGCAGCCGGGCGCGCCACGCTGCTGCGCCCCGGCGCCATAGCGCGCGAAGCGATCGAAGCGATCGCCGGCCCGCTGGCCGCACCAGCGGCGCACGCGATCGATGCGCCCGGCATGCTCGAGAGCCATTACGCGCCGCGTGCGCGGCTCATCCTCGATGCGCCCAGCGCGCCGCCGGGCGGCGTCTATCTTGCGTTCGGCGCCGAAGCCCCCGCCGGCGGCCTCAGCTTATCGGTGAGCGGCGATCTGACCGAGGCCGCCGCCAATCTCTATGCGGCGCTGCGCGCGCTCGATGCGTCCGGCGCCCAGGTGATCGCGGTCGCACCGATCCCGACCGACGGGCTAGGCGAGGCAATCCGCGATCGGCTCAAGCGCGCCGCCGCGCCGAGATAGGCGCGCACCGCGCTCATGCTACATCTTGGGCATGTCAGCTGACCTCTACGCCAAGATCGCCACTCGCCTGGGCCCCAAGGGCGTCGCCAACGACGCCGAAGCACTGGCGCCGTTCCTGACCGAGTGGCGCGGCAAGTACCGGGGCAGCGCGCCCTTCGTCGCTCTGCCCGCCAGCACCGAAGAAACCGCCGACGTCGTGCGGTTGTGCGCTGAAGCGGGCGCTTCAATCACACCACAGGGCGGCAACACCGGCTTGGTGGGCGGCCAGATCCCGGATGGCGAAGTGCTCGTTTCACTCAAACGCATGAACCGCATTCGCGCCGTCGACGCCGACAACGACTCACTTATCGCAGAGGCCGGCGTCGTGCTCGCCGCAGTGCAACAAAGCGCCGCCGAATCGAATCGACTCTTCCCCTTGAGCCTCGCGAGCGAAGGCACAGCGACCATCGGCGGGCTGATCTCCACAAATGCAGGCGGCGTGCACGTGCTGAGATACGGCATGATGAGAGAGCTCGTGCTCGGCATCGAAGCAGTGCTGCCGGACGGTCGCGTGTTCGATCGCTTGAAGAGCTTGCGCAAGGACAATACCGGCTATGACCTGAAGCAGCTCTTCATCGGCGCCGAGGGCACGCTGGGCATCGTGACGGCGGCGAGCCTTAAGCTCTTCCCCCGCCCCGCCGCGCGCGAGACCGCGCTCGCCGCCGCCGCCTCGCCCCGACACGCGCTCGCCCTCCTGCACCGGATGAAGGCGGCCACCGGCGCGGTATCGGCCTTCGAGGTGATGAACCGCCTCGCTGTCGATTGCGTCATCAAGAACGTGCCCAATGTCCGCGACCCGATGCCGGGCGCGGCCTTCATGGCGCTGATCGAGCTTGAAGCGGCGCACCCGCACGGGCTGCGCGAGAGCGTCGAAGCGGCGCTCGGCGAAGCCTTGGAAGCGGGTGAGATCGAAACTGCGCTGATCGCTGAAAACGCAAGCCAGGCAAGGGATTTCTGGGCCGTGCGCGAATTGATTTCGGCCGGCCACCGGCCCGAAGGCGCGCAAGTGAACCACGACATCAGCGTGCCGGTATCGCAGACGCCGCGCTTTCTCGAACGCGCCGACCCGGCGATGATGAAGGTGTGCCCGGGCGCGCGCATCGTCGCCTTCGGCCACATGGGCGACGGCAACTTCCACTACACGATCATGCAGCCCGACGGCATGGCGCCGGCGGCTTTCCCGGGCGGCGAACTCACCCAAACGGTCTATGCCATCGCCACCGAACTAGGCGGCTCGATCTCCGCCGAACACGGCATCGGCGTCGCGCGCAAGGACGATCTCGTGCGCTTCAGTGACGCCGAATCGATTGCGTTGATGCGCGCCGTGAAGCGCGCGCTCGACCCCAACAACGTGATGAACCCACGCGCGCTGCTGACATGAACGCGTGACGGAATCGATGCGCGCAACACGCGCGCGATGATCGACTCACACACGATGCGCTGTTGCAAAATCGCCGCGCCGAATCTTTTCAGTGGCGAATATGCTTGCGCATGACATTATGAAGACGTACTGCGGCGTCATTGCCGCTTACAAAGAAGGAGCCAGGGCATGGCTATGAAGAAGAAGGCGAAGAAGGCAGCGAAGAAGGTTGCCAAGAAAGCCAAGAAGGCTGCACCGAAGAAGAAGGCCGCCAAGAAGGCGCCGCGCAAGACCGCCAAGAAGAAGGCGAAGCGCGCGAAGAAGGCGGCCCGCTAACGGCCAGAGCGCATCGCTTCAACGAAGCGCTCAACCAAACAAGAGATGCGCGTCGCGAGAGCGGCGCGCATCTTTCTTTTGGGCGATTAGCGCGCGCGAACACGCGGTCTGGGCCGCGTCGGAACTATCTGTATTTATTTTAGAATTTATCGCCCCAACGCGCCGCCCGGCAGCGTCGAAATGAGGTCTTCGCCGCGCGCGCAATTGGTCACGCCGCGGCGCACCGAACGCGTCACGAAATCCTCGAAGCGATAGCCCGCCCCTTCGCGCTGAACGACGAAACACGACGTGTAGGAATCGCCATCATAGGTGAAGCACGCTCGGCCATCGGCGGTGACTGCAAGGCGCCCGCGCTCGCTCCGCCCGAAGGCCTCATAGAGTGTGCGCCCGTTCGGATCGATGCACTCACGCCATGAGTCGCCGTCGCGCTCATGCACCCCGATGAGTTCGACTCCGAAAAGTTCGCGGCGGACCTCTTCTGCCGTCAGGACCTGAGATTGTGCGAACGCGGCGCCGGCGAGCGCAGCGCAGGCGACGGCAAAGGTGGCGGCTGCTTTGTGCATCGACGCGGGACCTCCCCCGGCATTACAGCAGATACATTCGGAGGACGGAATGAGTGAGCCCAGCACCCGGACACCCGTCGCTGCGGTCGGCGTGGTCTGCCTGCGCGGGGACGAGGTGCTGCTGATCCGCCGCGGCGCGCCGCCGCTTGAAGGCGCATGGTCGCTGCCGGGAGGGCGGATCGAATGGGGCGAACGCACGGCCGATGCGGCCTTGCGCGAACTCAAGGAAGAGACGGGTGTAGAGGCGCAGCTTCTCGGCTTGATCGATGTGGTCGACGGGTTCTTTCCCACGCCCACGGAAGCGGAGCGCCACTATGTGCTCATCGACTATGCCGCGCGCTGGATCGCAGGTGAGCCAAGAGCCGGAGATGACGCGCGCGAGGCGCGCTTCTTTGCGGCCGATGCACTGGACGAGCTTGGCCTCTGGGCCGAGACGCGGCGCGTCATCGGCTTAGCGCGGGCGCGCGCTTAACCACGATTCTTGCCTTCCTGCGGTCGTGAAGTGGGAACTTTTGCCGCGTTCAAACGTTGAAAGAAGAGCGACGTTTCGCCCGCAAGGCTTGCGCTGGGGCGTGCGGCCCCGATCTCACTTATATGTCGAGCCGAGAAGGAAGGGCGAGAAATGGCCAGAGAAAGACGTAGCGCCGCCGAGCTTGCCGAAGACGCGCGCGAGCGCGCCGAGGAAGCGCTGGAGGCCGCGCAAGCGGCGGTGGAGGACGGTCTCGACGACGCCCACCGCTATCTGAAGCGCCAATGGCGCGAGCGGCCTGTAGCGGTCGCGGCGACGGCGCTTGGCGTGGGCCTGCTGGTCGGCATGCTGATCGGGAGCCGCCGCTGATGTTCGATCGCGCCATGGCGACTGTCATTGCAACTGCGGCGGCCTGCGCAGCTGCGGTCATGGCGGTGTTCGCCACCGGCTTTGCACTCTACGCGCTGATCCTGCCCCATGTCGGCGCCGCAGGCGCGGCCGCCATCGTGGCGTTGGCGGCCGCCCTCTGCGTCGCGGTGTTCGCTTTGATCGCCGCGCAACGCGCCCGCCAACGCGAGCGGGAGACGGCGATCGCGCAGGCCGAACTGCTCGATGAACTGCCCATGGGCCTCGGCGACATTGCGCGCGAGCGGCCCTTGATGACGCTCGGCATCACCGCGCTCGGGGGGCTGTTGGCGGCGCGCCACCCCACTCTGGTGCGCGACGTTATCGGCATCGTCGCCCGCTTCTCCCGCCGCTGACGCAGGGCGACGCTTAACAGCAGCAGCCTGGCCGGCAAATGTCCGCCCACAGTATGTGGGGAGTACGGATATGAGGCTCATCGCCACCGCAGCTGCGGTTTTCGTCATGATTGGCGTCGCCGACGCGCGCACGTGGCGGATCCGCCCCGGCCCCGAAGCCGAGCAGCAATTGCAGAGCGCGCTCATCGAGGCGCGCCCCGGAGACACCGTGCAGTTGGGCCGCGGCCGCATCGAACTGACGAGCGGCCTTTCGCTGACCGTCGATCGCGTCACCATACGCGGTGAAGGGCATGAGGACTCCATCCTCTCCTTCACCAACCAGCGCCGCGGCGCCGAGGGTCTGCTGGTCACCGCCGATGGCGTGGTGCTGCGCGATTTCGCCGTCGAAAACGCGCGCGGCGACGCCATCAAGGCGCGCGACTGCAACGGCATCACCTTCCGCGCCGTCCGCGCCGAGTGGACGCGCGGGCCCAACCCAGACAACGGCGCTTATGGCCTCTACCCGGTCAACTGCACCAATGTGCTGATCGAGCGCTCGATCGCGCGGGGGGCGTCGGACGCCGGCATTTATGTCGGCCAGTCGCGCAACATCATCGTTCGCCGGAATGTCGCCGAATACAACGTCGCCGGTATCGAGATCGAGAACAGCTTCAATGCCGACGTGTTCGAGAACGCGGCGCGTCACAATACTGGCGGCATCCTGGTGTTCGACCTGCCCGGCCTGCCGCAGAAGGGCGGCCATTCGGTGCGCGTGTTCGAGAACGTGATCACCGACAACAACACGCCGAACTTCGCCCCGGCCGGCAATATCGTGGCCGGCGTGCCCACCGGCACCGGCGTGCTGATCATGGCCAACCGCAACGTCCACGTGTTCGAGAACGAGATCGGCAATAACGGCACCGTCAACGTGCTGATCACCGCGTATCGCGCCGAATTCGACGACCGCGAGTACAACCCGATCGCGCGCGACATCGTCGTCCGCGAGAACAGCTTCGGCAATACAGGCTATGCGCCGGCGGGCGACCTTGCGGCCTTGGCGCATATGGGCGTGCCGATCGCTGTCGTGGTGTGGGACGGCGCCACCCTGTTCTCGGTCGGCGGCGCGCCGCGCACTGAGACGGTGCGTATCGTTGTTGCGGAGAATAGTTCGACGCGAACGGGCGACGCCTCGTTCCTTTCGCTCGGCCTGCAGGTCGCCGGGGCGCCGCTTACCGAAGTCGCGCCTGATCCGAGTTTCCCGCCGCTGCTCAGCATCGCCGAGCCCGCGCCGGTGGAGATCGAGGATTGAGGTTCGATCTGGGTCTCGCCGCGCTGGTGGCGCTGCTGCTTGTTACCAGCGCTGCGGCGCAGGCGCCGCCCGGCGTCAACCAGCGCGCCATCATGGCGGGCAGGCCGGCTGAGCTGCTATCGGCCTATCATTTTTTCCGCGACGCTGGCGCGCGCGTGCCCAATGCCTGCGTCACGCCCTACGATTTGAACACGGCGCTCTATTCCGATGGCGCGCTCAAGTTTCGTTATGTCTACGTGCCGCCAGGGACGAGCGCGACTTATAATGACGAGACAGTGTTCGACTTTCCTGTCGGCACGGTGCTGATCAAGACATTCGCGTTCGCCGCCGATATGCGCACGCCGACGGAGAATGTGCGCTTCCTCGAAACGCGGCTTTTGATCCGCCATGCCGACGGTTGGGTGGCGTATCCGTACGTGTGGAACGAGGCGCAGACGGAGGCGCGGCTCTCGCCCATCGGCGCCGATCTGCCCGTCAGCTTCACCGACGAGCACGGCCGCGCCATCGCGCTCGATTGGGCTGTGCCGAACGTCAACCAATGCCGCGGCTGCCACGAGCGCGCCGGCGAACTCACGCCGATCGGGCCAAGCGCGCGAAACTTGAACCGCGATGTGTCGTACTCAAACGGCGAGCAGAACCAGCTTGCGGCTTGGCGCGATCTTGGCGTGGTCGATGGGCTTGCTGCGAGCGATGCGCCACGCGTCCCGGACGCCTACGACACGTCGGCACCGCTGGAAGAACGCGCCCGCGCGTATCTCGATGTGAATTGCGCGCATTGTCACAATCCGGAGGGGCCGGCGCACACGTCGGGCCTCGATCTGCGCTGGTCGCAGCGCGATCCCCCGCTTTGGGGCGTGCTGAAACGCCCGGTCGCGGCCGGCCGCGGCTCGGCCGGCTACGACTTCGCCATCGAGCCCGGCCATCCCGAGCGCTCGATCCTGCTCTATCGCATGGAGTCGACCGATCCGGGCGTGATGATGCCCGAACTCGGCCGCCAGCTGGTTGACGACCGCGGCGTCGCCCTCATCCGCGACTGGATCGCGCAGATGGACGCGGCCGGCCGCGCGCGCGATTAGTACTTACGCTCCACCGCGACGCTCCTATTCCATTGTTGTTGGAAGAAGCACATGGATTTGCCCGCGTTGAATGGAGACTTCGTAGAAACTCGAGCCTAGCTCCAGATACGTCCGCCCGTCGCGTTCAACTTCCCTCGACGGCCCCGAGAACGTCACGGTCGTCAAATTACCATCGCTTGCGTAGGTCACTCGCATCGATGAGAGCGCCGGAACGTCCGGCTGCAAATCGCTGATAGCCTCCCAAGCTGTATAGACGGCCTCCAACTGAACACCGTCGAACACATTTGTGACGACGGCGCTGCCAGCGGCTTGGGAGTCTTGCGGCGGCGGATGTGCCATCGATGGCGAAGCCAGCAGGCAGATCCCGCAGACTGCAACGACGATTCTCGTCCTTGGGCTTTTCATCTCATCGGCCTCCGGCGTTTTAGCGTCGCGGCGATCAGCATTTCATTTCTTGAGTCGCGCGGCGACGGAGGGAGGCCGCCAGCCCCCCTCCTTGCATTGCGACTAATCAGTACGGCCAGTTGAACCAGGCGAGGCCGCTGGCGATCGCGGCGTGAAAGGTGAGCGCCGCCAACACCACCGAGGACACCACGAAGATCAAGAAGCGGATCATGATGATGTTCACCGTCGCCTGCACCAGCGAGTGGATGACGCGGAGCACCACATAAAGCCACGCCAGGCCGATATTGATCTCGTACGCCTGATCCATGAACTGCAGCGCAAAGCAGATGGCGTAGAAGATGGTCGGCTGCTCCATCAGATGGTTGTAGTTGCTCGCCACGTTGGCGACCGGCAGCGCTTCCATCTGCGCCCGCGTCGCCTCGCCCGGCTTCAGCTTGGCGCGCAACATTGCCGGGATACGGGTGGCGTACAGCCAGATCAGCATCACCAGCGACCAGATCGCCAGTGCAACAACCGGCGCGATCATTCCATGCTCATACATGAGGCTCCCCCCTCGTGTTGTTATGCAGCCGACCTTGGAACCTGTCGGCGCGGCAACGCAACCCCTCTCGCGCGAACAGACTTCCCGTTACGAGAGTCGGCTTGGCGGCTTGGGCGGCAGCGTTAGCTTCCGCACCGCTTGGGGGACGACATGAGCGAACAGAACGGGCGCGACCGGACGCCATTTCTCGAAAAAGCGATCGAATGGATCATCTACACCAGCCGCTGGCTGATGGCGCCGGTCTATCTGGGCCTAATCGCGGCGCTGGCGATCCTGATCGTCACGTTCTTCCGCGAGCTTTACATCCAGGTCCCGCAAGTGCTGACCATGGACGAGACCGATATCATCCTGCTCGTCCTGACGCTGGTCGACCTCTCGCTGGCCGGCAATCTGGTGCTCATCATTCTGTTCACCGGCTATGAGAGCTTCGTCTCGAAGATCGAAACCGCGCACAAGGATCGCGACCGGCCGGATTGGATGGGCACGCTCGATTTCAGCGGCCTGAAGATCAAGCTGATCGCCTCGATCGTGGCGATCTCCGGCATCCATCTGCTCAAGATTTTCATGAACCTGAGCAACTACACCGAGCAGCAGCTGCTCTGGTACACCATCATCCACCTTACCTTCATCTTCTCAGGCGTCTGCGTGGCGGTGATGGATTGGATCGAAGAAAAAGCGCACAACATCGGCAAGTGAGCGCGCTACATCCGCTCCGGCACGTCGATGCCAAGCAGATCGAGCGACAGCGTCAGTTGCTTCAGCGTCGCGGCCGCCAGCGCCAAGCGTGAGGCGCGTTGGGCGCCTTCGGACGGCAGGATCGGGCAGTGCGTGTAGAAGCCGGAGAAGGCTTGCGCGAGGCTGTAGGCATGCTCGGCCAGGAAGTGCGGCGCCTTTTTGTCGTAGGCGGCGCGCAACGCTGCATCGAACGCATCAAGCGCCAGCGCGAGAGTGCGCTCCGCTTCGTGTTCGATGCTGATCGCACCCGCCCGCGCTTGCTGCTCTTCCGCTTTGCGCAGGATGCTTTTGATGCGCACGGCTTGATAGAGCAGATACGGGCCGGTTTTGCCCTCGAAGCTCATGAAGCGGTCGAGATCGAAGACGTAGGATGTGCCGCGGAAGTTTGACAGATCGGCGAACTTGATCGCCGCGATGGCGACCTTGTGGGCCACGTCCTCGAACTCCGCCGCCGAAAAGTCGGCGCCGATCGCGTTTTCGCGTAGCCGCTCGCGCGCCTTTTCCTCGGCTTGGCCGATGAGGTCTTGCAGTTTGAGCACGCCGCCGGCGCGGGTTTTGAACGGCTTGCCATCAGCGCCGTTCATGGTGCCGAAGCCGACATGCTCGAGCTTTTCGCGGGCGATGTAGCCGGCCTTGGCGGCGGCGCGGTACACTTGCTCGAAATGGTCGGCTTGGCGCTGATCGACGCAATAGAGGATCATGTCCGGCCTTTGATCGCGCACCCGCTGCACGATCGTCGCCAGATCGGTCGTGCCATACATGGCCGAGCCTTCGGACGAGACGACCAGCAGCGGATCGGGACTTTCGACCTCGACCACCGTGCCGTCATCGAGCTTCTTCTTTTTCTTTTCGCCCGGCCCGGCGACGCGCACGATGCGCGCGCCCCGGTCGTCCTCAAGCAGCCCCTTGGCGTCAAGGTCTTTGACCATGTCCGGGATCAGCGGATCGGCGTCGCTTTCACCGAGCCAAAGATCGAAATCGACGCCGAGTGCGGCGAAGTCGCGCTTCTGTGCGGCCATGGAGACGTCGTGCATGGCGCGCCAGATGTCGCGATGCAGCGCGCTGCCGCCCTGTAACGCGGCCGTCGCCTTACGCGCGCGATCGCGCACATCAACATCACCGTCACGCACCTTCGCGGCGTAAGTCGGATAGATCGCTTCGAGCTGCTCAAGCGTCAGCGTCTTGAGCCGTGCGTCGAGTTTGGCCCGGTCGTCAAAGCCGCCGAGTTCGTCTTCCAACGCGGTGATAACGAGGCCCATCTGGAAGCCCCAGTCGCCGAAGTGCGCGTCGCCCCACACCTCGTCGCCACGGAAGCGATAGATGCGCTTGATGCTCTCGCCGATGATCGACGCGCGCAGATGCCCGACATGCATGCCCTTGGCGACGTTCGGACCGCCATAATCAACGATCACGCGGCGTGGCTGAACGACGGGCTCGGCGCCGGCGCGCGGATCATCGGCCACTGTTTGCGCGCGCGCGGAGAGCGCTTCGCTGGTCACTTTGAAATTGAGAAAGCCCGGCCCTGCGATCGTGGGCGCCGCCGCGATATCGGTCGCGACCCAAGCGCCCGCCACGCTCTGCGCGATCTCCTGTGGCTTCTTGCCCGCGGCCTTCGCCACCGCGAGCGCGCCATTGGCTTGGAATTCCCCCAAATCCGGCCGATCCGACCGGCGCACTTCCGCGTGCTTGGGATCGAGACCAAGCCCCGCAAACACCGCCGCATTGGCCGTGGTCAGTTTGTTGGCGAGGTCTGTCATATCTGCGGGATGGGGTTTGAGGGCGCTGGCGTCAAGTATCGGGGCGCGCCCGAGTGGCGCGCATCCCCGCGATCCAACTTGCGGTCGCCTTTTACTGGCTTACTGGCCCGGTGCGACGTTGTCGCTGGAATCGATCCGGAAGCGCTTGCCGTCGCGGTTGAACTGCAACTGCTCGGGCGTCAGTTCGAAGCCGACGAGGATTTCGAAGTTCTCGCCGGAGATTTCCGGATTGGCGCGCGGGATCACGATGTTCTCGATCTGCTCGGTGCGTGTCACCACCAACTCGCCGCGATCGAAGCGGACGTCGACGTCGAAATATTCTTTCGCGATCGGAGCGCGGCCGCGGCGGGTCACCGCCACCCAGTAGCGATAGGTCTGCCGATCCGAGGTCGAAGCCGGCCCGCGGCCGAACGCCATTTCGATCTCGATGCCCATGCGGATCGGGTCGGCGTCGACATAGCGGCACAGGCCGCGCACGCCCTGCATCTCGCCGGTAAATTCGATGTTGGCGTAGCGCTCATTGTTGGGCGCGGCGAAATCGACGATGCGGGCATTGTCATAGAGCACGCCCATCAGCGGACACGGACCGACATTCGGACGCGGGTCGTTGCCGATGAGACGATCAAAGAAGTTCGGCGCTTCGGCCTCCTGCTGGGCGTCGGGGTCGACGCCGCCGGGCAGCTCGATTGTCCGGCCCTCGCGGGTGCCGCCACAGGCGGCCAACACCAACGCCATCGAAAGCACAAGAGCCGCCCGGAGCTTCATTCTGACCTCTCGCGCCGCCCCAAAGCCATGCAGCGGCGGCTGCATGTCTCACCCCGCCCTCAGGGCAAATGGCGACGCGCCGTGATAGCTTCGCCCCGCCCCTGCCGCAACACAGCCCGGCGCCCCTATCTACAGAAGCAGATAAAGTTCGCGCCAGACACGATGACCTCGCCAGAAAAACGCCCCATTTCAATCTTGTTGGCCGCCCCCCGCGGCTTTTGCGCGGGCGTCGACCGGGCCATCCAGATCGTTGAGCAGGCGATCCGAAAATGGGGCGCGCCGGTCTATGTGCGTCACGAGATAGTCCACAACCGGCATGTGGTGGAGCGGTTGGAGGCGCTCGGCGCAGTATTCGTGGAGGAATTGGACGACTGCCCGGATGACCGGCCAGTGATCTTTTCCGCTCATGGCGTGCCCAAGGCGGTGCCGGCCGCGGCCAAGTCGCGCCAGATGATCTATGTCGACGCCACCTGCCCGCTGGTCTCGAAAGTGCACGTCGAAGCGGAACGGCATTTCAACGCCGGGCGCGAGATCGTGCTGATCGGCCATGCCGGCCACCCCGAAGTGATCGGCACGATGGGGCAATTGCCGTCGGGCGCCATTACGCTGCTGGAAACGGTCGCCGACGCCGAGACGTATCAACCGCGCGACCCCGCCAAGCTTTCGTTCGTCACCCAGACGACGCTTTCGGTCGACGACACGGCCGAGATGGTCGGCGTGCTGCAGCGGCGCTTCCCGGGCATCGCCGCGCCGCACAAGGAAGACATCTGCTACGCCACGACGAACCGCCAGGACGCCGTCAAAGCGATGGCGCGCGACGCCGATCTTGTGCTGGTGATCGGTTCGCCGAAGAGTTCCAACTCGGTGCGGCTGGTGGAAGTGGCCAAGCGCGCCGGCGCCAAGGACGCGCGTCTCGTGGGCGCCGCCGAAGAAGTGGATTGGCGCTGGTTCGAAGGCGTGCGCGCGGTCGGCGTCACTGCCGGCGCCAGCGCGCCAGAAGATCTGGTCGAAGGCCTGATCGCCGCCATCGCTGCGCGCTTCGATGCGCGCGTGGAAGAGGTGCGGGTGACCAAGGAAGACGTCATGTTCAAGCTGCCGCGCGTGCTGGCGGAGTGAACTCGGTGATTTCTTGGACCGCCGGCGCCTCGCCGGCGAGGGCGCCGGCGGTCCAAGCATGAACGCGATCGCCGATTTGCTCACACGGCTCATAGCCGCGGCGCGCGCCAGCAACCCTAATCGGCCGGCGTTGATCGGCGTCGGCGGCGCGCAAGGTTCGGGCAAATCGTATCAGTGCCGCGCCTACGCCGCAGCGCACCCGCGCGTCGCGCATTTCTCGTTGGATGATGTGTACCTGACACGCGCCGAGCGCGAGGCGCGCGCAGACATATATGCCAACGAGGCGCCCGTAAGGAGGAACGGCAGATTCGAAATCGAGAAATGCGATCGACCAGAGCTAAGATCGCTTTTCCTTACGCGAGGCCCGCCGGGCACGCATGACCTTCGTCTCGCCGGTGGGCTCATCGCGCGCCTGGGCAGCGCGCTACCGACCTTCATTCCGCGATTCGACAAATCAAGAGATGACCGCGCCAACGATGAGGCGTGGGCCGCATTCGCAGGCCCGGCTGACGCCATTCTCATGGATGGCTGGTGCATGGGCGCCCTCCCTCCCGTGATGTCTCCGCCAATAAACGATGTGGAGGCCTCTGACGCAGAGGACACCAAAGGCGGTTGGATCTGGCAAAATCGGATTATCTACGAACTGACGAGCACGTATGCTCACTTCTTCGCCGCGTTTGACGCGCTCATCTACTTGCAAGCCCCAAGCTGGGAGATCGTGCGCGTCTGGCGTGGTCAGCAGGAAGCGGAAACCCTGGGCCGGCCGCTCACGCGGGAGGAGAACGCCGCGCTCGATCGCTTCGTCATGCACTACGAGCGCGTGACACGCGCCATGCTGGCGGGCCATCATTGCGCGCAGTGGGTAGTCCACTTGGATGAAGAGCGCGACGTGGTGCGGGTGGACGCGAAATGAGTCTGCGTGTTTGCATGTGGGCGCCCTCCTCCCCCTTGCGGGGAGGAGGTAGGAGGAGGGGGGCGTTCAGCTTCCGCCGACGCCGGCAAACCGGAACGCCCCCCCTCCCTTCCCTCCCCCGCAAGGGGGGAGGGTTCTCGATGCTTGGCGCCAAGTAAGCCCATGGCCGTCTATACCCAGCTCTCCGACGCGGACCTCGCGAACCTGCTGGCCGAGTACGACATCGGGCCGGCGACCTCGTGCAAGGGCATCGCCGAGGGCGTGGAGAATTCGAACTTCGCGCTGGGGACGCCGAAGGGCCAATTCATCCTGACCATTTTCGAGAAGCGCACCAACGAAGCCGATCTGCCCTTCTTCATGCAGATCATGGAGCGCCTGGCCAAACGCGGCGTCGCCGCGCCGTTGCCGATCGCAACCAAAGCCGGCGCGCTCTTCACCAAGATCAAGAACAAGCCCGTGGCCATCATCAGCTTCCTTGAAGGCGTGTGGCCGCGCTCGCCGGACATCGCCCATTGCGCCGCCATCGGCGAAGCCTTGGCGCGCATGCATGTGGCGCTGGCGGGCTTTGAACTCACCCGCGCCAACGCGCTTTCCGTCGATGGCTGGGAGCGGCTGATCGCGCCGCGCCTGGCGCAAGCGGAATATTTGCGCCGCGGGCTGGCGCGCGAGATCGAGCGCGACATGGCGGAGGTGCGCGCGGCCTGGCCGGCCGATCTGCCGCGCGGGCCGATCCATGCCGATCTCTTTCCCGACAACGCGCTGTTCCTCGGCCACCGGCTGACCGGGCTGATCGATTTCTACTTCGGCTGCACCGATTTTCTCGCCTACGACCTCGCCGTCTGCCTCAATGCGTGGTGCTTCGCTAGCGAACGCGAATACGATTTCGCGCGCGGCGCCGCGATGATCGCCGCCTACGAAACCATCCGGCCTTTGACGGATGGCGAACGCGCCTCGCTGCCGACGCTGTGCCGAGGCGCGGCGCTCCGCTTCTTCGCCACCCGCCTCACCGATTGGGGCGACACGCCTGCCGGCGCCATGGTGAAACCCAAAGACCCGCTCGAATACGCCGACAAACTCGCGTTTCACCGCAAGGCGAAAGGTGTCGGGGATTATGGGGGGTAGTGGATCGCCAACCCGTAGCCCGGCTTGGTTCTTCGCGAACCTTTTCGCGACATTGCCAGGCATCGTCGTTGTGGTGCTGACCGCCAGCCATGCGGACGGCCTTGGCCGAACCATCTTCAATGCAGCGCTAGCGTGGAGTGGAGCGGCCATCGTTTGCATGGGCGTACTTCAGGTGTGGCACGCGATCACACATCGGTTTGAATCGTTTCCAACCCCCACGATCATGATCATCTCGATAATGGTGGGCGCGTTCGTAGGTCTATTTGGCGCAACGACTGCATCTACAGTGGGAATGGCGATTCTTTACTTCGTAACAGCCGCGCTGGGTTCGATTCAGGCTGGGGCAATTGCCTTGCTTGTCGTGGGATCTGACCTGCAAGCGCCTCCTGAAATGAAGAGCGACCCGGGCGACGAAGACGACACGCCGAATCCGCCTACATCTCCGCCATGAGCAATACAGTGGATATTTGGACGGATGGCGCGTGCAGCGGCAATCCGGGGCCGGGCGGCTGGGGCGCGATCCTGCGCTATGGCGAAACGGAGAAGGAGCTCTCCGGCGCCGAGGCGGCGACCACCAACAACCGCATGGAATTGATGGCCGCGATTGAAGCGCTCAACGCGTTGAAGCGCCCTGCCAAGGTGCGCCTGCACACGGATTCCAAATACGTCATGGACGGCGTGACGAAGTGGATTCACGGCTGGAAGAAAAACGGCTGGAAAACCGCCGACAAAAAGCCGGTCAAGAATGACGACCTCTGGAAGCGGCTCGACGAAGCGAACGCGCGCCATGAAGTGACCTGGAAATGGGTCAAGGGCCACTCGGACAACGAGATGAACAATCGCGCCGACGAATTGGCGCGCAACGCGATCAACAGTGTGCGCGGCTAGTCATCGAAGCCCACAAACGTCGCCGCTTCATCCACGGACTTACGCGTCGAGACCACGGCATTGGCGGGAAAGCTCTCATCCGGCCAGCCCATGGCGATGCAGGTCTGGATCACTTGATCTTCGGCAATGCCTGCATGCTCGCGCACCACCGGCGACTGCATGATGCCCTGGCTGTTGATCACGCAGCCCAAGCCCCGCGACCAGGCGGCGTTGACGATGGCGTTGGCGACGCCGCCGCAATCGAACGGCGGAACGTCGCTGCCCATCAACACGCGATCGTAGGTGACGACAATCGACACAGGCGCATCGAACTGACGGAAGCCGCGCAGCACCCAATCCATGCGCTTGGCTTTGTCATCGCGCGCGATGTCCATGGCGGCGAACAGCTGCTTGGCAATGCCGATCTGGCGTTCGCGGTGCACGCCTTCGTAGATTTCGCCGGTGGTGCGGAATTCGCGCGAGTGCGGCACGCCGGCGAGATTGCGCTCGGTGTTGCCGGCGCGAATGCGGTCGAGCGGCGCGCCAGTGACGACGTAGAAATTCCACGGCTGCGTGTTGAGAGAGGATGGCGCGCGCATAGCCAGCGCCAGCACTTCCTTGATCAGCGCTTTCGGCACCGGATCTGGCTTGAAACCGCGCGTGCTGCGCCGCCCGAGCACCACGTCGTCATACTGCACGAACCTGCCCTCGCGTCATCGCGCGCCTGAAATGCGCGCTCCACCACTTGTCTAACCAACTCGGGCGGGCTGGCAACCCGCGCCTGCCCCTACCGCAATCGCGGCGCGCGTGTATGGTCGGGGGCGCGGGAGCGAGTCACATGCGCGTGTTGGTTCTGATCGCGGCGCTGGCCTTTGCGCCACAGGCTGAGGCGCGAACGCTGGACGATTTATCCTGGCTGGTCGGCTGCTGGCAGACCGAAGCGCCACGCGAGGCCGAAAGCGGCGCTATCATCACCGAGGTATGGACTGCCCCGCCCATGCCGGCGCTGCTCGGCTTTTCCTACACGCTCGGCGAAGGCGAAATCCAAGCCTGGGAGCAGACGCGTATCGACATGGTCGAGAGTTGGCCGGTGTTCGTAGCGATGCCGAACGGCGGCCCTCCGGTGCGCTTTCGCCTGCGCGACGAGGATACGCCGAACGCCGCGCGCTTCGACAACCCCGCGCACGACTATCCGCAAACGGTCGAGTATCGCCGCGAAGGCGACCGTCTGATCGCCACGATTTCGGGAGCGAATGGCGCTGATCCGTTCACGTTCGACTATCACCGCATCGCGTGCGACGCGATGGTGCGGCCATGACGACGCGCCGGCACGTACTCTCATGGCTCGCGGCCGCGCCTGCGCTCGGCGCGTGTGGCGGCGGCGGGCCTGATCCGGCGGCGGCGTGGCGCACGCCAGGCGCGGGCGAAACCGATCCGCGCCGCTTTTCCCTGGCGCACGCGATCCTGGCGCCCAACCCGCACAACACGCAGCCGTGGCAAGTGACGTTCGATGGCGAAGATGGCGTCACGCTCTATTGCGACCTGGAGCGACGCCTGCCCTTCACCGATCCGCTCGACCGGCAGATCACCATCGGCTGCGGCGCGTTTGTCGAGCTCTATCGTATCGCCGCGCGCAGCCTGGGCCATGCCTGCATCGTGACGCCATTCCCGCAGGGCGCGCCGGGCCCGAGGCTGGATGAGCGGCCGGTGGCGCACATCCGCTTCAATCCTGTCGCTAACGCGGCCGCCGATCCGCTGTTCGATTTCATCACTTTCCGCCGCACCAATCGCAACGTCTACGATCTCGAGCGCGCCCCCGATGATGTCGCGTTGGCGCGTGCGGCGAGCGCGGTGGGCGGATTTCTGGGCGCGGCGCAATGGACGACGCAGCCCGACCGCGTCGCTGCTTTGCGTGATCTGGTGTGGCGGGCGTTCGATCGCGAAATGCACACCGCCGGCGCGCTGGAGGAAACCTATCAATGGCTGCGCATCGGCCGCAACGCGATCGCCGAACATCGCGACGGGCTGGCGATTCATGGCGCCATGATTCCGCTGTTCAAAGCGATCGGCGCCCTGGACCGCGACGACTTCCTCGATCCCGACTCCACCGCCAACACGACGGCGCTGCGCGATTGGCGGGAAAAGGCGGAAACGTCGATGGGCTTCATGTGGCTGTCGACGCCGGACGACACGCCCGCCGCGCGCCTCTCCGCAGGTCACGCCTACGCGCGGCTCAACTTGGCGGCCACCGCCCTCGGCGTCGCCATGCATCCGTGGAGCCAGGCGCTGCAAGAATACGAAGAGATGGCCGATCTCTATGCCGAAGCGCGCGAGATGCTGGAGGCGGACGACAACACGCTGCAAATGCTGGTGCGCGTTGGCTACGCCGAGCCCGTCGAGCCATCGGCGCGGCGCGGCGTCGAGGCTATTCTCAGGCCCGCTTGACCTTCAGCGTCGCGCCGTCGACGGCGGCGATCTCGACATTCTCACCTGCGTTCAGGCTGTCATCGCTGACGGCGCGCCAGATCGTGTCGCCCACCTTCACCGAGCCCACGCCGTTGGCGAACACAGTCACCACGCCGCGCACGCCGATCAGGCTGGCGGAGCGCTCGTTGAGGCCATTGTCGGCGCCGTCATTGCGCCAACGCTGCACAAGCGGGCGGCCCAGCGCCGTGAGCGCGATGCACAGCACCGCGAAGATCGCCATGTCGGCGATCCAATTGGTGAGGCCGAGCCAGGAGATCAGCGCGGTGACGAAGCCAGCCACCGCCGGCCACAGCAGATAGGTCGTGCCCGACGCCATTTCGGCGATGAGCAACACCAAGCCCAGCACCAACCAATGCTGCGGGCCGAAGCTCGTCAGGAAGGTGATCAGCGTGTCCATGGTTCCAATGTAGCGATTTCTACCGCCGCATTCCAGGCGCTAGCGTGGCGCCGGGGTTGGCGGGCGCGGCACGGACCACGGGCTGCCGGCGCCGCCCTCGCCTTGCGCGTTGAGCGCGCGCAAACCTTCGACCAAACCAGCCAAGCCGGAAAGATCGGCGGGGATGATCACGGTGCGCTGCTGGTTCGATGTCGCCAACTGGCCGAAAGCTTCCACATATTTCAAGCCGAGGAAGTAGCGCACCGCGTTGACGTCGCCCTTGGAGATGGCGGCGGAGACCATGTCGGTCGCCTTTGCTTCCGCTTCCGCTTCGCGTTCGCGCGCCTCGGAATCGCGGAAGGCGGCTTCACGGCGGCCTTCGGCTTCGAGGATCGCCGATTGCTTGGCGCCTTCGGCGCGCAGGATGGCGGCCTGCTTATCGCCCTCGGCTTCCAGAATTTGCGCACGGCGCTCACGCTCGGCCTTCATTTGGCGCGCCATCGCTTGCGTGAGATCGGCCGGCGGCGAGAGATCCTTGATCTCCACGCGCATCACCTTGGTGCCCCAAGCATGGGTCGCGGCGTCGATCACAGTGAGCAGGCGCGCATTGATCGAGTCGCGCTGCGACAACACTTCGTCGAGATCCATCGAACCGACCACAGTACGAATATTGGTCAAGCAGAGATTGAGGATCGCGCCTTTGTAGTTCTCGACTTCATAGGCGGCTTTCGGCGCATCCATCACTTGGATGAACACAACGGCGTCAACCGAGACGATGGCGTTGTCCTTGGTGATCACCTCTTGGCGCGGTACGTCGAGCACCGCTTCCATCATCGACATGCGTCGGCCAACGCGATCGATGAACGGGATTAGAAAGGCGATGCCGGGACGCAGCGTGCGCGTGAAGCGGCCGAAGCGCTCGACCGTGAATTGGAAGCCCTGCGGCACCACCTTGATGGTGGAGAACACAAGCACCAGCGCCATGAAGGCGAAGAACAGAACAACGTAACTCATACGTTAAACCCCCACCGCTTCTGCGGCTGCGACGCGCTTAAGATCAGCCTAACTGATCGAGCATGTATTCGGCGCTGGAAACTTTGTATTCACCGCCTTCTTCAACGTTCAATTGAGATACTACCCCATCCTTGACGATCATTGAATAGCGCTTGGACCGCGTGCCCATGCCGAACTTGGAGAAGTCGGCGTCGAGGCCCGTAGCCCGCGCGAACTCGCCGGAGCCGTCGGACAGCATGGTGATGGCATCGGCGACGTTCTGATCCTTGGCCCAGGCGCCCATGACGAAATGATCGTTGACCGCTGTGCACGCGATCACGTCGACGCCCTTCGCTTTCAGCGCGTCGGCATGATCTCGGAAGCTGGGCAGATGCCGCGCCGAGCAGGTCGGCGTGAAGGCGCCCGGAACCGCGAACAGCGCCACCGTCTTGCCGCCGAATATCTCAGCGGTGCGCATGGACTTCATGCCTTCGCTGGTCGGCACGTTGAACTGCACATCCGGCAAGCGGTCGCCGATCTTGATCATGTATGTCTCCCTGATGTCCGGCCTCTATCTAGGGCCTCGACGGCGCATATGCGAGCGCCCCCTTGCGCGGAACCCGCCGCGGGCCGACCATAGGGCGATGACAGACAGCCTTGCCGGCAAGCTCCTGGTGGCGATGCCAGGAATGGGCGACCCCCGCTTCGCCCATTCAGTCATCGTTATGTGCACGCACGATGCTGAGCACGCGATGGGCGTCGTCATCAACAAGCCGAAGCCCAAGCTCACGCTGAACGAGGTGTTGGGTCATCTTGGCCTTGAGGCGGAAGGCGATGTCGCTGGGCGTATCGTCTTCGATGGCGGGCCGGTGCGCCCCGATCGCGGTTATGTGCTGCATTCGGAGGATTTCGAGGCTGGCGCCGCGACGCAGGCCGTCGCCCCCGGCGTGTGCCTCACAGCGACGCGCGATGTGCTCGAAGCGGTGGCGCGCGACCATGCGCCGGAGCATTTCATCCTCGCACTAGGGTGCGCCGGCTGGAGCGCGGGCCAGTTGGAGAACGAGCTGCGCTTGAACGCCTGGCTCGTCGTCGATCCAGACAACGCCATCATCTTCAGTGACGAGCACGAAGAGAAATGGACGCGCGCCATCCGCTCGCTGGGCTTTGAACCCGCTCAACTCATGGGCGCGGCAGGCAGCGCTTAAGCGGCTTCCCAGCCGGCCCTCTCCGGCGATAGCCTGAGCGTCGGGAGGGACAAACCATGAGCTTCACACGCCGGACGATCCTGGGCGCAGCGGGCGCATCCGCCGCGGCCGCATGTGCAACAGCGCCGGGACGCGGCGCGGAGCATGATGCCGTCGTCGTTGGGGCCGGCGTGTTCGGCGCCTGGACGGCCGAGCATTTGCGCCGCGCCGGCAAACGCGTGCTGCTGGTGGACGCTATCGGCGCATCGCATGCACGCGCCTCCTCCGGCGGCGAAAGCCGGATGACGCGCTCCGCCTATGGTCGCGATGCGATCTATACGCACATGGCCCACGCATCGCTGCGCGAATGGCAGGCGCTGTCGCGGCGCTCGGCGCTGCCGCTGTTCCATAATTGCGGCGTGCTGTTCTTCTTTCAGGAGAGGGTCGACTACGCGCGCGACTCGCTAGCCGTGCATCGCGAGATCGGGCTGCCGCTGGTGCAGATGGACGCCGCCGCGATGCGCGCGCGCTGGCCGCAGATCGATTTCAGCGGCGTCGAGTTCGGACTCTATGAGCCGGATTTCGGCGCGCTTATGGCGCGGCGCGCGGTGCAGGAACTGGTCCGCAGCTTCGTGCGCAACGGCGGCGAGTACATGATCGCGCACGCGGCGCCGGGGCCGGACGGGCGCACCGTACTGCTGAACGGCCAAACCAAAACGGCGGACGCCGTTGTCTATGCCTGTGGGCCATGGTTGCCGAAAGTGTTTCCCGACGTGCTCGGCCATCGCATCTTCGTGACGCGTCAGGAGATCGCTTTCGTCGCGCCGCCCGATGGCGACGATCGCTTCAGCGCGTCGCGCTTGCCAGGCTGGGCCGATTTCAACGGTGGCGATCTCTACTATGGCTTCCCCGATCTGGAGGCGCGCGGCTTCAAGATCGCCCGCGATACGCATGGCGCGGAGTTCGATCCGGACACGGGCGATCGACGCATGAGCGAGGAAGGTCGCGCGTTGCTGCGAAGCTTCGTCGATCGCCGCTTTCCAGCGCTGACGGGCCGGCCGTTCACGGAATTCCGCGTCTGCCAATACGAGAACAGTTCGAACGGCGACTTCCTGATCGATCGCCATCCGACGCTGGAAGGTTCGTTTTTGGTTGGCGCGGGCTCAGGTCACGGCTTCAAGCACGGCCCCGAGGTTGGGCGCATGACGGCCGATCTGGTTCTGGGCCGTGTCGCCGCGCCGGAAGCGCGCTTTTCGCTCGCGACCAAGGCCGAAGAGCATAATCGCTCCGTGCTCTAACGGCTGCGCGCAAGCTCTCATAAGTGCGCGCGCTCCTGTTGTGAGCCTGAGGCGGCGCACGCCGTGGGCGCGCGCAAGCGGGACAAATCTCTACAATTCGCGTATGGCGAGTTTTATGACGTCGCCTTTTGAAGTCATGGTCGGGCGGATCGAGACACTGGCGCTCGACGCGGTGGTCAACGCGGCCAACACCCAACTCGCGCCGGGTTCCGGCGTCGATGGCGCCTTGAGAGCCGCCGCTGGTCCGGAACTCACGGAACACACCGCGAAGCTGCCGCCGATCAAAGCCGGCGAAGCGGTCATCACACCTGGATTTGGCTTGCCGGCAAAATACGTCATCCACACCGCCGCGCCAGTGTGGAACGAGGACGGCAAGGAAGGCGAAAAGGTCGCCGGACTTGCACGCTGTTACATGTCGGTGATCCGCATGGCTGGCTCGCGCAATTTCGAGTCGATCGCCTTTCCGTGCCTCGGCACCGGCGTCTATCGCTGGCCGAAGGGCTTTGCCTGCGGCATCGCCATCGCCGCTTGCGAGCAGGCGCTCCTGGATGCGCGCAGCCTGAAGCGGATTGTGTTCTGCTGCTTCACCGAAGCCGACGCCGCCATCTACAAGAAAGCGCTAGCTTCCTAGCGTTTCGAGGAAGCGCATCGGCTCGCCCTGCGACGGCGCGACGATTTCACCATCGCTCATGACCACTTGGCCGCGGATGATGGTGGCCATCGGCCAACCCTTCGCCTCGAAGCCATCGAAGGGCGTCCAGCCGCAGCGTGTGGCTTGATCTTCAGCGCGGATGATGCGGCGCGCCTTCATGTCCACCAAGGTGAAATCGCCATCGTAACCGAGCGCGATGCGGCCCTTGCCTTCGATGCCGAACACACGCTGTGGTCCGTGGCTTGCGAGATCGACAAAGCGAGCCAGGCTCAGGCGCCCTTCGTTCACGTGCGTCAGCATCACCGGCACCAAAGTCTGTACGCCAGGCATGCCCGAGGGCGACTTCGGATAGGGCTGCGTCTTCTCCTCGCGCGTGTGCGGCGCGTGATCAGTGGCGATGATGTCGACCACGCCTTGCGAGATGCCGAGATACCAGAGTGCTGCGAGATCGCGCTCATAGCGGATCGGCGGGTTCATCTGCGCGAAGCCGTGCAGCTGCTCATAGATTTGCGGACCGGCGAAGGTCAGAAATTGCGGCAGAGTTTCCACCGTGGCGACATCCTTGGCCGTCGCCAAAAACTCCATTTCGATCGCGGACGACACGTGCAAGACGTGCACGCGCTTGCCGTGTTTACGCGCGGTGGCGACGAGGCGCTGCACCGCCAGCAGCGCGGCTTCGTCGTCACGCACTTCCGGGTGGCTGGTCCAATCGCCCTCCCGCGCCAGCGGCTTGCGCGCATTGAGCCGTGCTTCATCCTCGGCGTGAAAAGCGCCACGGCGGCGGATGTTCTTGAGAACGCGATCAAGCCCGTCATCATCGCCCACCAGCAGCGATCCGGTGGATGAACCCATGAAGGTCTTCACACCGCAACACCCCGGCAGGCGCTCAAGTTCGCCGAGCTGATCGAAATTGTCGGGGCTGGCGCCGACATAGAAGGCATGATCCACATGTGCGCGGCCCTTGGCGCGGCGGAGCTTGTCGTTCAGCGCATCGGCTGTCGTCGTCGGCGGCGCCGTGTTCGGCATTTCGAACACCGAGGTCACGCCGCCGAGCGCGGCCGCGCGCGTGCCGGTTTCCAAATCTTCCTTGTGTTCGTTGCCGGGCTCGCGGAAGTGCACCTGCGTGTCGATGACGCCGGGCAGAACGTGCAGCCCCTTGGCCTCGACTTCGACGCCGGCGTCCATGCGCGAAAGATCGCCGATAGCGGCGATCTTGCCGCCGACGCAGCCGATGTCGGCGACGCCCTCGCCCGCGTGATTGACGATCACGCCGCCGCGAATAATGAGATCGAACATACTCATCTCAAGCCTCCGGCGTGCAGCAAATCCAACGCCGCCGCCTCTACTGCGTCAATGCTGACATCGGCCATCACGGCGTCGGCGTCCAGCGGCGAAAGCGCGGCGACGTCCTCGAATGGACGCCCGCGCAGCGTGCGCGCCCGCGGCCCGAAGGGCGCGCGCACGCGCTCATCTGTTGGGCCGAACAAAGTCAACGTCGGCGCGCCAGCCGCGGCGGCAAGGTGGGTCAGCACATTGTCGTTGCCAAGGCACAGCGTGGCGCGCTCCGAAAGCGCGGCGGCCGCCAGCACATCGCCCGTTACGCCAAGATCGACGGCGCTCACCCCGTCCGCCTCAAGGCTCGACACAACCGCGCGGGTAATGGCGCCATCGCGCCCGCCAACTCCGAGCGCGACGATGCGCGCATGCGCCAGCGGCCCGGTGGCCAAACGCCGCGCCACCGCCGCATAGCGCTCCGCCGGCCAGCGCTTGGCCCGCGCGGCGCCGCCCGGCGCCAGCACAAGCAGTGGCGCGCCATCCTCTGCAATCGAGGTCGCTGCGCTACGCGCTTGTTCATCAAGCCAAAGCTTAGGCCCCAACGCACGCTCGACGCCACATGCGGCGGCCCAGGTTTCAGAGAAATGTCGCACAATCGGCGCGGGTTGCAACGCGATGCGTCGCGCCGACGGCAGCGCCCGGCCAAGAAAACCGCCGCGCGCGTCGATCACAATGTCATAGCGCGTGCGCGCGAGTTGCATCGACACGCGCCATGCCGCCACGCCGTCCGGGATGGCGTACAGCTGAGCCAACCTAGGCGCGGCCCGGAAGATGTCGCGCGCCTCCGGCGTACAGACGATCGTCAGCGCGTCGCCCTCGCCCACGACGTGCGCCAGCGCGCCGGTCGCCAGCACTGCCTCGCCGAGATCGGCGGGCGCCAAAAACAAGATCGTCCCCATGCGGCTGGGGGTTAGGCGCAGGTGGGGTAAAAGTGAAGCTAACATCCCAGTCGGTGCGGGGTTGCAGGCCAGCGCCGTCAAGGCCAAGTGGAACCCGATGACCGGCCCCTACCGCCTAAACCGCAGCCTGATCCGCGTGTCCGGCCCCGACGCGCGCGGCTTTCTGCAAAACCTGCTGACGCAGGACCTCGACGGTTTGGACACAGCCGGGGTGCTCTACGCGGCGCTGCTGAGCCCACAAGGCAAGATCGTTGCGGATATGAACGTGTGGGCCGACGCCGATGGCGTCGTGCTCGAAGCGGACACGAGCAAAGGCCCGGATCTGCTGCGGCGGCTGTCAATGTACAAGCTGCGCGCCAACGTCGTGCTCGCGGACGTGAACGACGCAGCGCAGGTGATTTGGTCGGACGCGCCATTCGCGGATGCCAGGCCCGATCCGCGTTTCGCGAACGGTGAGCTGGGCTGGCGAAAGCTCGCGCCGATTGCGGACGATGCTCCGAATGGCGACGAAGTGTTCGAAGCGCAACGCCTCGGGATCGGCGTTCCCGATCTTGCACGCGATGCGGGGCCGGACGAGGTGTTCGCGCTTGAAGCGCTGCTGGAGGAGCTGAACGGCGTTGCGTTCCAGAAGGGCTGCTTTGTCGGCCAGGAGAACGTCAGCCGGATGAAGCGGCGGGCGACCACGCGCAAAAAATTCTGCCCTGTCGTCTTCGATGGGCCAGCACTCCCCTTCGGCGCGCCGATCCGTGTCGGCGAGGCCGAGCTTGGTACGGTGCGCAGCGGCGCTGCGGGACGCGCCATAGCACTCGTCCGCCTCGATCGCGCGCACACCGCGACAGCGCCGCTCACCGCCGACGGGCGCGATATTCGCCTCGATCCGCCGCCCTGGCTGATCTTGCCGCGGCGCGAGGCGGATTAGCCCCGAGCGCCCCTGGGGAGGCGCATTGACGCGCCCCGCCGGGCGGGTTTAACGCCGAATTGAGCGGCGCGCGTCCGCCTTTCCGGGGAGCCGAACTTGACCGTGGCCATTTCCGCGACCGGCCTGTGGCGCCCGGAAGCATCGATCTCCAACGCGGAGCTGGTCGCCAGCTTCAACAGCTATGTCGCCCGCTTCAACGACGAGCGCGCCGCCGACATCGCCGCCGGCTTGGTGCAGCCAATGATGCCGTCGAGCGTCGAGTTCATCGAGAAGGCCTCCGGCATCAAGGCGCGCTACGTGCTCGACAAGGAAGGCACGCTCGATGTCGACCGCATGGTCCCGCGCATTCCGGAACGACCGAACGAAGCGCTGTCGCTTATGGCTGAGGTGTCGGTGAAGGCGGCGCGGCAAGCGCTTGAGCGCGCCGAGCGCGACCCTGCCGACGTGGACGCGGTGATTTGCTCGTGCTCGTCACTGCAGCGGCCCTATCCGGCGCTGGCGATCGAGGTGCAGAACGAATTGGGCGCGGGCGGCTTCGGTTATGACATGAATGTCGCCTGCTCGTCGGCGACCTTCGCCATTCAGAACGCGACCGACATCGTCCGCGCAGGCCATGCGCGCTCCGTGTTGGTGGTGAACCCGGAACTCTGCACCGGGCACCTCAATCTGCGCGACCGCGAGACACACTTCATCTTCGGCGACGCCGCCGTCGCGATCCTGGTCGAACGCGCCGATATCGCTCCGCCCGGCGCGTGGGCCATTCTCGGCACCAAGCTGCAAACGCGCTTCTCTAACAATATCCGCAACAATTTCGGCTTCCTCAACCGCGGCGACGAAGCCCATCGCGACGACCCGGATAAGCTCATCACCCAGCAGGGCCGCAAAGTGTTCAAGGAAGTCGTGCCGATGGTGTCGGAAATGATCCTGCAACACATGGTCGAGCTGGGACTGAAACCGTCCGACCTCAAACGCATGTGGCTGCATCAGGCCAATTCCAACATGAACCGGCTGATCGCCGAGCGCGTGCTTGGTCACGAAGCGAGCCAGGAAGAGTCACCCACCGTGCTCGATGAGTACGGCAACACCGCCGGCGCCGGCTCGATTATCGCGTTTCATCTGCACTCCGGCGACTTCAAGACCGGCGACCGCGGCCTCATCTGCTCGTTCGGCGCCGGCTATTCCGCCGGCTCCATCTTCGTGCAAAAGGCGGCGTGAGGCGGGCTTAATTCGTGGCTTCAATCGTGTTAGGATAGCCAAATGACGAAACTCGCCATCGCCCTTCCTGACGAACTGGATCAGTTTATCCGCGATCGGGTCGCGTCGGGCGCTTACTCAAACGAGGCGGAGGCCGTTGCCGACGCAGTCCGGCTCCTTGCAGCAGAGTGCGAGTTGAGCGAGCAGGGCCGCTTGGACGCGCTGAAGCTCGCCCTTCAACCAGGCCTAAACGATATCGCGGCTGAGCGATTTTCCGACCGGACCGTCGCGGACTTCGTAAGGGACGCCAAGTCGCCGCGCTGATGACTCGGCGCTTCCGCTACACGCAGCGCGCCGACGCAGACATGGTGGGGATCGCACGGTTCAGCCTCGATCACTTTGGCGACGCGCAAACCGAAAAGTATCTGTTGGGATTTGAAGCAGCGATCGAAAACGCGATCCGCAGGCCGGCCCTGATGCGTCGCAGACCGGAACTGGGTGATGTCTTCGCTGTGCGCTATCAGTCTCATGTGGCGTTTCTGAAACAAGGCGAGGCGGACATCTGGTTTGTTGTCGCCGTACTCCATGGGCGCATGGACCCTACCCGTCACCTCAATCCAGTGGACGACGATACACCCTAGAAGCGCGGCAGCGCGATGCGTTTCAAGTCGGCGCGGATGCGCAGTCGTGTCGACGCGGCGATGGCGTAACAGATGGCGCCGTATAGCAGGGGCGCGCCAAGCACTACTGTCACCGCCGCCGCAGATTGCAGGCCAGCTTCGGCGCGGCGCATGTCGTTCAATGCTGACAGCACAAAGCACAGAGCGAGCACGCCGAGCATGAGCGGGAACGCGACAATGCCGCCGCGATCCATTTCCACGATCCAATCGACGCCCGGCAGAAACGGCCGCATCCAGGCGCTGCGGCGCGCCCTGGCGCGCGAGAGCAGGCGCATCGTCGCTTTGTCGTTGGGATCGAGCCGCAACGCCTCCAGCGCCAATTCGTAGGCTTCCTCCGCCTGCTTTCGCGCCAGCGCGCATTCGGCCAGGATGAACAATGTCTCGGCGCGCGCGGGATCCAACGTCAGCGCCTGGCGGGCCATCTCCTCAGCCTCGGCAAACCGCCACTGGTCGAGCCGCAGGCGCGCCATGTTGAGCAATGCGGAAATGTTGCCGCCGGTGCGCGCGCGATCCTGAGCTTCGTCGAACAGCGCGTTGGCGTCGTGATAACGCTTGCGCGCGCGCTTGGCGGCGGCCAGCGCAAACAACGCGCCGTGATCGTCTGGATCGTCGGCCGCCAGCCCGGTCGCCAGCGCGTCCGCTTCGTCGTACTGCTCGTTGTTCAGGAGCGCATACGTCAGCGCGCGACGCACCAGATCGTCGTCTGGATTGAAGGTGGCGGCCGAGCGCGCCAGCTTCAGCGCTTCCTTGTCATCGCTCACATTCATTTTGCAGAACGCCATCAGCGCCAGCGCGCGGGCGTCATTGGGATTGGCGGTCAGCATCGTCTTCAACCGCGCCTCGGCGCCGCGTATGTTGCCGGCGTCCATAAGCGCCAGCGCGGCGCGTTCATGCGCGATGCGCGTGAACGGGTCGAGCGTCACTTGGCGTGCTTGTCCAGGAAAGCGAGCACTTCGTCGTACAGCCCGCTTTCGTTGGCGTATTTCGCGTAGTTGCGCGCCTGGCTCAACCATTCGAGCGTCGTCGGCCGCCGCAGTTTCAACGTCTCCATCAAATGCTTCTGGCGCACAGGCACGACCTCTCCGGTCTCGATGCTTTCCTCGATCGCCAGATCGCAGGCGCCTTCGACGATGCTGACCAGATCGGCGCCCGAGAAACCGCTGGTGGCGTGGACGATAGGATCAAGATCGACGGTTTCTTGCGGGCGATCCTTGAGCGCGATTTGCAGTATGGCGCGCCGCGCCTCGCGATCCGGCGGCGGCACAAACAACACCCGGTCGAAGCGGCCCGGCCGGCGGAAAGCAGCGTCGATCGCCCACGGCGTGTTGGTGGCGGCGAGCACGAGCACGCCAGTATTGTCGGCGTGCACGCCGTCGAACTCGCTTAAAAAGGTCGAGACCAGGCTGGCGCCATGGTCGGCCTCGCCGAAGCGGCGGCGCGCGGCGATGGCCTCGATCTCGTCAAAAAACAGCACGGTCGGCGGAGACGCGCGGGCGCTGACGAACGCTTGCGCCAGCCGCTTCTCCGACTGGCCGACGAACATGTCGAGAATTTCGGTGATTTCGATGCCGACGAACGCCGCGCCCATTTCGCCGGCGGTCGCGCGCGCCATCATGGTCTTACCGCAACCAGGCGGGCCATAGAGCAGCACGCCACCGCCACCCTTTTTCTTGAAGCGCTCGAACAGCGCCGGTTTCTGGAACGGCAGAATGATCTTGCGATGGATTTCTTTCTTCACATCGTCGAGGCCGCCGACATCCGCGAACGTGCGCTTCTCGCGTCCGCCGCTCAGCGCCTGCGCCTTTGGCCCATCGACGGGGCGTCCGCGCAGATCAACGACATTCTCGCCGCCGCGCGCCGCGCGCGTGATCAGCGCGGCGTCGAGAGCGCCGTCGCGCAGCGTGTCGTCGGCTTCGATGGCGGCTTTGTAGGCTTCGGCCGCCTCTCCGAAACGCTTTGCCGCCAAGAGCGCGTGCGCCTGGGCGATGCGTAGCAGCGGCGTGTCGCCCTCCGCCCACGCAAGGGCTGCCTCGGCGTCGCCTTCATCGAGCAGGAATTCCGAAACCGCGATGCGCGTCGCGTCATCGTGCGGCGCCGGTGAAACAGTGCGCAACCAAACCGCCGCCGGGCCTGGATCGACCGCATCAGCGGCGGCACGCAACACAGCGCGGATCAACGCGCCCTTCTCCGGCGACAACCGCGCCGCTTCGATCAAGTCGATCAATTCGCTCATGAGCCACACCTAACAAAGACGCCGGTCGGCGTATACCGACCGGCGCCCTCAAAGGTTGCGCAGAGATTACCAGCCGCAGCTTTGGCCTTGGTTCTGTTCCTGCATGTACGCCATCAGCGGCTGGAAATAGCGGGCCATGGCGCCGCCGTCCATTTGCCGCGTACCGGTGAAGGCTTCCAGCGCATCCGGCCACGGACGCGAGGCGCCCATTTCCAGCATGCGCGCAAAGCGTTCGCCTACCTCGCGGTTGCCGTACACCGTGCAGCGATGCAGCGGGCCTTCCCAGCCGGCTTGCTGGCAGGCGGCTTCATAGAATTGGAATTGCAGCACGTACGAGAGGAAGTAGCGCAAGTACGGAACGTTGTTGGCGATGTGATACTTGGCGCCCGGATCGAACATGGTTTCATCGCGCGCGTTCGGCGGACGAATGCCCTGATAGCGCTCGCGCAACTCCCACCAGGCGGCGTTGTAGCGATCCGGCGTGATACGGCCGTCGAACACCTGCCAGCGCCATTGATCGACGGTGAGCGCGAACGGCAGGAACGAAATCTTGCCGAGCGCCTGCTCCATCAGCAGCGAGATATCGGCCGATGCGGGCGGCACTTGATTTTGCCGCAGCAGGCCGATGTCGACCAAATATTGCGGCGTGATGTTGAGCGCGATGAAGTCGCCGATGGCTTCATGGAAGCCGTCATGGGCGCCGTTCTGATAGAGATACGGCTGGTCCATGTAAGCGCGCTGATAGAAGTTGTGACCGAGTTCGTGATGGATGGTCTGGAAGTGCTCGGCGTTGACCTGAATGCACTGCTTGACGCGAATGTCTTCGCGCGAATCGAGGTCCCAGGCCGAGGCATGGCAGACAACGTCGCGATCACGCGGGCGGGTCAGCAATGAGCGTTCCCAGAACGTGTCGGGCAGTTCGGCGAAACCGAGCGAGGTGTAGAAGCGCTCCGCGGTCTCCGTCATGCGGCGCGCGTCGTAATTGGCGCGCGTCAGCAATTCTGTGGTGTCGTAGGTTGGGCGTCCGCCTTGCGGGCGCACCAGCGGCATCAGCGTCGACCAGTCCTGCGCCCACATGTTGCCGAGCAGATCGGCGCGGATCGGCTGGTCTCGCGGCACGATCGCATCGCCATAGCGCGCGTTGAGACGCCCGCGCACATAGCAATGCAGCTGCTCGTAGAACGGCTGCAACTGGCTCCAAAGCCGCTCGACCTCGCGCTCCATCTCATCGGCGGGCATATCGTAGTTCGATAGCCACATCTGGCCGACGTCCTCGAAGCCCAGATCGCGCGCGCCCTGATTGGCGATCTCGACCATGCGCGCATAATCGTCACGCATGGGCGCTGCGACCGCGTGCCATTCCGTCCACATTTCTTCGAGGCGCGCCGGATCGCGCTCCGTGCCCATCAGCGTTTCGAGTTCGTCGAGCGTGACTTCGCGGCCCTGATAGTCGATGCGCCCCGTCGAATAAATCGACGCCAGCCGCGTGGTGATTTCCGACAGTTGGCTCGCCGCGCCTTCGGTTTGCGGGGCCGGCAGCACCAGGCTCAAGCGCAGCAGATCGACCTTGCGGCGTAAATCGGGCGACAGTTCAGCGTCGGCGAATTGCGCCGCGCCGCTGGCGAGACGCACGCGCGCTTCGGTGCCTTCGGCGTCGGAACGCTGCAGCAGCCATTCGGTGTCGTAATTGATGTACGTGGAATAGACCCAGGCGATGCGCGCTTCGCGCTCGGAGCGTTCGGCCAATTCGCGCTCTGCGGCGTCGACATAAGCTTGCGCCTGCTCCGCCGTCGGCGCCGCCGAAGCCGCGGGCGTTCCTGCGACTGGCGTTGTGCTGGCGCAGGCGCTGAACGCCGCGATCGCAAGCAGCGACGCGGCGGTCTTCAACAATGGTTTCGCTAGCATCCCTCGTCCCCTCGTTCGTGAACGCGCGGCCGCCCGCCGCGCGCTCGTCCTCCCCTTACAAACCCTCGGCCGCCAGCCATTCGATGCCGTCGGCGGACATCATGAACACCGCGGCGTTGCGCTTATGGGCGCCAATCGCCGCGAAAAAGCGTTGCGCAACTTCGTTTTCCACCCCGGTCGTGATCGCCAATTCACGCGCGCCGAGATCGCGGGCGCGCTGCGCCACCACCGACATCAGCTTGCGCGCCAGCCCACCGCGACGATGCTCCGGCACGACATAAAGTTCGCACAGCACTACGTTGGGGCAGGCGCGGCGCACGTCGTAGCTTTTGGTGATCAGCGCGTGCCCGATCAGCGGGGCGCTGGCGCGGTCTTGCGCGACCCAGGCTTCGAACAGCGCGTTGGAGCCGAATGCGTGCGCCTTGATGCGGTCGGCTTCGAGGCTCGAAACCGCGCCCTCCTCGACCGCCGCTTGCGCGGCAAGCTTCGCGATCGCGTCGGCGTCGCGCGCCACGGCGCGGCGGATATGAAAGGCGCTGTCCATATTCTGGCGCGCATGTAAGGCGCCTCAAAGCGCGCGGCGCAAGCCTCAATGATCCGCCCACGGCCCCATCGGGCCATCGTCTTCCCAGCCGCGGTCTCGCCGCGCCATGGCCGCGCCCAGAAGCGTCAGCCCAACGACGACGCCGACCGCGACGAGGAACCAGAAAAACATAGCTCGCTCCAACTGGCGAGCTTATGCCCGCCTCGAGGCTAATCCGCCCCCTCAGCTGCCATATTCATGTTTTTAGCACGGTTTTCCTGCATCTTCGAGGGTAAGCCGATCCATACGCGCAGCGCGGGAACTCGGCGCCCCAAATCGTAGAAAAGCCAGCAGCCAAGTGCGGTCGCCAAGACCAATATGGGGGCTTCGATCCAGAGCGACAGGCCAAGCGGATCGAGATAGTGGCCGGCGACGACGATGATCGTTTGATGCACCAGATAGAACGGGAAGATGGCTTGTGTGAGCAGGCGCCGCACGGGGCCGTCGGCGTTGCGCAAGTGGCGGTGCGCGAAGCCGATGGCGGCGACGATGGCGCACCACGCATCCAGCTCTCGCACGCTGCGCATGATCGCACGCAACCAATCCGGCGGATCGACGCCCTCGGGATGAGCATTGAAATAGACGATGAGCGCTGCCCAGCAAGCAATCGCGATGCCCAGTGCGCCCCAGCGCCAATTCATGCATCGCTCGAAAAACGGCTCGTACTTGGCGACGCTGAAGCCAAACAGGAACACCCCGAAATAGAGCACGTGTAGGTACCAATCTTCGCGGAAATCGTGGCTCTCGCCAAAGATCGGGAACAGGGTGACGCGCAGCGCCGCCATGATCAGCCATGGCGTCAGGATCAGGAACGGGCCAGCGACCAGCGCGGCCGCCGCCTTCGGAATGCGCCGCAGCAGCGGCAAGAGCGGGACCAGCGCGAGCGTGTAGAGGATCAGGTAGGCGACGAACCACATGTGGTTGTACGTCGGCGTCGTCAGGCAGCCGTCGTCGTCGCACCAATTGCCGGAGGCGGTGACGTACTTGAGGTAGAAATTGTCCAGCGCCAGCGGATATTGCGCGGCAACCGCCGCGGGCAGCGCCTCGATGGCCTCGACGATCTCGTAATAGGCCTGCGGCGGCACGATCACGAAAACGGCCAGCAGCAGCGGCGGCCACAGGCGTCCCATGCGGGAGCTGGTCAGCTTCCAGGCGCTCATCTTGTCGGCCATGAAGCGGGTCGCCGCACCTGAGATCAGGAACAACAGCGTCAGCCGCCAGGGATTGGTGAGCATCATCAGCGGCTCGATGGCGTCGCTGGCCCGGCTCGATTTCACGTGCCAATCCCAGGTCACGTAAAACATGCCGCAGTGGTAGAGGATGAGCAGGCCGAACGCGATGATGCGGAGCCAATCGAGGTCAAAGCGGCGGTCGGTCATGGGAAATGCGTCTCCTGGGCGCGCACTTCTTCCGCCACGCCGTCGGCGCCGCTAGCGTGGCGCCACGCCCGGCGGCCAGCTGGGCCGAGCGGGGAGCCTCCGGTGACCACCGGCGATCAAAACGGGACGAGCGGATGGGCCCGGGCCGAGTGGCGGCCTTGGGTTTTCATCGCTTTGGTGTCGCTGGTGATCGTTGCCGTGAACGCATCCTCCGACTTCATGGAGATGCAGAGCGCGGGACTGCCGTTCGATTGGTGGGAGCCGTGGGTCTGGGAGGTCACGAGCGCAATCGTGATCGTCTCGCTGGCGCCGCTGATCGGCATGGCGGTGCGCCGCTGGCCGCCGGCGCGCGACAATCTCATCCGCCCAGGGCTTATTCATTTCGGGCTGACGATCCCCTTTGCCGCCGCCCACATCATCTTCATCTGGCTGATCCGTGAGGCGATCTATTGGGTCGGCCAATCGCACTACGGCTTCTTCGACGAGGGCGTGTTGCGGGTCTCGTTTTACGAGTGGCGGAAGGATGTTCTCAGCTACGCCGCCATCGCGGCGACCTACTGGATATTTCAGTACATCGCCGAGCGGCGGGAGACGGCGGCCGCACCGTCTGACGCCCGCATCGAGGTGCGGGACGGCGGCGCCTCCCTCTTCCTGACCCCGAGCGACATCACCCACGTCGAGGCGGCCGGCAATTACGTGGAGTTTCACGCTGGCGGAAAAACGCACCTGGTGCGCGGCACGCTGGCGGCCTGGGAGGACAAGCTGAAAGCGCGGGGCTTCATCCGCGCGCACCGGTCCCGACTGGTCAACCGCGCCCGCATCCGCGCCATCTCGCCGACGCCCTCTGGAGATGTGGATATCGCGCTCGATGACGGGCGCTCGGTGGCGGGAAGCCGCCGATTTCGCTCAAATCTCGAAACATGAACAAAATCTTAGCCGAAAAGGCGAAGTTCCCCTGGAATTATTCCGGACCTCAAACGTAATCCTACTAGCTGTGGATAAACTGGGGACGGCGATGGGGAAAGCACGCACCGGTTTGGGTTCACTTTGGCTGTTTCTCACGATGCAGTCGGCGGCGATGGCGGCAACGCCGGAGCCGGTGGAGCCAACAATCGATTGGGCGACGGCTGCAGAGCGCGCCGCGGCCATCGAGCACATCACCAACGCGCCGGCGATCAGCCAGCTGGACGACGCCTTCGTCATTCCAGCGGGCCTGTTCACGCCGCCGGCGCCGGTGGAGAAGGCGGACGGGTTTGAACGCTGGCAGTCCTACGCCGAAGAGGCGCGCTGGCAGAACGTGACCTACCCCGAGCCGCAATTCGATCTGCTCGCCGCACTCGATGCGCTCGACGCATCGCGCAGCGCTGATCCGCAGGCCGAGGCCGAGGACGATCCAGAAGCGGGTTGGTGGGTGTTCTGAGCACGCGCGGGCATACCTAGCGTCAGCTTGCAACATTGCGATGGCCGCCTACCCTCCCCCGCAACGGAGGGAGGAGCGCCATGAAGAGCGCAACGATGATGGCGGCAGCCATAGGCTTGGCCGCGCTTGCAGCATGCGGCCCCATGGGGCCTGCAGCCGTCAACGAAGATCGCATCGCGCGCGCCGATAGCGAGCCGGGAAACTGGCTGAGCCACGGCCGCACATATGGCGAAGAGCGCTTCTCGCCACTCACCCAGATCAACATCGAGAACGTCAGCCAACTGGGTCTCGCTTGGAGCTACGAACTGCACGCTCCGCGCGGCGCCGAGGCGACGCCGATCGTGGTCGATGGCGTCATGTACGTCACTTCTGCGTGGAGCATCGTCTACGCACTCGACGCCGCCACCGGCGAAGAGCTCTGGGTGTTCGATCCCGAAGTACCGCGCGAGCGCGGCGCGTCAGCTTGTTGCGATGTCGGCAATCGCGGCGTGGCGGCGTGGAATGGCCGCATCTATGTCGGCACGCTCGACGGCCGCTTGATCGCGCTCAACGCCCGCGACGGCAGCAAGGCGTGGGAAACGGTGACGGTCGATCAATCCAGGCCCTACACCATCACTGGTGCGCCGCGCGCAGCGCGCGGGCTCATCTTCATCGGCAATGGCGGCGCCGAGTTCGGCGTCCGCGGCTACGTCAGCGCCTATGACGCTGAGACCGGCGCTCTGCGCTGGCGCTTCTACACCACGCCCAACCCGCAGGCGCCCGATGACGCGGCCTCCGACAGCGTGCGCGACACGGCGCTCGCGACCTGGAATCCAAACGCCGGCGCGTGGCTTGAAAGCGGCGGCGGCGGCACGGCGTGGGATGCAATCGTCTATGACCGCGAAACCGACACGCTGTGGATCGGCGTCGGCAACGGGTCGCCGTGGAATCGCGATATCCGCTCGCCCACCATCGAGGGCCGCAACAACGACAACCTCTTCCTTTCCTCAATCGTCGGCGTCGATCCCGATACCGGCGCCTATAAGTGCCACTATCAAGAAACGCCCGGCGAGACCTGGGACTATACCGCGACACAGCCGATCATGCTCACGTCGCTTAATATTGACGGCCGCGACCGTCGCGTCCTGATGCACGCGCCGAAGAACGGCTTTTTCTACGTCATCGACCGCGAAGATTGCGGACTGATCTCCGCCGGCTCGATCGCGACGCAAACCTGGGCGAGCGGCGTCGACCTCACCACCGGGCGCCCGATTGAAAACACCGACGCGCGGTACGCATCGGCGACCGCGATCGTGCTGCCCTCGCCGTTCGGCGCGCACAATTGGCATCCGATGTCGATGTCTCCACGCACCGGCCTCGTTTACATCCCGGTGCAGGAGATGGCGCAGGACTACACTGCCGATCCGGCCTTCGTGTATCGCCCCGGGCGCTGGAACACCGGCACCGTGCACGCGCCGCTGCCGACTGACCGCGCCACGCGCGGCGCCATCCGCAACTCGATGCAAGGCTTCCTGCTGGCCTGGAACCCGACCACGCAAACCGAAGCGTGGCGCGTGCCGATCGGCACGCCATGGAACGGCGGCACATTGGCGACAGCCGGCGATCTGGTTTTTCAAGGCACGCTCGACGGCCGCTTCCGCGCCTACAACGCCAACACCGGCGATGTGCTGTGGGAGTTCGACAATCAGGCCGCCACCATGGGCGGGCCAGTGACGTACGAGGCCGAAGGCACGCAGTACGTCGCGTCGCTCGCGAGTTACGGCACCCTCTTCTTTCTGCCGGTTGGGCTGGGCATTGCGGAGCCGCCGAGCGCGCCCGCGAATGGACGCGTCAATGTTTTCCGCATCGGCGGCGCGGCGCGCTTGCCGGCGCGCAACCTCGTGCGCGTGGAAACACCGCGCCCGCCCGCCATCCGCGCGAGCGCTGCAACCTTGGCCCAGGGCAGTGCGCGCTACACGCAGTTCTGCGCTGTGTGCCATGGCTTCGGCGCGATCTCCGGCGGCGTGCTGCCGGATCTTCGGCGCGCGCCGAGCCTGCAAGAGGCCAGCGTCTGGCGGCAGACGGTTCACGGCGCGCGCGCCGCCAACGGCATGCCCGACTTCACCCAATGGGTGAGCGCCGCGGAGGCCGAAGCGATTCGCGTCTACGTCGCAAGCGAAGCGCAAGCGCTTTATCGTGACGAACACGAGGGCCGCTAGGTTTCGCGCTCGCACGGCGCGTCTTACATTGGCGTCGGATGTCCCGCGCGCCACGCACCGCACCTGAGGGCCCGCGCGCCTGGCAGCGTATGCTGTCAGGCCGCCGGCTCGACCTGCTCGATCCCTCGCCGCTCGATATCGAGATCGAGGACATCGCGCATGGGCTTGCGCGCGTCGCGCGCTGGAACGGACAAACCATCGGCGCCAACGCGCTCTCGGTCGCGCAGCACTCGCTGCTGGTGGAGGAAATCTGCCGCAAGCTGGCGCCGGAGTGGGACAAAAAGCGCCGGCTCATAGCGCTGCTGCACGACGCGCCGGAATACGTCATCGGCGACATGATCAGCCCGTTCAAGGCAGCGCTCGGGCTCGACTACAAAGCGTTTGAAGCCAAGCTGGAAGCCGCCATTCACATGCGCTTCGGTTTGCCCAACCATCCTTCGGCGGCGGTTAAGGGCGTGATCAAGCGCGCCGACATGGTCTGCGCCTATTTCGAGGCCACCCAGCTTGCCGGTTTCGACGAGGCGGAAGCCAAGCGCTTTTTCGGCGCCCCGCCGCGCGGCATGCGGCTCAAGCTCAACCCTTTGCCGATCGGTCAAGTGCAAGAAGCTTTTTTGAAACGCTTCCGGTCGCTCATCGATCCGGCGTAAACTCTCGCCCATGCCCATCATGGTTTGCCCCCTCTCGCGCGCGCCGCAACTGACGCGCGACCACAAGCCCTCCCATGTCGTCAGCCTGCTCGATCCCGACACGCCGTTTCCAAATCTGGCTGGCTATGGCGCCGACCGCCACCTGCGCATGCCGATCCATGACATCGAAGCGGAAGCGGATGGGCTTGACGCGCTGTGCGACAAGCGCATGCGCACCATTTTGGATTTCGTCAGCGGCTGGGGGCGCGCGACGCCGATCCTGATCCATTGCTACGCCGGCATCAGCCGCTCGACGGCCACTGCGTACATCACCGCGTGCGTCCACAATCCGCAAATGGACGAGGAAGAAATCGCACTCGCCTTGCGCTCGTCTTCGTCCACCGCGAGCCCGAACCGGCGCTTCATCGCGCTGGCCGACGCCGAACTCGGGCGCAACGGCCGCATGAGCCGCGCCATCGAGAAAATCGGACGCGGCGGCAATTGGTATGAGATCGGCGAAGCACAGCCCTTCACGCTGAAGCTCAGCGCATGAGCGAGGCGCGCGTCGTCATCGGCCTGTCCGCCGTCATCGTCGCGGTGACGGAAGACGCGCCCTACGTCGTGGTGACGCGCGAAAGCAGCGATGATCTGGCCGGCTTGCCGTTCGGCGCCTTCGATCCCGCCGGCGACCGCACGCTCGAACTTTCGCTGCGCGGTTGGGTGAAAGAACAAACCGGCTTCGAGATCGGCTACGTCGAACAGCTCTACACCTTCGGCGACCGCGGCCGTGAAATGCCGCTGGCCGAGATGAAGACCGCCGGCCCCGAGCGCGTCATTTCCATTTCCTATCTCGCGCTAACGCCGTCCCGCGCCGTGCTCGACCGCGCCGGCGCGCGCTGGCGGTCGTGGTACGATTTCTTTCCCTGGGAGGATTGGCGCGACGGCCGGCCGCCCTTGATCGACGAGATCATCGCACCGCAATTGCGCGCCTGGGCCGACGCCGGCGACCCCGCTCACGCGACTCAACGGCGCGCGCGCGCGCGCCTCGCCTTCGCGCTCGACGGCGCGGTATGGAACGAAGAACGCTCGCTCGACCGCTACGAGCTTCTCTACGAAGCCGGCCTCGCCGCCGAAGCGGCGCGTGACCGCGTACGGTTCGACGGCAAACCGGCGCCCGCAATCAGCGCCGCGCCCGGCATGGGCGAGCCGATGATCTCCGATCACCGCCGCATCCTTGCCACCGCGATGGGACGGCTGCGCGCCAAGATCAAATACAGACCCGTCATTTTCGAACTGGCGCCGGACCTGTTCACGCTGTTGCACTTGCAGCGTTTGGTCGAAGCCATTGCCGGGCTCGAACTGCACAAGCAGAATTTCCGCCGTTTGTTGGATCGCACCGGGCTGGTCGAGGGCGCCGGTCAATTTGACGCCAGCGCTGGCGGGCGTCCGGCTGAGTTGTTCCGCTGCCGCCGCGAGACGCTGAGCGAACGCCCGGTTGGCGGCGTGCACGTCCCCGCGCCGCGCGGAGAATAGAGCGCCCGCCTAGAACTCCGGCGTATCGGTCGGCGCCGCATCGATCACCGGCGTCGTCACGTATTGCGGCACGCCATAATTCATGGGATCGACCAAGAGGCCATCGATGACGACCTCGTAGTGCAGATGCACGCCGGTCGCGTTGCCGGTCATGCCCATGCGCGCGACCGGGGCGCCAGCGGCGACGAACATGCCCGGCTGCAGGTTCGGATCGATCTCGTTCAAGTGCGCGTAACGTGTGAGCACGCCGCGGCCATGGTCGAGTTCGAGTACGATGCCATAGCCGCCGCGCTCGCCCGCGAACCGCACCCAGCCATCACCGGCCGCATACACATAACCGCCCTCAGGATTGGCGAGATCGATACCGTTGTGCTGGCGCCCGCCGCCGGTCGCCGCACCGCGCCAGCCGAAACCCGATGAGAAGCATGCGACGTCGATCGGCGTCCGCAGCAAGGGGCCTGCGGCGGTGTCCATGTAAGGGCGATAGTTCGAAACCTCGCCGCGATCGCCGATCAGGCCGAGGTTCGAACTCCACGAATTGCAGACGAACACTTCACTGTGCAGTGGCGCGCGCGGCGCCGTGGTGAAATGGTTCGGCCCGGGCGGGGCGCGATACACAACCGGCGACGCTGCGCGCGGATACGGCGTGTTGCTGACGGCGCAGCCGGCGACCGCAAACGTCGCCGCAAGGCCGAGTGCGAGAAAGCGCATCGCCCAATTCCCCAAGACCGCAACGCCCCGCGCCCTACCTTCACCGTGGGCGCGAGCGGATGAACCCTAGCTGAACGATCGGCGAGTGCGAACGATGCTCAGCAGTCGCCGCGAAGCAACGCCGTGTCCTCGCGTGGCCGGCTATTCAAGTGCAGCGACGACGACGCGCCAAAGCATTCTTTCTCCGCCGTCACAAAGCCCGCCGATACGAGCCGCGCACTCGCGATGCCGCGGCTTGCCGCATAGGCCGCGTGAATCGTGCTCGTCGGAAATGTCGCGATGCGCTCGCGGCCGTCATCGCCGCGATAGACGATGTACTTCCATGCCGCCTTCACGCGACCGGCCCGCCGCGCGGCAGCAACGTCCACCAGCGCGCCGGCGCGTTCATGCCTTCCGCGGCGCGCCCCGCCTCGGCGCCCGAACCCCAGAACACATCGCCGCGCAACGGCCCGCGCCGAATCGCGCCGCCCGTATCCTGGGCGACAAGCAATCGTCGAAACGGCGCGCCCTGGTATTCGCCGTCGACGAACACCACCGCGCCATAGGGATGGTAGGAAGGATCAACGGCGATCGATCCGAGCGGCGTCAGCGGCACGCCCGCCGCGCCACGCGGCCCCGCGCTTGGGTCGTCAATGCGCTCTTCCTGAAAAAACACGAATGACGGATCGGCGTTGAGCGCTTGGCGCGTCGCTTCCGGTCCGCGCTGATCGGCCCAGGCGCGGAAGTTTGCCCATGTCGCACTCGGCAACTCGCCGCTATCGCGCAACGCGCCCAACGCTGAGCGCCAGCGATAGCCGTTCTGCGCCGCGTATGCGGCGCGCGCTTGCGTGCCATCGGGAAACGCGATGCGGCCGGAGCCTTGTATCTGCAGGTTGTAGACGTCAACCGGGTGAGCGTACGCGAACACCTGATCCGGTGACGGGTTGATCTCGCTACGCTGCGGATAGGGCCGCACGTTCGCGCCGACGAGTTGCCCGGTCAGCGCGCGCGGCGCGCCGCGCAACGCTTCGTTGTCATAGGCCTCGGCAAAAGCGGCGAGATCGATGCTGACGATATCGTTCGGCTTGCGCACAAGCGGCGCTGTAAATGCGCCTTCCGGAAAACGCCGCGCCTCGATGATCGGCTCATAGTACGAAGTCAGGCGCGCTTCGCCCTCGCCGCGCACAATGTTGGGAATGAAGAAAGTCTCGAAGAAGGCGCGCTCGCCGCCGGGCGACACACTGCGCGCGGCGTTACACGCGGGCGCCCAGTCGCCGACAGTGCCGCCATAGCGGCCGCCCCCGGGCAACGCCGCATCCGGCGCGCGTTGCGCGCGGCCGTCGCAGGAACGGCGAAAGGCAAGCAGCGTCGGCGCGAGATCAGCGTCGCGCCATCCCGGTATGTTTTCGAAGCGCGTCTGGTCCAGCGCGAACGGCACGGCCGACGGCTGACCTGGGCCTGCCGGCGGCGCTTCGGTCGTGGCGCATGCGGCGAGCGCCAGTGCGGCGAACACAATAACCAGGTGACGGCGCATCGGCTTCTCCCGCTCAAGACGTCGCTTCTACCGCTCCATCGCGGCGCCCGCAGCTTGGAACCGCCGCTCAACTTTCCCTTGCGCCGGGAATCACCTGGGAGTAACGTCCGCCGGCTTATGCTCATTTTTAGCATAAGGGGTGGGTCGGGGCCTTTTCCCGGCAGTCTTGCACCCCATATATGCTCCGATTGAGCATAATTCGCCCGTTCGGGGCGCAAGGAGGCCAAGATGGCCCGGATTATCGACGCTCCTCTCACCTCCGGTGAAGGTTCGGGCTGCGACCCGCGCGCCGTGCATGGCGAATGGGGCGCCCTCGACGCCGCCGCCCGCCGCGGCCTCGCCTACACCCCCGAAGTGAAGGCCGAGACCGATCCTCTTTACGAGCGCGTGAAGCACGTTATTCCCGCGATCGAATGGCCGGCCTATGCGCCGTTGATCGCCGCGATCAATCGCATGAAGCGCGAGAAGAACGCGGTGATCCTCGCCCACAATTACATGACGTCGGAGATTTTCCACTGCGTCGGCGATTTCCGTGGCGACTCGCTGCAGCTGGCGCGCGAAGCGGCAGAGACTGACGCCGAAGTGATCGTCCAGGCCGGCGTCCACTTCATGGCCGAGACCTCCAAGATCCTCGCGCCGGAAAAGACGGTGCTCATCCCCGACATGCGCGCGGGCTGCTCGCTTGCCGCTTCGATCACTGGCGCCGACGTGCGGCTGATCAAGCAGCGCTTCCCCGGCATCCCGGTCGTCACCTATGTGAACACGTCGGCAGACGTGAAAGCCGAGAGCGACGTGTGCTGCACGTCCTCGAATGCGGCGGCTGTGGTCGAATGGGCGGCGCGCGAATGGAAGAGCGATCGCGTCATCCTGCTGCCGGACGAATTCCTTGCCAAGAACGTCGCCGCGCAAACGGGCATCAAGATCATCGCCTGGCATGGCCGCTGCGAAGTCCATGAGCGTTTCACCGCCGAAGACATCAAGGAATTGCGCGAAGCGCATCCCGGCCTTGTCGTACTGGCGCACCCGGAATGCCCGCCAGAGGTGATGTCGGCGGCCGATTTCGCCGGCTCGACAGCGGCGCTGCAAACTTATGTAGAACAGAAGCGCCCGGCGAAGGTGGTGTTGCTGACCGAGTGCTCGATGAGCGACAACGTTGCCGCCAACGCGCCGGACGTCGATTTCATCCGCCCGTGCAATCTCTGCCCGCACATGAAGCGCATCACGCTCGAAGGCATTTACGACGCGCTCGCCAACATGCAGCACGAAGTGGTGATCCCCGAGGACATTCGCGCGCGCGCAAAGAAGGCGATCGACGCGATGCTGGCGCTGCCGAGGGAAAAGCCGCGCGCGTTCGAAACCGGCCGCCCGCCGGTCGCGGTCGAGTTGGTGTAGCGCCGCGCATGCGGGGGCTCGCCGTGACGATCGCCATCGCGGCGCTCGCGCTCGCATCGCCGGCGCATGCACAGGCTCAAGCGAATATCGTCGGCGAATGGGTGTTCGAGGCGCCGCTTGAACCCGACGACGGCTGCGTGATCACCGGGCGCGCCGTGATCAGCCCGCCGAACGCGCAAGGCGAATACGCGATCACGACCACCGGCGAAGAGACTTGCCCCAGCGCGCATTGGCGCAGCGTGCAAAGCTGCGTCGGGCGGCGCACCGGCGCGGAATTGCTGATCGATTGCACGATCGTCAGCGCCGAACCGGCAAGCTATATCGACGACGATTTCACGCTCCGCATCGCCAGCCGCGACTTGATGCAGGGCCGGCTCCTTTCGTCGCGCGGCGGCGATGCGATCTGGCGCCGCACGCGTCCGCCGCTGGTTTCATGACCGCTGCCGCAATGCCGCCCCTTTCCGCGATCACCACACGCGCCGACGAGGTGCTTCATGCGAATGATAGTGTGCGCGGCTTTGGCGGCGCTGGCGATGGCTGCGACCCCGGCGATTGCGCAGGACGATCCCTACGCCGGCACGTGGGCGTTTCAGACCAGCACGTATGGCGACGACCAGTTCGGCGTCATCATGAGCGGCGCGGCGATCATCACGCCGGCAGCGCCAGGGCGCTACGATATTCGCTTGGTGGCGAACGAATTGATCCACGCGCACGAGACCGGACAATCGCAAATGCTGACGGCGCATCAGACATGCACGGGCGAGACGGACGGCGCGCAGTTCAGCATTTCGTGCCAATTGGCCGAGCCGCTGGACGGCTACGAGCCCGACAATTTCGCCGTGCAGCCCGGGCGGACTGGCGAATTGATCGGCGTGCTGAGTTCGGCGGCGTCCGCGCAAGTGACGTTTACGCGAGTGCGCTGACCTCAGCGCTCAGCTTGGGCGGCGCGAGTTTGCCCGATGCGTAGCGACAGCGTCCTCGTCGTCGGCGCCGGCCTTGCTGGGCTCTTTCTCGCCATCAGACTGGCGCCGCGCCGCGTCACGGTGTTGAGCCAGGCGCCGCTCGGACAAGCTTCCTCCTCCGCGTGGGCGCAAGGCGGGCTCGCCGCCGCGCTCGCCCCCGAAGACAATCCTGAGCTCCACGCGCACGACACGGTGAACGCCGGCGCGGGCCTCGTCGACGCCGCCATCGCGGGTCTGCTGGCGCGCGAGGGCCCGGCGCGCGTGCTCGATCTCGTCGCGCTCGGCGTGCCATTCGATCGCACGCCGGACGGCAAGCTCGCGCAGAGCCTCGAAGCGGCGCACTCGAAACCACGCGTGGTGCGCGTCGCCGGCGATCTCGCCGGCAAGGCCATTATGGATGCGCTAATCGCGGCGGCGCGCGCGGCGCCGCATATCGACATCATCGAAGGGGCGCGCGCAAACACGTTGCTGCGCGACGCCAATGGCCGCGTTCGCGGCGTGCTTTGCGACGATGGCGCAAGTTATCAAGGCGCCGAGATTGTGCTGGCGACCGGCGGCAGCGGCGGTCTCTACGCGGTCACCACCAATCCCGCGGAAGCGATGGGCCAAGGCTTTGCGATGGCGGCGCGCGCGGGTGCATTGATTGGCGATCCGGAATTCGTGCAGTTCCACCCAACAGCCATCGACATTGGCCGCGATCCCGCACCGCTCGCCACCGAAGCGCTGCGCGGCGAAGGCGCGCGCATCGTCAATGGCAGGGGCGACGCGTTCGTCGACAACTTGGCGCCGCGGGATGTGGTGGCGCGCGCCATCCATATTGAACGCGCAGCAGGCCGAGGCGCCTTCCTCGACGCGCGCGAAGCCGTTGGCTCGCATTTTCCGCGCACCTTCCCTACCGTGTTCGCAGCGTGCATGGCCGCCAATCTCGATCCGCGGTTGCAGCCGATCCCCATCGCACCGGCCGCGCACTATCATATGGGCGGCATCGTCACGGACGTGTGGGGACGCAGCACGCTGGATGGACTCTATGCTGTCGGCGAGTGTGCATCGACGGGCGCGCATGGCGCCAATCGGCTGGCCTCCAACTCCCTGCTCGAAGCCGTCGTCTTCGCCAATCGCATCGCCGATCGCCTACGTGACGCGGATGCGCCGCCGCCTGCTGCGCCCGCGCCGGAAAGCCCGCCGCCTCGCTTGCCGGATGCGCCGCGCGCCGAACTCCGCGCTGTGATGCAGGCGCATGCCGGCGTGGTCCGCGACGCCGCGGGCCTGCGCTCTGCTTGCGATACAATTGATGCACTTATCGCCGCGCACGGACGCACCAATGCGCTGGTCGCGGCTCAGCTCATCGTCACCGCCGCACGCGCCCGCGAGGAAAGCCGCGGCGCCCATTTCAGGAGCGACTTTCCGCATGCCGGCCAACCGAAGCGCACGTTCATCACGCTCGAAAGCGAACACGCTGCCGCCCCTGCCTGACGTTGTCATCGAACCGATTGTGCGCTTGGCGCTGGCGGAAGATCTGGGCGCGGCAGGCGATGTCACCACGGACGCGCTGATCGCCCCGGAGACGCAGGGCCAATGGGCCGTGCGCGCGCGCGAGGCCGGCGTCGTGGCTGGTCTCGACGCTGGCATGCTTGCTTGCTGGATGATCGACAACGACATCCAGTTCACGCTCCATGCCGGCGATGGCGAACGGGTGAAGGCGGGGCAAACCATCATCGAACTTGAAGGCGCGGCGCGCTCGGTCCTGATGGCGGAGCGCACCATGCTGAACTTCATCGGCCGGCTTTCCGGGGTCGCCACCATGACCGCCCAGTACGTCGATGCTGTTGAAGGCATGGGCGTCATCATCGCTTCGACGCGCAAGACGACGCCTGGGCTGCGCGCGCTGGAAAAGCGGGCCGTGCGTTTGGGCGGCGGCGGCGCACACCGCTACGGCCTCGACGACGCCTTTCTGATCAAGGACAATCACATCGCCGCCGCCGGCTCGATCCCGCAGGCGCTTGAGAACGCGCGTCGCGCCGCCTCGCACCTTGCCTGCATCGAGATCGAGGTCGATACGCTCGAACAACTCAAACAAGCGCTGCCGCACGCGCCAAGCGCCATTCTCCTGGACAATTTCACGCTGCCGGAGCTCAAGGCGGCAGTGAAGCTGGCAAAAGGCAAAACGCTCTTGGAGGCCTCCGGCGGCATCACCATCGAGAACGTATTCACCGTCGCCGAAACCGGCGTCGATGTGATCAGCATCGGCGCCCTCACCCACTCTGCGCCGAATTTCGACGTAGGGCTCGATGCGCCGTAACATGGCCCGGCGCGCGTGACGTTGGCGCCCATCCTGCTGTTGCTCGCGGTGGTGTTGATCACCGCGACGATTTCCGGCGTGTTCGGCATGGCGGGCGGCTTGATGCTGATGGGCGCGCTGACGCTGGCGATGCCGGTCGCCGCGGCGATGGTGACGCATGGGGCGGTGCAGTTCGTCTCCAATGGCTGGCGAGCGGTTTTGCATCGCAAGCACATCAGCTGGCCGATTATTGTCTATTACGGCGCGGGCTCGGCGATCGCAGCCGGCTTGCTCGCGCTCATCACATATGAACCGACGAAAGCCTGGGTGTTCCTGCTGCTCGGCCTCGTGCCTGGCTTGGCCTGGATCCCGAAGGGCCGCTTCAATTTCGACGCCGCCAAGCCCGCACACGCGGTCGCCTGCGGCCTGAGCGTCACCGGGCTCAACGTCATCGCCGGCGTCTCCGGACCGCTGCTCGATGTGTTTTTCGTGCGCACGGCGCTGACGCGTCATCAGATCGTCGCCACAAAGGCGGCGACGCAAGCCTTCAGCCATACGGTGAAAATGATCTTCTACGGCGTGCCGCTGTTCGCCTCGGCGCAACCGAGCGGGCTGCCGCCGTGGTGGTTCTTCGCGATGGCAGCGCCGCTCGCCATGATCGGCGCGTGGCTCGGCGGCATGGTGCTCGACCGCATGAGCGACACCAATTTCCTTAAATGGACGCGCTGGATCGTGACCGCGATCGGCATGCTCTATCTGCTGCAGGCCACGCTTCTGTTCGCAAACTAAAAATCGCCGCCGCCCTCGGGCGCGGCTGCGCCCTCTTCGACATCCAGCAGGTCAGCCGGCTTGCACTCCAGCGCTTCGCAAATCTTAGCCAGCGTCTCGAAGCGTACGCCTTTGACCTTGCCGGTGCGCAGGAGCGACAGGTTCGCCTCCGTGATGCCGACGCGCTCCGCCAAGTCCTTCGCCTTCATCTTGCGGCGCGCGAGCATGATGTCGAGAGTGACGACGATCCGCATCACACGATCTGATCGTTCTCAGCTTTGATACGGGCGGCGGCTTCGAGCACGCGGCCGAGCACCATGACGAACGCGGCAAAGGCGACGAGGCCGAGATCGAAAGGTTCGTAGTGCCAGATGAAGCCGCGGCCTTCATGGGTGACCCAGGCATACACCGTGGGCGAGATCAGTATCTTGAAAGCAAGCGCCCAAAGCGCGTCTTCGCCGGCTTTGCGCACCGCGACGCTGGCGCGGAGCGTGAAGAACTGCCCCTTGCCGTACTCGTCCAACACCTTGCTCAGCTCATAGATCGCCCCCGCCAGCAGGAAGTTGGGGACCGCCAGGATCACGTGACGCAGCACGATGAGCCCGAGGCTGCTGAGGCCTGCTAGGTCGAGCGTCACCTTCTGCTCGCGCAGGGCGCCCGCGGCCGGCCCGGCCAGATTGACCACGGTCGTCACCACAATGATGACGGCCGCGATCGTCGCCACGACGCTCGCGGTCTCCCCAAGCTTGCGGGCGCGATCGAGCGGAGACGCAGCCACTTCAGTCATAGCCAGACCCTCTCTTAAGTAATACAACAATCTCTTATTGTCTTACGATAATTCTGTCAAGCGCTGCCGCCGCGTGGTTAAGCCTCCGTCAACAGAGTCGCTCGCTCCATGGCGGGCGAAAGATTCGGGACGGCAAATTATGCCTATCATCACCCACGTGCTGCTCTATGCGGCGTACGCGATGGTCTCGCTCACGGTCGGCCTGGCGCTGAACCAGATCGGCGGCGAGAACATGGGCGGCGCGTTTCTGGGCGGCATCGCGATGTTCTCCGCCTGCGCCGTGACGCATGCGGGCATTTCGGCGAGCTTTGCAGCCGGGCGCGTCGGCAAGACCGAAAAGAAGATCAAGGGCGACATGGAGCGTCTACGCGCCGCCCACCGCGAGGTGACGGCCGACATCGATGCAATGCAAACGCGGCTCGACCAGATGGAAGCCTCCATCGGTTACGGCATGACGCCGGCGCCAGCGCAGATCGAACAACAGCAGCCCGCGGCGGGCGGACAGATCGAGCTCAAGCTGATCGATCAGATCGTCGACAAGCTGGGTGCGGCGATGGACGCGCGTCTGCAGCACATGGGCGCCAACGTCACCCCGATCCGCGCCGACGCAACGCGCGGGCCAATGGACCTCGTGCGCGAGGCCATCCTGGAAAACCGCGTCGAACTTCACCTGCAGCCGATCGTGCAACTGCCGCAGCGCAAAACCGCGTTCTACGAGGGCTTCACCCGCCTGAAGGACGCAAACGGGCGCTTGATCCTGCCACAGGAATTCATCCCTGCCGCCGAACAGGCCGGCCTGATGTCGACCATCGACAACGTGCTGTTGTTCCGCTGCGTCCAGATCGTGCGTAAATTGATGAAGCAGGATCGCCGCATAGGCATCTTCTGCAACATCAGCCCGAGTGCGCTGGCCGATGAAATGTTCTTCCCGCAATTCCTCGATTTCATGCGCGAGAACCGCGACCTAGCCGGCAGCGTGATTTTCGAAATCCCGCAGGATTCATACGAAAACCGCACCTCGATCGAAGCGCGCGCGATGGCCAAGCTGGTCGATCTCGGCTTCCGCTTCTCGATCGACAAGGTCACGTCCGCCGAGATCGACCTGCCGGACCTCGAGCGCTCAGGCGTGCGCTACGTGAAGATCGCGGCGCGGACCATCATGGAGCAACTGGTGCGCGGCGGCGTGCGCCCGCGTTCGGCCATCACCCGCGAAATTTCCTCCGCCGACATTGCGGCGGTGTTCCAGCGCTACGGTGTCGATCTGATCGCCGAGCGGATCGAAAACGAAGACGCGGTGCTGGAAGTGCTCGACCTCGATGTCCCGTTCGGCCAAGGCCACCTCTTTGGCGCGCCGCGCGCGATCAAGGAAAGCCTTATGGAAGAAACCACGCCGCCGCGTGAGTTCTTCATGAAGCAGAACGGCGTGCGGCAATAGTCAGTGGCGCTTGGCGCGCCGGCAAGCTAAGCCCGGCATTGTCGCCAACACTGCCAACGTCGATCACGTCATGACCAAGCTCATCGCCATCACAGGCGGCTCCGGCGCGGGCAAAACCACGATCGCGCAAGCTTTGGCGCGCCGATTTGGCGCGGGCGCGGTGGTGATCGCGGAGGACGACTATTATCGCTGCTCATCCGCCTACCCAAACTTCGACGCCGCGACCCACAATTTCGACGCGCCGGACGCCAAGGAGCACGCCCTGCTCAGCGCACACCTTTCACTGGCGCGCGGCGGTTCGGCGTTCGACAAGCCAGTCTATGATCTGACCACGCATCGTCGCCTCCCCAAGGTGGAGCGCATCGCGCATGCCCAGACGGTGATTGTGGAGGGCATCCACTTGCTGGCGACGCCCGATCTTCGCGACCTGTTCGACTTCAAGGTGTTTATCGACGCCGATGACGCGCTGCGGCTCGGCCGGCGGATGATCCGCGACGTTGAAACACGCGGACGCACGCCGCGTTCTGTGCTTCAGCAATACTTCATGACCGTCCGCCCGATGCACAACGCCCACGTGGAGCCGCAACGCGCCCATGCCGATCTGGTGCTGACCTGCCCATTTGACGCTGGGCCGGATCACGCCGACGCGAATGCGGCGCGTATCGTCGAGGCGATAGCCTGATGCAACTCCTCACGTCGATCGATGAAGTTGCCGATCGCTACGACGCGTTGTTGTGCGACGTGTGGGGCGTGCTCCACAACGGCAAGGCGTCCTACGCGGCCGCAAGTGCGGCGCTGCAGCGCTTCCGCGCACGCGGCAAGGTCGTCATCCTGCTCACCAACGTTCCGAAACCACGCGGGCCTATCCCAGCGCAGCTCGACCGCATCGGCGTGCCGCGCGACGCGTGGGACGCCGTCGTCACCTCGGGTGATGCCATCCGCGCCGAATTGGCGCTCCGCGCGCCCGGTCCGATGTTCAAAATTGGCCCCGGCGATTACGACCGCGCGCTCTGGGAAGGTTTGGGCTTGGTCGAAGCGCCGCTCGCGGATGCGCACTTCATCGGCATTTCCGGCCTCTTCAACGACAGCGACACGCCGAGCGAATACGCCGGCATCTTGCAACAAGCGCGGGCGCGTGATCTCGAATTGCTCTGCGCCAACCCCGACATCGTCGTGCAATTCGGCGATCGCTTGATCTGGTGCGCGGGCGCGATCGCGCGCGATTACACCAAACTGGGCGGGCGCGTCGTCATGGCGGGCAAGCCATACGCGCCCATCTACGACTTGGCGCGGCGCGAGTTGGAGACCTTGCGCCCCGGCGTCGACGCCGCGCGCATCCTTTGCATCGGCGACGGCGTCATCACCGATATCGCCGGCGCCAATGCACAGGGCCTGGACTGCGCCTTGATTGCTTCAGGCATGCACGGCGAAAAGCTGTTCAGCAACGGCGCGCTCGACATCGGCAAAGCCGAAGCCGCGCTCGCCGAAGACAACGCGCGCGCGACCTATGTGATGCCCAGCCTGGCATAATCACGCCGCTCAGAACGTATCGACGCCCAGATCATCAAATCTGCGCGCGACGTGGCGGTCGAAATCGCGCGCTTGGTTCATGTCCTCGCGGCCGTCACTGTCGCCGCTGCGGCGGCGCGCGACGCCACGCCCGAACAAAGCTGAAGGATTGCCTGGCTCGGATTCGAGCGCTGCTTCGTACGAAGCGCGCGCGTCCGCCCACTCCCCGGCGCGCAATTGCAGCAGGCCGCGGCAAAGCTGGGCCTCAACGTTGCGGGGATCTGCTTGCGCAGCGGCGTCGGCATCGGCGCGAGCCCCGTTGAGATCGCCCTCCTCCATCAGAACGCGCGTCCAGCAGCGTCCTGCGAGCGCCGGCGTCAACTGGCCGTTGATCCGAAGCGCGGCGTTGTAGTCGTCAAGCGCGCCGGCATAGTCCTGCTGCGCCTGCTTGATCGAGGCGCGCGCGGCATAAGCGGGCGCGAATTGATCGGCGGCTATCGAGGCGTCGTAAGCTTCGGTGGCGGCGCCCACATTGCCGCGCTGCTGGGCGATGACGCCGGCATAATAATGGGCCTCGCCCGGGAACGCGTCGGCTTCGATCAGGCGCTGCACCAAGGGCTCGGCCGCGTCGAGTTGGCCGCTCTCGATGAGGATCGCGGCGCGCCCCTTGAGCGCGGCCGGCGCGCTTGCGTCGATGCCGAGCGCGGCCGTGTAGTCGCGCAGCGCCATGGTGACGTCGCCTGCCTCGTAAGCGGCGTCGCCACGGCCGGAGAGCGCAGCGCTGCGTTCCGGATCGCCCAGTTCGCCGGACTCGATCAGGCTGGTGCAGGCGCTGATCCGCGCTTCGGCTTCCGCGCCAATATCAGCGCAAGTCGCACGCGCTTCGGCGAGCGGATCGGGCGGCGTGCGCTCGCAAGCCGCCAACGCCAATGCGATCACCGCCGCCAGCCATAGTGCACGCATCCGCCTTCTCCCACGTCAGCCTAGACCGGCGTTCGCGCCAGAGCCTACACTTAAGCGGCATAGCAAGGAGCGCCGCGATGGCCAATTTGTTCGATCTGTCGGGGAAAACCGCAATCGTGACCGGCTCGTCCAAGGGCATCGGCAAAGCCATCGCTCACAGGCTGGCCGAGCACGGCGCCAATGTCGCGGTGTCCTCGCGCAAGCTGGACGCCTGCGAAGAGGCCGTCGCTGAGATCAACGCGGCGGTCGGACGCAAGGCGGCGATCGCGGTGGCCGCCAACATCGCCTCGAAGGAGGCGCTGCAAAATCTGGTGGACGAAACCCGTCGCGCCTTCGGCCGCATCGATGTCGTCGTCTGCAACGCCGCGACCAATCCGCATTTCGGCCCGATGAGCACGCTCCCCGACGACGCGTTCATGAAGGTGCTTCAAAACAACATCGTCTCGAACCATTGGCTCATTCAGATGTGCGCGCCGGAGATGAAGGAGCGCAAGGACGGCGCCGTCATCATCATCTCATCCATCGGCGGCCTGCGCGGAACTGCGGTGCTGGGCGCCTACAACATCTCCAAGGCGGCGGACATGCAAATGGCCAGAAGCCTCGCGGCGGAGCTGGGCGGCGACAATATTCGCGTCAACACCATCGCGCCCGGCCTGGTGCAAACCGATTTCGCCAAGGCGCTTTGGGAGAATCCGGAAATTCTGAAGCCTTACACAGCGCGCTCGTGCCTGCATCGCATCGGCCAGCCGGACGAAATCGCGGGCATGGCGGTGTTGTTGGCGTCGAAAGCCGGCGCGTTCATCACGGGCCAGGCGTTCGTCATCGATGGCGGGCAGATGGCGGTGTGAGCGCTCAGAACGCGCCGATGACCGGCACGAGTTTGTTCTTCAGCGATTGTGCGGTGAAGGGCTTCACGATGTAAGCGCTGTCGCGGCGTTCGGCCTCGGCGCCTTCGTCGCTGTCGTTGGCGATCATGACGAACGGCGTCATCGCCGTGCGCTCGTCGGCGCGGACGCGTTGCAGCAATTCCATGCCTGTCATCGGCGCCATGACCGAGTCCGAGATCACCAGTGCGTAGTTTTTCGCCTTCATCTTGGCGAGCGCGGTGCGCCCGTCCGAGGCTTCGTCGATATTGCTGAAGCCAAGTTGACGCAGGAGATTGCGCAAAATCCGGATCATGGTGTTGTAGTCATCCACGATCAGGATCGGCATCGTCATCGATACAGACATGCGCTCATTTCTCCCGCATACCCCACGGCGCTGTTGTTCCGGGACGTCCCACTGCCGGGCCGGGGTGCGGCGGCCCGGCAGCGAGGCGTAACCGGCTTGTTGTTCGCCGTGTTGGAGATCACAGATAGCAAAGACCCGAAAAAATTCGGTAAAACAGCACTTAATCATGAGTGAACGGATGCGCGTGCAAATTGGCTTTGGTGACGGCTCGGCAACGCTTGGCGTTGCGAACGGCGCAAACGGCAAGACTTTGTGAACCTATGCGCACGCTTGGCCCCGCCAGTTCCATTCCTTCAGACGCGCGCGGCGCCGCGATTGCGCTCGGCAATTTCGATGGCGTGCACGCTGGTCACCAGGCCGTCATCGCTTCGGCCCACGCGGTCGCCGATGCACGCGGCATAGCGCTCGGCGTGGCGGTGTTTGAGCCGCACCCACGGCGCTTCTTTCAGCCGGACACGCCGCCCTTCCGCCTGCAGTCCCCGCAGCAGCGCGCGCGGGCGCTGGCTGAGTTGGGCGTGGCGGAAGTGTTCGAGATCGGCTTCGACACCGCGCTGGCGCAATCGAGCGACCGCGGGTTTGCCGAGCAAGTGCTGCGCGGCGCGCTGGGCGCGGCGCACGTCAGTATCGGCGCCGAGTTTCGCTTTGGACGTGGACGCATGGGCGACGCAGTATCGCTCGCGCAACTTGGGGCGGAGTTCGGGTTCAGCGTCGATGCGGTCGCGCCGGTGGGGGGCGAAGCCAAGATTTCATCGAGCGCGATACGCCGCGCCATAGCCGCAGGCGATCTGTACGAAGCGGCCGCGCTGCTAACGAGGCCCTGGGCAATCGAAGGTGAAGTGCAGCGCGGGTTCGCGCGCGGGCGCGAGTTCGGCTTTCCGACGGCAAACGTGAATTTGGGCGACTACGTGCAGCCGCGGCTCGGCATTTATGCCGCGCGCATCGACACGGGCGACGGCATTCTGCTGCCCGGCGTCGCCAGCGTTGGCGTCAATCCCACTGTTGGCGCCTTGCCGGCGCCGGTTCTGGAGGCGCACTTGTTCGATTTCAGCGGCGACCTCTATGGGCGCAGCATTGAGGTCGAGCTGATCGCGTTTCTCCGCGACGAAGCGAAGTTCGATGACATCGAGGCGCTCAAAGCGCAGATGCGGCAGGATGTGATCGACGCGCGGCGTGCGTTGATTACGCCTTAGGCCGCCCAGGAATTTTCACTTCCGCTTCGCCTTCGAGCACTATGGTATCGCCAACCGCGCACACGCATTTGAGCTTGGCGCGACGGCCCTTCTCAATCAGCTCCACGATCTCCACCGTCGTATCGACGGTGTCGTCGATCTTGACCGGCGCCAGGAAGCGCAAGGTTTGCGCGATATAGATCGCGCCGGGGCCCGGCAGGCGCGTGGCGATGGCGGCCGAGATATGGCTCGCGGTCAAAATGCCATGCGCGATGCGGCAACCGAACGGCGTGGTCGCGGCATAGGCGTCGTCCAGATGGATCGGGTTGTGGTCGCCGCTGATGTCGGCAAAGCCGACGACGTCGGCGGAGGTGACGCGCTTGGAGAATGTCTCGCGCATGCCGACGCTGACGTCTTCGAAATAGCGGGTATTGAGCTGGGTCATCGCGGGCACTCTAGCGGCGGGCTTTGAAAAAGTCTTTCAGCAGCTTGGCCGCAGCCTCCGCCTCGACGCCTGACGTTACGTCCGGTTTCCAGTGGCACTGGGGATGCTCCCAGACCTTGGCGCCGTGAGCGACGCCGCCGCTCTTGGGATCGCTTGCACCATAGACGACGCGGCTGACGCGCGCGTGGCTGATGGCGCCGGCGCACATCGCGCACGGCTCCAGCGTGACAAAAAGCGTGAGCCCCGGTCGCAGGCGGTAGTTGCCAGTGGCTTCGGCGGCGCGGCGCAATGCCAGCACCTCGGCGTGAGCGGTCGGGTCGGTCATGCCGATCGGGCCGTTGGCGGCGCCGGCGACGATTTCGCCGGTCGCTTCATCGACGATCACGCACCCAACCGGCGTCTCGCCCAGTTCGGCGGCGCTCTGCGCGAACGAAAGCGCCATGCTCATGTAGCGCGCGTCGCTCATGCGCGTTTGAGCTCCAACAGATCGGCGACCACTTCGCCGGCGAACAGCGTCTCAAACGTATCCGGCACGATCGCCTCACGATACATGCGCCGCGCCTCATCGTCGGAATGGTGCATGCGGGATGCCATCGCCGCCTTCCACGTGGCCTCGTCGGGCCATTGGGCGTAGGCGACGTAGGTTTGCGGGCCTGCCTTGTGTAGGCGCGAGCCCCAGCCGCCGAACTCCGCGGCGATCCGTTCGGTGCCGCGGCGCCAGCCGGCCTCGAATTGCGCCTCGAGCCCTGGTACGACCTGCCAACGATAGATCACTGCAAACATGGCGTCCTCTTCCCTCCCATTTAGCGACGGCGAGCGCGTGGCCAAGTTTCTGGCGCGCGCGGGCGTCTGCTCGCGCCGGGACGCGGAACGGCTGATCGCCGAGGGGCGGGTCCAGGTCAACGGCAAGGTGCTGGACACGCCCGCCTTCAAGGTGACCGACAAAGACAAAGTGATGGTCGACGGCCGCCCGATTGGGGGCGCCGAGCCGACGCGGTTGTGGCGCTATCACAAACCGCCGGGGCTGGTGACCACCCACCGCGATCCAGCTGGTCGGCCGACCGTGTTCGAACATTTGCCGCCGGGCTTGCCGCGCGTGATCTCCGTGGGCCGGTTGGACCTCACTTCGGAGGGGCTTCTGCTGTTGACCAATGACGGCGAGCTGGCGCGCAAGCTGGAGCTGCCATCGAACGGGTTGTTGCGCCGCTATCGGGCGCGGGCTTATGGGCGCGTGTCGCAGGAGGAGCTGGATCAGCTCAAGGACGGCATCACGGTCGATGGCGTTCGCTACGGGCCGATCGAGGCGAAGCTCGAACGCGCCGCCGCCAATTCGTGGATCACGCTGGGACTGACCGAAGGCAAGAACCGCGAGGTGCGGCGCGTGCTTGATGCGCTCGGCCTAAAAGTGAACCGGCTGATCCGCACGTCCTACGGCCCGTTTCAACTCGGCGTGCTTGAGCCCGGCGCAGTGGAAGAAATCCCGCGCCGGGTGATCAAGGAGCAATTGGGCAAAGACGCCGTTTAGTGGCCGCCGCCAAGGAAGCTCGGGATCGCCGGAACGTAGGCAGGGAGCAAATTGTGCCCGTCTTCCCACACCATGCGCACGCCCGCGAAGATGATGATGGCCAAGCCGACCCAGGCAATCCACTGATGCTTGCTGATGATGCGCGCGATAAACGTCGCGGCCACACCCATCAGCACGACCGACAGGATCAGGCCGAACGCCATGATCACTTCGTTGTGGCGCGAAACCGCCGCCACTGCGAGCACGTTGTCGAGCGACATTGAAACGTCGGCGATGATGATGGTGAGCAGCGCGCCGCCAAACGTCTTCGGCTTCTTGCCGTGCGTCACGATCTCTTCAGCGACATGTTCGCCCGCCACAGGGTCGCCAACCATGACCGGCTTGTGTTCGCGCAAATCGTCGAACATGCGCCAAGCCACCCAGAACAGCATCAAGCCGCCCACGAGCAGCAAGCCGCGCACCTCGAGCAATTGAATGGTGACGCCGGCAAACACGATGCGCAGCACCAGGGCCATCAGGATGCCCCAGAAGATCGCCCGCCGCTGCTGATTGGGCGCAAGGCCCGCCGCCGCTAGCCCGACGGCGACGGCGTTGTCGCCGGCCAGCGCAAGATCGATGAGAACGACTTGGAAGAAGGCCGCGATATCGGCAACGTTGAAATCCACGGGCGACCCTGCTCCAGTTCCCAAAGGGCGCCCTTGTTCACGACGGGCGCCCGCGCGGTCAAGCGCTTGGTGACAGACGCCGAGCGCGACATATGGCTCTGCTGCAGATGCACACGAGAAGGGGCTTGGATGCGGATTGTCGGCGGCCAGTTCAAAGGGCGGGCGCTGGGCGCGCCCGCCGGCCGCGACACAAGGCCGACCAGCGATCGCGCACGAGAGAGCCTTTTCAACGTGTTGGCGCATGCGGACTGGTCGCCCGGCGTCGAGGGCAGGCGCGTCTTGGACCTGTTCGCGGGGTCGGGCGGGCTTGGTCTGGAGGCCATGTCGCGCGGCGCCGCGTTCGCCCTGTTTGTGGAGACCGACGCAGCCGCACGCGGCGCCATCCGCGACAATATTGAAGCGCTCGGCCTGTTCGGGACCACACGCATCCACCGGCGCGACGCCACCGACTTGGGCGTCAAGCCAGCCGGCCTGGGAGAGCCGTTCGACCTGGTTTTCCTCGACCCGCCCTATCACAGGGGCCTGGGCGAACAGGCGCTGGCGCGGCTGGGCGAAGGCGGCTGGATCACCGAAGACGCGCTCGTCGTATTCGAGTGCGCGGCGGACGAAACGCCGACGCTGGCGAACTGGGAAACGCTGGACGCCCGCGCCTACGGCGCAGCGCAAGTGCTTTTCCTCAAACTCAGGGGTGCGCCATGATCGACTATCGCGACACGACTGTGCTGGTCACCGGTGCGGCCTCCGGCATCGGCAAAGCGCTGGCGCAGGCGCTCGCTGCGCGCGGCGCCTCAATCGTGTTGGCGGACGTGAACGAAGACTTGCTTGCCGAAACCGCACAGCAGATCGGCCCAGATACGCTCACCGTGGCCGTCGATCTCGCGGCGCCGGACGCTGCCGCCGCGTTGATCGAGAAAGCGCATGGCTGGCGCGGGCGGCTCGACCTCGTCTGTTCCAATGCAGGCATCGGACACAACAAAACGGTTGCGAAGGATCCGCTTGGCGCCGCCGCCGAACGCTTGTTCGCGGTGAATTTTTTCGCCGCCGCGCACATCGCGCAAGCCTATCTGCGCACTCTGGGCGCAGGCGGCGCGCGCGGACGGCTGATGATCACCGGCTCGGAAAACTCCCTCTCGGCGCCCGCCGCCGTGAAGGGACGCGGCCTGGGGCTGTACGGCGCCACCAAGCATGGCGTGCTTATTCTGGCCGAGTGGTTGCGCGATGAAAGCGCCGCAGTGCTCGATGTGCACGTGCTGATGCCAGGCGCGGTCTATACGCCGCTAATCGCGCGCGGTCTGCCGGATCCGAGCAAGGCGCCGCCGCAACTTGGTCTGATCATGCCGGAACGCTGCGCCGAATTGGCGCTCAAGGGCATGGATCTAGGTCTCTTCTACATCCCCACCCACGCCCATATCGGCGACGATATCCGCCCGCGCTATGAAGGCGTGCTCGACGCGCTAAAACAGCTGGGCCTGCGCTAAACGGCTAGCGGTCGATGAACAGGCTGGCGGGATGTTCGAGCATGCCCTTGACGCGCTGGATGAAGGCGGCGGCGTCATAGCCGTCGACCACACGGTGATCGAACGACGAGGACAGGTTCATCATCTTGCGCACGACGATGGCGCCATTCTTCACCACCGGGCGCTCGACCAGCTTGTTGACGCCGATGATCGCAACTTCGGGATGATTGATCACTGGCGTTGTGACAATGCCGCCCAGCGCGCCGAGCGAGGTGATGGTGATGGTGGAGCCCGAGAGCTCTTCCTTTGTCGCGGTGTTGGCCCGTACTGCGGCGGCTAGGCGCGACACCTCGGCCGCAGCGTCCCACACATCGCGCGCCTCGGCGTGACGCACGACCGGCACGATCAGGCCGTTATCGGTCTGCGTCGCAATGCCAATATCGACGTTCTCGTGACGATAGACGACGCCCTGCTCGTCATCGTAGCGCGCATTGATCTGCGGAAAGTCCGGCAGCGCCAGGACGAGTGCGCGCATCAGGAACGGCAGCAAGGTCAGCTTCGGCTGATCGGTGCGCTTGGTGGCGTTCAAATGCGCGCGCAACTCTTCGAGTTCGGTGAGATCGGCTTCTTCGACATAAGCGAAGTGCGGAATGCGGCGCTTGGCGTCCTGCATCTTCTCCGCGATCTTGCGGCGCAGGCCGATGACCTTCACCGGCTCGATGCCGTTTTTCTCCGCCAGCGCCGACCCCGCGCGGCGCGCGCCGACCGCGGGCACAAGCACCGCGTCGAGGTCCTCGTGCGTGACGCGGCCGTCGGGACCACTGCCGCGCACGGAGGCCAGATCGATCCCGAGCTTCTGGGCGCGTGCGCGCACGGCGGGCGAGGCGTTGGCTGCGCCGAGTTCGCGCAGCGCCGGCTCGCGCGGCTCTGGACGCGCCACGGCTTGTGATGGCGCAGGCTTCGGCGCCGAGGGCGGCGAAGCGGCGCCGCGCGGCATGGCGGCCGCCGGCACCTGCATGGGTTTCGGCGCGCCTTGCATGGCCTGCTGCACGGCGTCTTCCGACCACACGGCGCCCGCAGGCGCTTTGATGCGCGGCTTTGGCTCATGCGCTGCCGGCGCTGCGCCGTTTGCGGCGGGCGCAGGCGCGCTGACTGCCGGCGGCGGTGGCGGCGGCGGCGCAAGCGCCTCTTCAGCGGCCTCCGTCTCGAACACGGCGATCGGCCCGCCGACCGGCGCCATGTCGCCCGGCTCGCCGTGGATCGAGACGATGCGGCCGCTGACCGGCGCGGTCATCTCAACCGTCGCCTTGTCCGTCATCACATCGACGAGCGGCGCGTCTTCTTGCACCACATCGCCTACGCGCACGTGCCAGGCCACGATTTCCGCTTCCGCCGTGCCTTCGCCGACATCCGGCAATTTGAATACATACTGGCCCATAGGCGTCAGGCCTCCATCGCGCGGCGCATGGATTTGATGATGCGCTGCGGGGTTGGGAAATACTCCCACTCGAGCGCGTGCGGATAGGGCGTGTCAAAACCGGTGACACGCTCGATCGGCGCTTCGAGATGGTAGAAGCAATGCTCCTGCACGAGCGCGGCCAGTTCAGCGCCAAAGCCGGACGTGCGCGTCGCTTCGTGGACGATGACGCAGCGGCCAGTCTTGGCCACGGATGCGCTGATGGTCTCGATATCGATCGGCAGCAACGTGCGCAGATCGATCACCTCCGCATCGATGCCGCTATCCTCGGCCGCGGCGACGGCGACGTGAACCATCGTGCCATAAGCAAGAATGGTGAGGTCGTCGCCTTCGCGCACGACATTCGCCTTGCCGAGCGGGATCGCATAATAGCCGTCCGGCACTTCGCTGGCCGGGTGCTTCGACCATGGCTGCACCGGGCGGTCGCGGCGACCGTCGAACGGGCCGTTATAGACACGCTTCGGTTCGAGGAAGATCACCGGGTCCTCGTCCTCGATGGCGCTGATCAGCAAGCCCTTGGCGTCGTATGGCGTCGCCGGAATGACGGTCTTCAAGCCCGCGACGTGGGTGAACAGCGCTTCCGGCGATTGGCTGTGCGTCTGCCCGCCGAAAATACCGCCGCCATACGGCATGCGCACAGTGAGCGGCACGGTGTAATCGTTGGCCGAGCGATAGCGGATGCGCGCAGCTTCCGAGACCAGTTGGTCGTAGGCCGGATACATATAGTCGGCGAACTGGATTTCGATCACCGGGCGCAAGCCGTACACGGCCATGCCGATGGCGGCGCCGGCAATGCCGCATTCATTGATCGGTGCATCGAAGCAGCGGCGCGCGCCGTATTTCTGCTGCAAGTGTTCGGTGACACGGAAGACGCCGCCGAAATAGCCAACGTCCTCGCCGAACGTAAGCACCTTGGGATCGCGCTGCATCATCACGTCGAGCGCGGAGTTGAGCGCCTGGATCATGGTCATCGTCGCCATGGCGTCAGGCTCCCAGGTCTTCGCGCTGGCGCTTCAGGTGCCAGGGCATCTCTTTGTAGACATCATCGAACATCGAGCCGGCTTGGTGCGCGCCTTCAGCGCCCAGCACGCCAACCTTTTCGGCTTCGCGCCCTGCGGCGCGAACCGCTTCCAACGCCTCTTCCTGGGCGGCGCGATGCTGATCGTCGCTCCACTCGCCAATCGAGATCAAATGCAGTTTCAAACGCTCAACAGGATCGCCCAGCGGCCACGCACGCGCCTCGTCGGCGGGGCGATAGCGCGAAGGATCGTCGCTGGTTGAGTGGGGACCAGCGCGGTAGGTGAAATGCTCGATGAGCGTCGGGCCGAGATTGGAGCGCGCGCGTTCGGCCGCCCATTGCGTCACCGCATACACGGCGAGGAAGTCGTTTCCGTCGACGCGTAGCGGCGGCAGGCCATAGCCGACGCCGCGCGCCGCGAACGTCGTGTTCTCGCCGCCGGCGATGCCGGAGAACGAACTGATCGCCCACTGATTGTTGACAACGTTGATCAGCACCGGCGCGCGATAGACGCCGGCGAACGTCATCGCCGCGTGGAAATCGCCTTCCGCGGTCGAGCCTTCGCCCAGCCAGGTCGAGGCGATGCGCATGTCGCCCGAATAGGCCGACGCCATCGCCCAGCCGACCGCTTGCGGCACTTGTGTGGCCAGATTGCCGGAGACCGAGAAGAAGCCGTCCTTCTTGGACGAATACATCACCGGCAACTGCCGGCCCTTCATCGGATCGAGACGATTCGAATAGATCTGGTTCATCATCTCGACGAGCGGATAGCCGCGCGTGATCAGAATCCCCTGCTGACGATAAGACGGAAAACACATGTCGTCCGGGGCCAGCGCCAGCGCCTGCGCCACCGAGATCGCTTCTTCGCCAAAGCTCTGCATGTAGAACGATGTCTTGCCCTGACGCTGCGCGCGATACATGCGGTCGTCAAACGCCCGCGTGAGCAACATCGCCTTCAAACCGCGACGCAGCACCTCCGGCGAAATCTGCGGCGTCCACGGCCCGAGCGCATTGCCCTCCATGTCCATCACACGCACCAGCCCGTAAGCGAAATCGCGCATCTCCACGGCGGTGGCGTCGATGTCGGGGCGCGGCGTGTCGCCGGGTTCGGGTATCTGCCAGCCGGAAAAATCCGGCTTGTCGCCCGGGCGCGCGTGCGGCGCGGGGATATGCAGATCGAGTGCGTTCGACTTGCGGCTCATGGGTCCCTCAGAATTTGCGCGCGGCGGCGAGGCGCTTGCGCACGATGCGGTCGGCAGCTTGGTGGGGCGTGATCTGTTGAGCCTTCGCGGCGTCGAGGACGTGCACAAGGCGCGGCGCGATGGCCCGCACGCGTGCATCGACCGCCGCTTCACTCTCGCCCAGATACTCCGCCGAGACGCTGATGATGCCGCCGGCGTTGACGACATAGTCCGGCGCGTAGGTGATGCCGCGCGCGACCAGGCGGGCGCCATCTTCCTCCACGGCGAGCTGATTGTTGGCGGCGCCGCAAATGATCGGCGCGCCAAGTTCGGGAATGGTTTGCACGTTCAACCCAGCGCCGAGCGCGCACGGCGAGAAGAGATCGGCGCTGGCCGCATGAATACGGTCAACGTCGACGGCCTCAGCGCCAAGCGCTTTGGCGCGATCGAGATTCTTGGCGTTCACGTCCGCCACAATCATCTTAGCGCCGTCTTCGACAAGCAGCTTGCAAAGCCCGAAGCCCACAGCGCCGGTACCCTGCACAGCAATCGTGCGGCCCTGCACCGATCCGCCCAACAGCGCCTTGATCGACAGATAGACGCCGAGCGAGGTCCAAGGCGAAGGATCGCCGCCGGCTTGGCCGCCCTCCTTCGGAATCCCTGCGACGAAAGAGGTGCGCCGAGCGATGGCGCGCATATCTGCAACGGTCGCGCCCACGTCTTCGGCGGCGATGTAGCGCCCGCCCAGCGCCTGAACTTGTTCGCCGAACTTCTCGAAGCACGCGTTGCGATCGGCGCCCATTTTGTAGAGCACGGTCTTGCCGCCGCCCATCGGCAGTTCGGCCATCGCGTTCTTGTAGGTCATGCCGCGCGAAAGCCGCAGCGCGTCGGTGAGCGCATCGGCCTCGCTGGGATAGGTCCAGATGCGGCAACCGCCCCCGGATGGCCCGAGAGCGGTTGAATGGATGGCCACAAAGCCGGCGAAGCCAAGCGCTTCGTCGCCTACGGCAACGACATCTTCGTGCCCGTCAAACGCCGGGTGCGATTTCCAGTCGATCATTGAATCGGCTCATCGAGCAGAAGTTGACGCGCAAAGCGTCCGGGCGGCGAGCCGAACGCCAGCACGCCGTCGTGATAGGCCTTTAGGCTGAACGCGTCGCCCTGCTTGGCCTGCGCCGCCGCGCGCGTTTCCAGATGCTCCTGGAAGCCCACGAAGTACGTCGACAGCTGCGTGAACGAGAGCTGCGCGCGTCGCCACTTGCCCGCCGCCTCACGCTCCTCCTGGAACGCGGTGTGCGTCAGCAGATGCATCATCTCTTCTTGCGTCATGCCGTCGACATGAATGGCCTGATCGATGATCGCATTGGTGATGGTGCGCAGCTGCACCTTAAGCTGCGACAAGCGGAACAGCGGATCGTCGGCGCGGAAGCCCTGCTCGACCATCATCTCCTCGGCATAGACCGCCCAGCCTTCAATGAAGGAGCCGGAGCCCAACACAGCGCGCAGCGTCGAGGGATAGCGGTTGGAGTGATAGATTTGCACGTAGTGGCCGGGCATCGCTTCGTGGATAGCGATGTCGAGCGTGGCGCGGTTGTTGTATTCGCGCAGGAACGACGTCGATTGCTCTTCGCTCCAATCGTCCGGGATCGGCGAGACGGCGTAGAACGTGTCCAGATGCCGCTCGAGCGGCCCGGGGCTGTCGCAATACGCCACCGCGAAGCCGCGCTGGAACTCCGGCATCAGGATCACGCGCACAGGGCCTTCCGGCAGCGTGATCAAATCGCGCTGCTGGACGAAGCGGCGCGCTTCTTCTGTCGCAGCGGTGGCGATCTGCACCAGTTGGTCGCGCGCCGGGCGGTCTGCGGCGGCGAGATCGAGCGCGGCGCGGATCGCGGCTTGTTGCTGTTCGTCAGTCGGTTCGTCCGGCGTTTCCGGCGCACCCTCGCGCCCGGACAGCGCTTGCTTGGCGACGCGGTACATCTCTTGCCGCACGCGCGTCACCGCCGTTTCAGCGCGGGCGCGGATTTCGGCGCGCGAGAGCGTCGACTGCAGCGTGTAGCCAAGCTGCGTGTCGAACACCTCGGCGCCGACGCGGAAGTCCGCCTGCGCCGCCGGCACGAGCGTGCCTTCGATCCAAGCCTGATGCTCATCGACGGCGGCGTTAAACGCCGTCACCGCCGCATCGAGGCGTGTGCGCATGCGTTGGGTGAGTGCGCTGCGATGCGGCAAGATCATGTCATTGACGATGCTCTTCAGCCCGGGGTTCTGGGCAGCGTAGGTCTGCGCATGCGGCGCCGGCACGCGCGCCGGCTGCAGCTCCTGGCGAGTTTGCGCCAACAGCGCCGGCAGACGCTCCATGCGATACACCGCCGATTCCATGCGCCGCGCCAAAGGGGCGAACTCGCGCGCCATCAGGCCGTAGAGCGCCCCGCCCGCGAGCGCTTGGTAGCCCAGCGGGTTCCAGGCCCAGGTTTGCAGCGTCTCCGTCTGCCAAATGTTGGCGCGCAGCGTGTTGGCGAGGATCGCAGCATCGACTTGATTGGCGCGCGAGAGCTGGCTGGCGTCGAGCGCTTCCAGTTCGGTCAGCGTGTCACGCGCGAAACGCAGCGCTGAGTTGCGCCCCTGTGCGCTGACGTCGTCGATGCGGTCGTCATAGCGGTGGTCGCCAATCGTCGTCGCCGAGATCGGCGAGTAGCGCATCGATTGGTCGAGCCAGAGCTGGGTCAAGGCGAGGAAGCGCCGATCGACGGCGCTTTGCTCTTGCGCGAACGCGGGGCCTGCCAGGAACGGGGCAAGCGCGGTTGAACCGAGTGCGGCGACGACCCGGCGGCGAGATGTCTTCATGGTTGGCGCTTCGCTCCTGACGCCGCGTTCGGGCGGCGCACCTTGCTGTTCGCGCGGGATAAAGCGCAGGCGCGCCTTTTGCGCAACAAGGCTCAAAACCGAGGGATATTATTGCCGTTTTTGCTAATTATTAGGGTGTATTGTGCCCCACATTGGGTGCCAATCGACCAGGACCGCCCCTCACCCTCCACTCTGCTTCTTCGGCTTGGCGGGTTTTGGTGCATTGAGCGCGGCGGCGGCGCGGATGAGCGCCTTCAAAGCCTTCTCGTTGATCGTCTCGCCCTCTTGGATGTCGATGGCCCGGCGAACGTTGCCGTCCAGGCCAGCATTGAAGAGGCCAGCGGGATCGGCCAATGCAGCGCCTTTGGCGAAGGTCAGCTTCACTTTGTCTTTGTAGGTTTCGCCCGTGCAGATGAGGCCGTCGCGCGACCAAGCCGGCACGCCCGCCGGATTGGACGGCTTTCGCCACTTCACCTCTTCGATGATCTCAGGGTCGGCTGCCTCGATCACGGCTCGCACGCGCGCGAGCGTCGCGCTGCGCCAGTCGGCCTTCGCGGCCGCCTTCTTCGCCGGAGTTTTCTTCACCGCCATGGCGCGCCTCACATCTTCTCACCGGGCAGCTTGCTGGCTTGCTTTACCCATGCCGCAAACTGTTTTTCGTCAAGCTCGCCTTCGCGAACGTCGTAATAGCGAACCTCGGGATATTTCGAGGTTCCGGACGGCGGCGGCTTGAGCGCGGCGCCACGGAAGAATGTCACCTTCACGTACTTCGCGAACACGTGGAACGAGATAAACCAGACGCCTTCCTCAACACCATAGAACGGCGAGTTCCACTTCACGGCCTTCTTCACGCGAGGCACGACGCGGGTGACGATGGCGTCTAGCCGGCGCCCGACATCGCGCTTCCAATCCGGCATCGCCGCGATATAGGCCTGCACCGGCGCGTCGCCGTAGCCCTTCTCTATCTGCGGATTGCCGCCAGAGAGGAGCTTGGGCTTTGCGGATTTCTTCTTCGCCGGAACTGCCTTCGCCATGGATCGCGCCGCGCTCACTGGAGAAATCCAGTCTTCGCAGCGTTAGACGATGCACTCAAGTGGCCTTGCCGACGCGCGATGCGTCGGCAAGGGGTCGCAATCACGGTCCGAGGATAAAATCTGTGATGGTGACGACATTGGCGCCGTCGCCTGTCACGCCTTCGAGCAAAACAGTGTCCGCGCCGTCGATAGTGATAAGGGTGTCTGTGCCGAGGTCGGTGATGGTGACACGCGCGCCGAAATTGCCGGCGTTGATGCCCAGCGCCGCCACGTTGAGCCTGTCTTGACCGCCGCCAGCGACGTCAGCGTCGAAATCGGTGATCACATCGGCGCCGAAGCCGGCGTCGAGTACGAACTGGTCGCGCCCGGCGCCGCCTGTCAGCAAGTCGTTACCCAGGCCGCCGGTGATGATGTCGCCGCCATCGCCGCCGTCGATCGTATCGGCGCCATCGAGGCCGGAGAGGCGGTTGTTGCCGCTATTGCCGGTGAGCACGTTCGACGACCCATTGCCTGTGCCGCGAATGTTGGCAGCACCTGTCAGCGTCAGGTTGTCCACCTCGAAGCCCAAGGTGAAGTTCACCGACGCGCTCACCGTATCGACGCCGCCGCCGGTTTCCTCAAACACCCGGTCGCCCGCGGAATCGACGACATAATTGTCGTCGCCAAGCCCGCCGGTCATGGCGTCGTTGCCGGCGCCGCCATCGAGCAAATCGTTGCCAGCGTCGCCGAACAGGCGATCGTTGCCGATATCGCCATAGAGGCTGTCAGCATCATCGCCGCCATTCAGCGTATCGTCGCCGCCAAGGCCGTAGAGCGTGTTGGCGTTGGCGTTGCCGTTGATCATGTTGGCAGCCGCGTTGCCTGTGCCGATCACGGCCGCACCCAACAAGGTGAGTCGCTCGACGCCGTTCGCCAACGTGTAGCTGACGCTGGCGTTGACGGTGTCGATGTCGGTCCCGGTTTCGGTGATGGTGTCGCCGGCGCTATCGACGATGTAGAGATCGCTGCCGAGGCCACCCGCCATCGCGTCGTCGCCGGTTCCGCCGTCGAGCACATCGTTGCCGTCGCCGCCGCGCAACGTATCGTCGCCATCGAGACCGGAGAGCCGGTTGTTGCCCGAGGTGCCGACAATCAGGTTCGCGAGCTCATTGCCCGTGCCTTGAAGATTGGCCGTCCCCGTCAGCGTCAGGTTTTCGACATTGGCGCCGAGCGTGTAGTTGCGCGACGCCTGCACCAGATCGATGCCAGCCCCACTGGCTTCGGTGACTGTATCGCCGGCGCTGTCGACGACATAGGTGTCGTCGCCGGATCCGCCCGCCATCGCGTCGTTGCCGACGCCGCCGTCAAGCGTATCGCGGCCGAGCCCACCTTGCAGATTATCGTTGCCGTCACCGCCGGCCAGGATGTCGTTGCCATCCATGCCGACAAGCGTGTCGTTGCCGAGCAAGCCGGTCAGCCGGTTGTTGCCGGTATTCCCGGTGATCACGTTGTTAAGGTCGTTGCCGAGCCCTTGGTAGTTGGCCACGTCCAGCAATGTCAGATTTTCGACATTGGCGGTGAGCGTGTAGTTGCGCGACGCGTGGACCGTGTCGGTCCCCTGCGAGGCAAGCTCGGTGACCGTGTCGCCGGCGCTATCGACGAAATAGCTGTCATTGCCCAGGCCGCCAGCCATGGCGTCATTGCCGATCCCGCCATCCAACGTGTCGTTGCCGGCGTCGCCATTGAGCGTGTCATTGCCGTCGAGGCCCGACAGGCTGTTGTTGCCGCCATTGCCGCTGATCGCATTGGCGAGCGCATTGCCCGTGCCCGCGTAGCTCGCCGCACCCAGCAAGATCAGGTTCTCGACATTCGCCGCCAGCGTGTGGCTGCGTGACGCGCGCACCGTATCGACGCCCTCGCCGACCGCTTCGACCACCTGATCGCCGCCCGCGTCGACGACATACGTGTCGTTGCCGCCGCCGCCCGTCATCAGATCGTTGCCCGCGCCGCCATCGATCAGGTTGGCTTGCGCGTTGCCGGTGAGCGTATCGGCGAAGGCCGAGCCCGTCAGGTTTTCAACCGATGCATAGGTGTCGCCGTTTGCGTCGCCGCCGCTGCCGCCCAGCGCCAAATTGGCGTTCACCGCACCAGCCGCCGTGGAATAGTCGGCCGTATCGACGCCGCTGCCGCCGTTGAGCTGATCGGCGCCCGCGCCGCCGCGCAGGATGTCGTCGCCTGTGCCGCCGAGCAGCGTGTCAGCGCCGCCAAGGCCCACCACCACGTCATCGCCGGAGCCGCCGTCGAGCGAATCCGGCCCGCCTGTGCCTGTGATGGTCTGGCTGATGCTGTTGATGGTGATGTTGACCGTTGCGGTGTCCGTGCCGCCGTTCCCGTCGCTCAGCGTGTAAGTGAAGCTGTCCGCCGCGCTGGCGTCGAGGCCGAGGTCGAAGGCGCCGTTCGGATCGTACTGGAACGTGCCGTCCGCCATCAGAATGAGCGACGCGCCGCTCGACAGGAAGATCGGCGTTCCGACGTTGGCGCCGACGCCGTTCACAGCAGTTACCGTTAGCGTGTCGCCTTCAACGTCGCTGTCAGCGCCCGCGCCATTGTCGGCGAGCACGCTGCCGGCGAGCGTTTCATCCTCAAACGTCGAGAACGCATCGTCTTGTGCGATGGGCGCGTCATTGGCGCCGGTGATGGTGAACGTCGCCGTCGCCGTGTCGCTGCCGCCTTGGCCGTCGCTGACGGAGTAGGTGAAGCTGTCCGTGTCGGTCTCGCCATCGTCCAGGGCCGAGAACGCGCCGTTCTGGTCGTAGGCGTAGGAGCCATCGGCGTTGAGCGTGAGCAGCGCGCCGGAGGCCAGCGCGATCTGTACGCCCACACTCGCGCCGACGCCGTTGACTGCTGTCACCGTAAGCGTATCGCCATCGACGTCCGCATCCGCGCCGGCGCCATTGTCGGCCAGCACGCTGCCGCTCGACGACGCGTCTTCGGCCAGCGCGACGGCGTCGTCTTGCGCCACCGGCGCATCGTTGACGCCATTGATTGTGACGGTGACCGTCGCGGTGTCCGTCCCGCCTTGGCCGTCGCTCAGCGTGTACGTGAAGCTGTCCGTGGCGGTTTCGCCTGCGCCCAGGTGTTCGAATTGGCCATTCGGGTTGTAGTCGAACGTGCCGTTGGCGTTCAGCGTCAACAGCGCGCCGGAGGCCAGGGCAATCTGGGCGCCGACATTGGCGCCGACGCCATTGACCGCGGAAACCGTCAGCGTGTCGCCCTCGACATCGCTATCGGCGCCCGCGCCATTGTTGGCGAAGACGCTGCCGCTGACGCCGCTGTTCTCGTCCGTGGTAACCGCATCGTCTTGCGCCACTGGCGCATCGTTGGCGCCGTTGACGGCGATCGAAACGGTTGCTGTGTCCGTGCCGCCCTGGCCGTCGCTCAGCGTGTAAGTGAATGTCTCCACTTCACTCTCGCCGGCGCCCAGGTCGGCGAAGGCGCCGTTCTGGTCGTAGATGAAGATGCCGCTCGACGTGACTGTCAGGCGCGCGCCGGATGCGAGCGTGATCTGCGTGCTGACGCTCGCGCCAGAGCCGTTGACCGCCGAGATGGCGAGCGTGTCGCCATCGAGATCGGAATCCACGCCCGATCCGTTGTTCGCGAGCAGATTGCCGCCCTGCAGGGAATCTTCGGCGACGGTGAAGGCGTCGTCTTGCGCCACTGGCGCATCGTTGACGCCGCTAATGGTGACGGTCGCCGTGGCCGTATCTGAGCCGCCGTTCCCGTCTTCAATCGTGTAGGTGAAGCTATCGCTGGCGGTTTCCCCTACGCCCAGATGCTCGAACTGAGCGCTCGGATCGTAGGCGAACGTGCCGTCGGCATTCACGGTCAGCAGCGCGCCAGAGGCCAACGTGATCTGCGCGCCCACATTGAGCGCCACGCCGTTGACGGCGGTCACCGTCAGCGTGTCGCCCTCCGCGTCGGCGTCTGCGCCGGCGCCGTTATTGGCCAGCACATTGCCGCTGACCGCCGAGGCTTCGTTGGTCGAGATCGCATCGTCCTGCGCGATCGGGGCGTCATTGGCGCCGGTGATCGTGATGCTTACGGTCGCGGCGTCAGACGCCACGCCATCGGTGGCCGTGTAGGTGAAGGTTTCAACCGCCGTCTCGCCGCTGGCGAGAGAGTCGTACGCGCCGTTCTGATCGTAGCTGAACGTGCCATCGGCGTTGACCAGCAGCAGCGCGCCAGACGCCAGCGTGATCTCGCTATCGACGCTCGCGGCGACGCCATTGACTTCCGTCACCGAGAGCACGTCGCCATCGGCATCCGAATCCGCGCCGGCGCCATTGTTGACGAACACGTCGCCATTGAGGGAAGCGCCTTCGGCGAGCGCGAACGCGTCGTCCTGCGCCACCAACGCGTCGTTCACGCCATTGATGGTGATGGTGACGGTTTCGGTGTCCGACCCGCCATTGCCGTCCTCGATCGTGTAGGTGAAGCTGTCGGCAGCGCTCTCGCCGACGCCGAGGTGTTCGTACTGACCATTGGGGTCGTAGTCGAACGTACCGTCCGCATTGAGCGTGAGCAGAGCACCCGACGCCAGCGTGATCTCCACGCCCACATCGGCGGACGCGCCATTCACCGCGGTCACCGTCAGCGTGTCGCTCTCAGCGTCGGCATCGGCGCCGGCGCCATTGTCGGCCAGCACATTGCCGCTCACGGGCGACGCTTCGTCCGTGGTGATCGCATCGGCCTGCGCCACCGGCGCATCATTGGCGCCGTTGATGGTGATGGTGACGGTCGCGGTGTCAGAGGCGACGCCGTCGGAGGTGGTATAGGCAAATGTCTCCACCGCGGTTTCGCCATCGCCCAGATATTCGAAGGCGCCGTTCTGGTCGTAGTCGAACGTGCCGTCCGCGTTGACGGTCAGCAGCGCGCCCGAGGCGAGCGTGATTTCCACGCCGACATTGGCGCCGACGCCATCGACCTCCGTCACGGTCAGCGCGTCGCCATCGATATCGGCGTCAGCGCCGGCGCCGTTGTTCGCGAGCACGTCGCCATTGAGCGCCGCGCCCTCGCCCACGGCGAACGCGTCGTTCTGCGCCACCGGCGCATCGTTCACGCCATTGACGGTGACTGTAACGGTCGCGGTGTCAGTCCCGCCATGGCCGTCGCTTACAGTATAGGTGAAGCTGTCGGTATCGCTGTCGCCGGCCCCGAGTGTCTCGAAGGCGCCGTTTGGATCGTAGTCGAACGTGCCGTTGGCATTGACGGTCAAAAGCGCGCCGGAAGCCAGCGCGATCTGCGCGTCCACATTGAGGGCCGAGCCGTTCACGGCGCTGACCGTCAGCGTATCGCCTTCGGCGTCGCCGTCGGCGCCGGCGCCATTGTTGGCGAGCACGTTGCCGCTAACCGGCGTGTCCTCATTCGTAGAAACCGCGTCGTCTTGCGCTGTCGGCACATCGTTGACGCCGTTAATGGTCATGGTGACGGTGGCGGTATCGGTTCCGCCATTGCCGTCGCTCAAAGTGTAGGTGAAGCTGTCGGTGTCGCTTTCGCCAGTGTGCAACCCTTCGAACGCGCCGTTCTGATCGTAGATGAACGTGCCGTTGGCGGTGAGCGTCAGATGCGCGCCAGACGCCAGCGTGATCTGCGAACCCACGCTCACGCCCGAGCCATTGACCGCCGAGATGGCGAGCGTGTCGCCTTCGATGTCGGAGTCCACGCCCGAGCCATTGTTGGCCAGCACGTTGCCGCCCTGCACGGCGCCTTCGGTTACGCTGAACGCGTCGTCTTGGGCGACGGGCGCATCGTTGGCGCCGTTGATGGTGACGGTGACGGTCGCCGTGTCACTGCCGCCATTGCCGTCGCTGACGGTGTAGCTGAAGCTGTCGGTATCGCTTTCGCCGACGCCCAAGGTCTCGAACTGACCGTTGGGATCATAGCTGAACGTGCCGTCCGCGTTCACGGTCAGCAACGCACCGGACGCCAGCGTGATCTGCGCGCCGACATTCAGCGCCGAGCCATTGACAGCGCTAATGGTCAGCGTGTCGCCATCGACATCGCTATCGACGCCGACGCCATTGTCGGCGAGCAGATTGCCGCTGGCGCTGGCGTTTTCGCTGGTGGAGATAGCGTCGTCTTGCGCGATCGGCGCATCGTTGGCGCCATTGATGGTGACGGTCACGGTCGCGGTGTCGCTTCCGCCTTGGCCATCCTCGATCGTGTAAGTGAACGAATCCGTGTCGGTTTCGCCCACTGCGAGCGACTCGAACTGGCCGTTGGCGTCATAGTCGAACGTCCCGTTGGCGTTTAGCGTCAACAGCGCGCCGGAAGCCAGCGCGATCTGCGCGCCGACACTGGCGCCTACGCCGTTGACCGCGGTCACCGTCAGCGTGTCGCCGTCGACGTCCGCGTCCGCGCCTGCGCCATTGTCAGCCAGCACGTCGCCGCTCGCGACGGTGTTTTCACCTGCGCTGACCGCGTCGTCCTGCGCGACCGGATCATCATTGGCGCCATTAATGGTGATGGTGACCGTCGCGGTATCGCTCGCCGCGCCATCGCTGACTGTATAGGTAAAGCTGTCCGTCGTGCTTTCACCGACGCCTAAATGTTCGAACTGGCCATTCGGGTCGTAGTCGAACGTGCCGTCGGAATTCACCGTCAGCAGCGCACCTGAGGCCAGCGTGATTTCGCTGCCGACGTCGCCGCTTGCGCCGTTCACTTCGGTGACCGTGAGCGTGTCGTTTTCAGCATCGCTATCGGCGCCCGATCCGTTATCGGCGAGCAGGTTGCCGCTGGTTGCGGCGTCTTCGCTCGTGCTGAAGGCGTCGTCCTGTGCGACGGGCGCCTCGTTGGCGCCGGTCACGGTTACAGTCACTTGCTGCGTCGCGGTTCCGCCGTTTCCGTCGTCGAGCGTCAGCGTATAGGTCTGAGTGAGCGTTTGGCCGGGCCCAAGGAACTCGATGTCGGCATCGTCGACGGCAAAGCTCCAGGACACCATGCCGACGCCATCGCCGGTCGATGCATCTTCAATCGAAGCAATCAGCTCACCGACATAACCAACGCCATCGGCGGCCACGCCGACGCTATGAACGTCCGCGAGATCGAGATCGGAGAACGGAATTTTGCCGCTTGTCGCGTGCGCGTCGACGCCTTCGCCCGGCGATCCGGCGGCGAACTCCGTCACCGCGCCCGCATAGGCGCCGAGCGTCACATTGTCGATGGCCAGGCCGCCCGTCACCGTTACGTCGGTGAACCAGCCATAGCGGTTGCCGCCGACTTCGCCCGGGATCGTGTCCTGCGCATCAGTCAGGGTCTGGGTGAAGACGACGTTTCCGGCGGCGTCGAGCACATTGAGATCGACCGCAAGTTGCCCGCCTTCGTCGCGGAACACATGCTGGAGCGTGTACCAGCCGCTCTCGGTGATCTGGACCGTGCCGGCGAGCGATTCCAAATCTTCGCGCGGTGCGAAGCTGCTGCCATTGGAGACGTTGATCAGCAACTGCTCGGTGCTGGTGTCGCGCACCACGTGGAAGATGAAGTCGCGCTGGTGCAGGCCGTCAGAGCCGTTCGCAGCGACGGAGTACTCGAAACCTTCGCCGAGCGCCCAGTTGACGTCGATATAAACTTGAACGCCGGCGGTGAGCGTATCGGAGAACGTGCTGCGATAGCCGTCGAAGCGCGTGAACGGGCCCGCGCCGCCATCTTCGGTGATGAGTGCGAAATCACCGCCGTCCGGCGTGACGATGCCGTTCGTTCCCGACGGCGCCAGCGTCAGGGTTCCAAAACCCGCCCCCGTGATTGCGCCATCGGAACCGTCTTCGAAGTCCTGCTCGAAACCAAACGTCGGCATGTCTCTGACTCCCCACGAGCGGCGTTTCTGGCCGCTATGCGCCAGCGCTCGGGGACCTGAGATGCTTTGGCGGTAGCCTTCGCCCGCAACTTTTTTGGGCGCCCCGCGTCGGCTGGTTACCCAATTGTAAAGAGTTATCAACAGAACGACGTCACGTGAATACCGTCGCGCAGTTATTCACGTTGCGAGGGAACCAGAGTTACTCACAGCACCGAAACCGCGACGCGGTCTCGCCCGCCACGCGCATGCGCCGACTGGCGCGCCGCCTCGCAGGTGCGGTCGTCGCGTTATCTCTCTGATGTTAAGGATATTTTCCGTAGGCCAGCCTAGGGCGTTGCCGCGATGCGGCCGACCGCGCCTTCCCGCCTCGGATCGGCCCCGCCTTCCAATCCGCCAGGCCTCACCCGGATCGCGTGCAGGCCGCTCACTTCGAGAGCACTCGTCTGCTCAATCGCCCAGCCGCGCGCGCGCAAACCCGCCTCGACGCCACTCGGCCAGCGGGAGGTTTCCGCGTTCACCGGGGCCGTGCGCGCGGTGGCGTTGCCCAGCGCGATGACGTCCTGAACCGGCATGTTCCAATCGAGGATCCCGATCGTGGCGCGGGACACGTAGCCGATAATGCTCGATCCCCCCGGCGAGCCGATCACCAGGACGAGTTCGCCGTCCTCATCGGTGACGATCAACGGCGACATCGAGGAGCGCGGCGCTTTGCCGGGCGCGACCGCGTTCGCCACCGGGCGCCCGCTCAGAGTCGGTTGAAACGAGAAGTCGGTGAGCTGGTTGTTGAGGAAAAATCCGGCGGCCATGCGCTGCGAGCCGAACGCGGACTCCACCGTCGCCGTCATTGACACCGCATTGCCCCAAGCATCGACGATGGAGATGTGGGTGGTGCCGGCATCGTCGCCTGCGTCGCGGCCCCAGCGTTCGAACAGCTCGACGCCGGCAGGAACACCGGGCGGCGTGCGCGCCGGCGCTTGCGTCAGATCGATCAAGTGCGCCCGCTCGTCGAGATAGGCCGGCGCGATCAGTTCCTGCGTTGGCACAGGCTCGAACTGGTCGTCGGCCATGTAATGGTCGCGGTCGGCGAAAGCGAGACGGCTCGCCCACAGATACGCCGCCCAATCATCGACGTTCGCGGCGCCCTGCGGCTCGGGCCGTGCGCGCTCATAGAGGCCGAGAATGGCGAGCACCGCATTGCCAGAACTCGGCGAGCCCATTGTGCACGCCCGATAGACCCGGAATACGCCGCACACAGGCGCCAGCCGCCGCGGCGCCACGTTGCGCAGATCCTGGTGCGTCAACGATCCACGGCGCGGCTGACGCTGCACCGTCGCCAGGATGGCGTCGGCGATCGGTCCTTCCTGCAGCGCCCGCGGCCCCTGCTCGGCAATCGCCCGCAACGTGCGCGCATAGTCTGGATTGCGCAGCACGTAACCGACGGGACGCGGCGCCCCGGCCGCATCGAAGAAATACGAACGCGCCGCGAAGTCCGCACGCAGGCGCCCGCGCTGACCATACGCGTCGATAAATCCCGCAAGCCGCGGCGACACCGCGAAGCCATTGTCCGCCAACCGAATAGCCGGCTCGAACAAGCGCGCCCACGGCAAGCGGCCGTGATCTTCATGCGCCATTTTCAGCATCGCGATCAGCGACGGCGCGCCGGTCGAAAGCCCGCTCGCCTGCGCATCCATGAACGGCAGCGGCCGCCCGCGCGCGTCGAGAAACATGGTCGGCGTCGCGCCCATCGGCGCGCGCTCGCGCCCGTCATAAGCGGTGATGCGTTCGTCGCCGCCATTGTAGAACAGCATGAAGCCGCCGCCGCCAATGCCAGACGATTGCGGCTCCACCAGGCCCAGCACCAGTTCCGCGGCGATCGCCGCATCCACGGCGCTGCCGCCTTCGCGCAAAATCTCGAGCGCCGCCTCCACCGCATGCGGATTGGCCGCCGCCACCATCGCCTCGCCGCGCGTCTCAACGCGCGGCGGCGCACTGACGGGCGCCGAACTCACCGCGCACGCCGCCACCACAAGCGCAAACAAGGGCGCGGCGATCCGCTTCAAGGCTTGCTTGTCAAACATGAAGGGGGTTCCTACCGATGTCGCTTCGACAGACGTGAGAACAACGCGATGGCGCGTCCCGGCCCGACCAATTCATTGAGTGATGTGGCCGGCTTGTCCATAGGCTGCGCCGAGGATCACGACGCCCTCACCGGCGTCACCGTGATCGTGCCCGACGGCCGCGCTGTGTGCGCCGTCGATGTCCGCGGCGGCGGCCCCGGCACGCGCGAAACCGATGCGCTGGCGGCAGAAAACCTGGTCGATGACATCGACGCGCTCGTGCTCGCCGGCGGCTCCGTCTATGGCCTCGCCGCCGCCGATGGCGTCGCCGCCGCGATGGGCGCTGAGGGCCGCGGCTATGGGCTCGTCGATCTGCCGGGCGTGCCGCGCTCGCCAGTCATTCCCGCCGCCATCCTCTACGATCTCGCCAATGGCGGAAACAAAGCCTGGGCCGACGCCCCGCCATATGCAGCGCTGGGCAAGCGCGCCTACGCCGCGCGCGGCAAGCAGGTTCCGCTCGGCAACGCCGGTGCTGGCATGGGCGCGCGCGCCGGGGCCCTGAAAGGCGGGCAAGGCAGCGCCTCCATCGTCACCGCCGATGGCTTCACCATCGCCGCCCTCGCCTGCGTCAATTGCTTCGGATCGACAATGATGCCGAACAGCCGCGCCTTCTGGGCCGCGCCGTTCGAGATCGACGGCGAATTCGGCGCGCTACCGGCTGCAAACGCGCCCTTCGATCCGGAAGACTGGGGCGCAGCCAAAGCCAATCCGGCGCCGCGCGCCAACACCACTGTCGCTTGCGTCGCCGTCGACGCGGACCTCACGCCGGCGGAGGCCAAGCGGGTGGCGCAGATGGCCAGCGCCGGCCTCGCCCGCGCCATCCGCCCGGTGTTCGCGCCATTCGACGGCGACGCGGTCTTCGCGCTGGCGACCGGCGCGCGCCCGGCGCCCGCCCCGCGCGCCTTCGCCATCGCCCGCTTCGGCGCCTTGGCGGCCGATTGCCTTGCCAGAGCGGTGGCGCGAGGCGTCTACGAGGCCGCTTCTCTGGGCGGCTGCCCGGCCTGGCGCGATTTGCCCTGATCTAGTCCTCCACACCGCCTTGCCAGCGCCCCAACCGGGCGCTATGCACCCCGCCTTCGCGCCCGTAGCTCAGCTGGATAGAGCACCAGACTACGAATCTGGGGGTCAGGAGTTCGAATCTCTTCGGGCGCGCCATTTCTTTTGATTGCCCACCCTCTCACGCTGCGGGCAGGGTGATGCGGAAGGTGGTGCCTTCGGCGCCGGTGCGGGTGAGTTCGAGTTCGCCGCCCATGGCGCGCGTGAGTTCGCGTGCGATGGCCAACCCGAGGCCGGTGCCGCCCGCTTCCGGCGCGGCCGAGACAAACGGCTCGAACAAACGCGCACGCAAATTTTCGCGCACGCCGGGGCCGTGATCGATGACATCGATCTCGCAGCGCCCCTCGGTGCGGGCCGCGCGCACCAGCAGCGTCTTATCCTTACGCGTGTGATCCTTCATCGCCTGCGCGGCGTTGCGCATCAGATTGACCAATACGCGATGCAGCTGATCGGGATCGGCGACGCAGGCGAGCTTGGCCTCGACATCGGCTTTGAAGCTGACCGCGTCGAACCCGATCAGCGCATCGGCGGCGGCTTCGTCGGCGGCGTCCGCCACCGGCACACGTTGCAGCACTGGCGGGTCCTCGTCGGCGCGGCCGTATTTCAACGTCGATGAAGCAAGGCCGGCGGCGCGATCGACGGTGCGCTCCAAACGTGCGCCGAGCTGACGCACGGCGGGATCGTCCGACTTGGAGAGCTTGTCGGCGACCAATTGCGCCGTCGAGAGCATGTTGCGCAAATCATGGCCGATGCGCGCGACAGCGGCGCCAAGCGCGGCCAGGCGTTCGTTCTGACGCAAAGCGTTGCGCACCTGCTCGGCCATGTCGGCGGCGGCGCGCTGCGCGCGGCCGATCTCATCTCCGCGGGCGCTGCGCGGAAACGCGATCGAGACATCCTCAGGCTTATCGCGGAAGCGTTCGATGGCGCGGGTGAGATCGCCCATCGGGCGCACGAACGCCGCGCTCAGCGCCACATAGATCAACGCGCCGGCCGCCATCAGAATGAGCAACGACGCGCGCGCGAAACTCCACGCGAATGCGCGCATGGCGCGCTTCAGCGGCGCTTCGTTGAGGACGATCTCGATATAATCGGCGTTCTCGAAGCGCGGGCGCGTCAGTACGCGCAGCACGCGCCCGTCCGGCGCGGTGAGCGTGCCGAGCGCCCACGAGAAGCGCGTGACGCCGCTCGCGCCGCGATAATCGAAGGTGGTGAGCGTTTCCGATGTCGGTGCGGTTGGGTCTTCCATCAGCAGCACGCGTTCGCCCGCGCGTTGCATGGCGACGCGTTGCACTTCGGCGTTGAACAGCAGCTCGTCCTCGAGCGATTCCGCCACTTCGAGATCGGGCGAAATCGCCAGCGCCAGCGTGGCGATCTGGGCCAAGTTGACGCGCTCGCGCAGCCAGGATTCATGAAACCCCGCCAGCGCCGGCGCAAACACAAAGGCCTCCCCGATCAGCACCGCGACGACGGTGAGCGCCAACAGCCGTCCCGCCAGGCTATCGATAAATGACCGGACACGCTGGAGAGGGCCTGTCGGCTGCTGGGGAGGCGGGCTCAGCGTCATCCACGCGAAGCCCTAGCGCATGCCGCGGATTCTGTCCCTGGGCCGACAATTGCCCAGGCGCGCGGCTTGACCCCCGTCAGGCGCTGGGGTAAGCCCCGCCCCTTCATTTTCCAGCCCCAGAGCATCGAGGCGCGTCGTGAGCACCAAGCGGACCTATCAGCCGAGCCGGCTCGTGCGGAAGCGCCGCCATGGTTTCCGCGCCCGCATGGCCACCAAGGGCGGCCAAAAGGTGCTGTCGCGCCGCCGCGCCAAGGGCCGCAAGCGCCTGTCGGCCTGATTGGCGCACTGATCGCGCCGCCGGTAACATCCGGCCGCAATGAGCAAAATCCCCATCCAGCGGCTGACCAAACGGGCTGAATTCCTGTTTGTGCGCCATGGCGCACGCGTGGGACGCCAGACCGTCCTGATCGAAGCGCGGCGGCGGGCCGAGGATGGCCCTGTGCGGCTGGGCTTTACCGCCAGCCGCAGGGTGGGCGGCGCGGTCGAGCGCAACCGGGCCAAGCGGCGTCTGAGGGAGGCGGCCCGCCAGCTGCTGCCGGACTTGGGTTTGCCGGGCGTGGATTACGTCCTGGTGGCGCGGCAACAGACCCCAGCGGCGGACTGGGCCGCCTTGCTTGACGATATTGGAAACGCGCTGATAAGGCTCCGCGCCGACTTGGCTCCCGGCGCTCAGCCGCGGCGGCCGCAGGCGCGCTCACGGCCAGCGAAAAGCGGCGAAACTCCTACCGAAAGCGATTGAACTCCATGCAACAGGGCGGCGACCCCAACGCAAACCGCAATGTCATGATCGCCATTGCGCTTTCGGTGGCGATCTTCGTGGGCTTCGACGTCTTCTACATGGGCCCGCAACGCGAGCGCCTGGAAGCCGAACACGCCCAAATCGCCGAGCAACAGCGGACCGAACAAACCCAATCGGGGTCGACGTCGGAGACGCCCGCCGCGCCTGAGCCGGTGGCGCGCGAGCAGGCGCTGCGTTCGACGGCAGCGCAGCGCGTGTCGATCGAGACGCCCTCGGTCGACGGTTCGATCCTGCTTGAAGGCGGACGCATCGACGATCTGAGCCTGCGCAACTATCGCCGCACCGTCGACCCGAACAGCGCCGAAGTCACTGTGCTCGCGCCCAATGGCGCCGAGCACGGCCATGACGCCTTCTTCGGCTGGGAGCTGCAACGCGGCGAAGACAGCGCCACTCTCGCTGACGCCTTCTCCGGCTGGACCGCCGCCGAAGGCGCCCGGCTAACGCCCGAGACGCCGGTGACGCTGACTTTGGCGGCGGGCGATGGCCTCACCATCGAGCGCACCATCGCCATTGACCAGAACTACATGTTCACGATCACCGATGTCGTGCGCAACGCGACCGCCTCGGCGATTTCGGTGCGGCCGTTCGGCACCGTGCGCCGGCAGGGCCTGCCGGAAGATTATGTCTTCAACGGCATCGTCCATCAGGGGCTGATCGGCGCCTACGGCCCCGACAACACGCTGCACCAAGAGAGTTTCAAAAACGCCGACAAGCACGCGCGCGACCGAGATCGCGGGCGCATTGGCGAAGGCGGACGGATTGAAGAGGCGCAAGGTACGGGCGGTTGGTTCGGGCTCACGGATCACTATTGGCTGGCCGCCATCATTCCCGATCAAGGCGAACGCGTGTCGGCCTATTTCGACAGCCGCAACGAAAACAACATCACCGATTATCGCGCCGCCTACCGCGGCCAATGGCGCGAGGCGCCGGCTGCCGGATCGATCACCTATACGCAGCGTTTCTTCGCCGGCGCCAAGCGCGTCGATCTGCTGCAAGACTATCAGAACACGCTGACCATCCCGCGCTTCGACGATGCGGTGGACTGGGGGAATTTCTGGTTCCTGACGCGCCCGTTCTTCATGCTGTTGCATTGGCTGGCGCAATTCGCCGGCAGCTTTGGCGCTGGCATTCTGCTGACCACTATCGTGGTGAAGTTGCTGCTCTTCCCGCTCGTCTATCAATCGTTCAAGGCGATGGCGAAGATGCGCGCGCTGCAGCCGAAGATGAAGGACCTGCAGGAGCGTTACGCCGCCGACAAGCAGCGCCAGCAACAGGAATTGTTGAAGCTCTATCAGACTGAGAAGATCAATCCGGTGTCCGGCTGCGTGCCGATCCTGCTGCAGATCCCAGTGTTTTTCGCGCTCTATAAAGTGCTGACCAACACCATCGAAATGCGCCACGCGCCATTCTGGGGTTGGATCAACGATCTGTCGGCGCGCGACCCGACCTCGATCTTCAATCTGTTCGGCTTGCTGCCTTACGATGTGCCGGCGATCCTGCTGATCGGTGCGTGGCCAATCCTTTACGGCGTTTCGATGTGGGCGCTGCAGGCGCTCTCGCCGCCGCCGGCCGATCCGGTGCAAGCGCAGATTTTCCGTTTCCTGCCGGCTTTGTTCACGGTGATGTTCGCCGCCTTCCCCGCCGGCCTCGTCATTTACTGGACGTGGTCGAACTCGCTGTCGATCCTGCAGCAATACGTCATCATGCGACGGCAAGGCGTGGAGACCCAACTCGACAAATTCCTGGCCAAGCGCTTCAGCAAGAGCGCAAGTCCCGCAGAGTGAGATCGGGGTTGGGGATTGGGGATTAGGGATTGGGAGCGACGAGCTACCGTGATCTAGAGGTATGGGCCAAGGCGATGGATGTCGCCGAGGCCATTTACGATGCGGCGCGCGAGATGCCCAAACAGGAGGAGTACAGGCTCACGGCGCAGATGATCCGCGCCGCGGTCTCAATTCCGGCCAACATCGCGGAAGGTCATGCGCGTGCGACGCGCAAGGACTACGCGCACTTCATCAGCATCGCGCGTGGCTCGGCAGCGGAGTTGGAAACACTTATCATTCTTGCCGCTCGAGCCAAGCATCTGCCGCAAGAACGCACCGAACCGCTGCTGAGTGAGACAGAACGCGTTGCGCGAATGCTGAACCGATTGCATGCACGGCTCAAAGATGCCTGAGCCTCTCAATCCCCAATCCCCAACACCCAATCCCGAAGAGCACGCCGATTATCTCGAAGCCGGCCGTCTGCTCTTCGCGGGTCCGGTGGCGTTCGAGCTTGGCGTCGCCAACATGGCGCAGCTTCCGTATGCGGATGTGCCGGAAGTGGCGTTCGCAGGGCGCTCGAACGTCGGCAAATCCTCGCTCGTCAACGCGCTGACCGGACGCAACAAGCTCGCCCGCGCGTCCACCGAACCGGGCCGCACGCGCGAACTCAACTTCTTCCGCATGGGCGATCGCCTGCGCCTCGTCGATTTGCCCGGCTATGGCTACGCCAAGGCCGCCAAGACCGACATTGGCCGATGGACCGGGCTCACCAACGATTACCTGCGCGGCCGCGTGAGTTTGAAGCGCGTGATCCTGCTGATCGACGCACGCCACGGCGTGAAGCCGCATGACATGGATGTCATGGACGCGCTGGATAAGGCGGCGGTGACCTATCAGCTCGTGTTCACCAAGGCCGACAAGGAAAAGCCGACGGATGTGGCCGACCTCAAGGCGACGACGCAAAAGCTGATCGCCAAGCGCCCCGCCGCCCATCCTGAAATCATCGCAACCTCGGCTCAAACCGGCTTGGGGATCGACCTTCTCCGCGCTGAAATCGCGGCCTTGGCGTGAGTGGCGTTACCGCTTAGGAACCGCGCGTGAGCAAGCTTCCTCCCAAAGACCGCTTGGCGGCGCTCGAAGACGGTTTGGTCAAGGCCAAGACGCTGGCCGAGGCGTTGCCGTTTATCCAGATCTACGACCGCGAAGTTGTGGTGGTGAAATATGGCGGCCACGCCATGGGCGACTCAGAGACCGCCCGCAAATTCGCCGCAGACATCGTTCTTCTGAAGCTTGTGGGCATTCATCCCGTCGTCGTGCACGGCGGCGGCCCGCAGATCAGCCGCATGCTCGACCGGGCAGGCGTGAAATCGCAATTCGTGGACGGCCTTCGCGTCACCGATGCGGAGACGATGGAAGTGGCGGAGATGGTGCTCTCGGGCAGCGTCAACAAAGAGCTGGCGCACCTGATCACGGCCGCGGGCCGTGAAGCGGACGTGCGCGGCGTCGGTCTCTCCGGCAAGGACGCGCGGCTGATCACGGTTGAGAAGGCCGTGCGCACGCGCAAAGACCCAGACAGCATGATCGAGCAAGTGGTCGACCTCGGCTATGTTGGCGAACCGAGCGACGTCGATCCGACCTTGATCCAAGCGCTGATCAACGCGCCGGAAGATTATATCCCGGTGATCGCGCCGATCGGCGTCGCCGAGGATGGCAAGACCTACAACATCAACGCCGACACCGCCGCCGGCGCGATCGCGAAATCACTCTCGGCCAAGCGCTTCCTGCTGTTGTCGGATGTGCCAGGCGTGCTCGACGCCAATGGCGAACTGATCCGCGAGATGTCGGTGGACGATGCGCGCAAGGCGATCGAAACCGGCATCGCCACTGGCGGTATGATCCCGAAACTCGAAACCTGCATCGCCGCGCTCGACCAAGGCGTCGAAGCGGCGGTTATTCTCGACGGGCGCACGCCCCACGTTCTGCTGATGGAGCTCTTCACCGAACATGGCGCCGGCACGCTCATTCACTAAGCTCGGCCTGGCGGCCGCGTTGGGTTGCGCCGCGCTCGCGGCCTGGTTCGCGTTTGCGGGCGGCGCCGGCGCGCAACAGCGCCAGGAGCAGCGCGCCAATGGCTGGCAAGTCTGCAACGAGACCAGCTACGTGCTCGAAGCGTCCACCGGCCGTCCCGACGACCGCTCCATCCAGGTGCAGGGCTGGACGCGGCTGCGCCCCGGCGCCTGCGAATTGGTGATCGGCGCCCCGCTGGCGCGCGGCACGCACTATCTCTATGCGCGCACTTCGCCTGCTCATCGTGGCGGACGCCGGCAATGGGGCGGCGACGCGCCGCTCTGCGTCGACCCCACGCGTGAGTTCCAGATCGAGAACCCGCCGCAATGCACGGACGCCTACGAAGCACGCAACTTCCGCCGCGTGCAGATCAACAAGCGCGACAGCTGGCGCACGTCGTTCTCCGAGGCCACGCAGTTCACGCTCGCCCGCGCCCGTCAGGCCGGCATTCAGCGCTTGCTCGAGGACAACGGCTATGACGTGCGCGAAGGCCGCCGCGGCATCGATCCGCGTCGCATCGCGCAAGCCATCGCGCAATTCCGCGCCACTGCGCGCCTGCAAGCCAATGCCAGCGACGATCAGCTGATCGATGCGCTCGAGCAAGCGGCGCGACGCAGAGCTGAAACCGTCGGCCTCACTATTTGCAACCACACCAATGCCCGCGTCTGGACCGCCATTGGCCGACGCCGCGGCGAAGGTTTGGAGAGCCGAGGCTGGTGGGCGCTGAACGCCGGCGGCTGCGTGCGCGCCATCGACGAAGTGCTGACGCAGGAAGTCTATTATGTCTTCGCCAACATGGAGACGTCGGACGGCCCACGTTATTTGGCGCTCGGCGGCATCCCCTTCTGCACCAGCCCCGCACGCTTCGCTATTCTGGGCGCCGGCGAGTGTGCACAGCGTTACTATGGCACGGAATTGTTCAGCCCGGTTCGCACCCACGGCCGCCAAGGCATTGTCGTAGATTTGCGCGAACGCTCATTCATGGAAGCCGGCGAGACGCCGCGCCAGCTGCAGCTCAACACTGGCGAAGGCGATGTCACGCTGCCGCGCGAACCGCCGCGCCGCGGCCTTGCTCCGCCGACCGCGCCGACAGAGGACCGCGCCGGCCCCACGCCATGATCGATCGCGACATCGACACTTGGGTGTTCGATCTCGACAACACGCTCTATCCCGCACCGATGCTCTACGATGAGATCGGCGAGCGGATGACCGCCTACATTGCGCGCACGCTCGCCATCGACCGCGCCGAGGCGCTGCGCTTGCGCGAGCACTATTTCCACGAATATGGCGCAACCATCGTCGGCCTGGTCGAGCGCCACGGCGTCGACGCCGGCGATTTTCTGCGCGACGTGCACACTGCGGATCATTCGGTGCTGACGCCCGATCCGGAGCTGCGCGCGCTGATCGGGCGCCTGCCGGGGCGGCGTATCATCTATACCAATGGCGGCGGCGGCCATGCCGAGCGCGTGCTTCAAAGCCTCAATCTGACCGACGTATTCGACCACGTGTTCGACCTCGAATCCGCCGACCTCGCACCAAAGCCGCAACGCGCAAGCTATGACCGCTTGGTCGCCACACTCGAAATCGACACCCGCGGCGCCATCCTTGTCGAGGACACGCTGCGCAACCTTGAGCCCGCATACGACATGGGTTTTTTCACCGCTCTTGTCGGCCCGGTGCATCCCGAGCCCAAGCCGACTTACCTCAATTGCTGGGCGCCTGAGGTGAAGACGCTGCTGCGGGGCTGGCCGACACGTCCGCCGGCGGTTGCGGGATAACGGTCGGATAGCGCCCGTGCCGCCGCACATAGTCGGTGATGTATTGCATCATCCACTCCGCCTCGCGCTGCCGGCGTTCCGCAAGCGCGCGAGCGCGCGCGGGCGCCTCACGCCGATAGCGCTCATACTGCGCCGTCATCAGCGCGTAAGCGCCGGAGCCGAAGCGTTCGTCGATCTCCGCCTCGAGCTTCCCGGTCGCGCCGCGGGGATCGCGCGGCATGCGAATGCGTTCTAGCCGCCGATAGGCCCGCGGCCAGCTCACCGCCAAGGCGGCGTAGCCGAGATTGATCTGCTCGGAGCGCGCTTCGTTTTCGTAGAGGGAACGCAAATAGGCAGCCGGATCGGCTCCGCCATTGTCGCTGACCATGGCCTGAACCGGCGTCAGCGTCGCGCTCATCAGTTCGCGCTCCATGCGTGCGTCCACCGCCGCTTCGTACTGCTGCACGGAATAGAAATGGTAGCCCAGCCCGCCAAACAAGGCGACGCCGAACGCGACAATCAGCCCGGACACATTCATGATCGCCTCCCCCGTGGGAACGCTAGGCGAGCCTGTCAGCGCCAGCAATCGCCACGGATGACGCCCGCAGCGTTTCCTGGCATGGGTAGCCCCATGACTCACGCTGATCTCGCCGCCCAGATCGAAGCCGCCTGGGAGCGGCGCACCGAGCTTTCGCCATCCAGCAAAGGCGCTGACGTTCAAGCCATCGAGGCAGCACTGGCGCTGCTCGATTCCGGACAAGCGCGCGTCGCTGAACGCAACGCCGACGGCGTATGGGTCACGCATCAATGGCTGAAGAAGGCGGTGCTGCTGTCCTTCCGCACCAATGCGAACCGCTTGATGGGGCTGACCGGCAACGGCGATCCTTCGCCAGGGCCATATTGGGATAAAGTGCCCACTAAGTTTTGGGGCTGGGGCGAGGCGGCATTCGAGAAAGCCGGTTTCCGCGTCGTACCTGGCGCGATCGCGCGCCGGGGCAGCTTTATCGGCCGCAACGTCGTGCTGATGCCGAGCTTTGTGAATATCGGCGCTTACGTCGATGAAGGCGCGATGGTGGATACGTGGGCCACGGTCGGCTCATGCGCGCAGATCGGCAAGAACGTGCACATCTCCGGGGGCGCCGGCATTGGCGGCGTGCTGGAGCCCCTGCAAGCCAACCCGACCATCATCGAAGACGGCTGCTTCATCGGCGCGCGTTCGGAAGTCGCTGAAGGCGTGATCGTGCGCGAAGGGGCGGTGCTGGCCATGGGCACGTTCATCAGCCAATCGACCAAGATCGTCGACCGCGCCACCGGCGAGGTCACGCGCGGCGAGGTGCCGGCCTACAGCGTTGTCGTGCCAGGCGCGTTGCCTGATCCGAAGGGCGGACCGAGCTTGGCGTGCGTGGCGATCGTCAAGCGTGTCGACGCGCAAACGCGCGCCAAAACCGGCGTCAACGAATTGCTGCGGGATTAGCGCGCCCGCCGCAGCGGACGCGCTTGTCCGTTCTTAGCGTCCAGCTTCGAGCGAGACCGTGATCTGGTTGCCGTTGGCGTCGGTCTGCTGCCAAGTATCGCCGACATTCTTGCCGGCAACGAGCTCGGTGCACTGGCGCGCATCGCCCTCGCCCAAGAAGCAGAGCTGGCCGTTGGCGACCTCATAGCGCCCGTTCATGGTCGAGCCATCCGGCCCGGTCGCCGCGAATGTGCCATCGGCGTTGAAGTGATAACGCGCCGACGTGCCGTCACCGAGCGTGACCACAAACGTGTTGCCGTAGCCGTTCTCGATCGTATCGGCGAACGCCGCGCCAGCCGCGAACAATCCGAACGCCAACGCCACTGCAAATCGCTTCATCACGTCCTCCCTTATGGAAACTCTATGCCGGCCGCGCCATGCGCACCGGCCGCTTATAGCTCAGCCGCCGCCAAACCCATTCCAGCGGCCCCATCTCGAACCGCGAGAGCCATAGCGGCGACCAGATCAATTGCGCGATCCAAACGCCGAGCACAATGGCGTAAAGCGTAATGCGATCGACCTCGCCGAACAGCCCAAAGCCGCGGCCGCTCCAGAAAATCGTCGTCATCACAAGCGATTGCGCGATGTAGTTGGTGAACGCCATGCGCCCGACGGCGGCCAGCGGCGCAACGATCACCCGCGCGCCCGCTTTGACGAGCAAAACAAAAAGCGCCGCGTAGCCGATCGACACGAAGATCGAGAGCGCCACGTTTGCGCCGGCGCCGCTGCGCTGCATATGCGAGAAGGCGAAGCCCGCCTGCGCGTTGATCCAGGCTTGATAGCCGATCGCCGCCAGCGCCAAGCCGCCAAGCAGAAGTGCGGCGACATAGAGCCAAAGCCGCGCATTGCCGCTCAAGAAGCCCCATTTGAACAGCGCCATGCCGATCATCATCACGCCCGCCGTGCGCACCATGATGCCGGTGATCGCGCTCTGAATGAAGGACGCCCAGGTGCTCATATTCTCGGTCGTCGCCGCAACGAGGCCGCCGCGATAGGCAGCCGTCACCTCGTCCACGGTCTGCGGCGTCGGCGCCCAGATTTCGGCTTTCACCTCCGCCAACTTGGCTGCGGGAATGTGGTCGAAGAACAGTCCAAACAGGCTGTGGAGCCCGAGCGACAGGCCGTAAAACACGATGCCGGCGATCATCAGCGTGCGCGGCGTCCAGGAACGCACGAACAGCACCAGAAACCCGGTCAGCGCATAGATGACGAGGATGTCGCCATACCAGATGAACAGCGCATGGATGAGGCCGAAGACAAGCAGCCAGAAGAGCCGCCGCCGCAACACGGCGCCGCGCTCCAGATCGTCGCGCTCGCCGCCGACGAGATAGAGGCTGGCGCCGAACAGAAGCGAGAACAGCGTGATGCACTTGTACTCGAAAAACACATGCATCGAGAACCACGCCCAGGCGGTGTCGTCGGTGATCGCCAGCGGCGCCAGCAGCGGGTTCTGCGACGCCTGCCAGGGCGCGGCGAAAAAAGCGGCGTTGACAATGAGTATGCCGAGCACGGCGAAACCGCGCATGACGTCGAGGCTCACGATCCGGCGTGCTTCCGCGACCGGGGCGACGTCTGCCATGATCCCTCGCTCTCTTTGCCCCTTTTGCCCGCCGCGTCGCGCGGCTAGACCAAAGGCGCATGGACGCCCGCACTCTTACCGACCCGATCCCGCTCGCCCAAGCTCTAATGCGCTGCGCTTCGGTGACGCCGGTTGAAGCCGGCGCGCTCGAAGTGGTGGAAGCGCCGCTAAAAGCGCTCGGCTTTCGCACTCAGCGCTACAGGTTCGGCGCCGTGGAAAATCTCTATGCGCGCCTGGGCGACTCGGCGCCGAATTTTTGCTTCGCAGGGCACGTCGATGTCGTGCCGCCGGGCGATGGCTGGGCGAGCGATCCCTTCGCCGCCGACATTCGCAACGGCCTCATCTACGGGCGCGGCGCGGCGGACATGAAAACCGCTATCGCCGCCATGATCGCCGCCACACAGAACTACTTGGCCACCCAGGGCGCGCCAAAGGGTTCGATTTCCTTTCTGCTGACCTGCGACGAAGAAGGCCCCGCCGTTGACGGCACCAAGGCCACGCTCGCGGCGCTTTCGGCCGCTGGCGAAAAGATCGACCACTGCATCGTCGGCGAACCAACGAGCGAAGAGCGCGTCGGCGACGTCATCAAGAACGGCCGGCGCGGCAGCCTCAATGTCGTCATCGACATGGAGGGCAAGCAGGGTCACGTCGCCTATCCCCATCGCGCGGTGAACCCCGTCTCGCTCTTGGTGGAGGCGCTTGCCGCGCTCAAGGCCCGCAGCCTGGACGACGGCGCGCCGGGCTTCGATGCGTCAAACCTGGAAGTCACCAGCGTCGATGTCGGCAACGCCGCGCATAACGTCATCCCACAGCGCGCGAGCGCCAAGCTGAACATTCGCTTCAACACCAATCACACCGCCGATGCGCTGTTCGCGTGGATTAAGCAGACGGCGGAAGGCGCCGCCGCGCGCGCCGGCGCCAGCTGCACGTTACGCATCGCCTCACAGGCCGCGCCATTCTACACGCCGCCCGGCGCCTTCACCGGCATGATCGTGGACTCCGTGCGCGAGAGCTTCGGCATCACGCCGGCGCTGACGACGACCGGCGGCACATCGGATGCGCGCTACATCAAGGATTATTGCGCTGTCGCCGAACTCGGCCTGCGCAACGCCACCGCCCACATGGTCGATGAGCATTGCGCCGTCGAAGACGTGCGCACGCTGGCGCGCTGTTACGAAGCAGTGCTGCGCCGCTATTTCGCGTAATCGACGCGCGCCAGGTAGAGCCCGTCCGGCGGCGCCACCGGCCCGCAGCGGGCGCGATCCTTCGCCGCCAACGCGTCGGCCAGATCGTCGCCGCTCATTTTGCCCAACCCCACCTCGACTAGAGTGCCGACCATCGAGCGCACCTGCCGGTGCAGAAAACTGCGCGCGACGCACCACACCGCAACCGCTTCATCGTCAGTGCGCAGCACGTCGCACACGTCCAGCGTCTTGACCGGGCTCTTGGCCTGACACTGGCTGTCGCGAAAGGTGGTGAAATCATGCTGGCCGACAAGCCGCTGCGCCGCCGCGTGCATCGCATCGGCATCGAGCTGCGGCGCCACCCGCCACGCGCGGCCGCGATCCACCGTCAGCGGCGCGCGACGATTCATGATCTGATACACGTAAAGGCGGCGCACGGCGTCGAAGCGCGCGTGAAAATCCGGCGCTGCAACCTCCGCGCTCAGGATTGCGACGGGATGGGGCCGCAGATGCGCGTTGAGCGCTTCAGCGAGCTTCCACGGCTCGAACGGCTTCTCAACATCGACATGTGCGGCCTGCTCGTAAGCGTGGACGCCAGCATCGGTGCGGCCCGAGCCTACGACATCGCTGCGCACGCCGGTGAGCTTCTCGACCGCGTCCTCCAGCGCCCCCTGCACGCTCGGCGCATCGGGCAGACGCTGCCAACCCTGAAACGGGCCGCCGTCATATTCGATGCGGAGCAGGTAGCGCATGCGCGCCGGTGTGGCCTCAGCCGCGGCGATAGTCCAGCAGCGGGCAGGCGCGCGACTCCGCCGCGCCCGGCGCACCACCCATGACGCCCAGCACCTTCAGCAGCGGATCGCTTGGTCCCGATGGCTCCCAGACCACTACGTAGACGGGACTTTCGGCGCCACACACGCCCTGGCCCGACGACGGCTTGGTTTCTTGGATAACGCGATAGACGAGCACTTGCGGCTCCTCGACCGGAATGGCCAGCAACGCGCGCAGGGTCTGCCCCTGCACTTGCGTGGCGGGGGAAACGGCGCCGGTGATGCTGCCTTCGAGCACCAAGCCATTGGCGCCGCGCAAAGTGAGCACTTCCTGAGCGTCCTCGCCGGCGCCGCCCGGCATTTGCATGGCGATTGAAACCGTCAGATCGCCAGTGGCGCTGCGGGCGCCATCGGCGGCGGGTTGGAACACGCGCGCGGGTTCGCTTTCCGGCGCGGGCGCGTCGAGCTGCGGCGCCTCGGCGCTCTCCGACGCCTGCGTGCCGGCCGGCTGATTGCAGCCCGCGACGACCACGGCAAGCGCGATCAGCGCACTACGAACGAGCATGAATGTCCCTCCACATTCAATTCTTAGCATGGCCGGCTTGGGCTTCAATCTTGGTCTAACCGAGGCGCGAACCGCGTGGAACTGTTTGCCCCCGCAAGAACGTCTGCGCGTCCATGGCGCCGCGTCCTTCGCGTTGTACGGTGAGCAGCCGCACCGCGTTCTCGCCACACGCGATCAAGAGCGCGTCGTCGAGCGCCTCGCCAGGCGAACCCGCGCCCGCTTCCGCACGTGTGTGGAGAGCCTTCACGCGTACGCCGTTCAACTCGAACCAGGCGCCAGGCGAAAGCGCGAGGCCGCGAATGATGCAATCCACCTCGCGCGCGGGGCGCGACCAGTCGATGCGCGTCTCGGCCGCCGTAATCTTGTGCGCGTAGGTGACGCCGTTTTCGGGCTGGGGCGTTTCCGTCGCCTCGCCGCGTTCGATCTTCGACAGCGTTTCCACAAGCAAGGGTGCCCCAAGCGCCGCGAGCCGGTCGTGCAGCGTAGTGGCGTTGTCTTCGGGCGTGATCGGCGTGGCCGCCGTCGCCAGCACAGCGCCCGTGTCCAAACCTTCTTCCATGCGCATCACCTGCACGCCGGTGACCGCGTCGCCAGCCATGATCGCGCGTTGAATGGGTGCTGCGCCTCGCCAACGCGGCAACAGCGAACCGTGCAAGTTGAACGCGCCCAAGCGCGGCGCATCAAGGATTGGTTCCGGCAGAATGAGTCCGTAGGCCACCACAATCGCGGCATCGAGACCAAGCGCGGCAAACTCGGCTTGCGCCTCGGCGTTCTTCAGGCTGCGCGGCGTGCGCACGGTCAAACCGCGCGGCTGCGCCAGAGCGTGCACCGGCGTCGGGCGTTCCTGTTTGCCGCGGCCAGCTGGGCGAGGCGGCTGCGAATACACGCACGCAATCTCGTGACCCGCCGCCATCAACGCCTCTAACGCCGGCAACGCAAACGCGGGCGATCCCATAAAGGCAAGGCGCAAGCTCATGAGCCCGACATGGCCGCATTCGCCCAAGTCTGGCAACCTGGCGCACGGAACCGCGCGTCCGTCGGTTCCGTTTTTCCCAGGTGACGGATGCGCAAGCTTGCCCAATCCAGCCCACGCCCGCCGGCCCGCTCTCGCTGACGCCGGCGCAGTGGTGGTGCGTGGTGAAGAACGTTGGCGCCACCGCCGAACGCGCCAACCTCGCGCTGATTTCCGCCGGCGTCGCCTTCTTCGGTCTGATGGCGGTCATCCCGGGGCTCGCGGCGCTGGTCGCCCTCGTCGGCCTCTTTGGCGACGCAATTTGGCTTGGCGATCAGGTGCAGGCGCTTTGGGGGCTCGCGCCAGACGCCGTGATCACCATCATCCACGCGCAGATCCTGGGCCTGCTCGATGCACGCGACGAGACGCTGCTCGCCGGCGCCATCTTCAATCTCCTGCTCTCTTTGTGGAGTGCGCTGCAAGGCACGCGCTGGGGCTTGATCGCGCTGACCGCCGTCAATCGCCGCGCCGAGAAACGCAAGGCGCTGCGCCGCTACATCGCCGCCGGCATGTTCACGCTCTATGGCGTCGGGCTGGCCGTGCTCGCGGTGCTGCTGATGGGCGTGGCGCCGCTCGCGCTGGCGTTCCTGCATGTGCAAACCGGCGCCGAGCTGCTCCTGCTGGCGTTGCGCTGGCCGGTGCTTGGCGGGGCGGCAGCGGCCGTGGCGTTGATCCTCTATCGCTGGGGCCCGCGCCGGCGCCCGCCGCCTTGGCGCTGGCTTTGGCCGGGGGCGGTGTTCGCGCCGATCGCTTGGGTGCTGGCCTCGAGCGCGCTGACCTTCGCACTGCGCGAGTTTCCGGCGTTCGGCGCCGCTTACGGTTCGCTCGCCAGCGTGTTTGCGCTGCTGCTCTGGCTTTATTTGACGGCGCTGATTTTTCTCTTGGGCGGCGCGCTCAACGCCGAGCTTGAGTTTTTCGCCCAAGGCAAGCCGGCGACGCCTATCGTTGCAGGCGAAACCATCGAACCGCCGATCGCCGCCGATGGCGGCCAAAAGCAAGTGACGCGTTGAACGCTTAAGCTTGTAGCGCTGCTTCCTTGCGCGCCTTCTTCAGCTTGCGCATGGCCGTCTCGCGCTTAAGCCGCGAGAGGTGATCGATGAACAGCACGCCTTCGAGGTGATCCATTTCGTGCTGGATGCACACCGCATAGAGGCCATCGGCCTCTTCCTCGACCTGCTCGCCGTCATAGTTGAGGTAGCGGAGCGTCACCCGCGCTGGGCGCTCCACGGCGTCGTAAATGTCGGGGACGGAGAGGCAGCCCTCTTCGTAGGTGAAGAGCTCTTCCGACGCCGACAGGATTTCCGGGTTCACGAAATAGCGCGGCTGCTTCGGCTCGCCCTCGCGCGCCAAATCCATGACGATGATCCGCAGCGGCTCGCCGATCTGGATCGCCGCCAGGCCGATGCCCGGGGCGTCATACATCGTCTCCAGCATGTCATCCATGAGATGGCGATGCGCGTCCGTGACCGGCCCTTCCACAGGGGCAGACTTCTGCTTCAGGCGCACATCGGGCGCGACGAGAATGGGGCGGATCGCCATGGCCTCCAGGTATGAAGAGCCGCGCGAGGCGTCAAGCAAAGGACTGACCTGAAGGGAACAGGAACAGGGGCGCCGAAGCCGCGTTGACCAGCGTTGCGGGGCGTCAGGCCAATTTGGCCCGGCGCCCTTTTGCTTTTCACCCCGGAGACCCCTATGCGACGCTTGCTCCTCGCCACCGCCGCCGTGATCAGTCTGGCCGCCGCCCCCGCCCTCGCCCAAGTACCCGACGCCGTACCGACGCCGCCGCCCGTCAGCGCGCCGGCTCCCGATCCCGACGTGACGACTGAGGAGCAGCTCGGGACCAGCGTGCAAACGCCAGTCATAGAAGGCGCCGTCGAGGCGGAAGCGGAAACCACGGTTGCGCCGCCGGCAACGCCGCCTGTGCGGGCGGCCGCCGCTGCCCCGGCTCAAGCCGCGGTGGCGACACCGGCGAGCGCCAACGCCGTCTGCCAGCCGCGCACCACCTCGGTGCATTTCGGCCGCAGCAGCGCGCTCAGCCAGCAAAACCGCAACGCCATCGAACACGCAGTCGACGCCGCTTCGGTGTGCGACCTGCAGCAAATCACCATCGCCGACAGCCGCTCGGGCGCCAGCCGCGCCGAAGCGGTGCGTGCGACGCTGGTGCGCCAAGGCGTGCCGCGCGACCGCATCACCATTGCTGAAGCCAGCGCCGACGCGGAAGCGGTCAGCACAGGGCGGCTTGATGTGCGCATGACGTTTGCGGGCGTGGCCGATGGCGGCTCGCCCGCCACGGCCGCCGCAGCGCCAACCACACCGCCCGCGGCGACGCCGGCGCCCGAAGCGGTCGAGCCGAGCGAGCCCGACGCAGAAGCGGAAGATCCCGCCGGCACGTAACGCCGACGGAAGGGACGCACGATGAGATGGGCCCGGCCGCCAGGTTGGGCCCATTTTGTATATGGTTGAAGGTGGACACGCGGACGCTCTAAACCTGCCGCATGCGTGCGGATATTCTGTTTCGGTTAGCGGGATGGGCCGCCATTCTAGGCGGCGCGCTCCGCATCTTTGCGGTGTTTCCATGGACCAGCGATCCGATCTCGCTTGAATGGCTCTACACCGGCATTGATGTGCTGCTGCTGTTTGGGCTGATCGGCATCTATCTGGCGCACGCGGGCGCGCTTGGTTTTCTGGGGCTGGCAAGCTTCGCGGTCGGCGTAGCCGCCCTTTCCTTCATTGGCGGGCCTGACGCTGATCCGTTCGGCTTCAGCACATACCAAGAGGGGGCGACTGTGCTGGCGCTCGCCTTGGTCGGCCTATCGCTCGCTTGGTTGCGCGCTGGCGTGCGCCCGTTGTGGGCGCCGGGCGCGTGGTTCGCCAGCGTGATCGCCGCCGGCGTGCTCGCGATGTTGCCGGCGCCGCTGCCAAGTTACGGCCTCGGCGCGGCCGGCGCCCTGTTCGGCGCAGGCTTCATGCTCGCGGGTCTAGACTTGGCTCGACGACCGATTAGCGCAGCGTGACGCGCGTGGGCGCGGCGCGATCCTCGCGCTCGCGGCGGTCGTATACGCGCAGGCTGGCGCGATTATCGTTCTCAGCCACCAAGTCGCGCGAGGCGCTCGGCGCATCACCTGGCTCAAGCCCCGGGATTTCTGCCGAGACGATCTGGCCTTCGGCGTTCCGCTCCACTGCAGCGACGCGGCCGACCACGACGCCATTGTCCGCCACCACCGGCGCGTCGATCGCCGATTGCGGAAATTGTTCGGCCGCGGCGACGCTCGGCAACGCGACGGCAAGAGCAACAACAAGGGTTCGCAGCATTGGCGTTATCCGCCCGATGGCGGCCTCTGAATTTCAATTGGACGGTGACTAAACGCCCTGCGCTTTGAACCGTTCCGATCTTGCGCGCTCGGGCGCGAGCGGCGATATGAGCGGCGCAGGCAGGCGGCGGACGGCCGCCCCGCCAACCCGGTCAGGTCCGGAAGGAAGCAGCCGTAACGGGTTGCGTACGGGTCGCCGTCCTGTCTGCACTCCGATACCGGCAGCTCGCGTCCGCGCTCCTGGCGCCGATCCGAACGGGCGCCCTCCGCACATATCGTTGAGCCGCCCTCTCCCGGCGACGAGCGCGCTGGTTTGGGCGCGGGACGCAACCGACCATGCACGGCGAGCACGAAGTCGGGGGAGCGTCAGCGCATGGGAATGATCCGCGTCGCCTTGGCGATGGCCGTGGTGCTGTCGCATCTGCCGATGGCGAGCTTCAAGTTTCTGAGCGGCGGCCTGGCCGTGCAGAGCTTCTTCATCATCTCCGGCTTCTACATGTCGTTGGTTCTGAGCGGCAAATACGCCGACACCGGCTTGTTCTACAGCAACCGCCTGCTGCGGCTGTTTCCGACCTACTTCGTCGTGTTCGCGCTCACCGCGATCGCGGTGTTCGTGTTCAATGGCAGCGCGACCGCATCGCCGGACCTCTTGCGCACCATGTTCAGCGACCCGGTGACCGCCGCGACACTGATCTTCACCAACCTCACCATGCTCGGTCAGGATTTGCTGTTCTGGTTCAGCATCGATCCTAACGGCGCGCTGGTGTTCGATTCTCGTGGGCCGCTGCCGGATGAGAATACGGTCGTCGGCTGGCAGGGCCTGCTCGTGCCGCAGGCGTGGAGCCTGTCGATGGAGCTGATGTTCTATGCGCTGGCGCCGTTGCTGGCGCGGCTAAGCTGGCGATGGATCGCCGCGATCGCGCTCGCCAGCATTGCCTTGCGGCTCGCGGGCCACTGGCTCAGCGTTGACTATCTTTTGTGGCAGGGCCGCTTCTTCCCCACCGCGCTCTTCCTGTTTCTGCTCGGCATGCTGGGCCACCGCGCCATGCCTTGGGTGGAGCGGCTTCCGAAAGCCGTGGGCATGATCGCGTTCGCAGCGCTGATGGCGTTCATCGTCGGCTTCACGTTCTTGAACTGGACCGCGACGCCCTGGCGCTGGGCCGTCTACGCCATTGTGGCGCTCACCACGCCCTTCATCTTTCATGCGTTCAGAGCGAACGCGATCGATCGCTGGATCGGCGAACTCAGTTACCCAATCTACATGACGCAATTGCTCGTCATCGGCCTTGTGCTCACCAAAGAGCCGCCGTTCGGCATGTGGATCGGCATTTTCGGGACCGTGGCGCTGTCAGCACTCGTTCTCCTGCTGATCGATCATCCGATCGATCGCTGGCGGCAGCGGCGCGCCGGCGCGCCGCAGAGCGAACCCGCCGCCGCGCCGGGCGCCGCAAGCGCCGCGCCGCTCTAAGCGACGCGCTGTTTGGCGCTCAGCTCGCGGGCGCGGGCGCTGAGGCGCCCGGCCCAAGGACTATGCGGCTTATGCGCAAGGCGCTCGGCTGCGAATGCTTCCGCGGTCGCGGCGAAGCCTCCGCGCAGCGCCGCATGCAACGCCGTCAGCGTGAGAACGTCGCGCTGCGCGTGGCTGCCGCCGAAGCGCTGCGCAATGCCGCGCACGCCAGCGATCTTGTCGATGCACTCGCCGTAACGGCCCGCCTCGAACGCCACGAACGCTTCCGCCAGCGGCAAGCCGACCTTGCGCGTCATGTAGGCGTTGTCGCCGCCGCGCGCGACCGCGCCACGCATGGCGCTCAGCGTGCGCTCGGCGTCGGCGCCTCGGCCGGCGCCGAGGAACGCCATGATCGCGTGCAGATCGTTGAACGCATAGATCGCGTCCTCGCCGGCGCGTTGCCAGCACGCAGCCAAGTGCTCGAAGCGATCGCCGACATCGACCCCCTCCAAGTGCAGGCGCCACAGCATGGCCGACGCATCGATCCACTCCAGCACGACTTGCGCGTTCGGATCGGGACGCACTTTCTCGTCGAACAGCTTCAGCACTTTGCCGGTGTCACCCTGATCGAGATAGAGCAGCCCGAGGTGCCACCAATTGTGATAGGCAAAGCCGCTTTCCGGCGCCCAATGCTGAGCATTGTTGGCGAGCCACGGCACGCCGCGCTCCAGATCGCCGCGCATTTCGTTGACGTGCGCGACTGCATGCACCGCCCACCCGTCGCGCGGATCGATGGTGACGGCTTCGCGGCCATAAGCGTCGGCGCGGACGTAGTCGCCGCATTCTTCCAACCCGAACGCGGCCATGCCGAGAACATAGCTATAGCCGTCCTCGCCTGCTTGAAACGCGCGCAGCGCCTGTAATGGCCAATCCCGCAACTCACTTTGCAGACCGAGGAAGAAGCAGCCGACGTGCGCATACTGCAACGCCAACAGATCGCGCGGATTCTCCTGCGCGATGCGCGCAAGCCGCGCCGTACCTTCGGCGTACCGCCCCTCGACCCAATCCTGCGCCGCTTGCAAGTGCCTGCGCTCGCGGTCGTTGAGCTTGGCGGCGCCGCCGGCGCGGATGCTCTTCACGGCTTCCTCGGCATAGGCCGCGTCGGTCTGCTGCACCAACAAGCCTGCACGCGCCGCCCAAGCCCCGCCAAAATCCGGGTCTTCGGCGAGCGCTGCATCGAGCGCCGCAATCGGGTCGCCGCGATAGAGGCGGATGAGGTCGAGCGCCTCGTTATATTTGGCCATGGCGGCCGCCGACGCTGTGGAGGCGGCGTTGCCGTAGCGATCTTTGAGGGACATTGCGAAAACTCCAGGTCAGGCCGCGCCTGCGGCTTGGCGGAAATGGTTAGGGCGGGGTCAGAACAGCCGCGTCGTCGCGTCGGTCAGCGCCAGTGCGGCGGCAGCGTGCCAGCAGACGAAGACGGTCACCAAAAATGCGAGGCCGCGGGACATCCTTTTCTTCCTTCACTCTGCCTGCCGAGCGCCCATGCCCGGCAGCGGTGAAAGGTGTATTCGGCGCGCGCCGCGTGAGATAGAAAACTCATGGTGCGGCGCCTGCGCTTTGTATTTTCTGTTTTGAAATAAGCATGTTACGCGCGTCACATCGGATTTCCGCGTCTCTTGCGAGATGACGGCGCGGGCGAGAACTAGACCCTGAGTACAGTACCAGCAGTGCGGTTTTGAGATGAGTGTAAAGGTTCTCACTAAAGGCGAGCAAACGCGCGAGCGGATCATGGACATCGCGCAGGATGCGGTGCTGCACAAAGGCTTCGCATCCACCTCGATCGATGAAATCATCTGCGAAGCCGGCATCACCAAAAGCGGCTTCTTCTACCATTTCCGTGACAAGAACGATCTCGCGAAGGCGCTCCTGCAACGCTACACGGACAACGAGTGGCAGGTGTTCGATCAGCTGTTCAAGCAAGCTGACGAACTCAGCGATGACCCGCTGCACAGTTTCCTGATCTTCTTGAAACTGTTCGCCGACCTGATGGGCGATCTGCCCAACGGCCACCCGGGCTGCCTGATCGCGTCCTACGTCTACCAGGACTTCCTGTTCAGCCAGGAGGTGCGCGCGCTGACCACGGAGGGCCACCGCATTTGGCGGCGGCGCTTCCGCGAACGGCTCGACCGCATCGCCGAGCGCTACCCGCCCAAGATCGAGGTCAATCTGGACGATATGGCCGACATGCTGTCGTCGGTGGCCGATGGCGGCATCATCCTGTCCAAGAGTATGCACGACCCCAGCCTGCTGCCCCGGCAAATCCTGCAATACCGGGCCTATGTGAAGCTGGTTTTCCAGGCGGCCTGAACCACGAGCGCAGGGGTTCGTTTTTCGTTCGAAAGCCCCTAGGTTAGAGGCCGTGAGCGAATCCCAATCCCCAGGCCTGTTCGGCGATGACCCGCCGGGCGCCGGCTACGTCGTTTTGGCGCGGAAATATCGTCCGCGCACCTTCGAGGACCTGATCGGCCAAGAGGCGATGGTGCGCACCATCGCCAATTCGTTCGCTCTGGGACGCATCCCGCACGCGACCATGCTCACCGGCGTCCGCGGCGTCGGCAAGACCACAACCGCCCGCCTGCTGGCGCGAGCGCTGAACTACAAGCGCGGCGACATTGACCGCCCCAGCATCGACCTCGATCCGCCAGGCGAGCACTGCCAGGCGATCATGGAGAGCCGCCATCCAGACGTGTTCGAGATGGATGCCGCCTCCCGCACCGGCATCAACGACATCCGCGAAATCCTGGACAGCGTGCGCTACGCGCCGGTAATGGCGCGCTACAAAATCTACATCATCGACGAAGTGCACATGCTGTCGAACCAGGCTTTCAACGGCCTGCTGAAGACGCTTGAAGAACCGCCGCCGCACGTGAAGTTCATGTTCGCGACGACGGAAATCCGCAAAGTGCCGGTCACCGTGCTCTCGCGCTGTCAGCGTTTTGATCTCAAGCGCATCGATAGCGAACGGCTGGGCCAGCACCTCGCCAACATCTGCGCCAAGGAAGGCGTGAAGGTGGACGCCGACGGCATCGCGCTGATCGCGCGCGCTGCCGAAGGCTCCGCGCGCGACGGGCTCTCGCTGCTGGACCAGGCCTTGGTGCAGAAGCCGGGCGAAACCGTCACTGCCGCTGATGTGCGCGACATGCTTGGCCTCGCCGATCGCGGCCGCGTGCTCGACCTGTTCGAAGCCATCGCGCGCGGCGACGCGAAAACCGCGATCGGCGAAGCGCGCAGCCAGTATGACAGCGGCGCCGATCCAACCCTGATCCTGCGCGATTTGCTCGACATCGGCCACGAGGCCGCGCGCGCGCAAGCCCTGGGCGCCGATGCGCGCATTATCGGCGGCGCCGATTGGGTCGCGCGCGTGCGCGGCCTGGCCGAGAAGCTCAGCCCCGCCCAGCTCTCGCGGCTGTGGCAAATGCTGCTGAAAGCGCTGGAAGAAGCCGGCAAGGCGCCCGATCCGATCGCGGCGGTGGAAATGGCGATGGTGCGCTTGTGCGCCGCCCAGTCGCTGCCCCCGCCAGAGGACGCCGCGCGGCTGTTGCGCGACGGGCCGTCCTGGAGCGCCAGCGCACCGCCCGCGTCGGCCCAAAAGCCCAACCCAGGCGCCACGGTGAATCACACCGCCGTCGAGCCGCCGACGGTACAGGACGCGCCTCATGCGCTGCGCACGTTTGAGGACGTCACCGCCCTCGTCTCCGCCGAGCGCATGATCGAATTGGAACTCGCGCTCGAGCGCATGAAGGTCACGCACTATTCGCCCAACGGCGATCTGGTGTTCGTCGCGTCGCCCGAGCACCCGCGCGAACTCGTGCGTCAGCTCAAGGCGTTCCTGGAAGAGCACACCGATATCGAGTGGCGCATCCGGTCGAGCGAAACGCAAGCCGCCGCCATCGAAAGCCTCGCCGACCGGCGCAAGCGCGAAGAGGCCAAGGCGATGGACGAATTGAAGCGGCAACCGTTTGTCGCCGAAGCGCTGAAGAATTTTCCCGGCGCCGTGATCGCCGACGTCCGCCAGCCCGTCGATGAGAACGCGGGCGGCGGCGATGTCGTGCCGATGCCGTCCGCGCCACAGACCGCGCCCTCACCGGCGCGCAAGAAGGAAGCTGATCGATGAAAGACATTTCCCAGATCATGCGCCAGGCGCAGGCCATGCAGGCCAAGATCAACGAGGCGCAAAAGAAGCTGGAAGCGATGGAGGTCGAAGGCTCGGCAGGCGGCGGCATGGTGAAAGTGCGCATTTCCGGCAAGAACGCCCTTTTGAGCCTCGCCATCGATCCATCGCTGATGGTCGCTGGCGAGCAGGAAATTCTGGAAGACCTGGTGAAAGCCGCCCACGACGACGCGCGCCGCAAACTCGAAGATGCGCAGAACGAAGAGATGAAAGGCCTCTCCGGCGGCATGGGCCTGCTGCCTGGATTTAAGATGCCATTTTGAGGTGGACGCTCATTCTTGGCGATACAGTACCGCGCTCGCGGACATGTTCGGATACTCGAACTCGTCGCCAACCCAGAACCACATCAGCCGCCCGCTGAACATGTAAATGCCGATGACGCCCTTGTTGACGCAGCGCCCGTACGTGATGTGCTCGCGCAGCAGGATGACGCCGCCTTGACGGCTTTCGGGCTCGACCGTGCCACCGCAATTCAATGACGGATACGCGATTGTCCCAGCGCCATCGGCGTTCAGAACGAGCTCCAGCGTCCAGGTCTGCTCCGGCTGATTTTGCAGCGCCACGCCCGACCAGTCGCCGGCGACGCTTTGCTGTGCGTGCGCCGGCGCCGCCAACAACGCCAAAGCCGCAAGCGCCAGACATAGTGTTCTGAGCATGACCGCCTCCGCCCGCTTCACCCGCCATAACATTCGCCCAGAATCCCGGCTACAAAGAGGCCCATGCGATCGAAATCTGTAACCGCGGCTCCAGAGATTGAAGCGCTGATCGCGCTTCTGGCGAAGGTGCCGGGCCTCGGGCCGCGTTCGGCCCGGCGCGCGGCGCTGCAATTGTTGAAGAAGAAGGACCAGCTCATGGTCCCGCTTGCGGCCGCACTCGGCGAGGCGGCGGAGAAGGTGCGCGCGTGCTCCAATTGCGGCGCGCTCGATACGCAAGACCCCTGCGCGCTGTGCAGCGCGCCTGATCGCGATGACGGCCTCATCTGTGTGGTCGCTGAAGTCGGCGACGTGTGGGCGCTAGAGCGCGCCGGCGCGTTCAAGGGCCGCTATCATGTGTTGGGCGGCGTGCTCTCGGCGCTCGATGGCGTGCGGCCCGATGATTTGCGCATCGCCAGGCTCATGGAGCGCGCCAGCGCGACCGGCGTACGCGAAGTGATCCTGGCGCTCTCGGCCACGGTCGATGGCCAGACCACGTCGCACTATTTGGTCGAACGGCTGCACCCCCTCGGCATCACTGTGAGCCGCCTCTCACACGGCGTGCCGGTGGGCGGCGAGCTTGATCTGCTCGACGATGGAACTCTCTTTGCTGCATTGCAAAGTAGGCGACCATCGTAAGCCCGACGCACGATAGCGCTTTGGCGTCCCGCGCGACGCGCGTTAGCGTGGCGGCGTAGGGAGGATCACCATGAATTTTCTTAGCCGCTTCTCGGGCCCGTTCCTGAGCTTGCTCCGCATCGTCAGCGGTCTGCTCTATCTCGAACACGGCACCGCCAAGCTGTTCTCGTTCCCGGCGACGGAAATGTTTGCACAACCGCCTGAAATGGGATCGCTGATGTGGATCGCCGGCGTGCTCGAAACCGTCGGCGGCGCGCTTCTTGTCATTGGCTTGTTCACCCGCCCGACAGCGTTCGTGCTCTCCGGCATGATGGCGGTCGCCTATTGGATGGCGCACGCGCCGCAATCCATGTACCCGATCCAAAACCAGGGCGACGCGGCGATCCTGTTCTGCTTTGTCTTCCTCTACATTTCATCGGTCGGCGCCGGCCCGTGGAGCGTTGACGCGGCGATGAAGAAGAGCTGACGCCTATTCGCGGCGGCGTTCGAGGCATTGGGTCCGCGCGCGCGTAACGCGCGGATCCATCAGCCCGGCCTCGCGAAACCGCGACAGCGCCGCTTCGTACTCATCGTACGTCAGCGTGCGCGTGAGCTTGTCCCACGTGCAGCGGCACACAGCGCTTTCGCTGGGGCACGACGATTCAAACCGCGCTTGCGCGCTTTCGGGATAAGGATTGGGCGCGCGTTCGCCGCAAGCCGCCAACGCCAATGCGCCCAGGGCGATCAGGCCCCGATACATGTCACGCTCCCGCCCGGCAGAAATTGCCGCACATCAGAGCGTAGTATGCGCCAACACGGTTAAAAGAGGCGCCCTGCAACGTCGTTAAAGCTCACGCCGCGCGGAACACCAGAGTGCGCCCATCATCGGCCGTGATGATCAGCCGCTCGCCGTCCTGGCTATAGTGGCTGGCCTTGTCGAGCACAGCCACAAACGCGTCTTCCTGGCGCATGACGCTGGCGTCGCACGCCATCTCGGTGCGCGCCAAGCCGCGCAAATCAATCGCGCCGTCCGCGGCTTCGTACACGCCGGCGAGCGCATTGCATCCGCCCGTGCCTTGCACCCGATCGTGCGCGGTGAAGACGATCTGCGGCGGACGTTCGGAGACCGCGCGCCCATCAATTAGCTGCGCGATCCAGCGCGTGCCGGCGAGCGCCGAGTGCGGCCCATCCGGCGCCGTGGACGCACATGCCGCCGCGATCAGTCCGCTGGCGCAACAGGCCAGCGCGAGCGCGATCCGGGGCGGTAGGATTGGCATGGCTTTGCGCTCAACGCGGCGCCGGCCCCTCGGTTCCCCCCGGTATGCAGGAAAGCGCATACGCCTCGATCTGACGGCTCAGCGGATCGATTTCCCGCTGCGCCGGAGTCATCCGCTCCAAAGCCGCGAAATCCTGGGGCGAGACATTGGCCTCGATGGCGTCCCAGATACACGCGCAACGCCCGTCCGCCGCTTCCGGCTGCGCTTGGCAGGCGCGCATAAAGTTCACTTCGTATTCCGGCGGATAGGCCGCTTGCTGTTGCGCCTGACCACAGGCGGCGAGCATCGAGGCCACGAGGATGAAAACAAACGCACGCATGGCCCGATCCTAGCTCAGTTCGCGCCTTCGTCGAGCAGACGCCGGCCGATCACCATCGCTTGGATTTCGCCGGCGCCCTCGAAGATGTTGAGAATCCGCGCATCGGCCAGCACGCGGCTGATCGGATACTCGACGGCAAAGCCGTTGCCGCCGTGGATTTGCAGCGCATTGTCCGCCGCCGCCCAGGCCACGCGCGCGGCCAAGAGCTTGGCCATGCCGGCCTCCAGGTCGCAGCGTTTGCCGCTGTCCTTGCGCCGCGCTGAGAAATAGGTGAGCTGGCGCACCGCCATGAGTTCGGCGGCAATCATCACGAGCTTGTTCGACACGCGCGGGAAATGAAAAATCTCCTGCCCAAACTGCTTGCGGTCGATCGCGTACTTCAAGCCCAACTCGAGAGCGCATTGCGCAACGCCCACCGCGCGCGCGGCGGTTTGAATGCGCGCGCTCTCGAACGTCGCCATCAATTGCTTGAAGCCCTGCCCTTCGACGCCGCCGAGCAGATTGGCGGCCGGCACTTTGAAGTCGTCGAAGCCGATTTCGTATTCCTTCATGCCGCGATAGCCGATCACTTCGATCTCGCCGCCGCTCATGCCAGGCGTGGGAAACGGATTGGCGTCGTCGCCGCGCTGCTTTGGCGCGAGCAACATGGACAAGCCGTTGAAGCCGCTTGTGCTGGCGTCGGTGCGCACCAACAGCGTCATCACGTCCGCGCGGGCGGCGTGGGTGATCCAAGTTTTATTGCCGGTGACCGCATAGTGATCGCCCTCGCGCACGGCGCGCGCGCGCAGCGAACCCAGGTCGCTGCCGGTGTTCGGCTCGGTGAACACCGCCGTCGGCAGTATTTCCGCACTAGCGATCTTAGGCAGCCACTCGGCCTTTTGCTCCGTGGTGCCGCCGATCAGGATCAACTCCGCCGCAATCTCACTGCGCGTGCCGAGCGATCCGGTTCCGATCCAGGCGCGCGACAACTCCTCCGACACAACGCACATGGCCGTCTTGCCGAGGCCAGAGCCGCCATACTCTTCCGGGATGGTGAGTCCGAATACGCCGAGCGCGCCCATCTCCTCGACGATGCTCATCGGAATGAACTCGTCTTTGCAGTGCCATTCGTGCGCGAACGGCACGATCTTGTCGTCGGCGAAGGCGCGGAACTGGTCGCGGATCATATCCAGATCGTGATCGAGATTGGGGTTCTCGAACGTCGCGCGCCCTTGCGCGTCGTGCAGCAACGCGGCGAGCCGCGTCTTCTCATCCTGCGTCACATGCATGGCCACAGGCGGCGCAGCGACGCCGAAATCGGCCGGACGAATGATCTCGACTTGCGTCATTGGCAAGCCGCCGGCGAGTTGCGCGCTGTATTCCGCGCCCAGCAGCGTCGCCAGCAAGCGCTCGGTCTCCCCCAGCTTGCCGCTCTCGCTCAGCGCCCGCGCCCAGTCGCGCACTTCGCGCAACGTTTCGGCATAGGTGGCGACCCAAGCCAGACCATGCACCAGATGTTGCTCGCGGTCGGCGGCAGCCCGATCGACCTTGCCGCCCTTGGAGACCCGCGCCGCCACCGCGCGCCGCGCCGCGTCGGCATATTCGGCCGCGTCATTCGCCGCCGTTTCCAGTTGGGATAGAATCTGCTCAGCCATGCATTCCTCGAAGCTCGCGCAAGCTTAGATCAGCTTCTCGCACCTGCGAAGGCGCGCGATGCCTCAGGCCGAAGGAGAAGGCCCCATGTGGATAAGAGCCCTGACCCTGGCTGTCGCCCTGGCCGCATGCTCGCCATCGGCCCAGCCAGGGCCCGGCGACGTGCAGGTCATGGCACCCGCCGAGAACGCCAGTTCCGAAAGCCCGCTCGGCGTCGAAGGCGTGGCGCCCAACGACTGGTATTTCGAAGCGACCTTCCCGATCCGCCTCGAAACGGCGGCCGGCGAAGTGCTGGCCGAGGCGCCCGCCATCGCCGGCTCGGATTGGATGGCGGAAGGCCCGGTGCCGTTCTCGGCTGAAGTGCCCTTCACCGTCGCCGCGGAGACCGCCGCTATCCTGGTGCTTGAGGAAGACATGCCCGGCGAAGGCCAAGAGCCGCGCCAAGTCCGCATCGCCGTGACGCTGCTGCCCTCATCGTGACGCCAGCAACCGAAGCTGCGTCGCACGGCGTCGGCGGCGAGGTGATCGCCCAGGCGCTGGTGTTTCTGGCCGCCACCTGCGTGTTCATCCCGGCGCTGCGCAAAGCCAAACTCAGCACGGTGATGGGCTTTTTGCTCATCGGCGTCGCCATGGGCCCGCATGTGCTCGGGCGCCTGGCCCAGACATGGCCGTGGCTCAGCGCCTTCGATCTCGAAGAGGCTGAGCCGACACTGCTGCTGGCCGAACTTGGCGTCGTGTTTCTGCTGTTCGTGATTGGGCTGGAGGTGTCGTTCGAGCGCCTGTGGGCGCTGCGACGCTACGTGTTCGGCCTTGGGCTCGCGCAAGTCGTGCTGTCGACCGTGGCGATCAGCAGCGTCGCGCTGGCGTTCGGCAACAGCTTCGCCGTCGCCGCCGTACTCGGGCTTGCGTTTGCGCTTTCATCGACGGCGCTGGTGCTGCAGCTCATGCGCGAGCGCAAGCAGATCGCAACCTCGGTCGGGCGCGCCAGCTTCTCGATCCTGCTGATGCAGGATTTGATGGTGGTGCCGATCCTGTTTCTGGTCGCCGCGCTCAGCCCTGGCGCCGGCGCATTCGGGCCAAACCAGATCGGTGTTGCGCTGCTCACCGCACTGTTGTCGCTTGGTTTGATCCTGATTGTCGGACGGCTCTTGCTGCGGCCGCTGTTTCGCTGGGTGGCGAGCGTCGATAGCCGCGAAATCTTTATCGCCGCGGCGTTTCTGGCCGCGATCGGCATGGCGGCGGCGGCGCAGTCGGCCGGCCTCTCAGCGGCGCTCGGCGCGTTCCTGGCCGGCCTGCTGCTGGCCGAAACCGAATTCCGCCACCAGATCGAAACCGACCTTGAGCCGTTCAAGGATTTGCTGCTCGGGCTCTTCTTCGTCACCGTCGGCATGCAGATCGACGTCATGCTGTTTCTACGAGAGCCGGCGCCGATTATCATCGGCGTCATCGGGCTGTTCGTGTTGAAAGGCGCGATCATCGCCCCACTTGCGCGCCTGTTCGGCTTGAGTTGGCGCCGCGCGATCGAGGCTGCGTTCCTGCTCGGCCAGGCCGGCGAGTTCGGCTTCGTCGTCATCGCCGCGGCGCGCGGCGGCGGCGCCATTCCGGAAGCAACCGCCGACTACATGCTCGCGGTCACCGCGCTCTCGATCTTTATCACGCCTGTGATCGCCTCGATCGGCGGCGACATCGCGCACCGTCTTTCATCGGCGCCTTCGCACGAACCGCCGGCGGACGCTGCGCTGGAGAGCGGCCACGTCGTTATCGCCGGCTTCGGCCGCGTCGGCCAAACGCTCGCCGACATTCTCAACGCTCAAGAAATCCCTCACATCGCGGTCGAAGGTGACGCCAGCGTCGTCGCCACGCTCCGCAAAGAGAGCCGCCCGGTGCATTTTGGCGACGCCAGCAGCCGACAAGTCCTGGCTTCCGTTGGCGCGGCGAACGCCGCCGCCATCGTCGTCACCCTCAACGACGCCGAAGGCGCCGAGCGCATTGTCACCGAAGCGAAGCAGGCCTGGCCGCACGTGCCCGTTTACGCCCGCGCCCGCGACGCCGAACACGCACGGCGCCTGCACGCAGCTGGGGCAGCGCTTGCCAGCCCCGACGCCATCGAAGCGGCGCTGCAATTGGGCGAGGCGCTGCTCAACGGCGTCGGCGTGCCGGACGAAATCGCACGCCGCATCATCAACGATCGCCGCGAGGCCGAGGTGTCAAAGGCGCTCTACGAAGCGCCCTGACGGCTCAGAGCTTATACATCAGCATCAACCGCGTGCGCGTGCGCGGCGCCGGCGAGCCGGGATCGCCAGCGTTGTAATCTCCGTACTCGACCGCGAAGCTCAATTGCTCGGTCAGGTCGGCGCTGACGGAAAGATCCAGCTCGTTGCCCAGATCGAGCCCAGTGCGCTCGGTTTCGAACTCATACCAGCGCGCCATGAACGTCAGGTCTTCGAGCACATCGGGCGCCCATTCCGGCGCGTAGCTGAGCGTGACGTTGAAATCGTTCAGGCCATTGGCGGGCTTGGTGCTGAAAGCGCCTGCCCAGCCATGAAAATTGTTGTTCGAACCGATCGGAACGAAGAAGCCCAGCGCGCCATTGCCTTCGAGCGACTCGTACCAAACCCGCGTCGACCATTCGCCGCGGCGCGCCACGACTGACGCCTGCCAATAGTCCAGATCGAAGCTCAGCGTCGAATTGCCGTAATCGGTCTGATTGGCGAAACTGGCCGCATAGTCGAACCGCGCGCCTGCTGCTTCAACACGGCCGCTCGCACGCACGCCTGCAAAACGCGACGATTGATTAATCGCCGCCGGCGTCTCGAAATCCAGCGCATAGACGAAGCCAGTCAGCTTAAGCGCCGGCGAAAACGTCTGCGATGCGTTGAACAGATGGCTTTCGCTTTCCCAGTCGGCGAATTCCGCCGTCGTGTTGTTGACGTGATCGACATAAGCGTACGTCGCCTGAAAGCCGCCGAACCGGATATCGCCACGCAAGGCGTCGAGCGTGCGCGCGTCCTGGCGCGAGTTGGAGGCGTCCACAAAGCGCTTGTCGTCAAACTCAATGGTCTGGCGGCCCAGCGTGCCGGTGAAATGCTCGTTGGCGCGCCAGGACAGTTGCAGGCGGTTGAGCTCAGTGCCTTCCGGGTCGGGAATGGAGGCGTACGGCTCGGCCGGCGGCACGCCGTCATTGTAGTCGCCGCCCAGATCGCGGACGTCTTCAAACTCGATGAGACCGGTCAGCCCGTTCCAAGAGGCCGTCTCCCAGCCAAGCCGCGTGCGCAGCGTGTAGGCGTCGGCCTCCGCAACACCGGCCTGGTCGAGCCGTTCGACGCGCGGCCGCGCTTCCAGGATCAGCTTGCCGCCTTCGATCGCGGCGCCGATGCTGTCCGCCTCTTCGGCATGCGCCACGCCCGTCAATGCCGCGGCCGCGCCGAGCACTCCCACAACCTGCTTACGCATCTCTACCCCTTGCCACGTTCGGGCCCTGCCGCCTTGCGCGGGCGATGGCTGCGCGCGTCCGGTTAATCAGAGCTTGATTCATCTGCAAACGCCACGTGTCGATCACGCATGCGTGAGAGGCACGCTCGACCCGCGGGGCAAATGCAGTCGCGGTCAGACATACTTAACGCGCATCGCTGCTTTGCTTCCCGAGCAAGGTGGGAACGGATACGCGATGCTGAACTTCAACGATCTCAAGGTCTCCCAAAAGCTGCTGGTCGGCTTTGCCGCGATCATCGCGGTGATTGCCGCCGCAGGCGCGGCGACATTGATCAATGTTGGCATCATGAATCATGCGCGCGCCGAGAGCCGGCTCTCGAATGACACGCTCGCGGCGATCGCCGACGCACAAATCCGGCTGGCGCGCCAGGAAAACTCGGTCCGCGGCTGGATCATCAGCCATGACCCCAACTATCTCGAACGCGTCGAAACGCACCGCGGCAAAATCAAAGACGCGCTCAACAACGTCCGCGCCATGGCCGAGGGCGAAGCCGATCAACTCGCGCTCGTCGATACAGTCGAGGCCGCCGCCGACACGTGGTACGATGGCGTCGTTCCCGTCGCCGCCCGCCTCGCCCGCGATGCAGCGACCCGCGGCCAAGCCGGCGCCCTCGTCGGCAACAATGGCGTGGCCGATCAGCTGATCGCACCGGCCGAAGACGGCATCGACGCTCTGATCGAGCTTGAGCAGGCAACCTTGGCCGAACTGCAGACAGCCTCAGAATCCGCGGCCCGCATGGTGACGCTCGTCGTCATCGGCGGCCTGATCGTCTCGGCGCTGTTGGCGATCGGCGTTGGGCTCTTGCTCACCCGCCTCATCGCGCGACCGGTGACGCAGATGACCGACGCCATGCGCCGCCTCGCCGACGGCGACAAGACCATCACAATCCCGGCGGTCGGACGTAAGGACGAAGTCGGCGCCATGGCCGGCGCAGTGCAAGTGTTCAGGGACGCCGCCATTGCACTGGACGCAGCGACCGCCGAGCAAGCGCGACTGGAGGCCGAAGCCGGCGCCGAGCGCGCCCGCAATGACGCCGCCCGCGCCGCCGCCGAGAAGGAGCAAAACGACGTCGTCAACGCGCTCGCCCAAGCGCTCGATCGCGTCGCCCGCGGCGATCTGACCTGCGAAGTCACCGCCGCATTCGCCGGCCGCTATCTCAAACTGCGCGACGACTTCAACGCCGCCATCCGCCAATTGCACGAAGCCATGGCGCTCGTCTCGCAGAGCACGCGCTCGATCACCAGCGGCACCACCGAGATCAGCCGCGCCGCCGACGACCTCTCGCGCCGCACCGAAACTCAGGCCGCGTCGCTCGAAGAAACCGCCGCCGCACTCGATCAGATCACGGCCGCCGTTTCAAAAACCGCCTCCGGCGCGGCGCACGCCAACGGCACCGTCAGCCAGGCCCGCGCCGAAGCCACGCGCAGCGGCGAAATCGTTGGCGAAGCCGTCACCGCCATGAACGCCATCGCTCAATCGTCGCAGCAGATCGCCCAGATCATCGGCGTCATCGACGAGATCGCGTTCCAGACCAATCTGCTGGCGCTCAATGCCGGCGTCGAAGCGGCGCGCGCGGGCGAAGCCGGCCGCGGCTTCGCCGTCGTCGCCTCGGAAGTGCGCGCGTTGGCGCAGCGCTCCGCCGATGCTGCCAAGGAGATCAAAGCGCTGATCGCAACCAGCGCCGATCATGTCGAAACCGGCGTCGAGCGCATCAACAATGCCGGCGCCGCGCTCACCGGCATCGTCGCCAAGGTGGCTGAGATCAACACGCTCGTCGCCGAAATCGCCGCCTCCGCCAAGGAGCAGTCGCTTGGCCTTGCCGAGGTCAACACGGCCATCAATCAGATGGATCAGGTGACCCAGCAAAACGCGGCCATGGTCGAGGAAACCACCGCCGCCAGCCGCTCGCTTGCCGACGAGGCCGGCGATCTCGGCCGCCTGGTCGGCCAGTTCAAGGTCAACGCCGCGCCGAGCGCAAAGCGCGCCGCCTAGTTGATCTGGAAGCGCCGCCTTACGGCGAGTGCAGTGAGGAAGAAGAGCGCCAGCGCCAACACGCTCTGCGCGCTCGCGACGATGCGCACCGCAAGCCCCTGCCCGCTGCCGCCGCCGTCGAGCAACTCACGCTGCCAACCGCCGGCGGGGAAGGTGTCGGCCCAGATCGCGAACGGCCTGAAAATCGCGTGCGCGGAAAGCTTCGCCGCCTCCGCCCAGCTGGTCAGCAGATCGGCGCCCACGACCGCCGACGCGCCCGAGAACCCGCCCCACGTCTGATACAGACCGGCAAACAGGATCCAGAACACGAAGATCCAGAACAAGGGCAGCTTGGAACTGCCGCCATAGTTGGACGACAGGCCGTAGAGCAGACTGAAGATGCGCTCGGCGTTCGACGTCGTACTCTGCAGATTGCGGGAAATCAGTTCGCACCGATAAAAGCGCTGCTCGGCCACCCGGTCGCGCTCATTCTCCGCCGCATTCTTCACGGCGCGATAGCCCCGCTGCAGGCACGCCAGCATGACGTCCGTTTGCTTTGCGATGTCGGACCGCAGCCTGAAGTCAAACAATCCGACACGCTCACGGTTCTGATCACGCAAAACCGCACGCTTGGCGCCTTCCTTCGCGCAATTCACGGCGCGATTGAAGCAAGCATCTTCCTCCACGACCTTGGTCGAGAAGCGCGCGCCGCCGTTGAACTGCGCGCCATCGAACGCCGCGAAAGCGTGAAACTCCTCGACGCCGTCAAGGAACGTCGCCAGCCGCGGAAAACCGACGTCGATAAACGCGAACTGGAAACACTCCGCTGTCTTGGGCCACACGACACCGTTGAACACGGCGGGGCCCTTGAATTTTGCGCCCTGGAATCGGATCGATTCCGCCTCGCTGAAATTGGCGCTTTGAAACCAAACGATCGACTCGCACTCACAGGCCGGGAAGTTCAGCTTCCCTTTGAGAACCGCCGATTCAAACCCCATATCCTGAGCGAAGAAGGCGGAATAGAAGCTTGGATTTTCCAGCTTTGCTGACGTGAAGGATGCATTGGAGAGGAATTTCACGTCCTGAAAGTCGGCGCTCTTGGCGATCTCGATTTGAGTCAGATCGGCAAGCTTGGCGAAGCGCGCGCCGCGAAACGCTCCGCCATCCAGCAATTTGGCGCGCTCGAAGCTGGCCTCGCCCTCAACCTTAGCTTCATTGAAATTGGCGGCCCCGGCGTCCTTGGCGAACTCCGCGTTGCTCATATCGAGAGAGTCGGACACCGCGATCGAGGAGAAATTGGCGCCCTTGAACTTGGCGCGGCCGCAGCTGAGGCGGGACATTTCCGCCTGGCTGAAATTGGCCTCGCCAGAGAACTCCGCGGCGCCAAAATCCGCTAAGCCGCGGATGGCGGCGCGCCCGAAATTCGCCACGTCGCGGAATTGCGTCGCCTTCGCCACGCCATTTGGCGTCGTTTTGGCAAAGCGCAAATCATGCGCCGCCTTGATCGCGTAATAGCTGACGCGCTTCTTGAACTCCGCGCCATTGAACAGTCCGTCGCCCGCGAACACCGCCGTCGCGAAGTTGACCTCTTCCTCGAACACAGCGTTGTCGAACCAGGCGAACCTGGAGAAGCAGACGTCCTCGAAGGTCACCGGCGAACCGAAGACGCGGTTGTCGAAATTGGCGCCCCAAAGAAACTGCACGGCGCGAAAACGCGCATGAATGGGTGCGCTGGCCGGCAAGTCAGGAATATCGCGCAGCACCGCGCCGTCGAGCAGCGCTCTACCCTCGCGCGGCGCCTCGCGCCCTTCGCGGGCGCTGCGCGTGCGCGTCGACCGCGTGCTGGCGTCATCGATCAGCGTTTTTTCCGCGTGCTGCAGGCGGCTCGCGACAATTGTGGTGATGCGCCGCCACGCCTCCCAGCCAAAGCTCGCCTTCTCGGTCTTGCCGTGATCGGCGATACGGTCCGGCAGATGCACGATGTGCCAGAGTTTCTCGTCCGGCCCTTGGATGAGCTCGCCCAGTTCGCGCAGTTGATCGTCGTTGCGCACGGCGCCGGACTCGGGATCCCTGCGCCAATAATCCTGCAGCGTTTCCTCGCCATGCAAGCCGCCGCCGGCAATTTCTCGGCGACCAAGACTGGCCCAGGAATAATCAGAAGCGCGGCGCGAGCGCCATTCTTCGATCAGCTCTTCGGCAGTTTGAAGCTCCGCCATGACCCATTCCCCCGAGGCAAAGTAGTACAACTATGCCCGGCTGAGAAGGGATGCTCAGACCACCTGCCCGAACAGCGCGCCGATGGCTGCTGTGGCGGCCATGGCGAGCGCGCCCCAGATCGTCACGCGCGCCACCGCCGTCGGAATACGGGCGCCGCCAGAGCCGGCGCTGAGCGCGCCGAGGCTGGCGAGGAAGACCAGCGACGTGCTCGCCACCACCCAATTCAGCAAGCCGTGCGGCGTCACAAAAGCTACAAACAACGGCAACGCCGCGCCGGCGGCGAATGACGCCGCGGACGCCAGCGCCGCCTGCACCGGGCGCGCGCGAAAATCAGGCGCAATGCCAAGCTCGTCGCGCGCGTGCGCGGCGAGCGCGTCTTTCGCTGTCATTTGCTGCGCCACTTGCCGCGCCAGCGCCGGCTCGACGCCGCGCGCCACGTAGATTTGCGTCAGCTCATCGAGCTCGAATTCCGGGTCGGTCGCCAGTTCGCGGCGCTCGCGGCGCAACTCGGCGCGCTCGGTGTCGGCCTGCGCGCTGACTGAGACATACTCGCCCGCCGCCATCGACATCGACCCCGCCGCCAGCGCAGCGACACCCGCCAGCACAATCTCTGCGCGGCCGGACGAGGCCGCCGCGACACCCATGATCAGGCTCGCCGTCGAGACGATGCCGTCATTGGCGCCGAGCACGGCGGCGCGCAGCCAACCGATGCGAGTAATGAAGTGGCGTTCGTTATGTGTGCGCGGCATGAGCCCCCCCTCGCCGCGCACATCGCGCCAGCGGCGCGCGCGGTCAAGCACGCGAACGCGAGCCAGACGCGCTCGCAAAAGCTTGTTGATGGCGAGTAAAACGGAAAGAATAGCTGACATGCCTAAAGCAACCGCCCGTCTCACCAGCAAAAACCGGCTTGTCCTGCCGCAAGAAGTGCGCAAGCAGCTGAATGTCGGCCCGGGCGATGGCGTCGTGTTCAGCTATGGGGTGGACGGCGTACGGATCGAGAAAGCACCGCCGCAAGACGATCCCTGCGCTATATTCGCAGAATGGGCGAGCGCGGCGGACGATGACGCCTTTCGGGACCTCTGATGCGCTTCGCGAAATGCTCGTTCTGCCGTTCCCGTGTGGCGCCTATGGTCTAGACGTGAGATCGAGGCCACAGCGTCCGCAAGTTTTGTCGTGAATGTTCTTCGGTCGCTCGAGTGGCCATTCGCCACTTTTTTTCCAAACTGGATAGTTGCAGCGCGGACACCGGTTGATGAGCATCAGAACCATTGCGCCGAACGCAATTGGGGCGAGGACAAACGCAGGCCACTCGCACCCCAGATAGGCCAACAGCGCCGCCAAGCCGCACGACACAAAGGCGACGGCGGCTGCGCTCAATTGAATCGACTGAGCCGAGAAGCGGTGGCGCGAGAACACCTCCTCTTCTAACACACCGCTCTGATGTCCGCCCCCGGCGAAAAGCAGCCCCGCCGCCGCCGCGTGAGCCAGCGCCCCTAACTCATCCACCGCAGCGTCGTTGCTTCGATCGGGTTGACGAAGTCGCGCTTTTCTTCGCGGCTCTTCACCCATTCGCGCTTGAGCTTCAGGTACCACTTCGCTTGCACGTCGATATCGTCGATCCAGAGCATGGCGGGGCTGTAGGCGAGGCCGGTGTTCTGCAGATCCACCATGCGTCCGTCCTGATCGAGAAATTCGCGCCCCGCCGGGATCAGGATCGGCTTCAGCACATCGAGCAGCGGCGCGTTTTTCCAATACGTCACCTGCGTGATGCGGGTGGAGGTTTCGTTCTCCGGCGTGAGGCAGGTCAGCGTGAACAGGCGCGAGTTGGGATTGTCCACCACCTCCCAGCGAAAGCCGGGCAGCATGAAGGAAATTTCCGTCGTCACCGCGCCGCCGAACAGCATGCGATAGGCAAGCGAATTGCCGCTCGGCGCGTGGCGTTCAATGGCCCAGCCGCGCTCGCGTGGCACGAAGCGCTTTTCCTTCAGCTTCCGCCCCGCGCTAGGCGGGCGCCACCACCATTGATTATGCACGTAAGGCACGTGCGCGGGGTCCATCAGGCCGACGACGGCGTTATCCATGGTCGCGGCGAAAATGCGCTCGATGACGAATTTCGGCTCGACCAGATCGCCCAAACCGAACTCCGGCGGCGCCGGCGGCTCGCCGGCGAAACGCACATCGGACGACACAAACACCAGCACAATGCCGTTGGCTTCGTGCGTCGGGAAATGGCGCACGCGAATGCGCCCGGCCTCGTAGGGCTGGCCCTCCACGAGCGATGGGATTTGCTTGCAGACGCCATCGCGCGCGCCAAAGCGCCAGCCGTGATACGGGCACTCGACGGTTTGCACGCCGTCCGTGGCGGTGATCCGCCCCGCCGACAACGGCACGGCGCGGTGCGGACAGATATCTCGCAGCGCGAAAGCGCGGCCCTCCTCGTCGCGCCCGAGCACGACCGGCTCGCCCAGGATTTCGCGCCGAAACATCGCCCCGCGCTTCAACTCGCGCGAGGTGGCGGCGAAATACCAAAGGTCACGAAGCAGATCGCTCATGGGCTGGCGAAATACAGGATCAACGGCACGCCGACAAAGCCCAACCCGGCGGAGGCGACAATGCCGCACAAGCACAGCACCGCCAGCGCCGCGCGCCGCTGCCGCATCTCCGGCTGCCGCGCCTTGTTGAGCGCCCCGCCGGCGAAATAGATCATGCCCAGCGAACACGCGACAACGCCCGCGAACGCCAGCAGGAAGAGCGCGGTCTGAGCGATGAAGAGCAAGCCCTAGTGCGCCGTGATGGTGACGCGGAAAGTATCCGTCGCCGGTTCGTTGGTCTCCCAGGGCCGGCGCTGCTCGAGCACGATCTCGCCTGTGCCGGCGTCGGTCGCCGCGAACATGAAGACTTCCCAGTGATTGCCACCGGCATAGCCCGGTTGCGACTGCTCCGGCACGGTGTTGCCGCTGGCCTCGCCGGCGCGGGTGATGAACGCCGGCACTTGCGTCGGGGCCCAGACATAGCCTGCCGTCGGCACGCCGACGAGTTCGATGGCGAAGCGCTGATTGACGCCAACCTCCACCGTCTGCCCGTTGCGGCTCGCATCGATACGGATAGCGACATCCGAAGGCGTTGGCGCTGGCACTGTCGAATTCACGGCGGGCTCTTCCTGTTTGGCCTCCTGCGCGGGCGTGCATGCGCCCACGAGCGCCGCGGCGAAAAGAATGGCGCGCATCATTGCATCGCTCCCGCTTCCATGAGGCCGATATAGAACCGGATCATGCGTTCGAAATTGGCGATTGAAAGATGCTCGTTGAGCCCGTGGGGGCCTTCGAGGTCTTCCGCCGAGAGCAGGATCGGCTGGAACCGGTACACGTTCTCGGCCACGCCCTCGTAGTGGCGCGAGTCGGTGCCGGCAAGCACCAGGCCGGGCGCCACCGGCGCGTCCGGCAGCATGGCGCGCGAGAGCGCCGCGATCAGCGCATAGCTCGATGACGTCGTGCTCGATATGGCGCTCGCGTCGCGCGGCGGCTCGGCCCAATCGAGGGTGACGCCTTCGAGATCGGCCACCTCAGCGCGCGCGCGGCGCAAGACGTCGGCGGCGGTGTCACGCGGGTGCAGGCGGAAATTGATCATCGCGGTCGCTTCGGCCGGCAACACGTTGGGGCGCACGCCGCCATTGATCATGGTCGGCGCGATGGTGGTGCCGAGCAATGCCTGCGCCGGCGGACTGCCGGACATACGCTGGCGCAGCAGCGGGCCGAACAGCCACTCGTTCGACACCGCCATGCGATTGGTCAGCGACAATTCCGGCGCCAGCGCGCGCATCATGCCGAGCGCCGGGCCGCCTTCCAGGCGCCGCTCGATCGGCATGTCGTGAATGCGCACCACCGCTTCCGACACCAGCGAAACCGCCGTCTGCGGCGGCGGCATCGAGGAATGGCCGGGCTGGCCCACTGCGCGCACATGCAGCGTGCCGAAGCCGCGCTCGGAAATGCCGATCATGGAAGCCGGGCGCCCGGTCAGGGGATGGCGATCAAGCGCGGCCAAACCTTCGTCGAGCACAAACCACGCGCGCACGCCGCGCTCGGCAAGCTTCGCCGCCATCAGCACCGCGCCGCCATCGCCGCCGATTTCTTCGTCATGCCCGAACGCGAAGATGATCGTGCGCACTGGCTGGCGGCCTTGCGCGGCCAGATGCTCCGCCGCTTCCAGAATGGCGACCAGCGAGCCTTTGTCGTCGATGGCGCCGCGGCCCCAGATTTCGTCATTGCGGATAACGCCGCCGAACGGATCGACACCCCACGCCGCGCGCGTGTCCTCCGGCACAGGCACCACGTCCTGGTGCGCGAGCAGCACGATGGGCGGCTGGCCCGGATCGCTGCCGCGCCACGTATAGAGCAGCGACAACTCACCGACGATCTCGCGCGCGGCGGCGGCGTGAAACGCCGGGTAACGCTGCTGCATCCAGGCGTGAAACTGTTCGAACTGCGCGCGGTCGTCGGTCTCTTGCACCAGCGAGACAGTGCGGAAGCGGATTGCCTCCGACAGCCGGATGGCGGCGGCGCTGACATCGATCTGGTAGGCGCTCGCGTCCGGTATCTGCGCCTCGGCGGGCGGCGGCGGCGCGGTGAACGAATAGGTGCGGAAGCCGACAAAGCCGGCGACGGCGATCAAGAGCAGCGCAAGCGCTGCAACGGCAAGGCGTATCATGAGCCCAGTTTCCCCCGGGCGACGCCTCCCCGCGCCGCCACGACTGGATTGGAGCCGTAGCGGGCGGTCAGGTCAATTCCGTGGCGGCCTCAGGCGCGCGAGCCGCTGAGTTCCAGCACGTCCTCGTAGGTCCGCAGGCCGCTGCGCTGCGCTGTCACCAGCACCGCCATGTTGCCGGGCGTGTGCTTGTTATCGAGCATCTTCTCGTGCGCGTCGGGGATCTTCTCCCAGGGGAAGACTTCGCCCATGGCCGGATCGATGCGGCGATCGATGACGAGTTGGTTGGCTTGGCTCGCGTGGTAAAGATGCGCGAAGTGGCTGCCCTGCACGCGCTTCTGGTGCATCCACAAATAGCGCGCGTCCATGGTGAGATTGTAGCCGGTGGTGCCGGCGCAGATCACCACCATGCCGCCGCGCTTCACGATGCGCACCGAGACCGGGAACGTCTGCTCGCCCGGATGCTCGAACACGATGTCGGGGTCCTTGCCGCCGGTGATGGCGCGCACCGCTTTGCCGAACTTGCCGACCTCTTTCATGTATTCCGGGAAGCCCTCGCCGTTCACCTTGGGCAGCTGCCCCCAGCAATTGAAGTCATTGCGATTGAGCACGGCTTTCGCGCCCATCGAGAGCACGTAGTCTTTCTTGTCTTCGCTGGAGACGACGCCGATCGCGTGCGCGCCGCTGACGGCGCAAAGCTGCACCGCGAACACGCCGAGGCCGCCGCTAGCGCCCCAAACCAGCACATTTTGGCCCGGGCGCAGCACGTTCGGACGCCAGCCGAACAGCATGCGATAGGCGGTCGCGAGCGTCAGCGTGTAACACGCCGCCTCTTCCCAGGTGAGATGCTGCGGGCGCGGCATCAGCTGGCGCGCTTGCACCTTGCAGAATTGCGCGAACGAGCCGTCGGTCGTCTCGTAACCCCAAATGCGCTGGCTGGTCGAGAACATCGGATCGCCGCCATTGCACTCTTCGTCGTCGCCATCGTCCTGATTGCAATGGATGACGACCTCGTCGCCCGGCTTCCAGCGCTTCACCTTGGAGCCCACCGCCCACACGATGCCCGACGCGTCGGAGCCGGCGATGTGATAGGGCTGCTTGTGGCCGTCGAGCGGCGAGAGCGGCTGGCCAAGCGCGGCCCAGACGCCGTTATAATTCACGCCCGCCGCCATCACGAGCACGAGCACCTCGTCTTCGCCGATCGCCGGCACCGGCACTTGCTCCAGCTGCATGGCCGTCGCCGGGCGCCCGTGGCGCTCCTTGCGGATCGCCCACGCCCACATTTTTTCCGGCACGTGGAATTGCGGGGGAATTTCCCCGACGGCGTAAATGTCCTTCACGCTGGAGAGCGCGGCTTTCTTCGCTTCGGCCATGGCACAACCTCGTAGGGTGGGGAGACTGACCCCTTTTGCTGCACTGCGTCAATAAGCTGGCGCGCGTGAATTGATGCGTTGCTAGGCGCCGCTGGGGCGCCTCACTGTCAGAATTCGCCATTACGCCATCGGTTTCGTGGCCTTCAGCCCCTGAGCGACGAAATTTTCAGCGCGCCGCCACTTTGGCTGGCGCAGGCCCGTCCCGCAGTGCAACATGAGCCGTTGCGAGTCCGGACATGACCCAAGCGCCCTTCCAGCACGCCCCCGATCCACCCTGGATTTTCCGGACCTATTCCGGCCACTCGACGCCCGCCGAGTCCAACAAGCTTTACAAAACCAATCTGGCGAAGGGCCAAACCGGGCTTTCGGTGGCGTTCGATCTGCCGACGCAGACCGGTTATGACAGCGACCACGTCCTGGCCCGCGGCGAAGTCGGCAAGGTCGGCGTGCCGGTCGGCCATCTCGGCGATATGCGCGCGCTGTTCGACGGCATCCCGCTCGATCGCATGAACACGTCGATGACGATCAACGCGCCTGCCGCGTGGCTCTTGGCGCTTTATGTATCGCTCGCCGAAGAGCAAGGCGCTGATCCGAGGAAGCTTACCGGCACCACGCAGAACGACATCCTCAAAGAATATCTCTCGCGCGGCACCTACATCTTCCCGCCGGCGCCGAGCCTGAAGCTCACCGCCGACACCATCGCCTGGAGCCTCGACACGATTCCCAAATGGAATCCGATGAACGTGTGCTCGTACCATCTGCAAGAAGCCGGCGCGACGCCCGAGCAAGAGCTCGCCTTCGCCCTCGCCGCCGCAATCGCGGTTTTGGATGGCGTCAACGGTCGTGGCGAAGTGGCGAGCGAGCGTTTCGCCGACGTGTTCAGCCGGATTTCCTTCTTCGTGAACGCCGGCATGCGTTTCGTCACTGAATTGTGCAAAATGCGCGCCTTCACCGCGCTCTGGGATGAGATCGGCCGCGAGCGCTACGGCGTGACCGACGAAAAGGCGCGACGCTTCCGTTACGGCGTGCAGGTGAACTCACTCGGCCTTACCGAGCAGCAGGCCGAGAACAACGTCTATCGCATTTTATTGGAAACGCTCGCCGTCACGCTCTCGAAGGACGCGCGCGCCCGCGCCGTGCAGCTGCCGGCGTGGAACGAAGCCTTGGGCCTGCCGCGGCCGTGGGATCAGCAATGGTCGCTGCGCATGCAGCAAGTGCTGGCCTACGAAACCGACTTGCTCGAGTTCGAGGATTTGTTCGACGGATCGAAGGTGGTCGAAGCCAAGGTTGCGCAATTGGTGGATGGCGCGCGCGCTGAACTGCGAAAGATCGAAGCCAATGGCGGCGCCGTCGCCAGCGTCGAATACATGAAAAGCGCCCTGGTCGATTCCAATCGCCGCCGCATCGAGCAGATTGAAGCCGGCAAACAGAAGGTGATCGGCGTCAACGCCTTCACCGAAGGCGAAGCGTCGCCGCTGGAGGCGGGCGAAAAGAACATTCAAACTGTCGACCTCGCCGCCGAGGCCGAGCAGATCGCGCGGCTGAAGGCTTGGCGCAGCGCCCGCGACAGCAAAGCCGCCGAAGCGGCGCTCGCCGCGTTGCGCGTGTCAGCAACAGAAGACCAGAACATCATGCCGGCCTCGATCGCCGCCGCCAAAGCCGGCGTCACCACCGGTGAGTGGGCTGCGTGTTTGCGCGAGGTCTATGGCGAGTATCGCGGCCCCACCGGCGTCGCTGTCGTCATTAATACGAGCGGCGACGACATCGATGCGGTGAAGCGCGACGTCGAAGCGCTGAGCAAAAAGCTTGGCCGCACGCTCACGTTCCTCGTCGGCAAACCCGGCCTCGATGGCCATTCGAATGGCGCCGAGCAGATCGCCGCGCGCGCGCGCGCGGTCGGCATGGACGCTATTTATGAAGGCATTCGCCTGACGCCCGCCGAGATTGTCAAAGCCGCGAAAGAAAAGAACGCCCACGCGGTCGGTCTCTCCATTCTCTCCGGATCGCACCTCGATCTGGTTCAGGATGTGGTCCGCCTGATGCGCGCCGAGGGCCTCGACAACGTGCCGCTCGTCGTTGGCGGCATCATCCCCCCCGCCGACGCGCTGGCGCTCAAGCAAATGGGTGTGGCCGGGGTTTACACGCCCAAGGATTTCCGCATCACCGCCATCATGAGCGACGTCGTGAAGCTGGTGGCTGCGAAAACAGGTGCGTAAAATCCAAGCGCTGGCGCCGGCGCGGATCAAATGGGCGATCGAGCTTCTCGGCATCGAGAAGGACCACAACGTGTTCGAGATCGGCTGCGGCAGCGGCGTCGCCGCCCAGCGCATCTGTCCCCTGCTCGGCTATGGGACGTATATGGGCGTGGACAAATCCGCCGCCGCCATCAAAGCGGCGCGCGAGCGCAACGCCGCCTACGCCAAGGCTGGGCGCGCCATGTTCATGCAAGAAAGCTTCACGGCTGAGGCGCACGAACCGGCTCTGTTCGACCGCATCCTCGCGGTGAACGTGAACGCGTTCTGGGCGAGCGAGGGCGACGAACTCCGCGATGTCTGCCGAATGATGCATAACAAGAGCGTGTTCGTTCAGGTCTATGAGCCGCCCGCCGCCGAACAGCGCGCTAAAATCGCGCGCGTGCTCAAGCAGCGCATGGCGCCATATCTTGCCAACGTCACCACCAGCATGCGCACCGTCGCAGGCGCACCCCTCCTGGCCGTTGTGGCGACCGGCGAACGCGCTAAGAAAGCCGCATGAACCCGAGCGCCGCCGACATCGATCGCGCCACAATCGAAACTTGGCCCGCCGCCACCACCGAAGCGCGCGACGGTTGGTTCTATCTCGCCGCGGGCGGCGTTACCGGGCGCGTCAACGCGGTTTGGCCGTTGAGCTGGGCCGGCGGAGACGTCGAACGCGCGATTGATGATGCCGAGGCCTGGTACGCAGCGCGCAATTTGCCGCCGCGCTTCAAGCTCACCGACGATGCGTTCGCGCCCGCGGACTTGGCCGATCGCCTAGCACGGCGCGGCTATCAGTGCGTGATGCCGACACTGATAATGCTGCGTGACCTAAGCGCGCCGATCGGAGACCACGAGCCTGTGGGCGTTGCCTCCGCCATGCCCCCGGCGTTCGACCTCGCGCTACAGAACTCCACCACCAGCGCGGACGATCTCGAAGAGCGCCGCTCGATTGCCCGGCGCGTGCCGGCGCCAGCGGCCTTCGCGACGCGCGCCCAAGACGAGCGCGTTGTCGCCATCGGCGCCAGCGCTATCGCCGGGCGCCTCGCCGGCATCTTTCTAATGCGCACCGTGCCTGACGAACGCCGACGCGGGCATGCGTTGCATGTCCTGCGCGCGCTGCTGCACTGGGCCAGCGCCCACGGCGCGGCCCACGCATTCCTGCAGGTCGACGCCGACAATGCGCCGGCGATCACGCTTTATGCGCGCGAAGGCTTCGCGCGGCTCACCACCTATCGCTTCTGGCGCAAGCCGCCCCGCTAAGCCTCAGCAATCGAAACTCGGCGGCGCAGCGAGCGTCTTGCCTTCCGCAACCGTCGCGATGCGCGACAAGAACCAGCCCCAACCGAACGGATAGTCGCTCACGTCCACCGCGCGCACGAAGCCATCGTGCTTGAACTCGACACGCGTGCCGGCGCCCTCCGGCTTCTACACCCAAAGCACCCGTTGATCGGGCACGCTCTTGTCGCCGCGCCAGTCCGGCCACGTAATCGCGAGCCGCTCGTTTTCGACATAGTCGAGAATTT